>DAML01000001.1 GCA_002497075.1 Methanomassiliicoccaceae archaeon UBA472
TGAGATGTGGGCCCGGTCGGATTTGAACCGACGACCAACCGGTTATGAGCCGGTCGCTCCACCGGACTAAGCTACGGACCCTTGATGGGTTCAGGTTAAAGCGGGGCGCAATATAAAATTGTTGTTTCCCACATCACCAGCCCTCTTGGTGGCATGAAGTTGAACGGTCCAAGCGCTTAATATGTTCCAGTCAGTTATCGGGGCAGGCTGGAGCATGGTGACAAGCGGCAAGAAACGGAACACGATATTGGCTGGCATCTCAACGAACGTCCTGGTGCTCGGCCTGGTCTCGTTGCTCACCGACGTCAGCAGCGAGATGATCTATCCGATACTGCCGCTCTTTCTGATGGGTATCGGCGCGACCGGCGCGGTCATCGGTCTGATCGAAGGGGCGGCGGAGACCACCGCCTCGCTCCTGAAGGTCGTATCCGGCCGCCTTTCCGACCGGTTCGGAAAACGAAAGCCCTTTCTCACCTCGGGCTACGGGCTCAGCACCTTGGCGAAGCCGCTGCTGTTCTTCGCTACGTCCTACTGGCACGTTTTTGCGGTACGTTTAACGGAACGCACCGGGAAGGGTCTCAGAAGCGCCCCGCGGGACGCTTTGATAGCCGATTCCACCGAAAGGGAGCACATCGGGAAAGCCTTCGGCCTGCACAAGGCCATGGACTCCACCGGCGCGGTGATCGGGCCATTGCTGGTACTGCCGGTACTTCTGGCGGCCGCGACGGTGACCACTGACACCTATCGCCTGATCTTCCTAATCGCCACCATCCCCGCGGCGTTGGCGGTCATCGTCCTCTTCCTTTTCGTCAAGGAACCGCCGAGGCAGTCGCCCAAGGCCAGCGGCCGCTTGCTCAAGGACGCGCGCCGCCTCGGCCGGAGGTTCTGGGCCCTGACCCTGGTGGTACTCATATTCTTCGCCGGCGAGATCAGCTACTCCTTCTTCGTCCTGCAGTCGCAGGCGCAGGGCATGAGCACCATCACCACCATCCTGCTGTACGCACTATTCAACGTCATCTTTGTCATCGTATCGCTTCCATCTGGAGTGCTATCCGACCGCATCGGGCGGAGGCCGTTACTGATATTATCCTTCCTGCTCTTCGCTCTGACCTCTTTGGTCATGGCCTCGGCCACCGGTCTGCTGCTGCTGGCCCTGGGATTCGTTCTCTACGGGGTGTATAAAGGCACCAGTGAAGGAGCGTTCAAAGCGTTCGTAATTGACCTGGTGCCGAAGGACCTGCGCGGTACCGCGCTAGGGGTCTATCACACCGCGGTCGGACTGGTCATGCTTCCCGGCGGGTTGATCGCCGGCCTGCTCTGGGACGCCGTAGGGCCTTGGGGAACCTTCGGCTATGGAATAGTCACGAGCATGATCGCCCTGGTCCTGATGCTCTATCTCACCAGGCGTGGCGAAAGCATCACTGCCTCGCCCGGTGCTCCAGGATCTCCCTGACCTTGAAGTAGGTCAGGGTGGTCCAGCCTATGCCGATGATGCCGCCGATCACCCCGATGACCAGTATCAGTTTGGCGAAGTCCTCGCTCACCCAGTCTATCAGGAAGCGCAAGCTCTCCGGCAGCGGCAGGGCGAAGAACGCCATGTCGAACGGGAAGGCGCACAGGAAGTAGGCGGACGACAGGACGAACAGAATCGAGCCGAAGATGTCCCAAGGTCTGGCGATGTTCTTGCGGCCCCGAAGCGTTCTTACCAACGGGGGCAACACCCCAAAGAACAGGGGGCCGAAGAGCAGAACAGCGTCCAGCCGGCCGAACTCGGAGGTAAAGAATCCCGTATCGTCCGTCCAGTGCGTCAGCAGGAACCAGGCGGCCAGGCCGGTGAAGAACCAGCTCACCAGCTGTGACGCCCTCTCCGCATCTTTCAGCTTATCCTTCTCAGCCTCTTTCTTCCAGCTCGACCCTAGCATTTCCTTCCCCTAGAATACTACAGAATCCGAATATTAAATCGTGAGCACGGGCAACCGTTTTTAGGTTAATTCTGTGTTATAGAATTGAGGAAGAGCATGGAGTTAGGCGAGCATCTTCAGGCGCTTTGCGCCAACGCTACCGTTTACGGAGCGGGCAAGGTGGCACCGGTGCCGGTGCAGAACATTATAGTGGACCCGAGGGTCAACTTCAAGTGCCAGGTGCCGCTGTGCAAGTACTACGGGCGCAGCCACATCTGCCCGCCCCTGGTCATGAGCGCCGAGGAGTTCTCCAAGGTGCTGGCCCGGTACAGATATGGCATTCTGGTGCAGATAGCGCTGCCTGCGCAGGAGCTGGGGCCGGATAAGGAAAAGGCGGCTCAAGACCAGGTGAAGAAGCTCAACGAGATTGTGGCCAAGCTGGAGAGGGACGCCTTCCTCTTCGGCTACCGATTCGCCGCCGGTCTGGGCGGAGGACCTTGTCCGTTGTGCGAGGAATGCAGCGCCGTCGACGGCGAGGACTGCCGCTTCCCGTTCCAGGCCCGGCCGTCCATGGAGTCGCTCGGCATTGACGTCATCAAGACCGCCGAGAACGCCGGCATGCCCATCGACCTGCCGCCCAAGGACACCTACCTGTGGACCGGTCTGGTCCTGGTAGATTGATCCTTTTTCCTTATTTTCGATATTGATTTATACATTGAACGTTCATGTTAGTTAGTGATAACTAATAAGGTGTGAACATGGCTCGCATGAAAGGGGATGCCCGCAGATCACAGATACTGGAGACAGCGCTGGGCATAGTCCACAACAAGGGCATTCACTCTCTAACGCTACGGGAGATCGCCGATCAGGTGGGGGTGAGCGAGGCCGCGTTGTTCCGCCACTTCAAGAGCAAGGAGGACATCGTCGATTCGCTAGCGAGCATGGTGTTCGAGGAGAACCAGTTCTTTCCGCGCGGCGAGGGTCCGTGGGAGGCCATGCAGAACATGCTCACCTGGCAGCTGGAGAACTTTCAAGGGAATCCTATGCACACATCCATACTCTTCCAGGAGGACATATTCAGGGAGTTCCCGATCGTCAAGGACCGCTTCGATCTCAGGCGCTCCTCACGTTCCTCGCTGATCGCCCAGCTCATAAGGGAAGGGAAGGTGTCCGGCGCTTTCTCGGCCAACGTGGACGCGGAGGCGTTCTCCTTGCTCTTCATGGGCGGGCTGCGCTTGGCGGTGCTGGAATGGCGGCATGCCAATTTCTCTTACGACCTGAGGGAGAAGGCCCCGCCACTGCTCAGGATGCTCAAGAAATGTCTGGAGGTTGAAGAATGAAACTGGAGTTCGCGATGGTCCTGGGGATCGTCTACACCGCGATCATGGTCCCGACGATAACATATTTGCTGTACAAGGGCAAGCTGAGGAAGGAACTGGGATGGGTCATCCTATTACTGTCGACGCTGCTGGGGTTCGCCTACTTCGCGCCGATGTTCCCCTGGCAGCTACAACTGCTAATGCTGGGAAAGCTTCCGCAGGCCAACCTGCCCATGGTGGTCCTGGTGACCTCCATCGTGATCCTGTCGTCCCTCGTCGTCGGCCGGGTGTTCTGCGGTTACGTTTGTCCACCAGGCGCCCTGCAGGAACTGGCCTATCTGGCTCCGATAAAAAAGGTGAAAGTGTCCAGTTCCATCACCGTCAAGTTCCGCCTGGGCGTGTTCATTGCGATGGTGGTATTGGCCGTGTTATTCTCTTTCAACCTGACCAAGGTGCTGGGCCTACCGGACCTCTTCCAGCTGCTGGTCGGTCCTGGGCTGGTGATCTTCCTGGCGATCATCGTCGCATCCACAGTGGTGTACCGTCCCTTCTGCAGGCTCGTCTGCCCCTTCGGGGCGCTGTCATCCCTGCTGTCGTGGAAGAGCGTTTACGGCGTCAGAAGGAACTCCAACTGCGTCGAATGCGGAAGGTGCGAAAAGGTCTGCCCTCCTCAGGTCCTGGAAGAAAGGGCGGGATCGGAGTGTTACCTGTGCGGCAGGTGCCTAGCGACATGTCATAAGGACGCATTGGGATATTCAAAGGCAGAGGTGAAGAAATGAAAGCAGCCAAGTACACGGACTTCCCGGAGAAGGACACGCCCCACAAGGTGAGCGTGCGCATGATATACGATCACGATCACGGCCAGGCCGTGATCATATCGCTCAAGAAGGGCGAGACCCTGAAGAAGCACGTCACCCCGGTAGACGTCATGTTCTACGTGCTCGAAGGAACTGGAAAGGTCGAGATAGGCGACGAGATCAAGGAGGTCAGCAGGGACATGGTCATCGAGTCCCCGGCGCGCATCCCGCACCGGCTGTTCAACGAGACGTCCCCGGAGTTCCGCTTCCTGGTCATGAAGATGCCCAAGCCGGTCGAGTCGACCAAGGTGCTGTGAGGGATGATATGGCCATGGAGATGATGAATCCCGACGGGGTCAAGAAGGAAGACCTCCGCGGCAAGGTCATGGCCTCCAAGGACCTCGTATCGTACCAGGACGGTGCGGTCGTCAGCCGAACGCTCATAAGCAAGAGCGTGGGAACGGTCACCGTCTTCTCCTTCGACCAGGGCCAGGGGCTCAGTGAGCATACGGCGCCCTATGACGCCATGGTCGAGATACTGGACGGAGAGGCGGACATCACCATATCCGGAAAGACGCAGAGGGTCAAGGCCGGGGAGATGCTCATCATGCCGGCCAACCAGCCGCATGCGTTGGACGGGGTGAAGGCCTTCAAGATGTTGCTGATAATGATCNNTGCCCGCCAACCAGCCGCACGCCCTGCAAGGCGTCAAAGCATTCAAGATGATGCTGATAATGATCAGGGCCTAATGTCTGGGGAAATGGGCTTATAGGCACGGCCGAGAATTACCGCATCATGAGGAAACGGACCATCCTCCTCCTGGCGGCCGTCGGTGCAGTGGCTATATCCATCACGTTCATCGGTTTGATACTCAGCACCGGTTTCGTCCCGGAGAGCGACCCATACCCCGACACCACCCGGGCCGAGGCCATCCCGGAGGGCGCGGTTAAGATGACTCCGGAGACGGACCTCTACCCGCCGGTGCTGCACCTGGACCTCTGGCACGACCCTGTGCCGCTGGAAGGCCCCATTAACACCGCCGGGGCCGAGGACTCCGCTTTCATCACCCCGGACGGCGAAACCATCTACTTCTTCTTCACCCCGAACGCCAGCGTCCCGGCGAATGAGCAGCTGTTCGACGAGGTGACCGGAATATGGCGCTCCGATTGGAACGGCACCGGCTGGGAGGAGCCGACCCGGGTATGGCTGCAGAACCCGGGTAGATTGGCGTTGGACGGCGCCCCCTTCGTACTTGACGACGCCATGTGGTTCGCCTCGGCCAGGGAAGGCTACACTGGAGTGAACCTGTTCACCGCCTCCTATCACGACCAGGTCTGGAGGGATTGGACGTACGCCGGCGACCTTCTGAACGATGAGTACCAGGTGGGGGAGATGCATCTCAGCGCCGATGGGGCCGAGCTCTATTTCCACTCTGACCGCCCGGGCGCCATGGGCCAATACGACCTCTGGGTCTCGCAGCTGCAGGATGGGGTATGGCAGGCGCCGGTGAACCTGGCCCCCCTGAACACTGCGGATAGCGAGGGCTGGCCTTTCCTTAGCGAGGACGGTCAAGAGATATGGTTCACCAGGACGTACATGGGATCGCCATCGGTGTGGCGCTCCATTATGGATGACGGGACCTGGGGAGCACCGGAACTGGTCCTCTCCTCGTTCGCCGCCGAGCCCACCCTGGACCGGGAGGGCAACCTCTACTTCATTCATCATTTCGTGGTCGACGGGAGCATCATCGAGGCGGACGTGTACGTGGCGTACAGAAAGTGAGGGACTAAAGAACGGGTGAAGGAAGGCGCCGTCGAGCGGGATCGAACCGCTGACCTTATGATTAACAGTCATACGCTCTACCGACTGAGCTACGACGGCCTGATGAGCCTCTAGAACAGAGGTCGCATATTAATCTTTTATGTTCTTCTTGGACTCCTGTTCCAGCTCCCCCTTGAGCTTGCCAACGGTGACCTCCATGCGGTCCAGGATGTCCACGACCCTCTCGTAGAACTCGTCGAGCTTCTCGGTGGTGATCGCCCCTTCCGGGGAGGGGTTGATTAGGCCTTCCTGCTCCAAAATGCGCAAGGAATAACGGACCTTATGCTGCGGGATGTCCAGCAGCTCCGAGAGCCGGATGATGCCGATGGGTTCGTGCTTTTTAATGGCGTTCAACATGACCACGTGCCTTTCCAGTAGCTCGACCTCGGCCTCTATCTTGCTGGTGAGAACGCTGTGACCCTTCATGACGGCAACTTCCTAAGCGCTAGACACGTGATAACATTTGGTATAGTTAAATCCGTTTCGCATAAACTTTCCTTTCCAAGCTCCCAGCGCACACCCCTTAAATACGCCGCTCTGCATGGTTTCCCGCATGCCGGCGATCATGGTGGAAGGGCTTACCAAGAGGTACGGCGAGTTCGTGGCCCTGGACCTGGTGTCGTTCACCGTGGACGAAGGGGCTTTCTTCGGCTGCTTCGGTCCGAATGGCGCGGGGAAGTCCACCCTTCTGAAGATACTGACCGGGCAGATTCCGGCGACGAGCGGCACGGCCGAGGTGCTCGGGCTCGATCCGACCAGGAACGCCATGGAGGTCAAGAGGCGCATAGGCATCGTCCCGGAGGTGGAAAGCCCTCCGTCGTACCTCACCGCCTCGGAATTCCTGAGGTTCGCCGGAACGCTGCACGAGGTCCAGTCGCTGGACGGAAGGATCGAGAGATGGCTCACATTCTTCGACCTCAAAGGTTCCGAGGGCACGTTATGCCGGGACCTGTCCAAGGGCATGAGGCAGAAGGTGATGCTGGCCGCGGCCTTCATCCACGAGCCGAAACTGCTGTTCCTGGACGAGCCGTTCATCAACCTGGACCCCATCTATCAGCGCAAGCTGCGCGATTACCTATTGGAATTGAGGGATGACGGCCGGACGGTGTTCATGTGTTCGCACATCCTGGACGTGGCCCAGCGCATCGTCCAGGAGATGATCATCCTGGACCACGGCAAGGTGGTCCTGAAGGACAAGGTGTCCAACGCCCTGGTGGGCGGGGAGGACCTGGAAACGCTTTTCCTGAGGTTGGTGGGCGGGGGGAACGGCCTCGCTCCTTAGGCTTATGCTCACCGAGGAGTACCGCATGCACGTGAAGTACTCCTCGCGTCGGCTGTTCCTGTCGCTGCCGCTTTACATCTTCTTCTTCACGGCGCTCTTCACCTACGGGCTGGACATCCTGACCGGCGACCTGCGGCTTTGGGACCTGATGCTCATGGCCTACGGCGGCATCTACATCTACGGGCTTAGCGTGGGCGCGTTCGGAGTGCTAGGGCAAACGTATCTGGAGCGAAGGTACGGCAAGGACAACTTCCTGATCAGCATGCCTTTCCTGCTCCCCGTCTCGTTCCGAAAGGTGTTCCTGGGCATGTATCTTCGGGATGTGATCTTCTATTCCGGGCTCATGCTGCTGCCGGCCTTCGGCGGCGTGGCGCTTGGCGCGGCTCTCTCGTCCCATTCGCTCTTATCCGTCCTGGTGATATTCGTCGGGCTCCTGGTCACCTTCCTCTACGGGATGTCGACCAGTTTCCTGATCTCGGTGCTCTTCGCCATTGATCGGCGCGTGTTCCTTGCGGCCGTTGTGGCTCTGATAGCTTTGGTGGCCGGTTACGGCCTCACGGACCTTTACGGGCTGGACCTGATCATTCCTAGCGTGGGATATCAGCTGAAAGCGCTGCCGTTCCCGGCGGACTGGCCTCTTGCCATGTTCTATCTGGCGATCTGCGCGGGGCTGAGCGTCGTGTTCCTGGCGCTGTCACTGATGCTGGTCCGGCCCGGAAGGAGCGTCCTGGCCGGGACGCACCGGGAGATGTTCCTGCAGCACCTGAGGGTCTTCTCCAGGTTCCCCTCGAGGACGCTTCTGGCGAAGGAGTTCGTCGACATCCGGCGCTCCGGCCTCACGGTGCGAATGATATTCGCCTACATCGTGCCGCTGGTCTTCCTGAGCTTCACCACTTATTACGTCAATCACGGCCTGAACATCCCGGTGGGCTTCAACGCCGTGTTCTACGGGGCGATGGTCGGTTTCTTCGGCGTCCTTCTCTACAGCTGGATGACCAACACCGACCTGAACGACTATTACGAGACGCTGCCGGTGCGGGTGCCTCAGGTGATCAAGGTCAAGCTGACGGCCTTCTTCCTGCTGACCACCGGGGTCTCCACGCTGTTCGTGTTCGGGATATCGGTGCTCAACGACGAATGGCAATTGCTCTGGCTTGCCCTTATCGTACTTTACTGCACCACGGCCTACATGATCCTGGCCACGGCCTACCTTACCGGGCTAAACACCAACTCCTTCTTCTTCAACCCCACGGTGCTCACCAAGTTCACCGCCATCTCCCTGCTTCCGGACCTGCTGCTCACCATCCTCTCGTTCAGTCTGCAGAGCGGGGCCTGGTGGGCCCTGACCGGCATACTGGGCGTGTGCGGCGTTCTTCTTGTTCTCAGCCTTTATTTCTACCGCGGGATCGAGAGAAAATGGGGCGGCGCCAGTTTTCTCTGAGGCGGTGCTCTTTTGACCAATCTCATTATGTACGGTAACCCATTACCAAGGACATGGACTGGCACCGGGTTAGGCGCTTCATTCACATTCTAGCGCCGCTCCTGTGCATATACTATATCGTCCCGGACGAGGTCGTTCCAGGAGCGCCTAAGGATCAGGTCCTCATACTGATCATGCTGATCGTCCTGGCCATGGACACCGTGCGCCTCATCGCCCGGGTCAAGGTGCCGGTGTTCCGCGCCTACGAGGACGAGCGCCCCTCGGCCACCGCCTTCTTCGCAGTATCGGTGACCATCGCTCTCCTCTACTTCCCAGTGGAGATAACGCTGCCCGCCCTGCTGGGAATGGGCTGGGTGGACCCCCTGGTCGGGGAGCTGAGGCAGCGCAAGAGCGACCTGAACCCCATGCTGCCCATGGTGATCTATTTCTTCATCCTGCTGATCGGCCTTGGCTACTTCTACGGAATGACCTTTCCGGTCCTGCTGTCCGCGGTGCTCGTCGCACCGGTCGCCCTGTTCCTGGAGTCCCGGCGATTCCCTTACATGGACGATGACATGATACTGATACTGGTGCCGGTGTTCCTGGTGGCACTGGTGCTGGGCCAGCTTCCTTTCTAAAAAAAAGAAGGGGGTCAGTTACCGATGAGGCCCTTGCGCTTGCTGAAACCGGTGAGCCCCTGCTCGACGGTCTGGGTAGGTCCCTTGTGGCAGTTCTCCGCCTCTTCAAGGGTCTGGTGCACCTTGTTGCACACCAAGCACTGGTAGATGATCTTGCTCATTGAGGGGAAGAAATCGAGAGCAGAGATATAATGTTATTCCCTTCATCTTCGTCCTTGTCTTGACGCGGGTAGAAAAGCTTACTTCATATCATGATCTTTACATCTGGCGCATTCCAAAATAAGGCGGTCCTTCGAATCAAGCGAATTATCGGGTGAATCCGTAGGCTTTTTATTTTCTAAGAGTGATTAGTGGAGGTATGAATAAAATTAAGGTCATCAACGAACCCTCCGAGTTGGTATCTATGCTGAGGGCTGTAGATACCCCGGTGAAGAGGGATGTCCTGAAGGAGGTGACCTTGGAATGGCGCACCGTCAAGGAGATCGAGGAGAAGTACGGGGCCGAGGGTAAGGAAGCCTTGGCGTTCTTCGAGAAGATGAAGCTGGTGGAGACCAGATGGCAGCCGTCCGGGGGCAACCGCCCGGACAAGGCGTATCACACTTACTACAACTCCTTCCACATCAACGCCCAATGGCCTGTTTATGAGATTTCTGATGTCCTCTACGCGGCCATGATGCCCGAGGACGAGTTCAAGGAGATCGAGGACAACATCCTGGAGCAGGTCGGCAAGGAAGGCCGCTTCGCCGGCGACGTCGCCGAGAACCTGGGGATGACGGCCACCATGCTCAAGAGCCTGGTGAAGCGCTCGGTGAAGATGGACTACCGCGGCCATCGTCTGGAAAGGGTGAAGTAGTAAGGTGCCAGAGATTACCGTCCTCCGGCTCGGACACCGACCGGAGAGGGATAAGAGGATAACGACCCACGTGGCGCTCACCGCCCGGGCCTTCGGAGCGAGGCGCATAATCGTTTCCACCAAGGACGCCGTTCTGGAGGAGAGCATCAACGACGTGGTCAAGCGCTTCGGCGGGGATTTCGAGATCACCACCGGGGTCAACTGGAGAAGGTTCCTGCAGGACTTCCAGGGAACCGTAGTTCATCTGACCATGTACGGTCTTCCGGTGGACGAGGCGGCGCCCAACGTTCCCGACGGTAACGTTCTTGTGGTCGTCGGAGCGGAGAAGGTGCCCCCAGAGGTCTACCAGAGGGCGGACCTGAACGTCTCGGTCGGTAACCAACCCCATTCCGAAGTGGCTGCTTTGGCGATACTCCTGGACCGGGTTTTCCAGGGCCGCATGCTGCAAAGGGACTACCAGGGGGCGCAGATCAAGGTGCTCCCCTGCGAGAGGGGGAAGAACGTTGTCGAGCTATCCAAGCACTGACGACTGCTACCGCATCATGCGGGAGGAAAGGCTTTCCACGGCGGTCATCCGGCACGTTTGCGTGGTGAACCTGGTGGCCATGGAGATCGCCAAACGCTGCGGCGCCGATCTGGGTCTGGTGAACGCTGCGTCGCTCCTTCACGACATCGGCCGCTCGAGCACGCACGGCGTTAGCCACGTCGCCGAGAGCGTGCGAATTGCCAGGGAGCACGATCTTCCAGAAAAGCTGGTCAACTGCATCGGCCGGCACATCGCTTCCGGTTTCACCTCCGAAGAGGCTCGGGCGCTAGGCCTGCCGGATGGCGACTACATGCCGGTGACCTTGGAGGACAAGGTGGTCAACTTCGCCGACAATCTGGTCAGCGACCGTTCCATCAAGACCGTGGCGCAGGCCGCCGAACGGATGCGCAGCAAGGGTTTCGAACTGACCGCCACCCGCATGCTGGCCATAGGCGGGGAGATCGCCAAGCTGTGCGGCGAGGATATCGACGCCATGCTGGAGAGGGCCAAGTTAAGGGAGACGGCCGCCGCCCGCTGCGACAAGCTGGCCTAGTTTTCTTCCTTCGCTGATTAATTCACAAAGGTTTTATCCGTGTCAATACTTACCAAGGCGCACGCCTCCCGGCCTCAGCCGGGGCGTTAGCGATCACGGGAGATTTGGCATGTCCGAGAAGAAGATCATGATGTGGATGAACGGCAAGTTGATCGAACAGGAGAAGGTGCTTCTGCCCTTCATGACCCACGCCCTGCACTACGGCAGTGGGGTTTTCGAAGGCATCCGCATTTACGAGACGCCGAAGGGCAAGGCCGTGTTCCGGCTCAGGGAGCACATGGCGCGCTTCATGAATTCCGCGAAGGTCATGTGCATGGCCCACCCCTACACGGTGGACGAGCTGGTGGAGGCTACCCGGCTCGCGGTCCGCAACGCGGCGGACAACGCTGACTACATCCGCCCATTGATGTGGTACGGGGAGAACGACGAGAACCGCATCGTCCTCAATCCGTTCAAGTTCAAGGTGAACACGGCCATAGCCTGCGCCCATATGGGGGCGTATCTCGGAAAGGAGAACATGGAGAAGGGGGCCAAGCTCATCACCTCCTCCTGGACCAAGCCGGCCAACACATCTACCTCATTGCAGGCCAAGATATGCGGCAACTATGTCAACTCCATCCTGGCCAAGATCGAATCGAACCAGCTGGGTGCCGACGAAGCGCTGATGCTGAACACCAACGGCACCGTGGCCGAGGGGCCGGGCGAGAACATATTCATGATCAAGAACGGCAAGATCTACACACCGCCTCTGGCGTCCGGTGTTCTGGAAGGCATCACCAAGGATTCCGTGGCCACCATCGCCCGGGACAAGGGCTACCAGATCATCGAGAAGGAGATCACCCGCTCCGAGATCTACATGTGCGACGAGTTCTTCATGACCGGAACAGCGGCGGAGGTAACTCCGATACGGTCGCTGGACCAGAGGGTCATCGGCGAGGGGAAGCGCGGGCCGATAACCAAGGACCTCCAGGAGGCGTTCTTCGAGGCCGCCCGCGGCAACGACCCTAAGTACAGCCACTGGCTGACGCTTGTGAACTGACAGGCGAAACACCTTCCACAACCTTCTTATCACATTAGCTGGCAAACCCAGTTTCCCAGGGATGAACATGTACGAGATCAGGTTCCACGGACGAGGAGGTCAGGGGGCGGTAATGGCCGCCCAGACGATAGCCGAGGCGGCGATCCTGGAGGGGAAGCAGGCCCAAGCGTTCCCGTTCTTCGGCGCGGAGCGCCGCGGCGCTCCCGTGATGGCCTTCGCTAGAATTGACGATAAGCGCATATGCGACCGTACCCAGGTGTCCGAGCCGGACATGCTGGTGGTCATGGACGAATCCCTGCTGGATATCGAGCCGGTGGCCTCCGGCCTGAAGAAAGGCGGATGCGCGGTCGTCAACAGTTCCCTCGCCCCGTCCGATATCGATCTCGGCGTGGTAACGCGCTGCGTCAGCGTGGACGCCACCAGCATCGCCCTGGAGATGCTGAGGGCGCCGATAGTGAACACCTCGATATTGGGCGCCATGGCCCGCGCCGACGATTTCGTGAAGCTGGAATCGATACAGCAGGCCATAATGAACCGCTTCGGGGAGAAGCTGGGAGAAAAGGCCGGGCGTTTGAACGCCGAAGCGGCCAAGGCGGCCTACGACCGCTCCCGCGAGGGAACGTGCAGAGGCGAACGCAAGGTCCAGAAGAAGAACGCCTGGCTTCCGACCTGGCAGGAAACGCCTCCCGGCGTGGCGTTGCCGAAGACCACCAAGGCCGGCATGGCCGTCGGTCCCGGAAGCATGACGCAGAACCTTACCGGCAGCTGGGGCGTTTCCAGCCCGGTCTATGACGATTCCAAGTGCATCAAGTGCCAGAGATGCTGGTTCATCTGTCCCGAAGGGTGCATCCGCCGTTCCGAGGACGGGGTGCTGCAGTTCGACATCCGCTACTGCAAGGGCTGCGGGCTGTGCGCCAAGGTGTGCCCCAAGGACGCTATACAAATGAAGAGAAAGGGGGCGAAAGCGTGAGATCGGTAAGAGCGTTAACGGGAAACGCCGCAGCGGCGTACGGCGTGAAGCTGTGCAGGCCAGAGGTCATACCTAATTATCCGATCACTCCCCAGACGATAATCATCGAGCAGATCGCCGATTTCATAAACGACGGGGATCTGGACGCGGATTTCATTCCGGCCGACAGCGAGCACTCGGCCATGAGCATGGCCATAGGAGCGGCGGCCACCGGCGTTCGGACGTTCACCGCCACCGCCTCGCACGGCCTGGCGCTCATGCACGAGATGCTCTACGTGCCGCCGCAGGTCCGCCTTCCGATACTGCTGGTGAACGTGAACCGTTCGCTGGGTGCGGGAAGCGGCATCTGGGTGGAGTACAACGACTCCATGGCCGAGCGCGATTCGGGATGGATGCAGGCGTACGCCGAGGACAGCCAGGAGGTCCTGGACATGGTCATCCAGGCGTACCGCATAGCCGAGGACCCGCGAGTGGTGCTGCCGTTCATGCTCTGCCTGGACGGTTTCATACTTTCGCACACCGTGGAAAGGGTGGAAGTGCCGGACCAGGACGAGGTGGATTCCTTCCTGCCGAAGTTCAAGCCCCTGAACCGCCTCGATCCAAAGAACCCCATGAGCATCAACATCGCCGTCTCTCCGGCACACTCCATGGAGATGCGATACCAGCTGGACCGGCAGATGGATGGCGCCCGGGAGGTCATCGCCGAGGTGGATGAGCTCTTCGCCAAGGCCTTCGGAAGAAGATACGGCGGCCTCATCGACACCTACTGTATGGAGGACGCGGAGACGGCTCTCATTACGCTAGGAACGGCCACGTCGACCGCCAGGGTGGCGGTGGACGAGCTGCGGGCGGAAGGTAAGAAGGTCGGCCTGATCAAGCTGCGCTTCGTACGTCCGTTCCCACACCAGGAGCTAAAGGACGCCATCAAGAAAGTGAAAGCACTGGGCGTCTTCGACCGTTCCATCTCCGTGAACGGTTTCGGGCCGGTGTTCACTGAAGTTCGTAACTCACTGTACGGCAGCGGCACTCCGGTCACGGACCACATCGCCGGCATCGGCGGCCGGGACCTTAAGGTCGCCACGTTCAAGGAGATGTTCAAGGTGCTGGAGGACAGCGCCTCAGGAAAGAAGGTCAGGGACTGCACCTGGCACGGCCTGAGGGGGGAGATGTGATGGACCGCAAGATGAACATCCGGAACATGCCGAGCGAGGACCATCTGCTGTGCGGACAGGGCGCTTGCGCCGGCTGCGGCGTGGCCATCGCGGTCAGGAATATCATGAGGATACTGGGGGAGAACACCACCGTCTACGTTCCGGCCAGCTGCCTGCTGGTGTTCGGAGGGGGGATGTATCCTCACTCGGCGTTCGACGTGCCGTTCTTCTACAGCGCCTTCGAGAACACCGGGGCGGTCATATCCGGCATAAAAGCAGGATACCGCCGGCAGGGGAAGGATGTGACGGTGATAGGCATCGCCGGCGACGGCGGCACCTTCGATATCGGTCTGCAGGCTCTCGCGGGAGCGGCGGAACGCAACGAGGACGTCATCTACGTCTGCGTGGACAACGAGGCCTACATGAACACCGGGACGCAACGCTCCGGCTCCACGCCCTTCGGGGCCTGGACCACTACGACGCCCGTAGGAAAGAAGATCAAGGGCAAGCAGGGCTTCAAGAAGGACCTGATGTCCGTCGTATCGGGCCAGGACATCGCCTACGCTGCCACGCTGTCCATAGCGCACATGAACGACTTCGTGCAGAAGGTGGAGAAGGCCAAGAACCTCAAGGGATTCCGATTCCTGCACGTCATGACGCCCTGCGCCTCCGGCTGGAAGAGCGACCCCTCGGCGACGTACGACCTGGCCAACATGGCCGTGGAGACCGGCATGTGGTCCCTGTACGAGGTGGTGGACGGCGAGGTCAACATAACCTACCGCCCGAAGGAGATGCGGCCGGTGACGGAGTATCTGAAATTGCAGGGCCGCTTCAAGCACATGGGCAAGGAGGACGTGGACACCCTGCAGTCCTGGATCTGTAAGAAGTGGAACAAGCGTTACTGTCCCGCAGCTCCGCCAATGGACGGCAAGGAAGAGGACCTGGCCTACGGCGGGGACGAGTGCGAGGGCGTCTGAGCGTACTTAGCGATCGTCTATTAGCACTCCAACGATCAAAGCGATCACCGAGGTCGGAAGGGCGATCACCAGTGGATCGACCACTGTCCACGGACTACCTAGAACCGCGTCCGTTCCGAACAGGGCCTTGGACATTCCGAGCACCGAGGATTCCTTGATGTGCACGAAGGCGGTCCACAGGAACCAGGTTCCGGCGCCGACCGCCAAGCTCATCTTGGCCGCGAGAACCGAAGGCTTCTCCGAGAATATCGCTAATGTGAACAGCGGAAGGAACGCCGCCGCGCTCAGCCCCATGAACATTGCCGTCGCACGAGCGATTATGCTGCCCGGCATCACGAACGCCAGGGCGATACTCGCGACTATCATCAGCGCCGTGCCGGTCCGGTTCGCTCTCAGCGAGCAATCTCCGTCCCTTTCCCTGCGCAGGTTCAAGGGCATGAGCCGGCAGCTCTTGACATGCGTCCAGAGGTCGTGCCCGGCCGCCGATCCCATGGAATGGAACAAGGCGCTCAGGGTGGACATGGCCGCCGCCAGCAAGGTTAGCATGAACAGCACGACGATCACGTCCGGCATGGCCGAGTTGATGTAGAGCGGTATTATCTGGTCGATGTTGCCGCTGACCATGGTCGTGGATATGACCCCGTTGTTCCGGTTAAAATAAACGTTCGTCAGAGCGCCGACGGTGAAGGCCACGCCCGTGCACAGGAGGATGAACAGCCCGCCCACCGGGATGGCCCGGTTGAGCGACCGGTCGTCCTTGGCGGTCATGTAGCGGACGACCAGCTGCGGCTGCGCCAGGACGCCTATCCCCACGCCCATGACGATGGTGGTTATCAGGGTGAACCAGATGGGGGAGCCGAACTCGGGCATCGCCGTCCATCCGGTCATGCCCTGCCCGACCAGTCCGGCCGGGACCAGGGAGGCCATGTCCGTGAGCTCCTGATGAGCGCCTGTAACTCCTCCCAGGGTCATATAGGTGATGATAAGAATGGCCACCATCCCGAACACCAAGATGCCGCCCTGGAAGGCGTCGGTGTACATAACGGCCAGGATCCCTCCGAAGACGACGTACAGAGCGGTTATCAGGGCGAACCCCAGGAGCGCCGTCGTGTAGTCAATTCCCAATGTGGTCTCGATGAAACGAGAACCGCCGATCAGGACGGCCGAGGAATACAGGGGCATGGAGGCCAGGATTATGACGCTCGTGCCGTACTGAAGGAAATCCGATCTGTAACGTTTGGCGAGGAGGTCCGGCAGCGTTACCGCCCCCAGGCTTTGGCCTATGCGGCGGGTCCTCTTCCCGTAAACGATGAAGGCGATGAGCACCCCGACGCCGATGCATAGGACCGTGAGCCAAATAATACCCATACCCAGTTGCGCAGCGACCCCTCCGAATCCGACTATGGCCGAGGTGCTTATGAACGTGGAACCGTAGGAAAGCCCGATGATGGCCGGATGGACCTTACGTCCGGCAAGAAGATAGTCCTCCCCTTTCTTTGTGCGCCTGTACGCGACCACGGACATGGCGAGAAGGATCGCCACATAAAGAGCAGTGAAGGCGGCCAGGGTGAGGACGTCAACCAACGTTTTCCCCTCCGTCGTTCCAATGAAGAATGCCATACGCCAAGCAGATGATCCCCATCCCTATAGCCAGGGCGTAGCCCACTATGATCTGCGGATCGTCTATGCCGAACAAGCCCCTTCCCCCTTACCGGTCTTCCTTCAGGATCGGACCGCGTTGGTAGCAGGCCCGTTGGGAGGCCATATCCTTTTTGATTAATATATATGTTACACGCTAGCACGCCACACGGTAGCACGCTTGTTCTAGAAAAAATGAAAGAAAAGGTTTACGCCTCGGCCGTGGCCGGGGAGCGCCTCCTTTCGATCAGGGTGCCGATGATCATGGCGGCGATCGACAGCGGCAGGGCGATGAACAGGGAGTCCACCACGGTCCAGGGGAAATCAAGCACCGATGGGTTCCCGGTCAGCATCTCCGAGACACTGAGCACGCTGGACTCGGCCTGGTGCACGAACACTGTCCATACCGCCCAGGCGACACTTCCGGTCAGCAGGCTCGCTATGGCTCCCAGCCGCGAGGGGCTCTTGGAGAACACGGCTACGGTGTACGCGGGGAGGAACGCCGCGGCGCACAGGCCCATGAACATCGCCGTCGCCCGGGCGATGATGTCCCCGGGCATGATGAATGCCAGACCCAAGCTGACGGCGATCATCAAGAACGTACCGATCTTGTTCACCCTGAGCTTCGAGGCGTCCTCGTCGCTACCGCGCAGTTTCAACGGGAAGAACTTGGCCCTGCGGATGTGCACCCATATATCGTGCCCGGCCGCCGTGCCCATAACGTGGAACAGCGAGCTCATGGTGGACATGGCCGCCGCCAGAAGAACGAGAACGAACATCACCACCAGCCATTCCGGCATGGCGGTATCGATGAACAGCGGGACGATATTGTCAATGTTCCCGGTCATCTCCGTGGAGATCTTTCCGAACTTCTCGTAGAAATAGACGTTGGTCAGCGCCCCCATGGTGTAGGCCACGCCGGTGGTGATGAGGATGAATATCGCTCCCACGGGTATGGCCCGGTTCAGGGCCTTTCCGTCCTTGGCGGTCATGAAACGTACCGCCAACTGAGGTTGGGCCAGCACTCCTATGCCCACTCCCATGATTATCGTCGTCACCAGGGTGTACCAGGTGGCCGAGCCCAGCTCGGGGAACGAGGTCCAGCCGGTCATGCCGGTGCTGGCCAGTCCAGCCGGTACCAGATGGGACATGTCGGTTAGGCTTTGAAAACCGTCGAATCCGCCAACAGCCGACAAGGTGAGGATCATGATGGCGCTCATGCCGAAGATCATAAGCGAGGCTTGCAGTGCGTCGGTGTACATGACGGCCACCAATCCTCCGAAGACGACGTAGGCGGCGGTGATCACCGTCAGCCCGATTATGGCCCAGAGGTACGGAACGTCAAGCACCTGCTCGATGAAGCGTCCGCCGCCGATGAGCACTGCAGACGAATACAGGGGCATGCCGACCATGATGATCAGGCCGGTCACATACTGCACGAAATTGGACTTGTACACCTTGCCGAGAAGGTCAGGGAAGGTGAGCGCACCCAGCTTCTTGCCTATGCGTCTGGTCGGCTTGCCGAACACCATGAAGGCTATGAGCACGCCCACCGAAATGTTCAGCATCACCAGCCAGATGATGCCCATGCCGAGCTTGGCGGCGTACCCGCCGAAGCCAACGATGGCCGAGGTGCTGATGAACGTGGCACCGTACGACAGACCGAGGATGACCGGATGGATGTTCCTCCCGGCCAGCATGTAGTCGGCGTTGCACTTGGTCCTCTTATAACCCAGCCAGGCCAGGTAGAAGATCAATACCGAGTAGACCGCCGTGGCCGCCCAGAAGTAAAGTTGGTTGACCATCTCAGTCGACCTCCTCGTTCCATTTCAATAGTCCGTAAATCACGCCGAATGCCGTGCTTATGAAGCAGAGCGCGTACCCCAGCAATATCCAGGGGTCATCTATGCCGAACATCGTGTAGCCTCTCTCCCACTAGCCAGAAGTGTTTGAGG
>DAML01000036.1:0-76301 GCA_002497075.1 Methanomassiliicoccaceae archaeon UBA472
AGAGGATGAACATTGACAAGAACGGTAAGTTCGCCCTTAAAGTGCGCTGATCTGAAAGTTCCGCCAAAAGGGTGGAACATGCCGGACAGCATGAGGGGCGAATTGGGCATGCCATTCGGTAGTCTGTTCAAGGGCGAGGATGTCCTTGACGCGCTCTCCGGATGTGACAGGCTTATCGCCGTGGGGGACGTGGTCTCCAGCACCCTTATAAACAAGGGTGTCATCCCCCATTTGACCGTTTACGACCGGCGCAACGAAAGGAAGGAGCTGGAGGCGGGGGAACATCCCGCCGATCTTCTTCCGGTGCCGGAGACGAACGTGGAGAACCCCCCTGGGTCCATAACCCCTGGACTGGTCAAGGCCATGAAGGATGGCCTGGAGTCCCCGGAAAGGACCAAGGTACGGGTGATAGGAGAGGAGGACCTGGCCGCGCTAGTGTGCGCCGCCATAGCCCCGGCAGGGTCCTGCCTCGTCTACGGGCTCCCGGGAAAGGGAGTGGTGTTGGTGCATACCGACGCCAAAGTAAACCAGGCGGCGCAAAGACTGATACGCTCAATGGAGGTATTGAAGTGAAGATCGAGATCGAGAGCAAGAAGCCCAACGCCCTGATGGACCGCACTGAGGTCAACTTCAAGGCAGACCACAGCGGAGAGGGTTCCCCCAAGAGGGCCGACGTGAAGGCGAAGCTGGCGGAGGTCCTGGCGGTCAGCAAGGACAAGGTCGTCATCGACCACATGGAGACCGAGTTCGGAATGGGCGTCAGCACCGGGTACGCCAAGGTGTACGGCACCGCGGAGTCGGCCAAGAAGTTCGAGAAGAACTACATCCAGGCCAGGAACGGGCTCGCCGAGCCGAAGAAAGCGGGCAAGAAGAAGTGAGGTGTGAACCATGGCTGCTCCTAAGAAGAAAGAGGTAAAGAAGGAAACCCCGTCGGCAAAGAAGGACTACTACCAGGCCAAGGGGGAGAAGCTGGAACGGTTGAAGAAGAGCTGCCCCAAGTGCGGGCCCGGCGTGTTCATGGGCGAGCACAAGGACCGCACGTCCTGCGGCAAGTGCGGATACACCGAGTTCAAGAAGAAGTGAGCGTGTCTCGATCTTCCCTTCCCGCGAGGGCGGGCTAATAGGTCATGGCATTCCAATGACCGCGGGCCTGTAGTGTAGCTTGGATATCACTGAAGCCTCCGGAGCTTCGAACTGGGGTTCGAATCCCCACAGGCCCGCCTTAACCCTCAATTACAACACATTCTTATCCATCGATCATGTTCCCCTGGACATGCAACTAACCCCGGAAGAGCAGGCTATGTTGGCCGGCCACGAAGGCAAGGCCAAGCGCAAGGCCATGGAGCTTTTGGTGGCCTTGGGCGCGATATACCGTGCCGATCGTCTTATCCCCATAACCTCCGCTCACCTTTCTGGCGTTTCCTACAAGACCATCGGCGAGGGCGGTATCGACTTCCTGGAGGAGATGGCAATGGACGGGAAGGTGACCGTTCCCACCACCCTGAACCCCATGGGCATGGACGGGGAGCGGTGGAAGGAGATGGGCGTGAACGAGCATTTCGCCAAGAGGCAGCTGCATATCATCTCTCTATACGAAAAGATGGGCGTGGAGGTCAATTGTACCTGCACCCCCTATCTGCTCACGAACCGGCCCAATTTCGGCGAACATATTGCCTGGGCAGAGTCTTCGGCCCTGTCCTTCGCCAACTCCGTGCTTGGGGCCAGGACGAACAGGGAAGGAGGTCCGGGTGCTCTAGCTGCGGCCATCACCGGAAGGACGCCGAACTACGGTCTGCATCTGGACCAGAACCGCAAGGCGACCCACGTTATCGAGGTCGAGGAGGGCATCACCAAGGACGAGTGGTCACTGGTCGGCCACGCGGTGGGGCGGAAGCTCGGAGCGTGCATTCCGTTCTTCCGCGGGCTCGGCAGCGATGTCAACGGCCTCAAGTCGCTGGCGGCCGCCATGGCCGCCGCCGGTTCCGTAGCCATGTTCATGGTCGAGCGGGTCACGCCGGAACAGCCTGGATCATTGGAAGGGCTGCCGGTGGTCAAGATCACCCGGCAGGACATCGAGGACACTGTCAGGCGACTGCGCACCGGGATAAAACCGGACCTCATCGCCATAGGCTGCCCGCATCTCTCGGAAAGTGAAATGAAGGAGCTGGCAGAATACCTGGACGGAAAGAAGAAGAAGGGCGACACGGAGGTGTGGTTCTGCACATCGAAAAGCGTATGGCTTCGCTGCCCCAAGGAGAGGGCGGTGCTGGAGCGATTCGGCAAGGTGCTGTGCGACACCTGCATGGTCGTGGCGCCTATCGAAGGGACGCATAAGGTCACGGCCAGCGATTCGGCCAAGGCATGCGCCTATCTTCCCGGGCTTTGCTCGCAGAAGGTCTTCTGCGGCTCCCGGCGCGAACTAATGGAGTTGATCTTGTGAAGTTAAAGGGACGTGAGATATGCAAAGGGAAGGCGATCGGGCGGCTGCTAGTTCTGAACGAACCGTTCAGCTTCCTGGGCGGCGTGGACCCCCTGACCGGAGAGCTTACCGTGGCCTCCGGTCGGGAAGGGGAGAACATCGAGAACCGCATCCTGGTATTCCCCTGCGGTAAGGGTTCTACGGTCGGTTCGTACACCATCATGGACCTCAAGAAGAACGGCCACCTCCCGGCGGCCATCGTGAACGCTCAGGCCGAAACGATCGTAGCCACCGGGGCGGTCATGGCCGGCTTGCCGATGATCGACTCCATCGACACATCGATCCTCAGGGATGGGGATAGGGCGGTGCTGGTCGGAGACGGGCTGGACATGATGGACCTGATGGAGAGGAAGGTGGTGACCTGCGTTCTGCACCGCAAAGGAAAGATACTGATCCTAAAGCGCAGCCAGAAGGTAGGGACCAACCAGGGCAAGTGGGCCGCTGTCAGCGGGTTCATCGAACGAGGCGAGAAGCCGGAGGGGACCGCCCTGAAGGAGATAGCGGAGGAGACGGGTATAACCACCGCCCGCCTGAAAGGCCGGGCGGAGGCGTTCCGGATCCGCGACGGCACTTTCGTCTGGAGCATCTATCCTTACCTGTTCGAGGTCGGGGACGAGGAGGTAAAGCTGGACTGGGAGCACACCGAGTGCGCCTGGGTCGACCCCGCGGAGCTGGAAGGCTACGAAACCGTCCCCGGCTTCCGCAGGGTGCTGGACGCATTGGGGTTATAGGGCCCCGTCAACTTCCTTCTCCAGCAGGTTCAGCTCGTTGGCGTCCAGGGTGGAGGGGTTCAGCACCATCATCATGACGGAGTTGTTTATGGCCACCTGGTCCCTAAGCGACTGAACGAAGCGCAGCACCGTCAGGAAGTTGTTGTTGGTGATCAGGTACTCCAATCCATCCAGCAGCACCACTCCCTGTCCCTGGGTCAGGAACTGCTCCAGCGAGTAGTTCAGCTTCTCCAGGTCCTTGGGGCGCAGGCTGTCCTCCTTGCCCACGTTGCTCAGCCAGACGATAGGGGTTTCACCAAGATCGTACTTGCTGCGGATCTTCACCGGATAGTTCCTGGTGATGCAGAACCCGCGCTTCCCCTTCTTCAGCTGGTCCATGAACAGCTGGTACGAGCGGTCGGAACGGTCGTCCTTTATCAGGTAGCTGTAACCGTCCTGAAGTCCTTGCACCTTCAGCGCTTCCGGCTCCTCCTCCACCGCCTCGACGCGCAGCGAGGTGTCGCAATCTGGGCAGTTCAGGTCCTTGGCGGTCACCTCTCGCCCGCAATTCGGGCAGGCGGAACAGCGCTGGAAACCTCCGTTGGCCACGTACTTCAGGATCTCGTCGATGGTCTTGCTTCCCAGTCCTGGAACGCTCTTCAGGTCGTCCCTTTGGGCGGCCTGCAGCCGGTCCAATGAATCGTATCCGGCGTCGTAGAGCATTTCCGCCTTGAGATCGTTCATGCGCGGTATGCGCAGGAGGTACGGCGTAATCTCCGCCTTGTCCATGGTCTTGCCGCTGCCCTCCGGGACAGCTTTGCAGATTTCAGCGGAACGGTCGGAATGATGCAGCGCCCGGCGCACGTCGGCCTTGGGCAGCTTGGTTATTTCCTCCAACTTCTCTTCGCCCAGCAGCTTAAGGGCCGCTTCCGTGCGCACTCCGGCGTCAACCAGCGCCTCAGCGGCCTTGGCGGTTATGCCAGGGACCTTGGCCAATTCCTTGATGGATTCCTTCAGGTTCATGGAGGAGACGCCGATCTCCACCTTCTCCCCCTCTATCTCCCACTTGCCGATCTGGTCGCCGTGCACCTCCATGACCAGGTCCATGGATTTGGACCGCACCTCGGACATGATGTGCTTCTTCCACATCTTGACGTACTCGGCCAACTTGCTGTCGGCGAGTATTTCCACCTTGATGAACTCCTCGACGTCCAGCTTCATTTCCTTGCGGGTCTGCTGCACCCGGCGTATGATCTCCCTGGAAAAGCCCTCCGCCTCGATCTCGCGGGTGACCTCGAAGTCCAGGTACAGCTCGCCTCCGCTAAAGGTCGCGGCATACACGTCCTTTGGCAAAGATACGGTGAAGGAGACCATGTTCGGCTCTATCTTGACCAATTGTCCCTCGATGCCCAGCGAATACTCGCCGCGCTGCATGCTCTCCTTGATGAGGCTGGCCGGGCGGCTCTGCAGCAACACCGCTATCTTGGAGGCCCATTGCCGATAGACCTTACCTATGGCCATGGGGTTCGGGACGACGTTCAGAACGGTCTCCGACCATTCCTCGCCGGTGCCGACGTACTCGATCTCCTTGACATTGGCCTGGGACCTGAGTATGTCCTCCAGCGCCCGCAGGGAGAGCAAGGTGTCGTTGCTGTCGACCTTTATGACCACCCTCTTCATCGGCCAGCGCAGCTTGACGTTCTTCAGTTGGCGTTCCCGGGTGACGGTTTCCACGATCTCCTGCACCATGGACATGGCCTTTTCAAGGCGCTCGTCCACCTTGGTCAGGTCGCTGTTCGGCCAGTCCATCATGTGCACGGTCGGCTTGGAGCCGTCCATATGTCGGTAGACCTCATCGGCCAGATGCGGGCATATCGGCGCCATGAGAAGGGCCGTGTCCATGATCGCGTCGTAAAGGGTGCGGTAGGCGGCCAGCTTTCCGGCGTCGCCCTCCTCGCTCCACATGCGGTCGCGGATCAATCTGACGTACCATCTGGACAGGTCGTCCAGTATGTATTGCTCCAGGGCCCTTCCGGCCTTGTGCAGCTCCAGGGCGTTCACCTGTCGGGTGAACTCGTTCTTGAGCTTCTCGGTACGGGAGATGAGCCAGAGATCTTCCTGGTTCAGGTGTGCGCGGACGGCCTCCTTGGTGATGCGCTGCGGCTCGAAGTGGTCGATGGCCATGTAGGTGGTGGCAAAGTTGACCACGTTCCAGAAAACGTTCAGCGTCTTACGGGCGTTCTTGACGCCCTCCATCTGGAAAGGAATGTCCTCCCAGGGGGCGGACGTTTTCAATAAATAGAAGCGCAAAGCGTCGGCTCCGTGCTCCTTGATGACCTTTCCTGGCTCGACGACGTTGCCCTTGCTCTTGGACATCGGCTGTCCCTGGCCATCCAGCATCCATCCGTGCATCAGCACTGATTCGTAGGGCGCACGTCCGAAGGCTATGACGCCTGCCGCTAACTGCGAATAGAACCAGCCGCGGGTCTGGTCGTGAGCCTCAACGATGAACTTGGCCGGCCACAGGCGCTCGAAGGCGTCCCGCTTCTTCGGGAAGCCGAGCTGCGCCCAGGAGGCCACGGCCGAATCGAACCACACGTCCAGGACGTCCGGGACGCGGGTCATCTTGCCGCCGCACTTGGGGCACACCAGCTTCACGGAGTCTATCCAGGGGCGGTGAAGTTCCATGTCTTCAACGTAACCCTCGGCCCCTATCAGCTCCTCGGTCATGCCGATCACCCTCATTTCGCCGCAGCCGCAGGTCCATACCGGGATCGGTATGCCCCAGTATCTCTGTCGAGAGATGCACCAGTCACGGGCGTTCATGGTCCAGTCGTACTCACGTGAGGAACCGGCCCAGTCCGGGGTCCAGCGCACCTTCTCGATCTCCTCCAGCATCTGGTCCTTAACCTGGGTGACCCTCAGGAACCACTGGTCGGTCGTTCTGAAGAGAACAGGTGATTTGCAGCGCCAGCAGTGGCCGAAGCGGTGCTCGATCGTACCGCTGAAGAACAGTCGGTCGTTGGCCTCCAGGTCCTTGAGCAGCTCCGGATTGGCCTTCTTGATATGCATGCCGACGTATTTGCTACCCACCAAGGGAGTGTACACACCGGCCTCATCGACCGGGCAGAACGGCTCCAGGCCGAACTCCTTCCCCAGTTCGAAGTCCTCGGGTCCGTGGCCGGGTGCGATGTGCACCAGTCCGGTGTTGGACGCCTCGACGGTCTTCGACGGAAGCACCTTGTGCAGCCATTTGCCGGTCGCTTGCGTCTGATAGGGAACCTCGTCAACGAAGGGGGTTATGTATTCCACCCCGACCAGATCGTCTCCCTGAATGGTCTGCAGGACATCGTACTTCTCCCAGCCTCCGAGAGCCCTTATTTCCTCCTCCAGCCCCTTCATTATGATGACCGTGTCGGTGACGCCGATGCGCCGGTAACGGACCTTGACGTATTCAAAGTCCGGGTGAGCCGCGACCGCCAGGTTAGCGGGCAGCGTCCAGGGGGTGGTGGTCCATATTAACAAAGAGACCTTGGGGTCGTCCTTCAAACGGAACTTAACGTAGATGGACGGGTCCTTCTCGTCCCAGTAATCGATCTCCGCCTCCGCCAATGCGGTCTCGCAGCGCGGACAGCCCGGAAGGACCCGGCTGGCGCTTATCAGCAATCCTTTATCGAAAGCGCGCTTCAGGGTCCACCAGGCCGCCTCGATGTAGTTCGGGGCGATGGTCAGATAAGGTTTCTCCCAATCGAACCACACGCCCAGCTCCTTGAAGTCGGCGTTCATCTGCTTCTGGAAGTCCAGGGCGAAGCTCTTGCATGTACCGACGAACTTGTCGATACCGTACTCCTCGATCTCCTTCTTGTTCTTCACGCCGATGGACTTCTCCACCTTGACCTCGATGGGGAGACCATGCATGTCGTAACCAGGAGTATCGCTCACATTGAACTTCTGCATACGTTTGAACCTGACGATCATATCCTTGATCGTCTTGTTCATCGCCGTGCCCAGGTGGATGTATCCAGTGGTGTATGGAGGACCGTCCACGAAGTAGAAGTCCGGGCCAGAGGCCCTGAGTTCCTTGGTCTTCTTGTACGCATCGGTCTCTGCCCAAAGGAGTTGGACCGACTTTTCCAGCGCGCTAGGGTTATAATTGCCTTGGACCTGCTTTATCATCGCCGTCCCTTTACGCCCCTATTGGCCAACTTCCTTTTAAACCCGTTGGTCCTGGCTATACTTCGGCGAACTCTCGCGAGCGCTCAGAACATGTCGAGACGCATTTGGTCCTTCTTCCCCGAGGAGAACTTGTCCAACGCCCCCATGACCCGCTTTTCCGAGAAACCGTACTCCCCGCAGAGCATGTCCAGCACCTTTTGGCGGTCCGGGGGCGCCCATGCCAGGCGGTAGTCGTCGGTGCGCTCGAAGTCCAGGAAGATCGATCGCACCTTCTCCATCTCCCCATCCTCCATTCCCAACGAACGGAGCGCACCGGCCAGGGTGCCGTGCTGCTTGATAAGCTTCAGCGCCTTCTTCGGCCCGATGCCCATCACCCCCGGGTTGAAGTCCGTTCCGACCAGGATGCACAGGTCCACCAACTGCTTCCCGCTCAGCCCAAGGGCCGACAGCGTCTCGTCCCGGTCGATGATCTGCATGCGCACCTCTCGATATTCGTCCCTCCCGGGCATCTTGCGCCTTCCTGATAACGTAAGGTTACGCACCAGCCGCGGGGTGCCGAAGAGAAGTGAGTCAAAGTCCTGGGAGGCCGAGGCCCAAACGTCGCCCTTGGCGCACATGTAGGCCGCCTGAGCCTCGCCTTCCTCCGGAGCTTGGACGACAGGAATGCCCAGGTGAGTTAGCAGGATCCGTGACGATTCCACGATCTCGTTGGTTATCCTGGTGGACTGAGTGGCCTTGGAGTACGCTTTCCGCATGTCGCCTTCGGCCTTGGCCTGCTCCCATTCTTTCTTGGCTGATTCCCGCCTCTCCCTTCGTTCTATGATGGTCGCTTCCTTCTTTTCCGGCGCGATTCCGTCGAACACGTAGGCCGGCCGCATTCCCATCTCCACAAAATTGGCGTTGCGGTTAAGTAAGCCCTCCAGATGGGAAGTGACCCTTCCCCGGGGGTCCATCAGAGGGGTTCCGTCCGGCTGCCTTATCACTGAAAGGAACTGATATATGGCGTTATACGCGTCGATGGCCACGGTCCTCCCCATGAGCTCCTGCGCCTCCAGGTCCTTGGCCAGAACGAGATCGGATAGGTTCACGCCCATTGTGATCGATAGGTTATCCCTCTCGGCCATAAAGTTATTGTCCAAGCCACGAATGATTTAAACATGCGCGAGGAGCACGGTGATCCCGGAAGGAGGCCGGTGACGGAAGGCCAGATCTATGAGGTGGCGATAACGGACATAGGCGAGAGGGGGGACGGGATAGGAAAGATAGAAGGTCTGGTGATCATCGTCCCGGACGCCACACCGGGGGAGACGGTCAAGGTCCGCATCACCCGGGTGGAAAGAAAGGTGGCCTTCGGCCGGAAGGTCTGATCAGTCTTCGGCCTTGGGTATATAGAGCATGGTAAGCCCCACGCCCAGCCAGATCAAGGCCAGCATGATCAACCAGATGCTGGGCGTTATTACGAGGGCGGCCAAAAGGAACAACAGCGGGGCGATGACAGTGAGGAAAATCACCATCTGCCTTCCAGACATCTTCATGTACATCACACCCCGGATTGCTGACCGTTCGATATGAACTTTCCTGCGCTCAGTCCAGTTCTTTCTTCTTGTTCACGAACTTTATCCCGGCCCAATCCTCGTCCAATGAGGAGATCTTGACCTCGGCCATGCCGTGTCCGGTGCCGACCGCGCGGACCGTGACCCCGACCAGGTCGGAATCGATCTTGGAGGACGTTCTGGGATAGGAGATCCAGATGATGCCTTCCTTCTTCAGTGTGCGCATCAGCTTAGGGAACTCCCGGCGCAGCTCTTCCTCGGAGGAGGTGAACAGCTGGATGAAATCCAGTTCGCTGTCCCCGTTACCGGCCTCGACCACGTTCTTGGGGAGGCGCCCGAGGGCCACGTCGTACTTGGAAGGGGCGTTTATAATTCTAATTCTTTGGCCTTCCTTAATTCCCAGTTTGGCCACCAGTGATTTTTTGGAACCTATTCGCGCCATGATCGGACCATTCCCATGATGTGTAGAGCCCTATCGTTTAAATACGACAAGGACCGCCCTAGATTCCGGTTCACCGTTATTATACTTGCTATTGGAAAACGCCTTTAATACTTGTGCCAAAGGTCGATCTCCGCCGCCATGTCCTTGGCTTTGAAGAGAGCCGATCCGGCGGCCAGCACTGTGGCGCCGCTCTCCACGCACAGCTTTCCGGTCTCCCGATTGATTCCACCGTCTATCACGATCTCAAAATCAAGTTTCCGTTCATCCCTGATCTGGCGCGCCCGCGATATCTTTGGCAGCACCTCCGAACGGAAGGACTGTCCTCCGAATCCGGGCTGCACGGTCATTACCAGCAGCAGATCGATGTCATCAAAGTAAGGCTCCACCGTTGCCAGTTCGGTTCCTGGGTTCAGAGATATCCCGGCCTTCATGCCCAGGCGCCGGATATGGGAAAGCACTCCCTTCACATCATGGGTCGCCTCCACATGGACTGTAAGATAATCAGCTCCGCACTCCGCGAAGCGTTCCACGTACCTCTCGGGCATCTCGATCATCAGGTGAACGTCGAAGGGGATCCTGGCATGCGGGCGCAACGCCTTGATGACCTCCGGCCCTATGGTCAGGTTTGGTACGAACACCCCGTCCATGACGTCCACGTGTACCCAGTCGGCCTTGGCCGCTTCGACCCGGCGGACCTCCTCGCCCAAACGGGCGAAATCAGCGGAAAGTATCGATGGGGCTACCTTGACCATTTTGTGACCTCAGAACGGTCTGGAGATGGCCCCTCGGCTAAAAAAACTTTGGATTCGGATTCCTCCAGGTCAAGGGACCAGCAGCAGCGGCACCTTGATGTTCTGGCTTACCTGCCCCGAAACCCCTCCCAGGGACAAGGCCGGTGAGCTTCCCGATCCCATCCTTCCCATGACCACCAGGTGATGCTTGGCGGACATCTTCAGTATCACGTCCGCTGGGTTGCCAGTCAGGGAACTGAGGCAATGGTCAACTCCGGATTCCCGGAATATCGACGCCGCGGCGCGAGACTTGGCCTTGGCAATGGCATCCACATCACATACCGGGGCGGTCTTCTCCATGAAGTAATCGCAGTCCATGGGCGTCACCACTACCAGCAAAGTGACGTAAACGTCGGCCGAGACCAAAAGGTCGCGGGCGTACTCCACCGCCCTAAGGGAGTTCTCCGAACCGTCAACACATACCAGGACCTTGCGTCGGTCGCTCATGTGCATCGATTCGTCGCTCAGGCAATAAGCATATCCCCGGAAGGAGCAATCGTATTATATCCGTAAGGGAGGTTCCAGGTCCATGGCGGAAGCTCGTCACGCTATCAAGGTCGGCAAGGCCTGCGATGTCAAGGGATGCGGTTCCGAGGCCGAGCGCTCCATCTCCGGGGACGCGGCCAGCGAAGCCAAGCTAAAGGTCGACGAAGGTATGAAGCGCGTTCACCTGTGCAAGGACCACTACCGGGAATACAAGAAGGTCTCCCGGAAGGACCGCGAACTGGGATCCCTTGGAAGGTGATTAAGCAAAGAATATTATCCTTTAAGGATTCCCCCGGACCATGAAGGCAGGCTATATCCAGTTGCTCTCCAGTGCCGGGTTGTCCGGCGCAGCCCTGCTCATCCCCAACATGCTGAGGGACGAGCTCGGGGCCAACACGATGGAGATTGGCATCATAACCGCCTCCTTCAATCTCGCCCTTTTCTTATCGTCATACATATTCGGGCGGGCGTCCGACGTGCATGGTCGGAAGTTGTACCTGCAGGGCGGTCTCGCGCTAACTGCCATCGCGCTGTTCCTTCTGATCTTCGCCAACAGCAAGGAGACCATCGCCGTCGTCCGGGTCATGATCGGGCTTTGCGCCGGTATCTATCCTTCCGCGCTGCTTACCTACGTGTATGAGGCGGAAGGGAAGATAGGCAAGTTCACCGCCTACGGAAGCCTTGGGTTCGGCATAGGCACGTTCATCGCCGGGATGCTCACCATCTACTACGAGATATTCCTGGCCAGCGGGCTGATGCTTCTGGCGGCGTACTTCATATCCACCCGCCTCATGTTCGTCGGAGAGAAGGTGCACCAGGTTCCGCTGTTCCCGGCGGCGATGATCCGGCACAACTACCCAGTGTACCTATCGATAATGTTCAGGCACACCGGCGCCAACATGATCTGGGTCGTTTATCCCCTGTTCTTGGCAGACCTGGGGGCGACCCCGCTGTTCATTGGCTTCGTCTATGGCATAAACGCCGTTGGCCAGTACGTTTTCATGCGCTTCATTGACCGGTTCAAGACCTACCACCTGGTGCTGGCCGGTTTCTTTTTCTCAATAATCACCTTTCCCTCGTATACTCTGGCCACCCGGCCGGAGGAGATAATTCCCATGCAGGTGTCCATCGCCGCCGCCTGGTCTTGCCTTTACATAGGCTCCATAAAGTATCTGATGGAGAGGAACGATGAGAAGGGAACGTCCTCCGGCCTCCTGCAGTCCTTCCTGAGCATATCGGCCATCATAGGCGCGCTGGTGGGCGGGGTCACCGTGTTCGCCCTGGGCTATCACGGCTCGATGTACATCGCTACTGGACTAGCTATCATCGGTTTCGTGGTATTCATCATAGGCAACAGTTTCATGAGCAAGAAGGAGAAAGGCGTTATAGCTCCCAAGGGGGTTTAGGTAGCCGTGGATATCACATTCCTGGGCACGGGCGGGAGCGTCCCGACCACCAAGCGCAACACGGTGTCCATAGCTTTGCGATTGGGTCCTGAGGTTCTGATGTTCGATTGCGGGGAGGGCACCCAGAGGCAGCTCATGGCCTCCTCGGTCTCTTTCATGAAGATAACCAGCATTTTCATAACCCATCATCACGGCGATCATTTCCTGGGGTTGCCCGGCCTCATCCAGTCCATGAACTTCTACGGGCGGGAGGCCGCACTGAACATCTACGGACCGGAAGGTACGGAGGAAATGGTGCGGGACATCCTGGGTTTGGGAATATTCGACCGCAAGTACGAGGTCGAGGGTCATGATCTGTCTCCAGGTGACATCGTCGACGGAGATGGCTACAGGGTCCTCGCTTTCAAGGCGAACCACACCATTACGGCCTTGGGCTATGCGTTCCAGGAGGACGACCGTCCGGGTCGCTTCGATCCCGATAAGGCCAAAGCGCTAGGGGTCAAGGAGGGTCCCAGCTTCTCCCGGCTGGTCGAAGGGAAGCAGGTCAAGGTGGGAACGTCCATGGTCACCCCGGACATGGTGATGGGGCCGTCACGGAAAGGTCTCCGGCTGGTATATAGCGGGGATACCGCTCCGTGCCCGGAACTTGAATCGGCCTGCGCTGGCGCGGACGTTCTGATCCACGAGGCCACCGTAGCTTCCGACCTGGAGGCCAAGGCAAGGGAGTTCGGGCACAGCACGGCCCGGGACGCGGCTCGGCTGGCAAAGGATTCCATGGTCGGCGCGTTGTATCTTGTCCATATCAGCGGGCGATATGATGAGGTCGATGTTCTTCTGAACGAAGCACGTGGAATATTTGAAAACACGACAATACCGAACGATCTGGATTCGTTCGTTCTGCGTACGGACCGCTAATTCTTTTAAGAATATTGCTCAAAGCATCTTGAGCAGGTCGGCCGAGGTTATGATGCCGGTCATGTCCCCGTTCTTCCCGACCATGACCGCATGGGAGCTGCTGAGCAGGGCGGTCACCGCCTCTATCGGGGTGTCTTCATTGACTATGGGGAAGGCGTCCTCCATGATGTCGCTCACCTTCAGTTCGACGATGGTCTCCATCCTTTCCCCGTCCCTCAGTCGGGACAGGATCTGATTCTCGCTGACGCTTCCCACGTGCTGGCGTCCCAGGAACACCGGCATCTGGGATATGCCGGAGGAACGCATGAGCTCGGTGGCGACCTTCACCTGTTCGTTGGACTGCACGCCCACTATCTCCCTGGTGGCCAGATCGCTTGCCGTGCTGGCCTTGGAGTGCCGGCGGGACTCATCCTGCAGGGCGGTAAATATTCTGGTGACCGCCTCGTAGCTGCCTTTTATGCTCCCTCTTTCAAGTTTGGCGATCGTGGATTGGCTTACTCCGCTGAGCTTAGCCAGCTCTTGCTGCGTGATGTCGAGGGATTTGCGCAGCCGCTTGATCTCGCCCTCCGGAGGGAACTTCATGTTCAACTGATATGATTATTCATATATGAATATTTGAGTCAATCACCCTTATATCAAACCAGGAATTTCCAGGTCAATCCAGGTTCCCTAATGGGTCCTGCTCACAACAAGGTGAATCATTCATGGCTAAGGTAAGCGCAAAGGCGAAGGCCACCGCCAAGACGGTGGGCCGCAAGGTTTCTCCTAAGAAGGCATCCAAGAACATCGTGGTCGAGACAATGAAGGCCGTCCCTCTGGCCCAACAGGACATCGAACTGGTGGAGAGGAAAGGTATCGGCCATCCGGACAGCATATCCGATGGTATCGCGGAGGCCGTTTCCCTGGCCTTGTGCAAGATGTACCTGGAGAGGTTCGGGGAGATATTGCACCACAACACCGACCAGAACGAGGTAGTGGGCGGACAGAGCACCCCCAAGTTCGCCGGCGGAGAGGTCCTGGAGCCCATTCACATCATGCTTTCCGGTCGCGCCATCACCCAGGTCAACGGTGAGCGCCTTCCCTACAGCACGACGGCCATCAACGCCACCAAGGAGTACCTCAAGCGCTTCCCCAATCTGGACGTCAACCGTCATATAACCGTGGACTGCCGTATCGGGAAAGGTTCCTTCGACCTGATCAAGAACTTCGAGGCCCTCAAGGACCAGTGCAAGATGGACGGGCACGGGAACCACTGCCTGCTGGCCAACGACACATCCTTCGGCTGTTCCTTCGCCCCCTATTCGGACACCGAGCTGGTCTGCCTAGAGACCGAGAAGTACGTTAACGGCCCGATGAAGAAGAAGCTCAAGGAGACCGGGGAGGACGTTAAGGTAATGTGCTCCCGCAACAAGACGAAGATCAACATGACCATCGCCTGCGCCATGGTCGACCGCTACATCCCGGACGCCGACCACTACGCGAGCGTCATCGATGAGATGAAGGAGAGGGTACTGGACAACGCCACCAAGTACACCGATTACGACCTTCACCTGGACGTCAACCACGCCGACAACCCGGCCACTGGCAACTTCTACCTGACCGTGACCGGCCTCAGCGCCGAGAACGGGGACGACGGGTCCGTCGGTCGCGGGAACCGCATGAACGGTCTTATCACCCCGTACCGCCCCATGTCCATGGAGGCGTCCGCCGGAAAGAACCCCATCACCCACGTGGGCAAGATGTACAACATCCTGGCCAACTGGATCGCCAACGATATTGTCAAGAAGAGCAACGGCAACATCGTCGAGGCCGACGTGCGCATCCTGTCCCAGATCGGCCGCCCCATCAGTGACCCGGAGACCTGCAGCGTACAGCTGTTCCTGGCCCCCGGTGCCGACGCGGCCAAGTGGCAGAAGGAGGCCTACGCCATTTCCGACGAGTGGTTGGAGAACATCGGCAAGGTTACGGAGAAAGTTGTAAAAGGACAGGTCACGGTATTCTGAAGCATGAAGCTCGTCGACCTACCCCGCTACGGTCCGGTTCACCGTTTCGGCAACCATCACGTGTACCGCACGCTGATGGTGCTCTCGGACCAGAAACGCAAAGGACGCAAGCAGATAGCGGACGCGGTGGGCATCGGCGAAGGCAGCATGCGCACGATAATCGAATACCTCCGTGGACTGGACATGATCGATATCCGCCAGACTGGCGTTAAGATCACCCGCCACGGAAACGCCTTCCTCTCCGACCTTCCGATAAAGATCGCCGACATCGGGCACGGCTCGATAGCTCTTGGCAAGGAATGCGTCGCGATCCAGATGAGCAACAACGGCAACAAGATCAAGCTGGGCGTCGAGCAGCGCGACTCGGCCATCATGGCCGGGGCGGAGGGCGCCACCACCCTGATCGTGAAGGATGGTAAGCTGATCGTGCCGCCGGACTACGCCATCGACGAGCACGACCCGGCCTTGGCCAAGCTTCTCCACGAGAAGTTCAACCTGCGCGAGGGAGACGCCATCATAATCGGCACCGCACCCACCGTCACCAAGGCCGAGGATGGTGCGTTGGCCGCCGCCTTCGATCTACTGTAGCAGCCTTTCGATCTCCTTCCTGTCGTCCGTCTCCGGCAGACAGGCGCCCTTTATGCAGAGTCTATACCCTTTGGGAAGTAAAGGCTGATCTTCCAGATGCTCCGCCTTGACGGTGAGGAGGTGTGGATGGTAACCTGGGAACCAGGGATCCGATGCCCCGAACACTTCCAGGGTGCGGGACTCCTCCTTCATCAGCACACCGCACATGAACATGGCGTAGGCTGATGGCGTTAGACGCAGTTCGCGCATGAAATGCCGTTCCACACCTTCCAAGGCTTCCACCAGCCGGTGGTCGTTGAAGAGGGCCGCAAGCTGCACCAGCACGTAATACGCCACCGAGTTTCCGGAAGGGGATGCCCCATCGTAAAGGTCCTTCATCCTGATGAGAAGGTCAGGGTCCTCTCGCGAGAGGTAGAATCCACCATCCTCCTGATCGAGGAAAAGCACCATCATCTCCTCCACGATATCCAGGCATCTTTCGATGTGCTTTTTTTCCAGGGTGACGAAGTACATCTCGAGATGGGCCCAGGCTAGACAGGCGTGGTCGTCAAGCAGCGAGGCTACGCCCACTTCGCCCTGCCGATAGTTGTGATGGAGGACCCCGTCCTTGAACATGCGTTCCTCCAGAAAGTCCAAGGCCCGGCGGGCCATCGGTAAGGCTTCCTCGCATCCCAGTTGGCGATGCGCCCGGCACAATGCGGCCACCATAAGTCCGTTCCAATCGGTCAGTATCTTATCGTCCAGGGCCGGACGCGGTCGGTCCTGGCGCTTCAACATCAGCGCATCCCGTGTTGTTCTGTCCCATTCGTAGATCTCCCCGGGGTCGGAACCCTTCGACGAGGCGAAATCCCGAATGGTCTTGGTGCGATGCAGTACATTGAGCCCGGACTTGGTACGGGTGGCCTCGTCCCTAAAATTACCCGATTCCCAGATGTCGTACAGCTCCTTGAACCTAGCAAGATCATCGGATGATAGAATGGAAGAAAGCTCTTCGAACCTCCACAAGTAATATGCTCCTTCCACGCCCTCGGAGTCCGCGTCCTCCGAAGAATAGAAACCGCCCTCCGGGGAGGTCAGGTCCCTCTTGACATAATGAACAAGCTCCTGCCCGGCCTGCCGGTGCTCGGCATCTCCAGTCACGCCGTACGCCTCCGTCAAGGCCATAAGCATGAGCGCCTGGTCGTAGAGCATCTTCTCGAAGTGCGGAAGATGCCAGTGGTGGTCCGTGGAATATCGGTGGAAGCCGCCTCCCAGATGGTCCCTTATCCCTCCCCGGACGATGTTATCCAGGGTCATGATCGCCATGTTCAAGGCCTTCTGGTCCTTTCTCTCCCGGAAGGTGCGCAACAGGAACAGCAGTTTATGTGGGGACGGGAACTTTCTCTCCCCGTCGAATCCGCCGTATCGGGGTTCGAAATCCTCGCTCATATGTTGCATCGTCATATCGAGCAGTTCGGACACATCACCCTCTGAAGGGTCCCTCTCGAACGAATCGAGCATCTCCAGTACCTTGACCGTGACCTCCTTGATGTCTTCCTTCCTCTCTTCCCAGGTCCGGTGCACCGCCGGCAGGAGGTCCATCATGCCCGGCATGCTCTGCCGGGATCGCTTAGGAAGATATGTTCCAGCCCAGAATGGAACACGCTCCGGGGTCATCAGGATGGTCAGAGGCCAGCCCCCGCCTCCGGTCATCATCTGGCAGACCTTCANNGGTCCACCTTGATGTTGATGAACCATTCGTTCATCATCTTCGCCACCTCGACATCCTCGAAGCATTCCCGTTCCATTACATGGCACCAATGGCAGGATGAGTAGCCTATCGACAGCAAGATCGGTCTATCGAGCCACTTCGCCGCCTCGAAAGCTTCCGTTCCCCAGGGATACCAGTCCACGGGATTGTGCGAGTGCTGCAAAAGGTAAGGGCTGCGCTCCGCGGCGAGGCGGTTGGTAGGTCCGGCCATAAGGGACGTTAACGCTGCTCCTCGATAATCTATCTATTCCCGATTAAAGAAATATCAGGTGACTATGATAGTATTATATGACGGCCCTTCAATCCCCTAAGCCAGTATCAACGCACCTAGGGATGGGATGCGGCAGTGAACATTCGCAAATGGTTGGGAGGAGGGAGGGATAGCGATAGCGTCAGCGAACGCCAGTCCCTTCGTTACGCCACCGTGTTCATTCTGCTTCTCGGCGTTGTTTCTTTATTCGCGGACATGTCCTATGAGGGCGCCAAGAGCATCAGCGGTTCCTACCTGAAGACCTTAGGGGCGACCGCGGCCACCGTGGCCCTCGTTTCCGGGTTCGGCGAGTTCATCGGGTACGGCTGGAGGGTGGTCTCCGGCCACATCACCGACCGCACCGGCCGCTATTGGACGATAGTCCTGGTCGGTTACGCCATGAACCTTCTGGCGATCCCTTTGCTGGCATTCACCGGTGACTGGTACATGGTCGCCATATTGATCGTCATGGAGCGCATGGGTAAGGCCATTAGGGCGCCGGCCCGCGATTCCATGCTGTCTCACGCCGCCACAAAGACTGGCCGAGGCTGGGCCTTCGGAGTGCAGGAGGCGCTCTCGTCCGTCGGAGCCATGATCGGGCCGGTCTCCATATTCCTGGTGTTCCTGGCTGGCGGGGACTATTCCATGGCCTTCCTGCTCATGGGCATCCCAGCCCTGTTGACCTTGGTCGTGCTCTACTATACCTACAGAAAGTATCCCAGGCCGCAGCTGATGGAGCCCTCCAAGCCGATGGAGAAGGCCGTGCTTCCCCGGCGCTTCTGGTTGTACGCACTGGCCGCCGCGTTCATGGCCGCTGGTTACATCGACTACCCCCTGGTGGCCTATCACGTCCAGAATCACGCGCTCGGCGACGAGATGATCATTCCCCTCCTTTACGCTCTCGCGATGGGGGCCGACGCCATATCGGCGATGGTGCTCGGCAGATTGTTCGATCGCGGAGGGCCGAAGGTGCTGTTGCTCGTGATCATACCGGCCGCCTTCTTCCCGGTCATGGCCTTCTCCGATTCGATGATATTGATCGCAGCCGGAATGGGCCTGTTCGGCCTGGGGATGGGGGCGCAGGAGTCGATAATGAGGGCGGTGGTGGCCGACCTGGCGCCGGTAGGACGGAGGGCGACGGCGTACGGCTACTACAACACCGTCTTCGGAATGTTCTGGTTCGTGGGATCACTGGCCTTGGGCATGCTCTACGACATATCGATCCCGGCCATGATCATCATATCCGTAGGATTGCAAATGGTATCCGTGCCTCTGTTCCTGATGTTCCTGCGGGATAAGACAGCCTGAAAAAGGGTTTGGAAGGGGTTTTGGGCGGCCTATGACGGCCTTGAACCCCATTTCGCGTTTCTCCTCCTATTCGTCCGGCGGAACGTTAGAACGGCCGCGGGACGATATTATATGGAAATGTGCAATTAAATAAATTTCCTTAAAGAAAATAATGAAAGGGGTTTAATTAAAAGATTTGGAATGGCGCGCTCACCACTTCTCGAGCATGGGCATCATTACCCGCTCGGCCATGTTCTCCAGCGTCTCGATGCCGGTGACCTTCTGGGCGTAGGGGGTCAGGGAAGCGATGTCGCTGCGCTGGATGTTCTTCAGGGTGAACTTCCGGCTCCCAGCCATCAACTGCTTGAGGCCCTCTCCCAGGCGGTCCACGAAGTAGGTGTACTCGCCCACTGCGCCGTAGGGAATGTCCGTGCCGAGCTTCTTGTTGGGGTAGCGGTGCTCCAGCTCCTTGGCCGCGATAAAGAAGTTCTTCGGGTCGCTGCCGTAAGCGGCGGTGAAGCTGCTGGGCAGAGAGTTCGTCTCCGCCAGCTTCAGGAAGTTGGCGCTCTTCATGACCGTCAGCAACGGGGCCCGGGCCATAGCGATGGCCTTTATCAGAGGCTCATCGCCCAGGTTGCTCATGGCCATGGACTTGTACATCTGGGTCTCGTTCACGAACCCGCCGGCCATGACCAGGTCCGGAATGAACTTGCCCTTCTTCTTCATGACCTGGGCGCACATCATCATCTGCGCCTGGAGGTGCACGGTAGGGGTGCTCATTTCGTTCATCATCGGCACCGGGGACATGCCGGTACCGCCGCCGGCTCCGTCGAAGGTGAGCATGTCGATCTTCGCCTCAGAGGCGGCCTTCATGGTGAACGCCACGACCTCCGGCCGGTACGCGCCGGTCTTCAAGAAGACGTACTTGGCGCCCTGGGACCTCAGGCTCTCGACATCCTCAACGAACGACCTGTGTTCCGGGAATCCGACCCGGGAGTGCCTCTCGAAGCTCTTGAAGGCGCCGGCCTTGAACGCTTCCTGGACATCTTTATCCTCAGGGTCCGGTAGCACAAGGTAGCCGCGCTTCTTCAATTCCAAAGCCCGTTCCAGAGTGGTAAGGCGTACCTCGCCACCGATGGCCTTAGCGCCCTGACCCCATTTCCTCTCGATTATGTCGACCTCCAGCTTGCTAAGGGCGTACTCGTCGACGCCCCCGCGCTGGTCCTCGACATTGGTCTGTACGGCGATACCTCCGTACTTGCCGTCATAAAGCTCTTTGAAGGACTTGACCCTGAAGGCCAGGTCGGGCGAGCTGGTGACCTTTCCCTTTGTGTACACGGATTCGTGGTCCATACCGCAGACGTTCTCGCCCACGGTCTGGATGATGCCGCTCATCGCGGCCCCCTTGGCCATGGCATCCCAGTGGCGCTTGGCGACCGCGGTCGATCCGAGGCCGGCGATGACCAGGGGAACCTTCAGCTTTATGGGCTTCTTGGAGCGGGTGGCCACGGCGGTGGTGATATCTACGTTCTCAAAGAACGCCTTGTCCGGTGAGGGTTCGATGCCATATGCACCGATGAGCTCGGCCATGATCTGGAAGTGGGACCAGTCCAGGTGAAACTCCTTGTTGGAGGCGGCGGTGCTCTTCCCAAAATATTCGGGCATTGGGTAAAGGACCTCACGTCCCCGGAAGGCGGACTTGCCAACCTCGCAGAGGACGTTGCAGTCCTCCACGCAGATAGGGCACATTCCGTTCACAGGGCTGATATCTGGCACACGAGTTTTTGTTCCGGTTGTCGATCTGCTGTTCTCAATTATGTTCAAGGCGATCTCACTTCCCTTGCTAATTCTTGTCACGATGGCATATGATGTTCGTATATGAATGTTATCGGAGCAAGTTTAGATAAATGAGCATATGATATAAATCAAGGATATTCAAACGTCTAAATATTTAATTTATTCAGCCTTCAATTCTAATCATTTGTCTATGAATCGTTTTCGAAACGTCCTTATCCAATAAAGTAATCCTAGGAACAGGTGCGTTAATTGGCTCTTAATATTCTATGGGTAGGTACCATATGGGGCGCGGCGGTGGGGATCATACTGGCGGACGTGCTATACTTTCTCACTGATTCCCTGCTCTCGTTCCTGCTCTCCATACCTTTCGCGTTGATCGGTTTTCTTTTAGCTAGACGGTTCTTGCGCAAGTGTGGTTCTGTCGAAGAATACCTCAAAGGTGGCAAATAGGCCAACATTTTTAATCAGACCTTACAATATCCACGACAGGAGAAGGGATTCCTTTGCCAGACATAAGGGATAGGGTGGAAGATGACCGCGGATTGCTGAAGAAGATCCAAATGGTCATCCCGGGATTCCGTGGCTACAGGATCAGGGAGGACCTCAGGGACTCCGATCGCATGCTCAGGGCTGAGCTGGCCAAGAGGCTGTGGCTGCAGAGGTCACAGTTGGAGGACGCCAGAAGAGCGTTGGTCAGGGAGAATCCCATGTCTAAAGCCCTGGAGGAGATGGGCGGAGTGGTCAACGCCATGAAAAGGGTCGAGGGAGAGATGCTCCACGCCGAGGTTGGCTATTCAGGAATATCCGCTGACATAAAGATCAAGGACGACGAGCTGAACCTGCTTTACGAGTACGACGCTTCCATGATCGAGAGCCTGAACTTCATCGATGACGCCTTGATCAAGGTGCCTGAGATGGTGAGGTCTGGGGACGACGCCGACCTGCGTGACGCCGTAGAAACGGTGCGGACCAGGGTCGACGGGCTGGAGAGCCGCTTCAAGCGGCGCAAGGCGGCCATAACTGGAACGGGGCTGTGATCACATGAGCTTGATCGGTGCTGAGACATTCAACTGGGAGGACGGGAACAAGCGGAACAACATAATGTACCGCATGCCCCGCAACATAAAGTTCAACGACAACATCGTGGTGCGCGAGGACGAGATCGCCGTGTTCTACCGGGACGGGAAAGCGCTTGCTTACCTGGACCGCCCGGACCGTTACGCTCTGACGTCATTGAACGCACCAATCATCGGCAAGGTCATCGAGGCCCTGTCAGGCGCGAAGCAGCAGGCCGAGGTTGTCTATCTTCAGAAGAGGGCCTTCGACGGAAAGTACGGGAGCAAGCAGCCCTACCAGTTCCGCGACGCGGAGTTCGGAATGGTTAATTTGCGCGTCTTCGGCGAGTTCCGCTACAAGGTCGGCGCTCCGGAGAACTTCGTCAACCAGTTCGTGGGGACCTTCAACTTCACCACCTCCGCGGACGTTGAGGAGAGGATAAAGGAGCAGATGGTGGTGCTGATCTACAACGCCATCGGCGAGATGAAGAACAAGGGCATGGGCGTTGCCGACCTGGCAAGCCAGCTCATGAACATCGAGCAGGTGGTGCTGGCCAAGGCCAAGGACCACTTCGATCTTTACGGCGTTCTTATCGACAAGGTCTCCGGGATGTACATCTCCCTGCCGGACGAGGTCCAGAAGGCGGTGGACATGCGGGCCTCCATGCAGATCCTGAACACCAACTACGCGACATATCAGGCCGGTCAGGCCATGCGCGAGGCGGCCTCCAACCCATCGGGCGGAGCCGCGGCGGCGGGCGTAGGCGTTGGCGCAGGTTTCGGCGCGGGCTACATGATGGTCGACGCCATGAGGCAGGGCGCGACGGCGCCGGCAGCTGGCCAAGCTCCACCGGCCGCCCCAGCGGCACCCGCCGCGGCCATGGTCGCCTGCCCCAAGTGCAGCACCCCCAACCCCGTGGACGGCAAGTTCTGTAGGAACTGCGGCAATAAGATGCAGAACAACACCATGAAGTGCTCCAAGTGCGGCAGCGAGGTGCCATCGGACTCCAAGTTCTGCCCGGAGTGCGGGCAGCAGCTGAAGGGAAACAAGAAGTGCCCCAAATGCAGCAGGGAGTCGCCCATCAACGCCAAGTTCTGTCCGGAGTGTGGAAACAGCTTCTAAGGTGTTCCAATGGCCAGCATGAAGTGCACCAAATGCGGGGCTCCGGTGGAGTTCGACACGGGCGATAAGTTCGTCAAGTGCTCCTATTGCTCTTCGCAGATCTTCATAGACCGGTCCGGGGCCGGTTTCTACTACGCTCTACCGTTCTCCGTTCAGGAGAACGACGCGGTCGGCATCTTCCGGCGATGGGCCGGAGGCTCGACAAAGGCCAAGGACCTTGACAAGCTGGCTCAAATTTCTTCACTCAAGAAGCAGTACTTTCCGGTATACATGTTCAAGAGGGACGTCAACGGCATGGAGCAGGTCTACATAGAACCGGCCGCCTCGACGACGTTGCCTGGATTGCACAACTTGAAGGTTCCAGGCGGCGACCTGAAGGTCTTCGACGACAAGTTCAACACCAACGGGGCGGAGATGATCAAGATCGACATCGAGATGGCTCCATACCTCAGCAACCTTCCCGGGGCCCCGAAGGAACAGGCCCTGGTGTACTTCCCCATCTGGCGTTTGGATTATGTGTTCGAGCAGAAGACTTACGTGGTCGTCGTAAGCGCCTCCTCCGGTGAGGTGTTCTCCGGCGAGTTCCCGCCCCGCAGCTCCGGGGCTTACATCGCCGTGGCCGGGCTCGGCTTCGTGGCCTTCCTGGCCGAAGGTTTACTGGCCATCGTCTCGCCGTTTCTGGCCATCGGCCTGATGGCCGTCACCGTCGTCGGTGTGTTCGCCGCGTCGAACTACGTGGCCAGGAGGATGTGACGATGTCCATAAGCGTCGGTCTCAACTGTCCAGCCTGCGGAGGTGCCATCCAAATAAGCGAGGGGGAGAACGTCCTCAACTGCAACTACTGCGGTTCTCTGCTCTGGGCGGAGGGTGACGCCGGGGTCATGACCGTGGCTTTCCGCAACGTACAGGGCAGGGAGTCTGTCCTCAGGGTCACCGAGGAGTGGTGGCGGAAAGGTCTCAAGGCCCGGGACCTGAGGACGAAAGGTAAGCTGCTTGAATGCTATCCGATCTACCTGCCGTTCTGGAGCACCACTACCCGCGTCGCGGGCTGGATATGCGGTTACGAGGAGAGACATCACACCGACCGCAACGGTAACACCAGGACGGAACGCATTCCGAAGGAGGAGATGGTCCTTCACGATTACCGGTATACCAACATCGCCTGCGACCCTGGTGATCTGGGCATAAAGTACCTGAGGAACATGATGGGGGAAGCATCCTTCGCCGACTTCGAGAGCATCCCTACCTTTGAATCGACCACCAGCAAGGATGACATGGTGGAGATGTCCAAGCAGAACGCCTTGAACGACGCGAGAAGCGACGCCAACGTCCCGCACATAACCTTCGAGAAGGTCACGGCGATCCCGAAGCAGATCAGCCAGATATTCTACCCGGTCTGGGTCGTTCGCTACTCGTACGGGGAGAGGATGTACATGGCCACCGTGGACGGGGTCACCGGGAAGGTACTATCCGGCCGGGCGCCTGGGGACGCACTTTACCAGAGCTTGGCCATGACCGGAGGTACTTCCGCAGGAGGGCTGATAGCCGCGGCCGGACTGGTGATCGGCCTGGGCATGGGCGAGGGAGCTCTGGCCATAGTCGGCCTCGTGGCCGGGGTGGTCATCCTCGGGTTCACCTATCGCTTCTTCCGGCATGGCTCGGAGATAAGCGAAGGCGATTTCGATGATAAACGGTCCTCGGACCTGGGCAAGGAGCTCCGGAAAGGGCTCAAGTTCAATATGGGAGGGTTCCGGATATGAAGGTCATCCAGATCAAGTGCCCCCGGTGCCAGCAGCCTATCTACTCCAAGGTCAAGGACCGGGCGTTCTACTGCAATCACTGCCGCACCATGCACATCCGCAACGGCGGGCAGAACGTCATCGACTTTGACATTGGCGAGTTCAATCTCAACGCCCCGGGCGAACGCATCTACATGCCCTTCTGGAGGCTTTTCTCCAGCTTCACCATCAACCAGTCCCAGGTATCCGGAGGGGCCTTCCACAAGCTGGGCCGGATGATCAAGGGCACCGCCAACGGCGGTAACCTATTCATCTACGTGCCAGCCTGGGAGACCGACGTCAGTGAGTTCAAGCATTGGTCCATGGGCTTCACGGAAAATCAGCCGATGTACTCGCTGCGCCCGGACTTCAACAACGTGGAGAGGGGTCCGACCTCCGTGTCCAAGGAGGAAGCGATGCAGATGGCCGATTTCGTCATCGTGACCATGGAGGCGGAGAGGCCGGGCGTACTGCAGTATCTCGATTACGGGTTGCAGGTGCACGACGCCCGTCTGGTCTATCTGCCGTTCGTGCGGGGGCCGTCGGGACTGGCACCCGGCTTCTGATCATACAAAGATTGAATATCAGTTGGTGGATATTTAGGGGCCATGGCCGAGTTCCGTCCCAGCAAGGGGCTTATCGCCGCTATGATCGCAATAGTAGCGGTAGTGATAGTGTTGATGATGGTCGCACTGGCTTACAACGGCATGGTGTCCAAGGATCAGGGCGTGCAAAGCCACTGGAGCGATGTGGAGGTGGCATATCAGAGAAAGATCGAGCTGATACCCACCATGTTCCAGATCGTCAACATGACCATGGACTTCGAGTACAATCTTTACGTGAACGTCACCGAGGCTAGGAACGTCTGGCAGAGCATCTCCGGAAATTCCGCGGACAAGATGAACGCTTCAGTGCAACTTGACGTGGCGTTCGCCGCCTTCGTCAACGCGGTGCAGGAAGCGTATCCCAATCCCACCGCAACTCCTGCAGCGATATTGACCTTCATGGACCAGTATGAGTCGACCACCAACCAGATCGCCTCGGAACGTAAGTTCTACAACGACGCCGTCAGGGATTACAACACCGCCATCCGCAAGTTCCCCAACGTGCTGTTCGCCGGCGCCTTCGGGTTCGAGGAAGCCCTGTACTACGATCAGGACAACCCGGTCTTCGATTAGGTTCCGGGTAATACACCTACCGAGGCTGGCATGAGAGGCGACAGGGGGACGATCGTCAAGGTCGGCGCATTGCTTGCCGTCATAGTGGTCGTAGCCCTGATACTCTTCCTGGTCGTCATCCCTTACATATTTCCTCCGGAGGACGACCGTTACAAAGGAATCCCGACCCTGGATGGATACGTCACGGACAACGAGTTCGTTCTGACGGCGGACGAGTATGCCTCGATTTACGATAACTGCCTCTACATCGACGAGCAGACATCCTGCGAGATGGCAGTTCTAGTAGTGAACGATACGGGGGACCGGGACATAAACGACTACGCGCTGCGCACCTTCCAAAAGAACGGCATCGGCAAGGAAGGGAAGGACAACGGGGTGCTGATCGTCCTGGTGCTAAGCACCGAGGAATGGAAGGTGGAGGTCGGTTACGGGCTGACCAGCGTTCTGACCACGGCCTACATAAGCGATATCGGCCGGAACAACATCACCCCCTACCTGCAGCTGGGCGAGTACGGCTACGCCATGATCGATATGACGTACTACCTGGGCATCAAGATACTGGATGACTATCAGGAGCCCGAGTCGGGCGATCCGGCCTTCCCCATCGGCGGCATTCCGCTGACCACCACGCAATGGATGATAATAATCATCGTCCTGGTGGCGCTGACCGTCGTGACCAGGGGTCGCATCTGGTTACTTCTGTTCTTCATCCTGTCCTTCGGGCGCGGGGGCGGCGGTTTCGGAGGGGGGCGTTCCGGCGGCGGAGGCGGCAAGGGGGGATCCTAGATCGCCAGAACCGTTCCAGGATCGTTTTCCACCTTTCAACAACCTTTAACTAATCTCTTATTAATCAGCCAAAAAGTCAGGTGCGACAGATGTCCGTAAGGTCCAGCGAGATAGAGGCTAAGTGGCAGGAACGTTGGTACGCCGCGCGCATCAACGAGGTCGAGAACGACGGCCGGCCCAAGTTCATGTTGATCTTCGCATACCCTGGCGTCACCGGATATCTTCACGTCGGGCATATGCGCGGCTTCACCTACGTGGATGCCATCGCCCGCTTCAAACGGCTTGAGGGTTACAACGTAATGTTCCCGGTAGGAACGCACGCCACCGGCAACGGGGCGATAAGCTTGGCGGCGCGCATCGCCCGCCGGGACCAGAAGACCATCGAGTACCTTTGCGGCAACACCTGCCCGGTCGATATGCTGGATTCTCTGCAGGACCCGGTCAAGGTTGTCGAGTTCTTCAACGAGGTCTACGTCAACCAGTACTGGAAGCGCTTCGGCTTCATGTGCGACTGGAGGCGGTTCACCTCCACGATAAAACCGGACTACCAGAAGTTCATCCAGTGGCAGTTCCGCAAGCTCATGGAAAAGGGCCTGCTCATCCAGAAGCCTTATTACGCTCCCGCCTGCGTCGCCCACGGCCCGGTGGCCATCGACGCTTCCGAGACGGACATCCAGTGCGGAGGCTCCGCCGAAACGGTGGAGTACACACTTCTCAAGTTCAAATGCGGCGACATGTATCTGGTGGCCGCCACCCTGCGCCCGGAGACGGTGTTCGGGCAGACCAACTTCTGGGTCAACCCGAACGCTGATCACGTCAAGGTCCGGGTCGGCCAGGAAACGTGGGTGGTCAGCGAGGACGCCTACTTCAAGCTCACCTATCAGATGGACGGCGTGGAGAAGATCGCATCTGTAAAGGGATCCGACCTGATCGGCCTGAAATGCCTGGCGCCTATGGTGCACCGGGAAATACTCACGCTGCCGGCGGACTTCGTGGACCCCAACGTAGGAACTGGGCTCGTCACCTCCGTCCCCTCGGACTCCCCGGACGACTGGATATCTCTCAGGGCGGTGCAGGAGGATGATGCTACTCTCGACCTTTACGGCCTGGACAAGGCAGCCGTGAAAGCGATAAGACCGATCGCCATCATCGAGATGAAGGGCTGGTCCGACCTTCCGGCGGTGGAAGTCACGGCGAAGATGGGCATCACCTCACCGGGCGATCCGAAGCTGGAGGACGCCAAGAAGCTGGTCTACAAGGACGGCTTCCATACCGGCAAGATGAACGCCACCGCCGGCGAGTACGCGGGGCTTCCGGTCATGGAGGCCAAGGAACGGATGAAGCAGACCATGATCGCCTCCGGAGAGGCCGCGGTGATGTACGATCTTTCAGAAACGGTCATCTGCCGCTGCGGAGAAAGGGTCGTCATCAAAAAGGTCAACGACCAGTGGTTCATAGATTACGCCAACGCCGAGACGACCGCCGCCTCCAAGGAGCAGGCCAAGAACATGGAGATATTCCCGGCGGAGTACTATCAGAACATCCACGGAGTTCTGGACTGGTTCCGGGAGCGCGCCTGCGTTCGGCAGGGTAACTGGATAGGTACGAGGTTCCCCTTCGACGAGAAGTGGATCATCGAGGCCATCTCCGATTCCACGCTGTATCCGATATATTACACCATCTCGAAGTTCGCCAACGACGGTTCCGTAAAGGCCGAGCAGATGACCGAGGAGTTCTTCGACCTGGTCATACTGGACAAGGGCGACCCCGCGAAGGTTTCCGCTTCCACCGGCATAGATGAGGCGATGCTCAAGAAGGTCCGGGACGACGTGCATTACTGGTACCCCCTCGACCTCAACCTGGGCGGAAAGGAGCACCTGACCGTGCACTTCCCGGCCTTCCTGATGAACCACGTGGCCCTGCTCCCCAAGGAGATGTGGCCCCGGGGAATATTCGTCAACTGGTGGGTCATGGGCAAGGGCGGGAAGATCTCCAAGTCCAAGGGCGGCGCCCAGCCGATCCCGGGGGCGGCCGAGGAGTACGGAGTGGACGCGCTTCGCCTTTACTACGCCCATATCGCCTCGCCCCATGCTGACGTGGACTGGGACAACGAGGCCGTGGAAGGCTACACCGCCCGCACCGAAAAGATGGAGCGTACGCTCCTGGACCTCATGTCGCTGAACGGTCAAGAGAGCGACGTCGATGGCTGGATGGTGTCGCGAATGGCCTCCCGCGTCCTCCGGGTGAAGGAGATGATGCGGACGTACGACCTGCGCTCCATGGCCAACGAGGTCTATTTTGAAGCTTTCAACGACCTGCGCTGGTATCAAAGGAGGGGAGGGTGCCACGCCCCTACCATAGGGCGGGTCCTGGAACTTCTCCTGCCCCTGATGATGCCGATAACCCCCCATACCGCCGAGGAGCTGTGGGAGGCGTCCGGGCACAGGGACCTACTTTCAGCCAGGCTGCTTCCGGAGATCAGGGAAGGAGAGATCGATGTATCCAAGGAAAGGGCCGAGGACTACCTGCGCGGCCTGATGGATGACGCCAATGAGATCCTGAAGGTCACCGGAATAAGGCCGGCCAGGATAACCTTGTTCACCACCGCTCCCTGGAAGCGGGAGGTGGTGTCCATGGCCGTGGAACTGCACGAAAAGGGCGAGCTCAAGGTCCCCACCCTCACCAAGATGGCCATGGCCGACGAGCTGGTCCGTGTCAAAGGCAAGGAAGCCTCCGACTTTGCCAGAAAGACCGCCGAGGACCTCATGAAGAGATCGCCGGCCGAGTCCAAGAAGCTGGCGCAGAGATTCGACGAGCTTTCGTTCCTGCGGTCTAGCAAGGAATTCCTGGAGAAGGAGTACGGCTGCGCGATAGAGGTGCACGAGGCCGGAGAGCCCGGCGTTGCAGACCCGCAGAACAAATCCCGTCAAGCAGCTCCCTGGCGCCCGGCGATACTGGTGGAGTGATCAGTCGCCCCAGCGCCGGAACAGCTCGTGCGGCTGCCCCAACTGGTCCAGCATCTTTCCGACCAGGAAGTTGACCAGTTCCTCCACCGTCTGCGGTTTCGGATAGAATCCAGGACTGGCAGGCAGTATGATCGCCCCGTCCTCCGACAGACGCAACGAGTTCCTCAGCATTATAGGGCTCTGCGGAGTTTCCCTGGGAACCACTACCAACTTGCGGCGCTCCTTCATGCACACCGCGGCCGCCCTGGTGACCAGGTTGTCAGCGATACCCGACGCGATCTTGGCTAGCGTGGACTCGGAACAGGGGCAAATGACCATGGCGTCGAAGCGGTGACTGCCGGAAGCTACCGGGGCGAAAAGCTCGTCCTCGTGATAAACGGCATCAGCGAGTTCCATTACCTGCTCGACGGTGTAGACGGTCTCCGCCTCCAATATCCGCTTCGCCGTCTCCGTTATGATGAGCGCCTTCTCGCCTTCCAATTCCTCGAGCAGCCTTATCCCGTAGATGATGCCGGATGCCCCGGTGATAGCCACGACGGTCTTCACGTTCCCAATTAAGCATTGACGCGTATTTCAAATCTTACGCTTGGCGCTCCGAAACGTTCTTTAAGAGCGCTGTTATCGCTCATGAAGCCAAATATAAAATTAGGCCCGGTCCCGCAGCGCCGTCTCTCTGGTGCAGGCACCAGAAGGGGTTTGGAGCACAATAATCCTTATATAGGGGTACCATATTAGTGGCCGAACATACCATTTGGTCTAGTCTATATCTGAAGTTCATTGAGGTTGGTTAAGATGGTTACGGTCTATGATGTGCCCTCCGAGAAGCTGATCGCGAACGTTGCCCAGAAGTTGAAAGACTCTGGGTCAGTGAACCCACCCGAGTGGGCGGAGTTCGCCAAGACCGGCGTTCATACGGAGAAGGCCCCGATCCAGGCCGACTGGTGGTACACCAGGGCGGCCTCAGTGCTGAGAAAGGTCTATATCAAGGGTCCGATCGGTACCTCTAAGCTTGCCGCGGAGTACGGCGGGTTCAACGACCGCGGGTCCAGGCCGAACAGGGCCGTCAAGGGCAGCCGCTCCGTCATCAGGAAGTCCCTGATGCAGCTGGAGACCGCTGGTCTGGTCGTCAGGAACAAGAACAACGGGCGTGTCGTCACCCCCAAGGGCCAGGCCCTTCTGGATAACGCCGCCAAGGAAGTCATCGACTCCAACTGATTGAGGTGATGTCCGTGGACGATGCTGAGCTCATGGAACTGCGGCGGCGCAAGATGGCCGACATGCAGCGCCAGGGCGAGCAGCAGGCGGTCATGGATCAGCAGGCCCAGGCAATGGAGGCCCAGAGGCAGGCGATCCTTCGCCAGCTGCTGACCCCAGAAGCCCGCGACCGGTTGGCCAACGTCCGCATGGCCTACCCGGACATAGCCCGCTCCGTCGAGGACCAGCTCATCAGGCTGGCCCAGAACGGGCAGATAAACTCCCAGATAGACGAGCCTACCCTGAAGCAGATCCTCAGGAAGGTCTCCCCTCAGAAGAGAGAAATTAACATTGAGAGGAAGTAAAATGGCACGCAACAAGCACTCCGCCATGAAGGCGCGATTGATGAAGAAGCTGAAGCAGAACCGCCGGGTGCCGGCGTGGGTCATGATGAGGACCGACCGCGCTTTCCTGCGCCACCCAATGAGAAGGAACTGGCGCCACAGCAAGTTGAAGGAGTGAGCAAAATGGCCGAAGAGAACGAGTCAGTATACATTATTCCGCTTATCAAGACGAAGATGGTCCCCACCCCCGGTCGATCAGACCGGGCAATAAAGGAGATCCGGGCCTACATAGCTCGCCACATGAAGACCGAGGAAGAGCAGGTCTGGATCGACCCCAAGGTCAACGAGGCCATATGGGCCCGCGGCAAGACCGCTCCTCCGAGCAAGGTGCGGGTCAAGGCCGTCCGTTTCGAGGACGGACTGGTCGAGGTCTCTCTTCCTACCGAGTGAGCGCTAGAACATGTTGCGGGTCTCTAGCTATAACGGCGTGGAGTTCATTGGCGTGTACGCTGTGGCCAACGAGGGCATGGCGGTAATTCCCATGGACTCCGACGACCGTTTCCAGGAGGACATCTCTACCGCCCTGGACCTCAAGTGTCATAAAGGGACCATAGCCAGCACGAACCTGATCGGTTCGTTGGTGGCCATGAATTCCTACGGCGTAGCGGTGAACAGCTTCGCCACAGACATCGAGATAGGCGTTTTTTCCAAACTGCAGGTCGCCAGGCTCGATGACCGTTTGAACGCTTGCGGGAACAACATCCTGGTCAACGACAACGGATGCCTTGTGAACCCCGAAATGAACGACAAGAGCGTTCACGTTCTGGAGGAAGTGTTCAACGTGGATGTCGTTCGCGGAACCGTGGCTGGGCAGAACACCGTCGGTTCGGTGTGCAAGGTCACCAACAAGGGGCTTATTTGCCACCCCGCGTCGTCCGCTGCCGATCTAAAGCTGCTCAAGGACCTTTTCAAGGTCGAGCCCAAGATAACCACCCTGAACTACGGCTCCCCGTACGTCGGCGCGAGCATCGTGGCCAACAGCAAGGGCGGAGTGGTCGGTTCGAGAAGCACCCCGATAGAGCAGGGCCGCGTGGAAGAGGCCCTGGACATAATCAGCTGATCACTGGGAGAACACCCAGTACTCGGTCTCTTCGGGCAGGTCCTCGGCCTCGAACTCCACTTCGTTGCCTACCCGGACCACCCGGTCGTCGGGCAGCCCCTTCAGGAAGCCGTCGGCGTTCTGAATGGACATCGATAAACCCCCGACGCGGAAGTGCATGGGGATGGCCACCTTCGGTCTTATAGCATTGACAAGAAGCTGCGCCTGCGCTCCGTCGATGGTGAACACCCCGCCCACCGGTAGGAAAAGGACGTCCACCTCGCCCAGCTCTTCGATCTGCGCTTCCGATAGCATATGGCCGAGATCGCCAAGATGGCAGAAGCGAACGCCGTCCAGGGTTAGGTGGAAGATGTTCATCCTTCCCCTCTTCTCCCCGTTGACATCGTCATGGAACCCAGTGATGCCCCGTATGGCCACCCCTTTTACTGTGCGAGGGGCTACATCCTTCACCACCACGTACTCGCCCTTGATGACCCGCACCGCGTTGTGATCGAAATGGTCATGACTTATCGTTACCACGTCTGCCCTGAGGGACGGAGGTTTCACCCCTATCGAGCGGCCATCGTGAGGGTCCATGACCACCGTCGCCTGATCATTGATCTCAAAGCATGAATGCATGTGCCAGATGACCCTCACGTTCTCACCTAGTCCTCGAACTCAGCGCCGCAGGCGGGACAACCGTCCGAGCGCTCTCCGACCTGCTCATGGCACTTCGGGCATATGTAGACCTCGTCCTCCTTCTTATGAAAAGAGGGGTAGAGGACAGCTGCTCCATAGATCATCATGAACGAGCTCACCGCTCCGCCGCCAAGGCCCGCCGCGGTGCCCAGAAGTCCGACGGCCGTTAATGCCAAAACAATCAGATAAATGACAGATCCTAGCGCGAGCACCGCTATCGCCTTCACATTCCAGCGAACAGCGCGGGGGGCGACTGCCATCGGTGCCAGCTTCTCCTTTGGCCTCTCGACCTCGACGAGCTTCAGCTTGATTGTGTCATGCGAATCGGTCGAGGAGACCGTGATCTGCTGCTCTTCACCGCTCGGTTCTTCTGTCGAAGGGACCTGCTCCTCTAGCGGCTGGACGACCTCTATGGTCACTTCGTTGGCCGGTACAACCTCATCAGGGGTCTCCGGAACGGTGTCCGATGTGGTCTTCTCCTCTAGCTTCTCGCTTGGTGGAGGTTCGACCGCTGGCGCAGGTTGCGGTTCTTCGGCCTTTTCCGGTTCAGGATATGTCTCAGGTTCCGGCAGCGGCTGTTCAACGGCCTCCTTCGTTGGCTCTTCGACCTTCTCCTTGACCAGTGGTTCCGCCAATGGAACATCTTCAATGATACGGGGCTCTAAATGAGGCGCGGCGACCACGACCTCCCTCACCGGTCCTTTCAATATGTCCGCGATGGTGGTCCTCTCGCTAGCTGGAAGCGTTTCCTTAACATCATTTTCCAGTAACGGGACGGAACCGGCCTCTTTGATATTGAGCTTGTCCTGAGCTGGTGCCTGGCGTGGTCTTTCGACCTTTACGTCCTGGGGCCTATCCTTGGCCAGAGGCTCGTCCAGCTCTTTTAGGAACTTTCCAATGTTCCCGGCCTCTTTGATCTCCACGTTCCTGGTGGACGGGGCATCCTTACGGATGATAGTAGACTCTATGCGCTTGGAGGTCCGATCATCCAAAGGCTTGTGCAGCTCCATCTTGTTTAGGGACTCAAGGTCCTTGATGTGATGCTGCCAGTCGTCAGAAGCGCCGAGGTTCTGCCCGCAGAAGTCGCACTGGGTGGCGTTAGGCTTATTACGAAGGCCGCACTTCGGACATTCCTTGAAACCGGGCTTTCTCTCCATTGCAAACACCCATACCAGAGTCCCTCATTATACCTTTTTTCCCCCAAATAGTTTATTAAAAAGGGCTGCTCCAAGGTTCCTGATTCAATAGTCAATGCATTATTTTTATATAGATGGATGCTGGATTGATAACCAGATGAAGGTCCTCATCCTGAGCGTCGATCGCGACGACGATTTTGGCAAGAAGGCCGGGTTGAACAGCCCATTCATAGGTCGCGAGGAGAACGCCAATGCCGTCATGGCTTTGGGTCTGAAGGACGCCGAGGACAGTGATGTGAACACCGTCATGGCCGCTCTGAGCATGTACGACGAGATGCTCAAGAAGGGCGAGGACGTGGAGGTCGCCACAATATGCGGCGATGCCAAGGTGGGTTATCAGTCTGACCTGGTCCTCACTACGCAATTGGAGAACGTCCTCGAGCTGGTCAAGCCGGACCGGGTGATCCTGGTCAGTGATGGGGCGGAGGACGAGTTCATCTATCCCATGGTGTTCTCCCGGGTCAAGGTGGATTCCGTCCGCAGGGTCTGGGTCAAGCAGGCGCCCACCGTTGAAGGCACTTACTACATCATCACCAAGATGATGGCCGATGACAAGATGAGGAAGCGGATATTCACGCCCCTGGGGCTGGTACTCACCGTCCTCGGGCTATTCAACATACTTCCGCAGCTGATAAAGCTCATCGCCCAGGAGGCGAGCATAGAGACGGTCGCCAGCATGGGCTGGGGGATGATCGCCCTCGTTCTCGGCCTTTACATGATATTCTTCGCCTACCGTGTGGCCGAGCGGGTGGAGCAGTCGGTGAAGAACACCGGAACGGCCATCCGGAACGGAAGCCAGATGATCCCTTTCGTCATTGTGTCCGTGCTGCTCTTCCTGGCCGGGATCATATTTGCAGCGGACACGGCCGCTTCCCTGAGTGAGGCCGGTTACTTCATACAATCATTCGCCGTGCTAAGCATCCTGCTCTGGATGTGGACGTTCTCCCTCTTCTCTTACCAGATGGGGAAGATGGTCAATCATTACCTCACCTTCAACAAGCTTTACGTGACCAGCCTGGTGGTGAGCGTAAGCCTTTTCGCCATCGCCTTCATCCTCCAGGCGTCCTTCGACCTGGTCGCCCTGGTGTTCGATTATCCGCACCCTGCCGAGCAGTACATAGTGTTCATGGTGGTTGTGGGATTCCTTCTGGCCGGGTTCAGTGGTCTGATCAACATGAACATGAGGAACTTCATGCGCATGGCGAAGCAGGGGCAGGAGGCCGAGGTCGAACCGCAGAACTATCCTGAGGCGTGAGATGGAATGGGCTGAATGGGAGCCATTGTACCATAGGATAATGGACGATCTAGGTTTTGATGTCCGTGCGGATGTGGAATCCGCAGAAATCCTTTCGAGAGCGGTAGTATCAAAACGAATTCCGAAATATTGTACGATCGTCGAAATGTTAGGTCAACGCGTGTCAATTATTGGAGCCGCCGAATCGTTGGAGGACGATATTGGCACATTGTCGGAGGAATATACAACGATCTCCGCCGGTTCGGCGACGGCAAGATTGATGAAGATCGGCATAGTGCCAGACATGTTGGTCACAGATCTGGACGGTGATGTGGATTACGAGATCGAGGCGATAGAGAAAGGTACCTTGGCGTTCATACACGCCCATGGGGACAACATGGCCAGGATCAGCGAGGTCGTGCCTAGATTGACGAAGCCTTTCGTTCCCACGGTCCAATGCAAGCCCTTCGGCAACATCTACAATTTCGGAGGGTTCACCGACGGCGATCGCGCTGTATTGATAGCGTCTCATTTCGGGGTCAAGCACATAAGGGTCGTGGGTTGGGACCTGGACCATCCTTACCCCAAAGAAGGGAGCGACCCGGTCATGAAGTCAAAGAAGATGAATTGGGCTCGCAAGATCGTTTCCGGGCACATCGACAATATATAGCTCTGGTCACTTTTATCGACGAATTAACTCTCGTTTTCAAGGTTATCGATATTGAGCATCTTGTACGTATTATGGGGTAATTATTTGTCATTGTGACAAAAATGTTGGATAAATGTTGGACGATTAAAGGGCTTTTTCTAGTGATAATAGGACCTATTTTTCGTACTGCTGGATAGTAATTTCGTACGAGGATAATCGACAAAGGTATTTATAGCAACAAATTGTTTAAAGAAGTCAATCTCCCAACCATTTATGGAATGGGAGGAAGGAGGATTGAGAATGGAAGGAACTGCTGCTGAACCCAAGAAATCGAAAGGTTCGATGGCCATTGTTTTCCTGCTGGTAGGTCTCCTGATAGGAGCCGCCGTTGGAGCAGGCGCTATGATGGTTCTGGGGGGAGGCGATGATGAAGAAGAGAGTTATGGAAACTATCTATTAGACGGTTTCAAGTTGGAACTGTTCTATAACGCTGGAAATGTGAACAGGGAAATGGCTTGCCAGATCCTGAAGCAGAACCTGGAGGAACTGAACCCCGGCAAGATCGTTATAACCGTCACCGGTGTTGAGTGGTCCCAGTACCTGGAGCTTAGGACCGAGGGGGCCATGCCCGCTATGTTCCTTGGATGGGCTCCTGACTACGCTGACCCGGATAACTACGTTCAGCCCTTCTACCACCAGTCTGGTACCTACGCCAGCATGTGCGGATACGGCAACGACACCCTCGACGAGATGATCACCGATGCCGCAACCGAGCTGGATGTCGACGCCAGGGCTGCCAAGTACAAGCAGATCTCCATGGACATGTACGAGGAGTGCGTGTTCATTTGGACCGCCCAGGCCACCAACTTCCACGCTGAGAGGGACTGGCTGACCGGATACGAGTTCAACCCCATGTTCTCCGGTCTGATCTACTACCAGTATGACAAGCCGGACACCGCTCCCGCTGGTGCCCCCGCTGGATACGATGGCGACACCTTCCTGATGGCCACCATCTCCGGTAACCCGGAGAGCCTGGACCCCGCTATCGGCTATGAGACCGCTGGCGGAGAGATCATGCAGAACGTCTACGAGACCCTTCTGTTCTACAACGGGTCCTCCGCTGACGAGCTGGTCCCCGTCCTGGCAACTGAGGTCCCGACTGTTGATAACGGCGGAATACAGGACAACGGTACTACCTACATCTACAACCTGAGGACCGACGTCAAGTTCCACGACAACAACACCATGACCTCCGAGGACGTCAGGTACAGCATCGAACGCGCCCTGGCCATCAACGACCCGCACGGGCCGGCCTGGATGCTCGGACAGGTGCTCATACCCGACTACTATGATTATGGAGCTGGAGAGTGGAACGATACCCAGGGCGCTTTCGTCCCCGGTGTACCGCTCGATGTCATCGCTGACGCCGTTTGGGCCTCGGACGCTGACACCGTTCAGTTCAACCTGACCACCGCCTACCCCGCCTTCCTGTACGCCATGTGCTACAACGTCGGCTCGGTAATATCCAAGGCCTGGGTCGGAGAGGACTACGGATTCGATGAGGACGTCAACATGCTCGCTGACGACATGTGCGGAACTGGCCCCTACGCCTTCGTAAGCTGGGAGAGGGACAACCAGATCATCATGAAGGCCTTCGCGGACTACCACGAGGAACCTGCCGCAATCGAGAACGTCATCATAAAGCAGGTCGCTGACGGTACCACCAGGATCCTCATGCTGAAGAACGGCGAGGCGGACTGCGTGGCTGTCCCCAGGGCCCAGATGAACGACGTTAGGGTTGATGGAATAAACATCACTGAGGGAATCGGTACCTTCAACGTAGACTTCCTCGGCCTGAACCAGGACCTGAACATCGAGGCTCAGCCCAACCCGGAGAACACGAACGTCCCGTCTGACTTCTTTGCTGACAAGCACGTCAGGCTGGCCTTCGCGCACGCCTTCAACTACGACCAGTACATTGAGGACGGTCTCGCTGGAACTGCCATACAGCCCAACGGAGCCATCCCTCAGGGAATGTTCGGATATGACGCCAGTGTCCCGATCTACACATATGACCTGGACCTAGCTGCATTCCAACTGTACCTGGCCAAGACCCCGGTCGAAGCTGAGGGTGCTGGAGCTAACTTCGTCAATGAGATAATGGCGAGGATTGGATTCTAAACCCCTTCCTTTAAATTTTTTTTAAAACTCTGAACACGATAAAATGATAAAGAAGGAGATCGAGACCCATGCGGTTGGCCAATTACATCATTAAAAGACTGTTCCTCCTCATACCGGTCTTACTCGGCGTTTCGATCATCGTTTTCACGCTCACCCGGATATCCGGAAATCCCGCTGCGGGATACATCAATGAAAAGATGACCCCCAGTCAGATAGCTCAGGTCTATGAAAAGTATCATTTTGACGAACCCGTCTACACCCAGTTCATATACTGGCTTGATGGAATAATTCATCTGGACTGGGGCTGGTCCAAGACCGCAGCTCTGCCAGTAACTGATGCCTTAGCATATTATTTCCCTGCAACCTTAGAGCTGACCCTGGTCAGCATAATCATGGCCATATTCATCGGGATATACCTGGGAATAGGGTCCGCAGTCAGGCGTAACAAACTGTTCGACCACTCGACAAGGGTTATATCGTTGATCGGCGTATCGCTACCGGTCTTCTGGTTGGCGCTAATACTGCAGTTCGTATTCTATTATTATTACGGCCTTTTCCCTTCTGGGGGGAGGGCTTCCAACATTTACTATCTGACCCAAAGCATACCGGATATAACCGGGCTGATACTGATCGATTCGTTATTGGTCGGAAATTTCGCGCTGTTCAAGGACGCCCTTTGGCATATCGTCCTGCCCGCGGTCACGTTGTCCTTCGGTACCATCGCCATCGTCACCCGGATAATGAGGAACAGCATGCTCGAGGTCCTAAGCCTGGATTACATCAAGACAGCAAGAGCAAAAGGACTGAACGAGAGGAGCATCATCTGGAAACATGCGCGCAAGAACGCCATGATACCTACCACTACCGTTATCGGACTCTCGTTCGGGGGCTTGTTGGGAGGCGCCGTGCTCACGGAATCCATCTTCTCCTGGCCAGGCCTTGGTAAATGGTCGGCCAACTCTATCCGTTTGTTCGACTACAATTCCGTGTTAGGATTCTGTCTGATGATTGCAATTATTTACGTGCTCGTCAACCTGGTAGTTGACGTGATGTATGCATATCTGGATCCGAGGGTCCGTTTGGAGTGATCAAAATGGCCGACGAGCAAAAATCAAAAACCACTGCATCGGTCAATAACGGACCAACGCCCAGTACCAACAATAAGTCAATGGGCTCCCCTCAGAGATCAATGTTGGACCCAGAAACCTTGCTGAAGGAACTGGAACCGAGGTTGAGAGAGATCAAGAACGCGCTATACATGTTCAGGGAGAACATAACCGCCCTGGTCGGTCTGGGATTCGTTCTGTTCATCATCATCCTGGCGTTGTTCGCACCCATAATCAGTCCTCCAACGACCGCTGACACGATGTATATCCCGAGGGACTTCCAATCCCCTAAACCTCCAGGAGCTGATGGTCACCTATTAGGCACTGGTAATTGGGGCACCGACATGCTCTACGGCATCGTCTGGGGCGCCAGGACGTCCATCGTCGTTTCACTGTTCGTGGTCATGACCGGAGTGCTCATCGGCCTGGTGGTCGGTTCTATCGCTGGTTACTATGGAGGAAGGATGGACAACCTCATGATGAGGATAACCGACGTGTTCCTTTCCCTTCCCGCTCTAATATTGGCAATGGCCATCGCATCCATATTAGAAAGGAATCTGCAGAACATGATGCTGGCCCTTATAATCGTGTGGTGGCCGTCCTATGCACGTCTGATCAGAGCGCAGGTACTCTCCATCAAGGAGAACACCTATGTCGAGGCGGCTAGGGCAATAGGGGTCAAGAAGAACCGCATACTGTTCAAGCACATCGTTCCGAATTCCATCTCCCCGCTGATCGTGGCTGCGACCATGGACATCGGGGCCGTGGTGTTAGTGGCTGCCGGTCTCAGTTACATAGGATTCGGAGTTAGCACCGGTTCCGCCGAATGGGGCAGGATGGTTTCCGATGGACAGGCATGGTTCCTCAGTACGGTGACCTGGGAAGGACAGACCTATACCGCCTCTTGGGTGGTTATCTTCCCTGGTCTGGCCATATTGATATTCACCATGGGTTTCAGCCTATTGGGCGACGCCCTTAGGGACATACTCGATCCGAGGTTGAGAAGGTAGAAAACATGAGCGATGATACTTTACTTGAGATCGAGGACCTTTACATCAACTTCTACACAAAAGCGGGTGTGGTAAAGGCCATAGATGGAGTTAACCTGACGATCAAGAAAGGTGAGACCTTCGGGTTGGTCGGGGAGAGCGGCTGCGGAAAGAGCGTAACCGCCAATTCGATAATGGGCCTGGTCCAATCCCCACCTGGAAAGATCGAGAAAGGAATGATCCGCTTTGATACTCCCAAGGAGATAAAGGCTAGGGCCGATCAGAAAAAGTTCGGAAGGAAGAACCCCAACGCCGAGGTATATCGCCAGGACCGCATAGACATCCTCAAATTGAACAAGAAGGACATTCGTCTCATTCGCGGAAGGACCATCTCCATGATCTTCCAGGAACCGATGAGCGCCCTAAACCCGGTTTTCACAGCCGGTGACCAGATATCAGAGATCATCCTACTTCACGAGAAGAAAGAGCTGGCCGAGGCGGTCCTGAAAAAGCTCGAGGAGAGCCGGAAACCCAGGAAGAAATATAAGAGGGCCACCAAGAAGGTTGGTCAGAGAGGCGAATCCAGATGCAGCAACTGCAACGGCATAGTCCTGGAGGACCAGGAGATATGCCCGCAGTGTGATTCCAGCTTCGTCAGGAACCCGAACGGGAACAAGATGGTGTTCGGGTACGGCTTCTACAAGAGCATCTACACCAAGATGGCCACCAACCCTTCCGATAGAACCTTGGCGCTGATGGCCAAGATACCCCTGGTCCGACAGTATCGCCGACCTATGATGAAAGAGGCCAACGAGAAGGCGCTGCGCATGCTCCGCCTGGTCAGGATTCCAGATCCTAAGAACGTCATGAAGTCCTTCCCCCATGAATTGAGCGGAGGGATGCAACAGAGGGTGATGATCGCCATCGCGCTTTCCTGTCGTCCACAACTACTGATCGCAGACGAGCCAACTACCGCTCTGGATGTGACTATCCAGGCCCAGATCCTGAAGCTCATCCAGGAGCTCCAGGAGGAGATGGGGACCTCCGTCCTCATGATCACCCACAACCTGGGTATCGTGGCCGAGGTCTGCGACCGTGTCGGCGTTATGTACGCCGGATGCTTGGTGGAGAGGGCTGACACTCAGAGCGTGTTCAAGGAACCACTTCATCCCTATACCCAGGGACTTATGAACTCCATTCCCAAGGTCGACCTGGAACTTACAAGGCTGGAGACCATCGAGGGCAGCGTTCCCAATCTCATCAAACCGCCGAGCGGATGCCGTTTCCACACCAGGTGCCCCTACGCCATGGAGCATTGCAAGGTAGAGAAGCCGCTGCTCGTGGAAATCATACCGGGTCACAGCGTGGCCTGCCATCTCTACGGAGGTGTTGACAATGGATGATATCCTGATAGAGACCAGGGGCATGAAGAAGCACTTCCCCATACGAGGGGGGCTCATCAAAAAGAATTTGGGTAGCGTCAAGGCAGTGGACGGCATTGACCTAGTGATTCGAAAAGGAGAGACCCTGGGTCTGGTAGGGGAGAGCGGTTGCGGCAAGACCACCGCTGGAAGATGCATGCTCATGCTAACCAAGCCGACCAGCGGTCATGTCTATTACAACATGCCGGCTGATGTCCGTCTGAGGCTGATTGAGCTTGAGAAGAATGCTGAGATACAGGCGGCTGAAACAAATAAGAAGAAACGCCATGTTAAAAAGTCCCAGGTAAGCAAGGATTATCAGGAGATAATCAACCAGTACGCCTTGGATGCTAAGGATAAGGAGGAACTTCGTCGCCTCCGCCGGGACATGCAGGTGGTTTTCCAGGACCCCTATTCCTCCCTGAACCCGCGCATGCTCATCAAGGACATTCTGAGCGAACCGCTGATGGTCCATGGTCTTGCTAACAACGAACAGGCCTTGAACAGGGTCTCGATGATGATCGAGAAGGTCGGGCTGAGCCAGGATCATCTCTATCGGTACCCGCACGAGTTCAGCGGCGGGCAAAGGCAGCGCATAGGCGTCGCGCGAGCGCTAATGCTCAACCCGGACATGATCGTGCTCGACGAACCCACGTCCGCCTTGGACGTTTCCGTTCAGGCTCAGATTTTGAACCTTCTGAACGACCTGCAGGCCGATTTCAAGCTCACCTACACCTTCATCTCGCACGACCTGAGCACCATACAGTACATGTGCGATCGTGTCTGCGTGATGTATCTAGGGAAGGTCGTAGAAGAGGCCGACAAGAAAGACCTCTTCAACCACCCCATGCACCCTTACACCGAGGCGTTGCTGAGTTCGATCCCCGTTCCGGACCCGGACAAGAGAAAGCAGCGGATACTGCTATCCGGTGACGTCCCTTCGCCGGCCAACCCGCCGAAGGGCTGCCGGTTCCACACCCGTTGCCGCTACCGCGAAGCGATCTGCGAATCGGTGGAGCCAAAGCTGGAGGACAAGGGCCACGGCCACTTGGTGGCCTGCCACTTCCGCTGAGAATAACATGGCCAAAAAGCGCCGATTGGAAGTCCCGTCCCCTAGCGACGAGGTGCAGGAAGAAGAGGAAGTGTCGGACGCCCGCAGCGATCGCGATATTGCTATAGAGGGCACCTGGAAGGAATGGTTCCAAAAGGTGTTCCTAAAGTACTGCTACGCGGTCGGAATGCTGTTCCTGGCCTGCATCGTCCCCCTGGAGTTCCTGCGCCGATTGGACGGTGACCTGGCTTTAGGCGCGGCGTTCCTGACAGTGCTGCTCATCGTTCCCCTGGGCTTCTTCGGCTACCTGAAGCTGTGGGGCGACGGCGGAATGTGGGGGAAGGAAGCCTCTGAAGATTTGTGAGATGTGATAAGTTAACTCAGTTAATTTATACCCCGACCTCGATTCCTCCCCAGGGGAGAAAGGAAACTTGACGGTGGTAACCTTAGATGACATGGTGAAGGCCTTGGCCAATACCATGGGCAAGAAAGGAATGTCCCATGAGGACCAGGAGAAGCTCGCCGAGTGGATCCTTTCCTTCTTCGGTTACACCGACGAGGTCATTGACAATAAACTAACGTCCGAGGACCGCGATGTGTTCTACTGGTTGGAGGAGGAGGGTTTCCTGACCACCACCCAGGAAGAGGTCCATCTCAAAAAGGGGAAGCTGTGGCGCATCCACTACTGGATCCTGAAGAAGGACCAGATCCTAAAGATAGCGCACCAGTGCGAGGACGAGGCCTGCGGGCCGGACGATCCGACCGCGGTCTACAACAACATGGACGACGCGTTGTGGAATGAGCACGAGCGTTAGGTATTTTATACACCGCCACCTTTCCTGAATTCTGATGTACGAAGACATACTTCTGGTCCTGCTGGCCATCGTCGGGTTCGTTTTCATCGTGCGATTGGCCGACCGCAAGGGATGGATCAAGAAGTATGGAATGAAGGCTTACGGCCCGTTCCTGATGTGGAGCACCCAGAGGGGGAAGACCCTGATAGACCGTCTGGCGACCCCCAAGAAGTTCTGGCTGGGGTACGCGGCAGTGGCCAAGTGGATCTGCGCCGTTGTAATGTTCCTGATGATGGCCTTGCTGCTTTGGGAGGCCACCATAGTCGACCAGATACCGGCGGAGAACGCCCCCGGTCTGGAGATGGTGCTCGGCATTCCTGGCGTGAACCCGATCATCCCGTTGTGGTACGGAATACTGGGGTTGCTGGTGGCGATAGTCATACACGAGGTTGCCCACGGCATTCTTACCAGGGTAGGCAACATGGACATCCGTTCCATGGGCCTTTTGCTTCTAATCGTCCCCATGGGGGCCTTCGTGGAGCCGGACGAGGAGGCCTTGGTCAAAACTGACAAGCGCCGCCGCATGAACGTCTACGCGGTCGGACCGGCCACCAATATCATCATAGGACTGGTGTGCGCCCTCATCTTCTCCTCGGCCATGATGGGCTCCGTAGAACCAGTTCAGGAGAATCCGATAATCGTCAGCGTGGTAGATGACGGGCCGGCGGATATGGCCGGCCTTCGATTCGGAGCGCAGATAATGGAGATGGAAGGGATTTCGATCACCACGTACGACGACTTCTATTCCTTCTCGGGACCGGACCCAGGAGAGAACGTCACCGTTTCCTATTATTACGAAGGCGAGCTGCGGACCGCCGAGGTAACAGCAGGCGTCCTGCTCACATCAGTATCACCCGGTTATCCGGCGGACGACGCCGGTCTTGAACCGGGCATGATCATTTTCTCTTTGAACGACACGGTCATCAGGAACGATGGCGACCTGAAGACCGTTCTGAGCTCCACGGTGGGCGGGCAGACCGTGAACGTCACAGCGCTAGTGTACGATAGTGACCTTGGATACTATGTCCCGGTGACTTCGGTCACCAGCGTCACCCTGATGAGCAGGCTGGCCTACTATCAGGAGGTCAGCCCCGGTACTGTGGACGACGATTTCGTTGATTATGGGTTCATGGGCATCAACTCCGCCTACATGGGGACTGGAGTTAATGACCCCGATATCATACTGGAACGCCTGGCCACGCCTTACGCTGGCGCTGACGACCTGAACTCGTACGTGACCTCCTCGCTGAGGTACATCGCCCTTCCGTTCTATGGTCTGGCGCCGCTTACGAGCACTATAACCGATCTCTATGAGCCGCAGGGCGCCTGGGGCGCACTCCCGGACGGTGTGTTCTGGGTTTTGGTCAACTGCGCCTACTGGATATTCTGGATAAATCTCATGGTCGGAATGACCAACGTACTCCCGGCAGTGCCCCTGGACGGAGGATACCTGTTCCGTGACGGGCTGGACGCTATTGTTAGACGGGTGAAGAAGAACGCCAGCGACGAGGTTCGCCTCAAGTATGTCGGCAAGATCACCTACGCTCTGGCCATATTCGTGCTCTTCCTGATAATGTGGCAGCTTATCGGACCACGCCTGTTGGGATGATCATTCCCTGCAGACGAAGGTGATGCTCGGGGCGTTATCAACGGAATGATTGCACTCCGGGCACAGCTCATAGTCGAGGGAACACAGGCTGCGGTACGGATCGTAGATCCTGCCGCATGCACGGCATTTCAAAAACACTGAAAATATCGGTTTGAAATCCCGGCAATCGGTCACCCGGCTGTCGATCAATGATGTGCAGTTCTGCACGGAACAGTTATCGCACAAGCTGCTCCGGTGGATGTTGATGAACCTGTGCTCGGTGACCTGAATACGGACCATCGGCAATACCGTCCTTTACGTTTCGATGTGCGCCGTACAAATACATTTGGAAAGTGGATTCAAAAAAAGGGAAAGGTGAGGGCCGAACCCTCGTTAGGTTCAGGAGATGCTGTTCTTGGTCCTCTCCTTCAGCTCGCCCAGCTTGCCCTTGTTCCACCCAGAGGTCTTGGAGAAGAACCCGGTGACACGGGTGATCCCCTCCACGTTCGGGGAGTGGCAGTAGGAGCAGGTGTCGCTCAGGCCACGGGCGGTCTTCCCGCAGCTTAGACAGGAGGTGAACTCCGGGCTGAAAGCGATCTGCGAGTTCTGGGTGTGCTGGAAGGTCTTGGTCACGAAGGCCGCCAGGTTCTCCGCCGGGGGCTTGTGCTCCCCAAGCCACACATGGGATAGCGCGCCAGCCTCCACCAGGGGGTGGAACAGTCCCTCCGCCTTCACCCTCTCTATGGCGCTGATCTGAGCGCCTACGTTCAGGTAGGTGGAGTTGGTGTAGTAGATCTCACCGGAGCTCTTGTTGCCGCGCATGACCGTGGGAGCCTGCAGTGGATAGTACTTCATGTCCAGCTTGGCGAAGCGGTAGGCGGTGCTTTCGGCCGGGGTCTGCTCCAGGGGCATCTTCAGGTTGTACTTCTTGCCTATCTCTTCAGAGTGCTTCTTCATTACCGAGATGACCTTGAGGCCGAACTTGGTGGCCTCCTTGCTCTCGTGCATCTGCTGGCCGGTGTGGTACTGCACCAGTTCGTTAAGGCCGACCATTCCGATCAGGAACGATGCCTTGTTGAAACGGTAGTACGGCTCCCCATCCAAGTTCATGGTCAGGAGGGCGAGCGGACCGTACTTGCCCATTCCCAGCAGCTTTCCGATGAACTCCTTCTTCTGCAGGTGGGCCTGGGCGACCATCTCGATCTTATCCTCCAGCATGCGGAACAGCTTCTCGTCGTCCTGGTGCGCCTCGTAGGCGATGCGCGGGAGGTTGATAGTGACGTTCTGCATTGCCGAGTACCTCATCTTCCACGGCGTTTTAGCGTCGTTGAGGTCGCTCTCATCCAGCTTGAAGGTCAGGCGGCAGCACTCGGAGATCTTGGCGGTTCCGCCGCGGTCGAACACGAAGTAGGTGTTGCCCTTCTCGGTGGCGGTCTGGCAGATCTTGTTTAGGAACTCCTGGTGACCGTCGGTCTTGAAGAACTTCTCGGTCATGTGCACGTTCGGCTTGGGGAAGAAGAACGGGCGGCCCATGGCGTCTCCCTCGAGGTATACGTCGAAAAGGGCGTTCACGAACCTCTGGCTTTCCTCGGCGTAATCCCCGTAGACCTTACCGGTGAACTGTCCGTTCGGGCCGATGGCGTCCACGTTCTGGAAGTGGTCAGGCACCTCCCAGTACAGGTTCAGGTCGCTGAATATGGACTGGCCGCCACGGGCCACCGCCTGTTGGGCGAACTCGAAGATCAGTATCTGGGCCAGCTGCTTCATGCGGGCGTCGTCCACATTGGTCAGGTATGGCGCGAGGAAGAGGTTGAAAGCGTCCCACCCGATGGCCCCGGCGAAGTTACCCTGAAGCGCAGCAGAGAACTTGACCACCTGTTCGATGAGCACCTCGGGGTGCTTGGCGGGCTTGGCGATGGATATGGCGTTGGGAAGGTTGAGACCGAACTTCTTCACGTACTCTATGGACTGACCGCTGCAATAGGGACGGTCGACCATGCCCAGGTCGTGAAGGTGTATGTCGCCGCGCATGTGGGCGTCGGCCAGGTCCTGACTGAACACCTCGAGCAGGGCGAACTCCTTCTTGATCTGCTCGGCCAAGGTGAGGTTGGTGGCTTCCGGCCCGTGGGGAACGTTGGCGTTCTCCTTGTTCGGACTCATGATTATCTGCCGGGCGTCATAGAGCGGAACTCCCAGGCGGGTGTGCTGGCGGCGGATCTTGGCCAGGCCGTACTCGACGAGCTTGGCGTTGGTCAGTTCACGTATGAGCGGGGCGGTGATAACATCAAGCTGCAGCTCCCCTATCATCTTCTCGACCTCGCGGGCCACTATGGCCGCGGCGTCCTCGCTGATATCGGTCTCNNGAAGTGCGGACGAACAGGGATATCTCGGTCGATTCTCGTTCGCTATTTGGGCTTGTATTGCGGGAGGATTCTGCGCTTTTCATTTCACTCACGTTCTTTCTGATCTCTTGTTCATTATTGAATTATAAGGAGGACCTATTTAGAAGGTCCCATTGCACCCATCCAACTCAGGGAATATGACATTCAGCACAAGGGTTTAAATGAATTTCTGAACTGAATCTGTTAACCATTAACGGCAATTAACCGGCCGTGCAAAGCTATATTATTACCATATTTGTTACCACATCTGTTAACATATGTTCCACCCAGATAGGGACCTGAAACAGATAATCATCTCTATGCTGTCCGATGACGGCCGATCCATAAGTTATCTTTCTAGAGAATTAAAGAAACAAGGCTTTGACATGCACCGCCTGACCCTTACCGGGTATCTGCGGGCATTGAGCGACATGAACGTGCTAAAGGAGAAGGATGTCCCACCGGCCAAGATATACACCCCAGTAAAAGGCAAGGAGAGGGATATCTACCTGAGGATCGCGGAACAATCAAAGATATTGGCTCTGGATAAGTATCCAGATCTGACCTTATACACTCTCTATAGGCTGTTCAAGCGCCCGATATTCAAGGAGGAATTGGAGAGGGCGGGGGTTTTCGAATTCTCGCCTGGCGTTCAGGCGAAAGAGGACGAGATCGCTGAAGCTCGCAGGTTCATGCAGAAGACGGGGTTCAAAATACCGACCAGTAGCAAGGCATACGTACCTGCAAGTGAAGAACTGGAAAGTGTGTTCCAAAACCTGTTGGTGCAAATTCTGATCAACGATTCGGAGTGTTCTTACCTGGTCAAAGAGACCAAACAGGCTAAACTGGATTTATGAAGGTGCGCGAATAACGTATAAATCCCCTGAAGGCCTTTTCGCCCCCATGGAACTTAATGACCTGGTCGAATCCCTGAAAAACTTTCCGGGCGTGACCAGGAAGAAGAGCATAGCATCGGTCATTAATTTCTTTCCCAAGCAGGCGTACTCCAAAGTACTGGCATCCTATGGAGAAGATGCAGCGGTCGTTGAACAGGACGACAAGCTCCTGCTACTGGCGGCTGACGGGATCATGCCGGCCCTGATGCGAGCCAATCCTTTCTACGCCGGTTATTATGCTGTACTGGTCAATATTCATGACATCGCCGCCATGGGCGGGGTGCCGATAGCCATGCTTGACATCCTGTCGGTAAAGGACAACCGAGTATGTTCGCAGGTCATGAAGGGCATGGAGTCAGCGGTCAAGAAGTTCGGAGTACCCATAGTCGGCGGTCATACACATCCAGATTGCGATTATGACGCCATCGACATCGCCATCATCGGTACGGCCGAACCCGGTCAAGCGATATACAGTCACACGGCGCAAGCTGGAGACGACGTGATCGTAGGCATGGACTTGGACGGTTATTACCCTGACGCGCTTCCATACGCCTGGGACACCACCTCCCGCAAGGAGGCGCCGATACTCCGCCGACAGATGCTCATCATGAACAAGATCGCCAAGCAAGGCCTGGTCCGCTCGGGAAAGGACATCAGCAACCCTGGGACACTGGGTACGCTCGGGATGCTCCTGGAGACCAGCGGCAAGGGCGCTACGGTCGATGTAGACCGCATCCCCCGCCCACAAGGCGTGGAACTGGTGCAATGGTTGAAATCGTACCAGGGGTGCGGTTACGTGGTTACATGCGATCCAGCAAATTCCCAGCGCATCATGGAGATGTACGCCATGGTCGGGGTCACCGCCTCCGTGATCGGCAAGATCACCGAGGAACCCAAGCTGATCATCAATCAGGCCGGAAAAAGTGTGGTGATGTTCGATTTCGATAAGGACGTCATCACCGGCTGCAAACCCGCTTCCACCGTAGGATGGGAATCCGTGGAATTGGGAAAGTAAGGTGCTAGGCCACGAAGGTTGCCGCCCGAACCGATGGAGGTTGACCAATCACAGACTCAGCCCCGCTCCCCTTCGAGCGTCGGTAGTTCGTGGTAAGGCTGTTCCCGTCAGGGCCTGACCCGTTCTCCACGATCAGAGCAAGGGGTGCCGCCCTCCAGCTGCACCGCGATGCTGCCTCCGACCCCGTAGGACAGGGCCTCAGCGCCAATGATTGGGCCTCTAGCGCTCCGGATACGACGTCCCTCGCTGTCACCCCCGCATGTCGACGATTACGGTGTACAAGGACACGCCGAACGTCCCGGTCAAGCCTAGCGGGTGGTCTTATTCATACAGCGTATTTAAAAATTCTCTCCAATGGGGGCTGTTCGGGAAAGGAGTGCCAAACGGCCTTCTCAATTATTAAATAGTATATTTGCAATTCATAGACAATATTTGATTTCAATGTCAATTAATTGATTACATTGTCAAGGAGCTGGTACCATTGAAGACAGAGAGGAGGTTCGAACGCGGAGATGCGGTATCAAAGGCCTTGAAGGAAGGAAGCTCTCATTTCACCTTCGTTCCAGAGAAGCGCCGTTTGCTGCTCAAGGACCTGCTCAATGTGACCTTGGGCGTACTTTTCGTCATCGCCGCCTGGTGGGTGATCGCCGAGATGATCATCTACACCAAGGGGGCGCTATTCCCCACGCCCCCTGAGACCTTCGATGCCTTCAAGAACGCCTTGTACGGGGCTAATATCAACGGAGAGACCATATTCTCCCATACCGGTGCCTCATTATACCGATGGGGGCTTGGCTACATCATCGCCCTCGTTCTCGGTCTGGCCATAGGCCTGTTCTTCGGTACCATGCCGCGCCTTCACGAGACCGGCATGGTCCCGGTGTACATCATCCAGATGATACCTGGATTGGCCTGGGTACCCATTGCCATGTTGATTTTCGGCCTGGGGGAGACCTCGACTATATTTATCATCCTAGTGACCGCGCTCCCGCCCATCGTCATCAATACCGCGGGGGGCATCAGAGAGGTGCCGCCGATATATACCCGGGTGGCCCAGATGTCCGGGAGGGACCGCTGGGCGTTGTTCTCCAAGGTCCTGTTGCCCGGTGCCGCCCTATCGATCATAAACGGGATGAGGGTGGGACTAGCCAACGGATGGAGGGTGCTCATCGCCGCTGAGATGGTTGTCGGTGTCTCCGTCGGCCTGGGGGCGACGATATACAGCTCCCGGTTCAGCCTGGATTTCTATACCGCCTTCGTTTGCATCATCGTCATATGCATTATCGGACTGGCGATCGAGAAGCTCCTTTTCGTCTGGTTGGAGAACACCTTGCGCAACCGCCTGGGCCTGGACCGGGAGGACTGAGCATGTTAGCGACATTAAGGGGCGTGTCAAAGGTCTTTACGAACCCCCGCACCGGAAAGGGCCTGGTAGCTTTGAACGATGTGACCTTGGAGGTAGAGAGGGGAGAGTTCCTCTGCCTGATCGGTCCGAGCGGTTGCGGCAAGAGCACCACGCTCAATCTACTGGCGGGATTCGAGTTCCCCACTGTCGGGGAGGCTGCTTTCAAGGAGGCGCCGATCAAGGCCCCATCGCCGGAACGCGGAGTAGTGTTCCAGGAACCCAGCCTCTTCCCGTGGATGACCGTCCTGCAGAACGTCACCTTCTCCCTGCGCGGGACGGAGGACAGGGCCATGAGGTACCTGGAGATGGTAGGGCTATCGGACTTCGCCCAGGCCCGCCCCAACGAGCTTTCGGGGGGAATGAAACAGCGCGTGGCCATCGCCCGGGCTCTGGCCATGGACCCAGACATCCTGCTGATGGACGAACCGTTCGGATCTCTGGATGAGCAGACCCGCCGGAAGCTGGACAACGAGGTCCTGGACCTCTGGAAGAAGGAGGGAAAGACCGTTGTCTTCGTCACTCACAGCATCGACGAGGCCCTGATCTTGGGGACCAGAGTGGTTTTGATGTCCGCATCGCCCGGCCGCATCAACAAGGAATGGAAGATCGATGCGCCCTGGCCCAGGGACCCGTCCTCACCGAGGATGGTCAAACTGAAGGAGGAGATGATTCGAGGGCTGCAGGTTTGCTCTTGTGCCAAGAGCGCCCCCCAGGTATCTTTCATTAACGTCGATTTGGAGGTCTGAAAAAATGAATAATAAATTGCTAGCTGCAATAATCGTGATCGTCGTGGTCATATCGGCCATCGGGGCAGCGTACGTGCTCCTTCCCGTCGAGGAGGAACCCACGGATATCACCATAGCTTATTCTGAGAAGGTCAATTACGAGTCATTGATGGTGGCCAGCGATGAGGGCATGTTCGATGCGCAAGGTCTCAACGTCACCGCCAAGATAGTGACCGGCGGGATCCAGGCGGCCGAAGCGCTTATCACCGGGTCGACCGACCTGGCGGCCATGGGCGACGCCCCGGCGGTGCAACTGATGACCAAGGGCACAGGGGCCAAGATCGTGGCTCGCTTCATCGGCGGTCCCGGCATGCATCGGTTCATCGCCTATGACGATATCATGGAGCCGAGCGACCTGGAAGGCATGAAGATAGGAGTGCAGCAGAGCTCGAGCACGCATGGCGCGCTCCTGCAATGGTGCGAGGCGAACGACGTCAACGCGGATAACATCACCTTCGTCTTCATGAACCCCATTGACATCCCCATAGCCATGAGCACCAGGCAGATCGACGCCATGGCCGGCAGCGAGCCCTGGGCGGTGAACACCGAGAACCTTTGTGGCGACGACGTGCACGAGCTGGGCAACTCCTCGGAACTGGGGAGCACCTTCCCCATAGTCCTGGTCGCTTCGCAGAAAGCGCTCGAGGACAAGGCCGAAGGCATCGAAAAGGTGCTGAAGGCCCTGGAACAGGCCAACCAGTTCATAATCGACAATTGGGATGAGGCCATGCTCGACTGCGCCGATCACACCGGCCTAAGCGCCGAGGACCAGTCCAACTGCAGCGCCGTGCAGTTCTACGAGGTCGGTTTCAACTCCACCGACGTGCAGAGCATGACCATGACCGCCATGGCCTTGCTGGAGTTCGGCAAGATAACCGAGATGCCGGTCATCATGGACCACGCGGACCTCAGCTTTCTACCAGAGGAATGAACATGAACGGCCGGGAGAGGTTCCTAAGCGCGCTGGAGCTGGGCGTACCTGACGCCCCGCCGGTCTTTCTAAGGGACCTCACCCTCGGTCTGGACGAATCCGGATACAGCACGCCAGAGGTCTGCTCCGGGGCCTATGACGCCACCAAGGCCTCCCGTTCCGTGATGGCCCTGCACCGACGCCTAGGCCAGGACGCCGTGGTAGGGTGCATACATTTCGTGGGCTTAGAAGTGGAGGCTCTGGGAGGGGAGGTGAAGTATCCTGAGCGCGGGATACCGAGCGTTGTGCGGCATCCTTTCCAGGAGACTATGGACCCCGTCCTCGATCCATTGGATTTCCGACGGACCTCCCCCTTCCCTCATGTGATGGATTCCTATCGTCAGGTGTCTAGCTGCCTTGGGTCCGAGGCTGCCATCATATGCAACATCGAAGGGCCGGTGACCAAGGCGGCGCTGCTCCGGGGAATGGAGAACCTGGCCATGGACATGTATTTCGAGCCACAACTGGCCGCCTCGTTCGTTAATTATGCGACCGATCTGGGGTGTGAATATATGTGCGCGGTGGCCGCGAATTCCGCTCTGGACGGCACTTTCATAGCCTCAGCCTCGGATAATCCGGACATATTCGGGCGGGAGGTCTTCCAGAACTATGTGGTCCCGAACCTGGTCAGGCTTAGGTCCACGGCCAGGGACCTGGGGCTCCCTACTATATTTCATCCGCACGGCGATCTCAGCTCACCGATGAACCTGTCCTTGATGGACGACATACTTTCCACGGGGGTAGAAGGGTTCCAGTTCGCTGAGAAGAATGACCCGGAAGTGCTGAAAGCCAAGTGCCAGGGAAGGGTGTGCCTCATGGGAGGGATCGACGCCTTTTCCACCCTACTGCTCGGTCCGGATGAGAGGATCGTATGCGAGACCGAAAGCTTTCTGAGTACGTTCGAACCGTGGAAAGGCTATGTTTTCATGTGCTCCTGCTCGCTGCACCGGGGGATGCCTCTGGCCCATGTCGACGCCATGATGCATGCCGTTCGGGGATTCTCTAAGAAAGGCATATGAACCATGGGCTGACATACATTCAGTATATGGCCCTCCCGGACGTGGAAAAACCGCCCTGGTTAAGGACCCGGGTATCATTCCCAGCCCGTACTCAGGGCATGCGATGTACACTGGACGCCCTTGGCCTTCACACAGTGTGCGATTCCTCACGTTGTCCCAATCTGGGCGATTGTTGGGGAAAGGGTCACGCCACGTTCATGATACTTGGGGGAAGATGCACCAGGCACTGCCGGTTCTGCGCCGTTCCCACGGGAAGGCCTTCCGTTCCGGATGAGGGGGAGCCTGAGCGACTGGCCGAGGCTGTGAAAAGCATGGGATTGAAGCACGCGGTCATAACCTCGGTCACCAGGGACGACCTGCCGGACGGAGGTGCCGGGATCTTCGCCGAGGTGGTGAGGGAGATCAGATGGAACAATCCAGGGACGACGGTCGAGCTGCTCATACCCGACCTGCAGGGAGACCGTCAGGCGCTGAGGACGGTCCTGGAGGCAGCCCCTGACGTACTAGGGCATAATCTGGAGACAGTACGCTCCCTACAATGGATAAGGGACCGCCGAGCGTCCTACGAGCGCTCTTTGAACGTTCTGTCCATGTCCAAGGGGATATCCCCAGGGACGTTGACCAAGAGCTCGCTGATGCTGGGGCTGGGGGAGACCGGGGACGAGGTGATGCAGACCATGCATGACCTACGCGCGGTGGGCGTGGACCTGCTGACCTTGGGGCAGTACCTGCCGCCGAAGGGAACTGATCTGCAGCTGCAAAGATATGTTCTGCCGGAGGAGTTCGACCATCTATCCGCTCAAGCGAAGCGGATGGGTTTCAAAGGAGTGAGGGCGGGACCTCTGGTCCGTTCCTCTTATGACGCTTTCGATCTGATGACCGAGGCTGGTGCGAGACCATGCTGACAGACGATTTCGATCCGATGAAGGGTGAGATGCTTCGCGTTATGGACGAGGAAGGGAACGTGGACGCCCGCCTGGTGCCGAAGTTGAGCGATGAGGTCCTTCTCAAAGCTTACCGCCACATGCTGCTTACGCGACTCGCTGACGACAAGGCGGTGAAGCTGCAGAGGCAAGGCCGGTTGGGAGCGTATCCGCCCAGCAAGGGGCAGGAAGCCAGCCAGCTCGGCCCGGCCATGGCCCTGAAGGAGGGGGATTGGCTGGTCTGGGCCTTCCGGGAGATGGGGGCGCTGCTTTGGAAGGGCGCTCCCCTCCGAACACTATACCTTTACTGGATGGGGAACGAGCTCGGGAACGTTTATCCGGATGGCGTTCGCGTGACGCCCTCGGTGGTCCCGGTCGGCTCGCAGATACCGCACGCTGTCGGAATAGCCTACGCCAGCAAGCTGAGGGGGGAGAAGGACGTCACCCTCGCCTATTTCGGTGATGGCGCGACGTCCGAAGGTGAATTCCATGAGGGGCTGAACTTCGCTGGTGTCTTCCGAACGCCGAACGTGTTCGTATGCCAGAACAACCAGTTCGCCATATCGACCAGGCGCGCAAAGCAGAGCGCCTCGGCCACCCTGGCGCAGAAGGCCGTCGCTTACGGGTTCCCGGGGATACTGGTCGACGGGAACGACATCCTGGCCATGTACGCCGCGGCCAAGGAGGCGGTCGATCGCGCCAGGAAGGGCAAGGGGCCCACGCTCATCGAATCCTACACCTACCGTCTGAGCGACCACACCACCTCGGACGACTGGCGCAAATACCGCTCCAAGGAAGAGGTGGCCGAATGGGAGCGCAAGGACCCGCTGAAGAGGTTCAAGACATACCTGCTCTCCAAGGGCATCCTGAAGGACGAGGAGGTCATGGTCAAGGAGCTGGCCGATATCGTGGAGAAGGCGGCCGCCGAGGCGGAGGCGACGCCCGCGCCCAGCCGTTCGGACGTGTTCGCGCACACCTACGCCGAGATGCCTCCTTACCTCAAGGGACAACTGGGAGGCGGCGGCAAATGATGATGAACATGGTTCAGGCGATAAATTCCGCGCTGGCGATGGAGATGGAGCGCGACCCGTCCGTGGTCATCCTGGGAGAGGATGTCGGCGTTGACGGGGGGGTGTTCCGGCTGACGGACGGCCTGCTAGAGAAGTTCGGCGAGGCCAGGGTCATCGATACCCCTCTGGCGGAAGCGGGCATCGCCGGTATGGCCATCGGCATGGCCTTGAACGGGCTCAGGCCGGTGGCCGAGGCCCAGTTCATGGGCTTCTCGTACCTTACGCTCAATCAGATGATCAATCACGCCGCCCGGATGCGTAACCGGACCAGGGGCAAGATGACCGTGCCTATGGTGCTGCGCATGCCTTACGGTGCTGGCGTTAAAGCGTTGGAGCACCACTCGGAGAGCACGGAGGTGCTGTACGCGCAGATACCGGGGCTGAAGGTGGTCTTTCCCTCCACGCCATTGGAGGCGAAGGGATTGCTCACCTCGGCCATACGCGACCCGGACCCGGTCATATTCCTGGAGCCGACCCGGTCATACCGCATGCTGAAGGAGGAGGTGCCCGACGGCGAGTACCTGGTGCCTTTGGGAAAAGCGAGAACGGTGCAGGAAGGGGACGATGTCACGGTGGTCGGATGGGGGGCGATGATACCGTTGATACAAAGAGCGGTGGCCGACCTGCAGGCTTCCGTGGAGATCATCGACCTGCGCACCATATCGCCCATGGACTCCGAGACGGTCGTTGCCTCGGTCGAACGCACAGGAAGGGCGGTCGTGGTTCACGAGGCCCCGCGCTCGTTCGGTCCTGGCGCGGAGATCGCCTCTCGCATCTATGAGGGGGCGATCCTGAAGCTGGAGGCTCCCGTGGAGCGCGTGACCGCTCCGGATATCACGGTCCCATTGCCGAAGGGCGAGGACCATTACTACGTGAACGAGCAGATGATAAGAGATGGGATCGAACGAACGCTGAGGTTCTAGGTGGTCATGATGGCAACGGAATTTAAGTTCCCCGATCTGGGAGAGGGAATAGCGGAAGGGGAGGTCAAGAAGTGGCTGGTAAAGGTGGGTGACACCGTTACCAAGGACCAATCCATTGCCGAAGTGGAGACGGACAAGGCGGTGGTGGAGATACCGTCACCGGTGGCCGGCAAGGTATTGCGCCTCGATCATAAAGAGGGAGAACTGGTCCAAGTGGGAGAGGTGTTGGCGGTCATCGGGGAGGACGACGAGATCGCGCAAACGCCGGTCGTGCCTGCGGCTACGGAAGAGGAGCGGCCGCCATCCGTATCGGTCGTGGGTGAGCTTCCCCGGGAGGAGGTGGTGGTGACCTCGGCCACTCAGAAACGCTCCCCCAGGGACGTTAGCGCCATGCCGGCCGTGCGCAAAGCGGCCCGGGACAAGGACGTCGATGTCACCGCTGTGAAGGCCACCGGACCTAGCGGCCAGGTGCTGGAATCGGACCTCGGAACGAAACAGAGCGTGAAGACCGTCCCGAAGTTCGACATCTACGGATACGTGGACCGGGTACCGATCCGCGGAATTAGGAGAACGACCGCCAAGAGGATGCTGGAATCTCAGCAGCGGACAGCGGCGGTCACCAGCATGGAACAGGCGGACGTGACGCGATTGGTAGGGATGCGGGAAAGGTTGAAGGCCGTGATGAAGGAGCAGAAAGGGGTGAACCTGACCTACATGCCGTTCATCGTCACCGCCATCGTCAGGGCGCTCAAGCTGCATCCGCTCCTGAACTCCATGATCGACGACGAGCGCGAGGAGCTGGTCATAAAGAAGTACTACAACATCGGAGTTGCGGTAGCGATAGACGACGGGCTGATGGTACCGGTGATCAAGGCCGCCGACCAGAAATCCTTATGGGAGCTCGCGGAGGAGATAGCTATGCTGGCGAAGACGGCCCAGGAGCGCAAGATCGACCTGGCCGATCTGAAAGGAGGTACTTTCAGCATCACCAACTACGGCGTTTTCGGCGGTACTTACGGAACGCCCATAATCAACTACCCGGAGACGGCGATACTTGGTATCGGCAGGATACTGGACGCCCCGCTGGTAGTCGACGGAACGATGAAGGTGCGCAAGGTCCTGCCTTTGTCGCTAACTTTCGACCATCGCGCCTACGATGGTGCGGTCGCAGCCAAGTTCCTGCGCGACCTGGTGCGATTGCTGGAGAACCCGGAGGAACTGCTGCTCGATCTGGATGGATGATCAGCGCTCGAAGGTCCATTCAGCGTTCCCGTAGCGCATCTTGGCTATGATCTCCGCCCTTGTCAGTTCGTCCGCCGTTATGTCACCAGCGTACCATTCCCGGTTCATTATGAAGGAATTGGCCATGGCCGCCGCGACGTATTCCCAGGGGACCTTCTTTTGCTCCCTGATGCTGGTAACGCGTTCCGCCGGGTCACCGAGAAAATGGGAATCGAGCTTGTCCTTCGGTACCTTCAGCACGGAGAACATCTTGATCCTGTCAAGTTCGTAGATCAGCGTGCCATGCTGGACAAAAATGCCTTTGCGACGGGACTGGGCGCTGCCGCTTATCTTCTTTCCGTCCACCAGCACGTCGTTTATCGGTTCGAACGTTCCATCTATGCCTAGGAACTTGAGGGCGTTGACGATCCAGCCGCCTATCTCCCGATAAGCGTCGTTGATATCGGCGGGCATCATGTCCTCCGGGCAGATGACGCTGTAGGTCATCTCCTGATCGTGGAAGACGGCCCCGCCGCCAGTGCTGCGGCGCACCACATCGACGCCTAGCCTCTTGCAGCTCTCCATGTCCACAACCTCATTCAGCTTCTGGAAGCGGCCTATGCTCACCGCTGCCGGCTCCCAGCCGTAGAATCGCATCGTCGGCCCGGCCACCCGGAACGCCATCGCTTCCGCGATAGCTTCGTCCAAAGCCATGTTGTAGGCGGCGCTGGCCTTCTCGTACCGAAGTACGCGCCATCTCTTTCTCAGCATTTCAATCCCCTCAGCAGAAAGGCCAGGTCCGACGGGCCGAACCCCACCGCTCGTAACTTGTTCTTTTTAAGGTAGTCAGCAATTACGCCCTCGGGGTCGTCGGACCTCCAGACCTTCTCCTCGACCAGGAAGGACTCCAGGCGCTCCAGCCCTTCCTCTGGGTAAAAGAAGAAGTCGCCGCTGATCATCATCCTGACAACATCATCGCCCTGGCACTCGAAGTCCAAGGACAGGGTCTTTCCCCCGGCGACCCTGATCCATCTCTCCACCGGCTCACCCCTTGGCCCAGGCCACGAGCTTGGCCATGTCGATGCGGCCGCATATGGCCTTGCCGGTGACCTCGTTGTAGAATGCAGGAACTCCAAGATCTCCGCCGCAGGCCGGCGCGATGGTATCGGCGAACGTGCGCATCAGCTTGGCGTTCTCCTCGTTGTGCCAGACCTCGAGCCTTTCCAGCTTTATCCCCGTCTCCGCCTCGAACTGGTCAACCACCGGCGCCAGCTTGCGGCAGTGAGGGCACTCCCTTCCATGGAACCATATCAATCTTTTCTCGCTCATTGCGCATCCCTCTTGACGAAAAGCCCGCACCAGCACTCGCCTTCCTCCTTGAAGGTCGGCTGCCTGATGAAGTTACACGGACATATGAGATCCAGGTCCTTGCCGCGATCGCCGGTGGTGATGCGGCAGGGGCAATAGCGCTGCCCTTTCCCCTTGAGGTTCTCCAGGACCCCTTTGGATAGCAGCTCGACCTCGTCCGCCTTGTCCGTAAGCTTGATCGTCGGGCTCTGGTCTGAGAACTGCCTCCAGGCCGCCACCACCTTGGTCTGGTCGTCCAGGGTGGCTTGGTCCTTGCCGATGACCTCCAACGCCTCACCGAGGTCCGAGAGCACGAACGCGTTCCTCGCTCCGCAGGTAGGACACACTTCCGGGGGCTTGTTCCCGAGGTGTATGTCATTACAGACGTGGCATCTCCAAAGCTTCTTCATGCTATCATGGTGGCATACGGTGGCCCGGAAATAAAATGATTGAGGTTCACCACTTCTCGTGATGAACCCTGTCCTCGTCGTAGCGGTCGATGAGCTTGCGCTCCTCGGCGGGATGGCCGAAAGGCACTAGCGAGAACGGAACAACGTTATCGGGAAGGCATGCGAGCTTCCGCAGTCCGTTGACCCGTTCCTCGATGGGGTAGATCCCCAGCCAGACCGCGCCTAGGTCCAGCTGTACCGCCATGATCAGGATGTTCTCCGTTGCGGCGGAGCAGTCCTGCACCCAGAAACCAGGATACTTCTCAAGCGATGGATCGCCGCACACCAGTATCGCCCCGGCGCACTCCTTGAGCATCTTGGCGTAAGGGTGGAACTCCATGATCCCTTCCAGCGTCCGGCGGTCCCTGATGACCAAGAAGTGCCACGGCCGCTCGTTGCCGGCGGAGGGGGCGGACATCCCGGCCTCCAGAAGTTTTCTCACATCCTTCTCCTCCACGCCCTGCGCTGTAAAGCGCCGGACGCTCCTTCTTTTAAGGATAGGGTCCTTCCTCATCGATGTTCCTAGGAAGCCCGGCAGAGATATAATTATCGAGGTGGTGCGAAAAATGGATATTAGGCCTCCGGTTACGTAGCATCATGCCGGGTTTCGAAGAGCTGATTTACGCCACGACGTTGCTATTCTTCATCTTCGACCCGTTCGCCACCGTTCCGATGTTCATAACCCTGACCAGGGACCAGACGCAGAAGGAGCAGATGGTCAGCGCCAACAAGGCAGTGCTGGTGGCCGGCATACTCTTCGTCATCTTCGCCCTCATCGGCACGGAACTGCTGGCGTTGTTCAGCATCTCCGTGGACGCCTTCCGCATCGCCGGTGGGATAATCCTGCTCCTGATGGCCATGGAGATAATCTTCTCCCTGCAGTTAAGCAAGAAGGAGGAGACCAGCGTGGCCTGGGTGATCATCGCCACCCCGTTGCTCAGCGGTCCGGGAGTGATCACCACCGCCATCCTGCTGGTCCACCTGTATGGCCACTTCACTGTGCTGATAGCCGGAGTGATCAGCTTGGCCATAACCTGGGGCATCATGCGCAACTCCCTGATCATTTCCCAGAAGGTCGGGAACAACGCCATCGACGTGTTCTCCAAGATCATCGGGATGCTGCTGGCGGCCATGGCCGTAGAGTTCATCATGCGCGGTTCGATGGACTACGTTATGCACAGCCTGAACCTGGGCCTCACGTTTCTCCCGCTGTGATACGTTTATGCAAAGTTTTTTATCATTCGCGCACAAACGAGGTCCTAGGTATGCCTATGGCCGACTGCAAGAAATGCGACAGCAGCCTCGACGCGATCCAACTGGACGAGACCCCCAAGCTATTGGTCAAGGGAAGGGAGATCGGGATCAACGCCCTGGACGACATAATGAAGGACGTCCGGTCCCGCGGCCTTCAGGAGCCTGAGCTGGGAACGGCCTTGGTGAACGAGGTCAAGCGCCTGGACTACGTCCCGCCGTCGATGGAGAAGGACTACCGGGCCGCGCTGTTGCAGGACTATCAGCGCCGCTTCGGCTGAAACTTGTTCCTAATTCCGAATTTCAAGTGATCACATGACGAAATGCACCATTTGCAACAGCGACGAGAAACCGGCCAGGACCGGAACGGTGAGGATGACCGCCATATCCGAGGGAACGGACCTAAGGTTGGAGATCAACGAGGCGCACCTCCGGGTGTTGGACATGTCGGTTCATCTTCTCGGATACGTCAACGCCTACCGCGCCCTCTCGGAGCTTCCCGATTACCTTGGCAGAAGACGGAGCAGATATGCCATGGTCCTGATCATGCTGGACCAGCTCGGGCCGCTCATGGAGCTGATGAAGGAGTGCGAGCGCGGGATCACCGAGCACTCCGCGGAAGTGTCCATAGACGGATTCTTCTCACCGCAGAACCGGCAGGAACGTGTGGAGCGGGTACTGGACGAGATAGGCAAATCGGAAGTGCTGTTCCTGAAGGTGAAGAAGAACCTGGGACGCGAACCGTCATCCATCGATTTCTCGGCCTTCAAGGACCAGTTCCGCCGTACCGATGGCAACATGTTCCCCACGGTGGAGAAGGTCCTGCGATACGATTGGGGCTGCCATTGCGACGATATACCTAGTGATGAGCAGATCGAGATGCTGTTCATGGCCATCGAGCTTACCGTACGGGGAGCGGCAGAGTTCAGCCACCAATGGGCCACGGCCAACGAATACGACATCGACTTCCGGCTGGAGACCCGCTACTGCAAGGACGGGGTGGACAAGCGCAAGGAAAAGGGTTATTGGGTCAAGACGCCCCTATGAGATGACATGGCCGGCGACATCAAGGACGTCAGCGAAGAGCTGTTCCTGGACCTGCTGCGCAAGGAGAAGCGCTTCATCGTGCTGGAGTTCTGGTCCCCGGGATGCTCGGTGTGCAAGGAGGTGGAACCGGAGGTCGTTAAGGCCCAGAAGGAGCTGGGACCGGACACGCTGTTCATGCGCATCAACACCGACCACAACACCCAGCTGGCCTCCAGGTACCAGATCACAGGCACACCGACCTTCGTCTACTTCTGCAAGGGCGAGAGGATCGGCGGCGCGGTCGGTTACGTGAACGCCACGGTGCTGCGGAACACCGTCAAGGACCTCATCCGGCATTCGGCGTCCTGCCCGGGGAAGCGCGTCAGCTACGAGATGGATGGCTACGGCTGAGCTTTTATCTAATACCGCATCAATCACCCCCTCATGTGGCAAGCCCTTTCCGTCGAGTCCTGGAAGGCCCGGGGACGCTCCGACCTGAGCAAGGTCTTTCCGACCGTCAACGACATCATCGAGCAGGTGCGCAACGAGGGCGATACCGCTGTCCTCAGGCTCACCGCCCGCTTTGACAAGGTCGAGCTTACAGACCTGAGGGTGAACAGGGCGGAGATCGACGAGGCTTACTCGAAGGTGGACCAGCAATTATTGGATGCTTTGAACTTCGCCCGGACGCGCATCGAAGCCTACCACCGGAAGCAGCGCCCGGACGACGTCACGCTGTTCAAGGACGGAGAGAGCACCCTGGGCTGGAAATATTCACCGTTATCCTCCATGGGCATCTACATCCCGGGAGGAAAGGCCTCCTACCCCAGCACGGCGCTCATGTGCGCCATTCCGGCCAAGGTGGCCGGGGTTCGCAACGTCATAGCGTGTACGCCCCCGCCGGTGCACCCTCTGACCCTGGTCGCCCTGGACCTGGCCGGCGTGGACACTATATTCAAGTGCGGCGGCGCCCAGGCCATAGCGGCCATGGGGCTTGGAACGCAGACCGTGCCCAAGGTCCAGAAGATCGTCGGACCCGGTAACGTCTACGTCACGGCGGCCAAGGTGCTGCTGCGCCAGGACGTGGAGATGGACTTCCCGGCCGGACCCAGCGAGATAGCGGTCCTGGCGGATAGAACGGCCAAACCGGAGAACGCGGCCGCGGACATCCTGGCCCAGGCGGAACACGGACCGGACTCGGCCTGTGCACTGGTCACGGACGACCGGGACCTGGTGGAGAGGGTCGGAAGGATAATCGTCGAGAGCGCCGAAAAGAGCGAGCGCCGGGAGCTCATCCGCTCCTCGTTGAAGAGCAGCGGCTACATTATCGTGAAGGACATGGCCGAAGGAATTGCGGTATGCAACGAGCTGGCGCCGGAGCACCTGTCCATACAGACTATGGACCCGTTGTCCATTCTTCCGTCGATCGATACGGCCGGAGCGATATTCCTGGGCGACAATTCGCCAGTAGCTTGCGGCGATTACACCACCGGGACGGACCACGTGCTGCCCACCGCCGGGAACGCCGCGGTGCACTCCGGTCTGGACGTATTGCATTTCATGAAGCGCTCGTCGGTGCAGATGCTGGACAAGAGAACGCTGGAGGAACTGGCGCCGGCCACCGTGAGATTGGCTGAAACGGAAGGTTTGCGCGCGCACGCCGAATCGGTGCGCGTGCGATTGAAAAAGTGAAGGGATGGTCCTCAGACCATCTTGGTGCCGGCGGAATAGTTGGCGCTCTGGTTCCAGACTTCCTTGACCTCGAACACCCATACTCCGCTCGCTTTCATGCCCATCTTGGCCAATTCGGCGTTCATGCCGTCGAAGACCGGTCCAGAAGTGGCCAGGTCCTTGACCTTCGCCCTGATCTCGTAGGACTGCATCTTGCTTCCGGCGAGTATCGAGACCAGCTCTCCCTTGGCCTTCATGCCTTCCAGGTTCTTCCCGGTGCGCTTCATCAGGATCGCCCCGATGACGACGGTGTCCGGGGCCGGGGCCTTTATGCTTCCGGCCTGGATGATGTGAACGTCTCCCTTCTCCGATTTCGTGGCAATGACCCTCACCGACGCGGGGTCGTTGAGGACCTGCATGACCTCATCCGGTATTGCTACCATGTTTAATCACCTGTAAAGGAATGAGAAACTGGCGTTATAAACCATTGCAACAGAAATATGACCCAGGAACATCTGGCTCTAATTCAGGAGCCAGCATGTCGTGGCGATAGCCATGACCATTTGGGTTATTAAAATGACCTCAAGGCCGGGAGGCAGCCCCGGTCGCGCATTAACTTTATGGCGGACCGCACCGCCTCTTCGGTCTTCACCTCGACCAGCACGGACATGTCGTTGTCCTCGGCCAAGCGCAGGTACCGCTCGCAATCCAATTGGCCGCTGAAGGGTATCTGATGGTCGCTCTTCCCGTCCCAATCGTGGAAGTGCATGTGCCACACCTTGTCGATATGAGATAGCATGAAGTCCTCCTCCTTCATCCCCGAACGTCCGTCATGCCCGATGTCCCAGCAGAGACCGACCGAGGGCAGGTCCAGTATCGACGCCGCGGCCTTGCGCATGAAGGGAAGCGCGAAATGCCCGGTGTTCTCGACGCATATCCTGATGCCGAGCGACTCGGCCAGGGAGGAGAGCCTGGTGAACGATTCGTTCAAAGACTCGACGTACTCCTCCAGATAACGCTCGTACACCCAGACCTTGCGGTCGGGCAAGGTGAAATAGACCCCTGGATTGAGGTGCAGGTTTATCAGGAACACGCCGTTCCGGGAGCCCCAGCGCAGCGCTTCCTCACATCTTTCTAGATGCCCCCGGCGTACCGAGGGTTGAAGCGAGCCCAGATCTAGCTCGTCGTGCAGGTGCACGCTGAAGCGCATACCGTCCTTGATGGCCGTCCGCAGGTCCCGGGAGTTGATGTTCTCCGGGAACGAATATGGCAAATTGACGTTCAGCTCCACGAAGTCCAGGCCGAGCTCCTTGCATAGGTCGAGGTTAGGCCGGAGGTCCTGGTAGCCGATGAGGACAGGTATCCCGAATACGGTCATTCGCACCTCCACGCCCGGGATAGTAGATAAAAGGAACGAATTCACTTGACGAGGAGGAACCGGCGCTCCTGCCTTATCTCGGACTTTCCGAGTATGCGCTTCCCCATCCGCCTCTCCCAGGCCCTGATGGTCTTGAGGTCGGGAAAAAGCTCAGGCACCTCTTTCTCCAGGAAGTAGTGGCTGATGACCCCGTTCCCCCTCTTAAAAGTGCGTGGCTCCACCTCGTCCCCTCTTCCGAAGCGCATGTCCTCCTCGCCGAAAACGGAAACGTAAAGAAGGCCTCCCTTCTGCAAGACCCGCCCGATCTCGGCGGACGCTTTTACCATCGATGCCTGGTCGAGATGACCGAGAACGTGCGAGGCGGCCACGTTCGGAAAGCATCCGTCACGCAGCGGAAGCGCGGTGACGTCGGCCTGCAGCAATGGTATCTGATTCAGCTTGCCGCAGGCCCGCAACGCGGACCGTGAGAAGTCCAGGCCGATGATGGTAGCGTCGGAAGGAAAGGCGGTCAGGTTCTTCCCGTTGCCGATGCCCAGCTCCAGCACCAGGCCGTGCATGGGAAGCTCTTCGTCGCAGCGTCCTTTCCAGGGACGGTCGTCCCTTTCGTAAAGAAGGTCCCAGCTTTCCCTGGCGCTCATTCCCGGCGCAGCTCCAGATGATAGTAGTTCAGATCGTCGTAGCTCTTCTCGAGCACGAATCCGGGGAAGTACGAGGGCGCTTTTTCCATCGGCACCCGTTCGTGCAACGGAGGTCCCCTCTCGGTCTCCCGGGCTTGCCAGTCCACCAAGCTGATCCTTCCTTTGGACCTGAGGACCCGGGATATCTCCGAGACCAAACGCTCCTTGTCCTCCACTTCGTGGAACACGTTCACCATTACCGCCCTGTCCAACGACCTGTCGGGCAGCGGTATCTCCGGCAAGGTCGCTCTAACCACACGTATCCTTTCCAGCCCGTTGTCCCTTTCGCGCAGGCCATCGAGCATGTCCTGCTGGAAGTCCAGGGCGATGACTGTGGCTCCTTCATCAGCGAGCGGTATCGATAGATAACCTACACCGGCGCCGAGATCGGCGATGACCTCTCCGACCTTGGGACCTATGCGTTGGACGATGATCTCCACGGGCTGCCGTTTCCGGCGGTCCTCGTTGACCAGGCGATGGCTTTCCGACGCGGGGAACTGGGTAGGGCGCTGATGCATGCCTTCTCATTTCCAAGGCGGTATTTCAATCATCGTCTTCCGGCTGCGGGGCTTTGCGCACCTTCTTCAGCTCCGTACCGCCGACCTTCTTCAGCTTCCCGTTGTCCAGGGCCCAGCGGAAGTTCTCGATCTCCGATTTGGCGATGGTGACCTTGTCCCCGGCCTTGTAGGTCACCCCGTTCACCCAGTCCTTGAAGCCGGAGATCGCCTTGTAGACGTCCGCCTCCTCTATCCCCTGGGCGAACTTCTGCCTGCCCTTCATCTCCGAGTAGGTACCGTTGAACACCGCCAGCTTTCCGTCCTTGAGCTCTCCGACCTTGGTGCAGACGGCGTCCAGAAGATAACGGTCGTGGGTGACGATGATCAAAGATCCGGTATACTCGCGCAAGGCCGCCTCCACCGCCTCCTTGCTCGGGATGTCCAGATAGTTAGACGGTTCGTCCAGGATGAGCAGGTTCTTGTGCTGCGCCAGCAATATCGCCAGCGCCAATCTGGCCCTTTCGCCTCCGGAGAGGGTGCTTATCGGCCGTTCCACGTCCTTGCCGGTGAGCAGAAGCCGGGCCAGTATCGCTCGCGCCTCCACGGCCTGCTGGCCGAGCACCTTCTTCATCTGCTGCTCCGCCGTCAGTTCCTGATCGAGTAGCTCGTGCTCCTGCGCGTAGTAGCCGACCTTGACCCCGGGTGACACGTACAGCTCGCCGAGATAGGGCAGCTTGGACTGCAACGTCTTCAATAGTGTCGTCTTCCCGCTGCCGTTCGGCCCGAAGATGCCGAGCTTGTCCCCCTTCTCCACTTCCAGGTCGAGCTTGTCCAGGACCTTGCGTTTGCCGCGGGCCACGACCAGGTCCTTGGCGGTCAGGACGTTCTTTCCTGATTTGCCCAGTGCGTATATCCGCACCTGCAATTCCTTTTCGTCGGGCGGCGGCTCTGGGACCTCGACCCGTTCGGCCATCTTCTCCCTGGTCTTGTGTATGGATTTGTACTTGTACTTGACGTGAAGTTCCTCGGCCACCCTCTCCTGGCGCTCCTTCTCCTTCATCGCCTTGTCGTGCGCCATCTGAAGCCGCTCGCGGTCCAGGGCCTTCTTCTCCATGAAGATGGAATAGTTGCCCGAATAGTGGGTCAGCTTACCGTTCTCCAGCTCGATGATGCGGGTGGCGACGTTGTCCAAAAAGTATCGATCGTGGGAAATGATTATCACGGCGCCCTTCAATTTCAAGAGCTGGTCCTCCAGCCATTCCACCGTCTCGATGTCCAGGTGGCTGGTGGGCTCGTCCATGAAGATGAGGTCGGACTGCTGGGCCGTGGCCAAAACACGCGATAGCATGACCTTGGTGCGTTCGCCGCCGCTCAGCTCGCCCATGGAGCCTTGGGCCTTGTGCTCCAGGCCGAAACCCTCCAGGATGTCCATGGCCTTGCCTTTGTTCTGGTGGGGGGCGATCCTGGCCAATTCCTCCTGGATATGTGAATATTCCGTGGAAAGGGCGTTCCAATCCGTCTCCGAGTCGCCGCCGGAGGCCATCACCGCATCTATCTCCGCCGCCCTTTTCCGCAAAGGAGCTTCCTCTTCGCTCATCACGGTCATCGCCGAATCGACCGACGAAGAATGGTCCACTTCCACGAACTGCGAGAGGTAGCTTATCTTGCTGGTGCGCAGGTTCAGCGTTCCTACGTCCGGCTTGATGCGCCCCATGAGCAACTTGATTAGGGTGGTCTTACCGGCTCCGTTGCGGCCGACCAGGCCGATGCGGTCGCCCAGCTCGATCTGGATGTCCACATCCTTCAGGACCTCCTTAGGTCCGAAAGCCTTGCCTACGCCCTCCGCCTTCAGGAGCATGCCAAGGCTATCGTGCCCCGGACTTTATGCCTTTCCCTATATCTTCACGATCATGTCGTCCTTGGAGACCATCAGCTGGCCCGGGTACCGTTCCTCGACCTCCTCGCGGTCGCGCATGGTCGGATACTTGTAAGCGTCGAAGTGGGTGAGCACCAGGCGCTTGGCACCTGATTGCCTTTTAATGTCCAGGGCGTCCTCCGGCGTCAGGTGAGGCCAAAGGTCGCTGCGTTCCCCGGTGCGGAAGGCGCTCTCCGTGATCAGCAGATCTACATTTTTTGCTAGTTCCACGGTGTTCTTGCACGGACCAGTGTCAGTGCAGAAGGCGATGGTCCTCCCATCAAGCTCCAGGCGGTAGCCGAGGCACGGGGACGAGTGGAACAAGAGCCGACTGTGGAAGGTGAACGGCCGTTCGTGAATCCCTTCCTTCACTTCCAGAACTTCGATGTTGTAAGGGATCAGACCTAAGGGCACTGAGTACGGTTCCCGAAGCAGCTCGTGCAAGGCGGTATGAGTTCCCATTATCCCGACCACGGTCACCTTGTCCTTGAAACGGAAGCGGGCAAGCTGGTGAAGACCGATCAGATGGTCCAGGTGGTGATGCGAGAGCATGATGACGGTCGGTTTCGACAGATCGGCGTAACGGTCCAGCTTGTGCAGGCCGCCCCCGGCGTCCAGCACCACGTTGAAGTCCTTGGCGCGCACCAGGATGCTAAGAGTGTTCCCGGTGTCCGTGTCGTACCAGCCGTTCGTGCCCATGAAAACTATATCCACATGACCACCGGGGATAACATGCAACTGTGCGGCATAATAATGATTCGGCGAAGGTCCGCGCAAACTATTAGGTCAAGCGACCACCTTCCACGGAATGATGGAAGCCAAGCACGAGATCCTTCTGGAACAGATGCTGGAGGAACTAAGGACGCAGACCAGGACCCTCCAGGATCTCCAAAAAAAGATGGACGCTCTGGAGAGGACGCTGTCCCAAGGCATGGACGATGTTAGGCAGACCGTCGGTTCAACGGACCGGTAATTACGATGGCAAGCGAACGCAGATTGGGAATCATCGGCTGTCCGGTGCTTGAGGATGAGATAGTCTACTTGCTGAGCGGTGACAATGGATTGAAGGACGTGTTCGTGGTGAAGGACGACCACTCCGAGAAGCTCATCAGCAAGTTGCGGCAGAAAGGTGTGGATATCGTTCCGATCAGCGAGGAAGGCATCTCCCAGATCCCTAATAGCGACGGACGCTCCGTCGTGGTATGGATGAAGTCCATGGGATTGCACGAGGAACCCAAAGAGCTGGGCAAGGAGGTCGCCCGGTCCGCCAAGGTCATGGACGGGCATTGCGCCACTATCTTGCTGTTCTACGGCCTTTGCGGGAACGCCTTCAAGAACATGAACGTCCTGTTCGAAGACGTCCGCACGCCGGTCGTCATTTTAACGGATGAGAAAGGGCAGACCGTGGACGACTGCATCGCTGTCCCCCTGGGAGGGACCGACGGTTACCTGCGGTTGCTGAAGCGTTACGCCGGAGTTTTCTATATGACCCCGGCCTGGGCGGACAACTGGGAGCTTCTGATCAACAAGATGGAGATCGCCCGCGGGACGGAAATGGGAAACCTGGACATGCTGAAGATGCTGTTCGAGATGGCCGGCTACAATCGCGTTCTACTGATAGATACCGGCCTGGGTGACCGCGAGGTGCTGTACTCCAAAACGCACGAGTTCAGCAAGGAGTTCAGCTTCAGGGAGATAGAACTAGAGCCTGGCTTCGTCAGTACTAGGGTCAGCGACGACGCCTATCAAAAGTGCGTGGAGATGGCAGAGAACGAGAAAAGGTGATGAGGAAGGGGTTTTGAGGGCCGATGAGGAAACGTCCTAATCGTCCGTCACTATCACCCAGATCCTTGGAGCTAAAAGGCTCTGCTGCTTGCCCTTATTGTTCAGCCACTTGAGCAAAGCGCCGGAGTCAAGGGCGTGCAAGCCATCAGAGGAAAACTCCTGGGCCCCACCGTTGTTCACGTCCGTGCACAAGGTCACCTGCAGCATGAACGCCTCGCCCTTCTCCAGTGTCCCAATGCACCAGGTCAGACGCACCTGGGATCCCTCCCCGGAGGCATAGGTCAGAGCGGGGGAGGTGACCAGATTGGCCATGACGGAATCGGGGTCGAAGTCCAGCTCAGCCCCGAAATAGTCACGCAGCACTGCCTGGAGCATCCGGTAGTTGAAGTTGTTCTTGACGATGAAGGTGAACTCCCAGCAGGTCCTTGTGCCCATTGTCACCACCGTCGGTCCATCTATCGATGACGACAGGGTAGGTCCGGCATAAGGATGGACGGTCAGGGCGTACAGCACACCAAGCGACATCGGTTCCAGCTCATCGAGCTCGATGTCCATGTTCGCTTGGTTGGAGATCGACCGATCGGTCGCGTAGGCCCGGTTCACCCTTACCTCGAACCAGATATCGTGGCCTCCGGCCTCAAGATCTTCGAAGGTGAGCACTTGGTACTTTACCGGGGCAGTGATCACGCCTAACGTTGGCGTCACCGGCGCTCCGTCCAGGGTCGCGGAACCGACCACGAAGCTGAGCTCGTTGGGCAGTTCGTCCACCAGCTGCAACATGTCACCTATCTCTATGCAGGAGCTGCAGGAGATGACGAGGTGCACCATCACCGGATCGGTCAGCCAGGCCTCATCCGCGGACATCTCCTTCTTCAGGCCGATGTAGTGCGCGGTGTAGGTCATGCAAGGCCAGTCAGCGTCCACTGATGGCGGTGCGTACCTATCCCCGCCTACGGTCCAGCAGATCAGCTGGTACTTCTCGTTGTCCGCCACCTCGACGAACTCCGTGGCCTCCAGCTCGGTATCTTCGTGGACCCAGTCGGTCCAGCTATCTGTTGGTGAGGACAATGTTACCTCGAATTCGGTCTGGTCACCACCTGCGACGTCGTCGCTAACGCTCGGGTCCGCCACTCCGATGGTGATCACCGATTCCTCCGTGTCGGGTAATCCTTCCGCCACGATGGTTATCTTGAACTCGGTATGGTAGTGGACGAAGATCGTCTCTCCCTCTGCCACCAGGAGGCTCGTCTCACCGGGATTATGGTACCTCTCGCATGGCGGCCCGGACACTATCTGGTCCCATGAAAGGATGGTCGATACGTCGCACCAGTCCACCCATTCATCCATGTTCCAGTAGCTTCCGGTCATCGGATCGCCGAATTGGACAAAGTTCGCCGTTCCCTGATACGATATGCTTGCCAGCCCGTCCGAGACAATATCCATAAGATACTGCTCATAGTACTGGAGGTGCTCACGCCTCGGACCGCTGGCTGTGTAGGTCAGAACATCATCGGTCCGCCAGCGATGCGATGCCGTGGAATCGTGTGAGAACAGAGATATCGTCACCTCCGTTCCGGCATCCAACCATAGGACCGGCGCGAATCCATCGTACAGGCTCGCCCCGGACGAGTGACCGCTCGATTCGTAGAGAGCGATGACATCGTTGAACATGTCCATCTCCTCCACGCCCACGGTCTCGACCTCCAGGATGACCCCGTATTGATGGTAGAAGTCTACGTTGACGCTCACATCTGTGTTCACGACCCATGAAGTCGTTTCGTCATATTCGCTCCTGTATCTCTCTTCATAAGCGCTCACGATCACCGGGTCCTCCACCCAGACGGTGGTGCCGTGGTCACAGAGCCGGCTGAACGGTGCTCCATCCCATGCCGAGAAGGTCTTGACATCCCCATGGTCCACATAGTGCACGGTGGTGGGATGTGCGGTGGTCAGCCCGGTGAAGGTTATATCCACCTGGTGCTGATGATAGTAGTCAATTCCCTGGGTGAAAGGTTCGACCACCGTGAACTGAGTCGGGTCATCGGTGGTGTAGCCTCCATCGAGCGAGCCGTCGACGATCAGGACGCTCCCATGATCGCATTGCCCGTCCCAATGCCCGTCTACGATGTCACCCAGCTTCGGCATTCCGTCCTCCACGTAGAACACCGCATTGTCGAAGGTCCCGGATGGCAGTCCTCCCGCTTCGATGCTGACCGGGAACTTGCCGCTCAAGCGAATGGTGGGATCGCCGATTATAGCCATTCCCATATACCATGGTATGCTGTCCGAGGAACTTTCCAGGGATAGCTCTAGCCAGGAATGGAAGGAATCACCCACGCTTGAACCATCCCCGATAGATGTGTAGAAGGCCAATTCGTCCAGCATGCCCCCCGTCTTGGTGGAGGCGGTGGCGGCAAGCGTGTCGCCGCTCTGGACGTACCAACCCGCCAGGAAGTTGTCCGAGGTGTATCTGCCGCTGGAGCAAATGAACAGATTATAGAACAGCACGTTGTCGTCCAGCGTCGAGATGTCCGATACCGTTCCTACGCTCACGCCTTCCCAGACCGATTCGTCCCCGTCCGGGACCTTGAAGGTGTGGCTGCCGGGATTGCCGTGACACATCACATGGACGGCGGTGAAGCTGCTGTGCAGCCTCATCATGTAATCGGATTTGGACGTGATCGCCTTGTCATCGACCAGGGTGACCGGGTTGAAGGCCTGCTCCACTGAGTTCTCGTAGATGGACGACCAGTATTCCCAATCGTCGTCGACGTAGCAGAGTGCATCGGGCGAGAAGGTTATGGCCCCGGTCCGGTAACCGTGGTTCTTATCAAAGTAGGCTTCCAGATGGTCGACCTCGTTCCCGTTGAGACGGTCGGTCTTCAGTCGGGATACCCAGATCTCCGGTTGTATGTCACCCACGCCGTCGGTGTGCGCGTCATAGAACCCGTCGCTATCGGAGTCATCCCAATCGCCGTCCAGGTCCATATAGAAAAGGTCGCATGGGAAGTCCTCGATGTCCCAGGTGAGGTCCGACCACAAGGCGTGTATATGATACCAGGCCGCACTGATGTTGCCGACCAGTAGGCAGCCATCAAGCCCTTCCGGGAATGCGCCCTGTAATTGGGACCTGATGACGGTAGGGTCTGTGGTCTCCTCGACCGTCCATATGGCGCAGCCGAGACCGGTCCTTTCCACATCCGCGGCGTAAATGGCCAGCTCGTCCGATATGGAGGGATAGACCTCCGATTCAACCATGACGTGCATGAATGGCGTCAGGGAGGCAGGCCTGACCTCCGAAGGGAGCGCGCTTATCTCGAACAAGGGCGCGCAGGGCCCAGAGGTCCCCAGCCCATCCGTCCCATCGAAGGAAGGAGGGGACGTTCGATCTTCAGCACCTGCACCGGGCTCTGAGCCCATCATGCAACATAGGCAGATGAACAGACCAGATATCATCAATAACGCCAAGATAAGGGCGCAGGTCGCCCTGTACCGAGGCTGCGCAAGATACTCTTTACTCAAATTTGTGGTCATCGACGTACCACTCTCCCCTGGATTGTGACGAACCAACGCAGAAAAAAACTGAAAAGAATTTAACAACGATTAGATGGAAATCGATTCACTACTTCCCTTATTATAGGTATGCATGCTCTGTTCTTTCCCGATCATCAGAGAACGGCAATTACCATTTCAAAGAGGTTCGCAAACCGTGCCCGTGCCCTCTTCGTTATTAAAAAACGGGAAAAAAAGGGAGCGGCCAGCCCTGGCCGCTATTGATGGCGTTCCGTTCTAAGCCTTCTTTCTGAGCAACAGGACCACGGCGGCCGCTGCGACAACAATGGCCACTATGGCCAGTACCATGACGAACAGCAGATTTGTGGCCATCGCGTCGAGCTTTTCATTGGCATCGGCCAGGTCGTTCGATAAGGCGTCGTTGGCGTCCTGCAGGTCACCGATCGTCCGGTTCTGAACGGACAACTGCTCCTGAACCGAGGAGGAATGGACGAAGGTCAGAGAACCTTCGAACCCATCGAAGCTCAGATCGTTCCAGGTATAGTCCGAGGGGTGCATGTTAATGAACCGCACCTCATATTCTCCGGAAGGAAGCCCCTGCGGCACGTCCACGTAGAAGTAGGCGGGATTGCCGTCTTGAATGTAAGCGGTTGCCGTCTGCGAGGTCACGACGTGCCCGTCGGAGTTCAAGATGATCACCTCGGAAGCGAGCCCCTCATAGGGTGCAAAGGCGAAATTGAAATCCGCGAGGACCATCATCTGTTCCCCGGTCATGATGCCACGCTCCTGCGGGAACCATTGGACCTGCAGGTCCATGACCATTATCTTTTCAGAATTGGCCGTGGAGTATCCGACCGGCTCATCGATGGATAATCCACCGATGACCATCAAATTTCCTTCTTCATCGAACCCGACCGCATGGTACTTCCGGTCCTGGATCATGTTAGGGACCTTTACGGATTCGCCGGTGAAAGGGTTGAAACAGTATCCATCATGACTTGTATAGCTGTCGGTCGCATATGCACTGGATCCACGCCCGCCTCCAATTAGATATATCTGTCCATCGGGGCCGGGGACCGCGTCCAAACCTGCCATGATGACCGGTAGGGTCCATGATGATGTCCACCAGTATTCATCCACGGTGTTGTATCCAATTATGGTTTCGTAGCATTGCCCTAGATCGGGATTACCGCCTCCGAAGTAAAGTATGGTTCGATCGTTGACCGCTAATGCAGCCCCCGAATACACATCCATAGGCATGTTGGGTCCCATGTCCCATGAGTTGGCGACCGGGTCGTAGATCTGCAGCAGGTTCTTTATGCGGTCGCCGTAGATCTCAGATTGGTTGTTCCCTCCCATGACATAGATCAATCCATCAGGCATGGCCACCGCCTTAGCGATGGTGACCGGTTCCGGCATGGGCGCCCCTAGTGACCACGTGTCGTTGGATGGTTCATAGATCTGTATGTAAGGATTATAGGTCAGCGGTACGTTGGTCAATCCCCCGAACACATACACCCTTCCATCAAGGCCGATGGCCGCGGCCCCGCCAGATACCGCGATGGGCATGCTGGCCAATATCGCGATCTGCCCCGTTTCCAGATCATATCGGGTGGCATTGTGGGTTGGCAGAGTGCCGTCGATCGTGGCACGACCTCCCATTATGTACAGGTTGTAATCATCATCTTGGGCCGAGGCAGCGAGATAAATAGGATATGGCAACGGGATTGCCGCCTCCCATTCCGGCTCGGGCACCTCGGCGGAGATGTTGTCCACAGAGACAACGCAGGCCGATAAAAGGAACATGATGACGAGCAATAAGCAAGCTGATCTTTTCAATAAAATCATCTTTTCTCCTCCCGGGGCCGGACCCTACCCCGACCCGTTGAGAAAATTATTTTTTAGTGAATTATAAAATAATTTGCTATCGATTCGAAACGGGAATTATTAGCACCTAATGGTACTTCCAGAGAACAATCCCAGAAATTGCCGAGCAATCGGGATATCTGTGGAAGGTCATTTATTGGCATTAAACTAATGATGGTCGCTGAAAAACAATAAGAAGTAAAAGGGAAGTGGTTTGTAAATTTCTTTACGAGTTTAGAACCTGTCCTTCGGCTTGTGCTTCTGGAAGCAGTCCCTGCAGTAAACAGGCCTGCCCTCAGTCGGTTTGAAAGGAACCTGGGTCTTTGCTCCACAGTCGGAGCAAGTGACATCGTGCATCTCGCGGGGCCCGTCGTTTCTAGGGCGGTTGTATCCGCCCGACCTCTGTCGTCCGTACATTACTAATCTACCTATTGTTGTTAGCAAAGATCAGCTGACCCTTGTAACGATTAAAGCGAAGCAGTTACTACTATTTATAATAAATACCAAAGGATAGCGTAAGTGAGCAGATTAAAAGCGTGCTAACATACCTTGGGGCCACAGTCCCTGTTTTAGTAGATAAAAAATGAAGGTGGATATATCTACCACGGGCTGCCTGATTTAACACCATGAAGAAAACATCCCCCAAGAAGCGGACCGTGACCGACAACTTCGGCAAGCCCGTGGAGGACGACCAGAACAGCATGACCGCCGGAAGGAACGGTCCTACGCTCGTTCAAGACGTACATCTCATCGAGAAGCTGGCCCATTTCGACCGGGAGAGGATCCCGGAAAGGGTCGTCCATGCCAAGGGCGCCGGCGCCCACGGTTACTTCGAGGTCACCGCGGACGTCACCAAGTACACCAAGGCCAAGTTCCTGAATAAAGTAGGAAAGAAGACCGACGTTTTCGTGAGGTTCTCCACTGTGGGCGGGGAGAAGGGATCGGCGGACGCGGAGCGCGATCCGAGAGGTTTCGCCGTGAAGTTCTACACCGAGGNNTAAAGTTCCCGGACTTCATACACACCCAGAAGAGGAACCCGAACACCAACCTCAAGGACCCTAACATGTTCTGGGACTTCCTGTCGTTGACACCGGAATCGATCCACCAGGTCACCATACTGTTCTCGGACCGCGGAACGCCGGCGACGTATCGCAACATGAACGGCTACACCAGCCACACCTACAAATGGTACAA
>DAML01000036.1:76332-80071 GCA_002497075.1 Methanomassiliicoccaceae archaeon UBA472
ACCCGGACCACGCCACCCGCGATCTTCACAAATCAATAGAGAAAGGTGAGTTCCCTTCCTGGAAGGTCGAGGTGCAGATAATGACCCCCGAGCAGGCGGAGAAATACCGCTTCGACCCGTTCGACATCACGAAGGTCTGGCCGCACGGCGATGTACCGCCGATCACCATCGGGCGCATGGTCCTAGATCGGAATCCAGACAACTATTTCGCGGAGGTGGAGCAGTCGGCGTTCTCTCCGGGCAACTTCGTGCCTGGGATAGCTGCATCACCGGACAAGCTTCTGCAGGGACGCCTGTTCTCGTATCACGACACCCACCGTCACCGGCTGGGTGCGAACTACCACCTGATCCCGGTGAACCAGCCAAAGGGCACTGTCGCCAATAATTACCTGAGAGATGGCCCGATGATGACCGGGGAGAACGGCGGCATGGGACCGAACTATTACCCGAACTCCTTCAACGGCCCCGAGCCGGACATGAAGGCGGGAGAGCCGGCCTTCGACCTGAAAGGAAAAGCGGCCAAGCAGCGCCACGATCATCCCAACTCCGATTTCGTGCAGGCCGGATCGCTGTACTCCAAGGTCATGAGCGACGAGGACCGCAAGCACCTGGTCAACAACATCGCTGGCCATCTCGGAGAAGCGGAGAAGCGCATCCAGTATAGGCAGACCGCCATCTTCTATCTGGCGAACGCCGACTATGGCAAGCAGGTGGCCAAGGCCTTGAAGCTGGACCTGAAGAAGGTCAAGGAGCTGGCTTCCATGTCCCAGGAGGAAAGGGCGAAGGCCACCTTGTGAAATGCCGGCCTCATCGTTCGAAACCAATTTTATTTTTTATTTTATTCATTTATTCTTGCATCGCCATTCGGGGTTTTGAAGCATCGCAACGGCTTGGATGGTTTTTGTTGAAAGGGTAACAGATCAGGAAAATCTATTAATTCGCAGTGCTCCTTAATTGCTGTCCGGAGAAAGGAATTCACATGGAAGACGGCAGGTTCCCGCTTAAGCTAGATGGTTATTACCATTGGGTCAAGGTTAACGAGGAGAAGTACGAAACGGACGTCATCATTCATGCCGACGGTAGCGTCACCGAGAGGTTCGAGTTCCTATCCGTCCCCTACAAGTTCGGATTCCATATCCCTCTGTCCGAAGCTGAGCTGGGATTCCTGGCCGATGAGAAACCAGATAAAATCTTCATAGGATGTGGTTTCAAGACGATGATGAACCTGACCCCGGGTGCCCAGGAGTTGCTGAAGTCTTATACTTACGTAGAAAAGGGAACCGGGGACATCATCAATATGATCAACGATCAGAAGCCCACCAACTTCGTGGCCATCATTCATACCAGGTGCTAATAACCCGTGGTATGGATCTAGATTGTCTACGCTAGAGCCCTAAGCTGCTCGGTGAGAAGTTGTTCAATGTCATTGAAATCCTCGAACCGCACCGCTGTCGGTAAGACCCCTGCAAAGTGCCAGGAACACTTTCCTTGACCTGATCAACTGGAAGCGAAGCTCAAAGTTCTTTTAAACCGTAGCGATAGGATCTGATATCCAGGGCGTCCTACCAAGATTTGATGTTGATCTTGAACACGCATCATTAGACCCATCAGTTGAGGATGCGGATCGTGGAAAAAGGCGGAACCGGCTCACCAAGTGAGCCCGGGTGCTATCACTTTGTGTAGAACAAAGTGACGAACCTGTCGCACTTCGGGCAAAATGGCTTCAGCGGATCTTCCTTGAGGATGCATTTGGTGTGGCAATCGGAACAGATGGCGTTCCTCGCCGCCTCCTCGATCTCCGCGTTCTCCTTGGCCAATTTTGCTAGTTCGCGCTGATGCTCTTTAGCAGCCTTCTTAGTTCTTTGATCGTCTCGTTGTTTCTTACTTCTGTCGTTCATTCAACCAACTAATGCAATTATAGAACTCATATAACTAAGTGACCGATAATTCCGGAAACCGTCATTTTTTAAAATGCATGCTTGTCTCTGTTGTTCCAGGCAACATGTTGTCCTGTGAAAACGGACATGCAAGTGATAGAAAGGATGCTTTTTAGGACAGTTAGAATTTTACCTCGAATATTTTCTGTTTGTAAAAATTCATACATAGCGATAAATAGGTGCGAAGAGAGTTGATTCTGGGGGGAGTTAGTTGAACGAGGAGAAGGAAATGGTCAATTCGAAGTGGCCTAGGGACCTGTGGGCGCCTTTGCTCTTCATGGTGATAGGTCTGGTTTTCGCTAGCATATTCGCAGCATATGTCATTTATGCATATGTGGACCAGTTCATCGTTGATGTGCCGGACCCGTCGGGAGATTTTCATTATTTCTTGGAATCGACCTCTCTGGCGACCATACCGATGTTCATGCTGAGCGTCTCGCTGTTCCTTTTTCTGAGGACCCGCGCCCAGGGCGTTGTTGCGAACAGGCTGAAGCTGGCCTTCCTTGCCGGCACAATATTGATGGTGGCCGGCAGTTCGATATACATATTCCTAGTGAACGTTTACTTCAGGTCTGATAGGTGGATAGACAACATCGATCTCGTGAACCACCTGTCCTTCTTCGGGCAGTTGATCGAGCAGCTGGGGCTCGTGATCTGCGGCATCGTTGGCCTCTTGTTGATCTGGTCGTTCCTAGAAGGTAACATCCATGCTGTACGGGTGAAGTGATACCGCCCCATGTCAGTGTCAAAAGACCTTCAAATTAAGATAATGCCAAGAAAACGCTTATCATAACATATTCGGGTTAACAAACGGTGGTGGAGTGAAGTGTCCTAACTGTGGTTGGATGGGCGAGGAGAGGGAGATGGTAGAAAAGGAGATCGACCTTGAGCCAAGTGATGATTTTTATCGGCTCACTTATTTAATGGGGGTTACACGCAGGCTCCTGGAATGCCCGACCTGCGGAAGGGGCTTGCGGTCCTACCGTTACCTTTACGGTTCAAAACACGAAGGCAAGGACATCTGAGAGCCCTGCACGCACCAGAACACCTGATCCATACAGCCACTAGAACTCAGGAATTGATTAGTAAATGGTGGACACTGGGGGATTTGAACCCCCGGCCTCCGNNGCATCCGCTGATCTAAGTGCCCGTGGGAGTCAGGAATCCAACCCAGGTTTATAATGTTTTGTGACTGCCCTGTCCTGACCATTCCGCGAATCTCTCTCAAGGCAATGACTTTATAGGGCCCGAAAAAGTTCAATCTTATCATGGGGAAGGATGACGAGGCATTCCTTTTAGCGAAGGATTCAGCGTCGCAGTTCTCATTCAGCGATATAACATACTCCTCCTTGAAACGGATGCTCCTCCCGGTCCTTCTGGTGGACATAGTCCTGTTCTCGCTGGTCTGCTTTGAAGGCATAGATAGCTACTATGGTCCACCGTTCTTGATCGCCTGGATATTCGTCTCGGCCCCCGTCGGCTATCTGACCGCCCTTACTTGTGCCGCTGGTGTCGAAGAGATCCTCAAAGGTAAGTACGATGCGCCCTCGTGGCCTAAATTGCTTTTCTTAGGGGCGTTCACCGTGGTTCAGTTCTCAATATGGCTTTACGTGGTCAGGCTGGTCTTTTTCATGGGTTTTTAGTTAATGGAACGCCTCATGATGGAGGATCGCTCCGTAACTAGCCCAGCAACTTCCTGGCCTTGGCCACCACGTCGTCGGTCATCTGCGGGGCGAAACCGAGATAGTTCGCCGGGTCCATGACCTTGGACAGCTCTTCCTTGGTGAAGTGCTTCTTGACCT
>DAML01000019.1 GCA_002497075.1 Methanomassiliicoccaceae archaeon UBA472
TCTCCGGCTTCGTCTCGGAATGGGCGATGTTCAAGTCCCTGATGCACGCCGAGCCGATAACCGATCCGTTGATGAGGATCGCCTTGCCGCTGGCCATAGCGGTCATGGCCCTTTGCACAGCGATAGCCGCCGCGGCCTACCTGCGCCTTTTCGGGTTCACCTTCCTGGGCCGTCCACGGTCCAAAGGGGCTTGCCAGCCGCGGCCGCTGGAGCGGGTGGAGCTGTTCCCACTGGTCCCGCTGGCCGCGCTGTGCCTCCTGCTGGGCGTGGCATCGTTCCCGCTGCTCGAAGAACTCACGTCCGCGGTGTCCCCGCTGGTCGGAGCCGTTGGTGTCCAGGTGATCGAAGGGTTCAGCATTAACTTCCTGCACCAGGGCGGGTTGAACCCCCTGGGTCTGAGCGCCCTCCTGGCGTCCGCCATATTGATCGTGTTCCTGGTCCTGCGGGCGACCGGAAAAAGACGGGTGGTCCGAAGCGACACCTGGGATTGCGGAACGCCTCTGGACCGCCGGACCCAGTACACCCCGACCGGTTTCTCCCAGCCGTTGCTGAGGGTGTTCGAGCAGGTGTACCGCCCGCGCACCGAGGTCAAGGAGGAGCCGCGTCCTTCCCTCTACATCCGGGCGGTGCGCTTCGAGCTGGTACTTCCCGAGATCTTCACAATTTACGTCTACCAACCCCTGGTCAATGCCACGCTCGCCGTGGCCATGCGCGTCAAGCGGATGCAGAGCGGAAGCATACAGGCCTACCTGGCCTACCTGATGATCACCCTGATAATCCTCCTGGTGGTGCTGAGGTGACGCCATGCAACTGACCGATCTCCTGCTGACCCTGGTGGAGGTGCTGTTCATCCTCCTGCTCTCGCCTCTGCTCACCGGCGTCATCAGAAAGGTCAAGTCCTGGATGCAGTGTCGCCAGGGACCGAGCGTCCTGCAGCCTTACCGTGACTTGTGGAAACTGTTGCGTAAATCCACCGTGGCCTCCAAGGAGGCCTCCTGGTTGTTCCTGGTCATTCCCTACGTTTGCCTGGGGGCCATGGTCTGCCTGGCCGTGATGGTGCCGGTGTTCACCACCGGCCCCTCCGGCGGGGTGGGAGACATGGTGGCGGTGATCTACGTCCTAGGCCTCTTCCGTTTCATGATGGTGCTCGGCGGTCTCGAGGGGGGAAGCTCCTTCGGTGGTATGGGCAGCAGCCGAGAGATGATGATATCGGCGATAGTGGAGCCTACGCTGCTCCTGTCCATATTCTCGGTCGCCGCCATATCGGGCACCACCGATCTGTCGGCGATATCTGATCACTTCGCCGGCCTCGGGCTGAACGGTCTTTCGCCCACCCTGTTCCTGGCCTCGGCCGCCATATTCATCTCCCTGATGGCCGAGAACTCCCGGGTGCCGTTCGATAATCCGGCCACCCACCTGGAGCTGACCATGGTCCACGAGGGCATGCTGCTCGAGTACTCGGGTCGTGAGCTGGCCATGATGGAGATGGCCTCCTACGTTCGATTGACCATGTTCATGGTCATCCTGAGCAACGTCTTCTTCCCCTGGGGCATCGCCCTGGGCACGGGAGCGGGGGAACTGGCGGTCGGCGTCGGGTCCATTGCCCTGAAGTTGCTGGCGCTGTCCGTAAGCGTAGCATTGGTGGAGTCGGTCATGGCCAAGATGCGCCTGTTCCGTCTGCCCAATCTTCTGACCATATCGTTCACGTTGTCCCTGCTGGCGGTGATGTCCTATTACATTCTGTGAGGTGCTTTGATGGCCGACCTGCTGAGCATTGACACCATCAACTTCCTGGCCGCGGCCATATTGCTGGTGTCGCTGCTGGTCATGGCCAGCACCCGCATGGGACAGCTGGTCCGCTCCTTCGCCTTCCAGTCCATCATGCTGGCGGCCATCTCGGCTGTGCTGGCACATTACACCGGCTCCGAGCACATCTACATCGTGGCCGTGCTGACCTTGGTCGTCAAAGGCATCATAATCCCGCGCTTCCTGATGTACTCGATCGATCGCCTCAAGGTGCGTCGGGAGATAGAGCCGCTGGTAGGCATACCCGCCTCCCTGCTCATCTCCGGCGGTCTGGTCATCGTGGCCTATTACGTCACCGAGCCGCTGATATCCTCGGCGGAGGCGGTCACCCGAAACTGCCTGGCCATATCCCTGGCCGTGGTGTTCATCGGCATGTTCATGATGATCAGCCGCCGCAAGGCCATGACCCAGATGGTGGGGCTGCTGATGATGGAGAACGGGCTGTTCCTGGGCATTATCTCCACGACCTATGGCATGCCGCTCATCGTGGAGATAGGCATATTCTTCGACGTGTTCATGGCCGTGCTGATCATGGGCATATTCGCCTACCGCATCAACCAGACCTTCGAGACGCTGGACACCACCTTCCTGAGGAGGCTGAGGGGTTAACATGGTCGAGCTCCTGCTGTTGGTCCCACTGGTGACCGCCTTGCTGTGCGGCGTATCACGAACTGAGAAGGCCATCTACGTGTTCAGCGTGGTCGGCTCCCTGGTCGCCGCCCTGGTGGCGATCCCCTACTGCTACCAGGCCTTCTTCGAAGGGCCGGTCGATACCGGGCTGTGGTACCTGGACCCGCTTTCCGGCCTCTTCATGACCGTGATAGTGGTCATAACCGCCCTGGTCAGCCTGTACTCGGTGGAGTACTTGAAGCACGACCGCAAGGAAGGGGAGGCCAACCTCAGGGACCTGCGCTACTACCACGTGCTGCTGCACCTGTTCGCCTTCAGCATGCTGATGGTGGTCGTGGTGGACTCCCTGGGCCTCATGTGGATCGCCGTGGAAGGCACCACCCTGGTCTCGGCGTTCCTGGTCGGCTTCTACAAGAAGAGCGAGGCCATGGAGGCATCCTGGAAGTACCTGATCATCTGCTCCGTGGGAATAACCCTGGCGCTTCTAGGGATCATCCTCCTATACGCCTCGTCGGTGGATGCCCTGGGAGAGAACGCCGATACCCTGGACTGGTCCGTGCTGCGCTCGGTCGCCGGGCAGCTGGACCCCGCGTTGCTCAAGGTCTCTTTCATCTTCATCCTGGTCGGTCTGGGGACCAAGGCCGGTCTTGCTCCGATGCACACCTGGCTCCCGGACGCCCACAGCCAGGCGCCCACTCCCATCAGCGCCCTGCTCTCCGCCGTCCTGCTGAACTGCGCCATGTACGGCGTGCTCAGGGTGCACATATTGGCCAGCGAGGCGGTGCCCGGTTTCTCCTCCTCGCTGCTGATGTTCTTCGGCCTGTTCTCGCTGGCCATCGCCACGGCCTTCATTCTCACATCGAGGGACCTCAAGCGCTTCCTGGCCTTCTCCAGCGTGGAGCACATGGGCATAATCGCGCTGGGCTTCGGTCTCGGTGGTCCGCTAGCCGTGTTCGGGGCGGTGTTCCACGTGCTGGCGCACTCTCTCACCAAGACGCTGATGTTCTTCGGCGCGGGAAACGTTATCCAGAAGTACCGCACCAGGGAGATGAAGGACATCAAAGGGCTGGGGAAGACCATGCCATCCACCGCCGCCCTGCTGGTGCTGGGGGGAGCGGCCATAGCCGGGTCTCCGCCCTTCGCCATATTCATCGGCGAGCTGTTCATAATCTCCGGGGCCTTGGCCCAGGGCGAGTACCTGGTGGCCGGCATCTTCATCGCCCTGATCGTCGTGATCTTCGCCGGGATGACCTACCGCATCTTCGGCATGGTCTCCGGGAAACCGCAGGAAGGACTGCCTGACGGGGAGATAGGAAAACTGCGCTTGCTGCCGATGATCGTCCTGGCATCGGCCATACTGGTCCTGGGGCTGTTCCTTCCGGAGGTCGTTTCGGATGCCATGGGCGCGGTCGTCAAGCTGTTCGGGGTGAGCGCGTGAGGTATTACAACGTGGAGCTTCTGGATTCACTGCCCTTCCCTCCGTTCGGGTACGAGGAGAAGAACGGACGTTTGCACCTCTCCGTCCCGGACGACATGCTGCGTCCGCTGGTCTCCCACCTGGTGCGCAAGGAGGAGGGCGAGCTTTCCAACCTTTACTACGTTCCTAACGAGAACAAGGTGATGGCGTTGGTGCTGGTCCCCCGCCACGGCATCGTGGTCCTGGAGAGCGAGCTGGAAGGGGAGGGCTATCCTTCCCTGACCGCGGAGGTCCCGGCCGCCAACTGGTACGAGAGGGAGATGATGGAGATGAGCGGCATCACACCCTTGGACCATCCCGATCCCCGTCCGCTGCATCTGCACGAATGGCCGCGGCACGTCCATCCTCTTTCGTCCGCGTTCGACAAAACGACCAAGGTGCCTTTTACCGGCGAGGCGCATCACTTCCGCAAGGTGGAGGGGGACGGCGTACTGGAGATCCCGGTAGGACCGGTGCATGCCGGTGTCATCGAACCGGGGCATTTCCGGTTCTCCACGGCCGGCGAGCCGATATTGAACCTGGAGGTCAGGCTGGGGTACGTGCACCGGGGCGTCGAGAGATCTCTGGAAGGCTGCGCGTTGAACCGCGCGCTGCGTCTGGTGGAGAGGATCTCCGGAGACAATGGAGTGGCGCACGCCCTGGCCTTCTGCCAGGCGGTGGAGATGTCCAATCCCGTCCCGGAAAGGGCGCAGTTGCTACGCTGCATATTCGCAGAGATGGAACGCATCTACAACCACCTAGGTGACATAGGCGGAATGGCCACCGACGTGGCCTTCGCCGTGCCGGCCGCGGAGGCCTCCGTGCTCAGGGAGCGCATGCTCCGATTGAACGCCAAGCTCACTGGCCACCGGTTGCTCTGGGGTTCCGTCGCCATAGGCGGGGCGGCCCGGGACCTGGACGAGGAACGGAAGGACCTGCTGGAAGGCGCGATGGTCGAACTCGGCCTGGCATTCGAGCCCCTGGTGGATTCCATCAACGGATCCCCGTCCTTCCTGGACCGGGCGGAGACGACCGGCGCGCTATCACTGCCGATGGCCAAGGACCTGCGGGCGACCGGCCCGGTGGCCCGCGCATCGGGGTGGGACCGCGATACCCGCAGGGACTTCCCGTACGGCGCCTACGAGCGGCTGGGGTTCCTGGTGCCGGTGCGCCGGGAGGGCGACGTTCTCGCCAGGCTCAATGTGAAGGTCGAAGAGGTGCGTGAATCGATCAGCATGGTCAAGCAGTGCCTGGACCACCTGCATGCCGGGGAGCTTCGCTCCGAGGTGCCGGCGCCGGAGGGCTTCGGCCTAGGTCTGGTGGAGGCGCCCCGCGGAGAGCTGGTGCATTGCGTTCACTTCAAAGATGGGAAGATAATAAGGTACAAGGTGCGCGATCCGTCGTTCTGCAACTGGCCGACCATGGAGAGAGCGGTGCTGGGCAACATCGTACCTGATTTCCCGCTAATCAACAAGAGCTACAACCTATCGTACGCGGGAAACGATCTTTAGGGGGTTACCATGCTAGAAATAATCGAGAGGAGGGTCCGAGACAAAAAAGTGGTCACCGAGCCGCTGCAATTGTTTCAGCAGCAAGGCCGCGCCCTGGCCCCCATGGCCGACTCCCGCTGCGATCTGTGCGGGGAATGCGTTCCAGCGTGCCCGACGTCAGCCATATCCATCGAAGGGGATTGGAGCGTGGACGCCGGAAAGTGCCTGTTCTGCGGCGATTGCCTCCCGGCCTGCCCGAGGGACGCTTTGGCGTTCTCGGTCGAGGTGCCGGCGGTATCTGACCGTTCATCACTGGTCCTCCGCCGCAACGTCCCGCTGCCCGAGCTGAGGCTTAAACTGCGCGACGAGGTGCGCAAGGTTCTCGGAAGGTCCCTGGCCATACGCGAGGTGGACGCCGGTTCCTGCAACGGCTGCGAGGTGGAGGTGAACTCCCTTTCCAATCCGATGTACGACCTGGAGCGCTTCGGCATCAAGATAGTGGCCTCGCCCAGGCACGCGGACATGCTCCTGGTCACCGGCCCGGTGACCCGCAACATGCTCCCGGCGCTCATGAAGACCTACAACGCCATGCCGGAACCGCGCCTGGTGGCGGCCATGGGTACCTGCGCCATATCCGGAGGCCCTTTCGGCGGAACGTACGCCGCAGGGAACGGGGTGGCCGAAGCCTTGCCGGTGGACATATACATCCCCGGCTGCCCGCCGCATCCGCGCACGGTCCTGCTGGCGCTTCTGGAGGCGCTCGGCCGTCTCTAGCTCACTTGACAACGATCACAGTGCAGGGCGAGTTGCGCACCACGTGCTCCGAGACGCTGCCTATGAGCACCCTGTCCAGAACTGTCTTTCCGGAGGTTCCTACGATTATCGCCGAGGCGCTGACCCTCTCGGCCACGGCGATGGCGGACTCGGCGGGAGCGCCGGTCTCCAGCAGGGTGGTGGTCTCCACTCCCTGCTGGGCCGCCCTCACCTTGATCTCCTCGAGGTGCTTCTTGGCGTCCCCCACGGTGCCCTCCCGGTTCTCCTCGTGCCTCGGACCTATCACAAAAACGACGTACAGCGCTTCACGGTGCAGTCGCGCGTACTCCAAAGCATATTCGACCGCTTTGGAGGTGTGCGCCCTGCCGTCGGTAGCCAGAACAACGCTCATTTTGTCCCTTCTGCCCTGGAATGTGTTTCGCCAGGATATAATATTGTCAATGCCACCGCTCATTCATCAGGTCCGGACCTCTTGGAACAGTAGACGATATCGTCGTGCTCTTGATACCCAAGGTCAGCGAAGAGCTTCCGTGACCTATGGTTGTGCTGCTGGACCTGAACGGCGAATATGTTAACTCCAACAGCGGAAAGCTCCTCCTCCGCCCGGCGCACCAGCATTCTGGCGATCCCTTTTCCCTGCTCCTCTGGTGGAACGGCCAGACGGTTCAGCCATCCCTTGCGCAGGTCGTGCGTGACCAGCACCGCCCCGACCACCTTTCCGTGGTCCTCGGCCACCAGGAAGATCGACGAATCTCTTTCCATCTGCTCCAGGATGCGCTCCTCGGTGTCCCTCCCCCGGGGTTGATAAGGGAGCCCGGACCTCACCCAGATGTCGGCCACATCGGCGTGATCCTCCGGGCGCATCCGGCGGACCTCGGCGCTCATATCTCGAGCTCCAGGCCGATGGGGCAATGGTCCGATCCCTGCACCTCGGGCATGATGAAGGCGTTGCGGCACTTTGACCTCAACCCCTCATCCACGAAGAAGTAGTCAATGCGCCATCCCACGTTCCGCTCCCGGGCCTTGGTCTTCATGTCCCACCAGGTGTACTTTTCCGGGCTCGGATCGAACATTCGGAAGGTGTCCACGAAGCCGGCGGCAACCAGATCGTCGATCCATTTACGCTCCTGGGGCAGGAACCCGGAGATCTTCCCGTTCTCCTTCGGACGGGCCAGATCGATCTCCTGGTGCGCGGTGTTCACGTCCCCGCACACGATCACGTGCTTGCCGCCTTCCACGGTCCGTTCGGCCACCTCCAGGAACTCATGGTAGAACTCCATCTTGTACTGCAGCCGTTCCGGGGAGGCCTTTCCGTTCGGGAAGTAGATGTTGAATAGAACGAAATCGTCGTAATGGGCGACCAGGGTGCGGCCTTCGGAATCGAAGCGCCTCTGGCCGAAGCCAGGCATCACCTTCTTCGGTTCGGTCTTGGAATAGATGCACACCCCGCTGTATCCCTTCCTCTCTTCGGGCGAGACGAAATAGGAATGGTAGCCGGGCACGTTCCGCAGTCCGTCGGGCAGCTGGTCCGGGGTGGCCTTGGTCTCCTGAAGGCATATGACGTCCGCCCCGTCCTGCCGCAGCAGTCCGTCCAGCCCCTTCCTGTAGGCCGCCCTGATCCCGTTCACGTTCCAGCACAGAAGGCGCAAGGTCATAACCATCCAGACGATTGACTTACAATGTAAATAAATGAAATGAGACCGAGGGCGCGAAGGGTCGTTCCGCAGCGGCGGCAACAATGGGCCGATCAATCATTATATTCCATGAAGGGGATTCTAGCCTCCGGTGGGGAGCGGAGGGGCCGGCCACTTCTGTCCACGCGATTGATGGTCGGTGTCCACTGATAACAGGTGCATGATGCTGACGAGCGGCGAGATGACCTCTTGGAAGAGGAACTTCTTTACCATATGGGGAGGCCAGTCCTTCTCTCTGGTCGGAAGCGCCCTGGTGCAGTTCGCCCTGGTCTGGTGGCTGACGGTGGAGACCGGCTCGGCTACCGTGCTGGCCCTGGGAACGCTCATGGGTGTGCTCCCTCAGATACTGATAGCCCCCTGGGCCGGAGCCTATGTGGACCGCTGGAACCGCCGGCGCACTATGATCGCGGCCGATTCCGTGATCTCCCTCATGGCCCTGCTGCTCATGCTGGCCTTTTTGGCAGGAAGCGCCGAAGTTTGGATGGTGCTGCTGATCATGTTCGGCCGGGCCACCGTCTCCGGGTTCCACTGGCCGGCCATGCAGGCCGCCACGTCCCTGATGGTCCCCGAGCGGCACCTGGGGCGGATCGGCGGGTTGAACCAGGCCATGTTCGGGCTGTCGAGCGTGATAGCCGCCCCGGCCGGGGCGGTGATGATCGCCCTGTTCCCGATGTGGGCGGTGCTGTCCGTCGATCTGATGACCGCCGTCATCGCCATCGTTCCCTTGTTATTCATCCCAGTGCCCGAACCGGAGAGGGACGGTGAGAGGAAACCGTCCCTGATGAACGAGATGAAGGAAGGGCTGGCCTTCCTGAAGAGCTGGCGCGGCGCGCTTTCCATAATCGTCCTGTTCATGATCGCCAACCTCCTGCTGAGCCCGGCCTTCTCGCTGCTTCCACTGCTGGTGATCGACCACTTCCAGGGGGGAGCGGGGGAGTACGCGGCCATGGATGCGCTGGCCGGCATCGGGATGCTGATCGGAGGGGTGCTTCTGGGGGTGTGGGGAGGAGGCAAGCGCAAGATGGTCACCATGCTGGTCTCCACGATGGTATTAAGCCTGGCCGTCGCCGCCCTGGGCATCGTCCCGGCCGATCTTCTGCTTCTGGCCTTCGGGCTCTCGGCGGCGATCGGCCTCAGCATATCCTTGCTGAACGGCTCGATGATGGCCATGATGCAGGCTTCCGTACCTTTCGCCATGCAGGGGAGGGTGTTCGCCCTCATCAGCGCCGGAGCCACGGCCATGATGCCGGCCGGGCTTTTAATGGCCGGACCCCTGGCGGACACCTTTGGCGTACGTATCTGGTATCTGGTGGCCGGGGTCCCGATGATATTCCTGACACTGGCCTACTCGACATCCAGATCGGTGGTCCGCTTCGAGGACCAGATCATGAAGGGGTCGGCCAAGGACGCCCAGAAGAAGCAGTAGAGCGCTCAGTCGGTTCGACCAGAGGGCCCCCTCTAATAATCGTTGCCCATATCACTTATATCGGTTCTAGGTATATTCGCCCCCGTCAGGTCGACCATGGACTATTACGGGGCTGTAGTCATTGTACCCAACCTCTTAGCGGCGGCGTTCACCGCCTGGGTGGCCTACAAGGTCCTGACCGGGAAGGAGACCGAGCACCGGACGGCCATGGCCATATGCTTCGCATTCGTTTCCCTGAACTCTTTGGTGCTCCTGGTGGAGAAGATGATAGGCGATATGGACCTGGCACTGGCCATCGTCGCCCTGGAGTACGTTTTCGAGTCGATGATCCTGATCTCTCTGCTCGCCCTCGTCATGCAGTACATTGGGCTGGGAAGATATATCACCAGGCGGAACGTCCTGCTCTTCGCCTCCCCGGCCATATTTGCTGTGGTTTTTAACGTGACCAATGGCTGGCACCACCTTTTCTATAATGATGTTATCATCGTCCAGAGCCACGGTTTCTACATGTTCGAAGCCGAATACGGTCCGCTTTTCACCATCTGGATCGCCTATTTCTTCCTGGTCATCCTGGTCACGAACATACTGATGGCCAGGGCCCTCATCGAGACCTCGCCGGAGCGTCGCGCGGGTCTAGGCACCCTAATGTTGGCCACCCTGACCATATTGATCACTGGCCTCCTTTATGTGCTCAGCTCCCGCGACGATCCCCTGGTTGACATACTGTCCATCGGCTTCGGCCTTACCGCCCTGATAGTGTTCGTTGGCGAGAAGCGCTCGAACTTCGGGAACCTAGAGATAATCCGCTTCCGGGAAGCGATCGGGGGAATGGATGACGCGGTGATAATCCTGGACTCCTCTCTGCAAGTGGTTCACGCCAATGGGCCAGGCAGGAAGGTCATGGACCAGAACTCGGAATACGTGTGGGAAAGGATGAAGGCTCGCGGGCTGAAGGTCCCCGCCGGCTCCAACAAGTGGGAGACGGCCATGGTCATCGATGGGGACGCCAGGCATTTCGTCCTCACCACCTCTGATATATTCCGGGAGGGAAAGCCGGTCGGCGTGGTGCTCGTGCTTCACGACATCTCCAACCGAAAGGCGCTGGAGGAGGGCCTTCGGCGGGCCAACCAAAGCATGAGCACGCTCAACCAGATACTCAGGCACGACATGAGGAACGACCTGACGGCAATCTGGGGTTATCTGGAGCTTCTGGAAATGACGGAGATGAACGACAGGCAGAAGCACCTGGTCGGAAAGCTGATGGAGCGTGCCCGTAGCGCCGACGGTCATCTGGAGTTCGCCAACGCGCAGCCCTCGCCGGGAATGGGTACCACCGCCTGGCAGGATGTCCATTCGACCGTGGAAAAGGTCCTGGGAAAGGTGGACCTGGACGGTATCATCGTGGATTCTAATGTGAATGGAATAAGACTGCTGGCCGATCCTCTGCTGGAGAACGTATTCCATACTTTGGCCGACAACACGGCGCGGCACGGGGAGCGAGCCACCAAGGTGTTCGTCCGGGGTGAGAACACCGAGACCGGATTATCCATAATCTGGGAGGACGACGGCATCGGGGTGCCGGCGGATAAGAAGGAAAAGATATTCGACAAAGGTTACGGAGACAACACCGGTCTCGGGCTGTACCTAGCAAGGGAGATCCTAGCCACCACCGGCTTCGCCATATCCGAGGAGGGAGAACCGGGGAAGGGCGCCAAGTTCGTGATCAGGGCGCCTTCCGGCTGGTTCACCTGGAAGAGGTCGCTCTCCTAGAAGATATTGGACGCCCCGGTGACGATGGACGGTCCTCATCGATAGGTGAGAAATATGGAGAAGGCGTTACCGGCGATATGCCCGGGACCGCAAGCGAGGTGGATATCGTCCGCGTCACGCCGGAGAACGCTGACGAGCTGATAGCACTGATCACCGAACTGGCAGTGTTCGAGAAACTGGACCCGCCTACCGTTGAGGCGAGGGACAGGCTGCGCCATCACATCACGTCCGATCCGGCATTGTTCCATGCCTTCCTCGGCCGTCTGGCCGGTAAGGCGGTCGGTTACATCACCTATTATTTCACCTACTCGACGTTCCTGGCGGCTCCCACCCTTTTCCTGGAGGACATCTATGTTCAGGAGGGCGTACGCAAAAGCGGAGTCGGGCGCGAGCTGTTCAAGTTCTGCGTACGGGAAGCTGTCGACAAGGGTTGCGGGCGTATGGAATGGTGCGCCCTGAACTGGAACGTGGGAGCCATGAGCTTCTACGAGAAGTTGGGCGGAAGGAAGCTGGACTGGACCTTCTTCCGCCTGGACCGGGAGGGCATGCAGGCCGCCCTCTCCAAACGACGATAATCATCGCGCGGCGATACCTGATCATGGCCGAGGACAAGGTTCTCACTCTTCACCCGCAGGGCAAGAAGGGGCGCAGCATCGACCGCCAGAAGTACTATCTGACCCGCCAGGCCATCCTGGATTGCCTGGATAAGGAGGACATGACCCAGGACGAGCTTGTCCGTTGCGTGGTGGAACGTCTTGAAAACAAGTTCGAAGGTTCCAAGGGCTGGTACATGGAATCGGTGAAGCTCGACCTGGAAGCCCGTAGGTCGATCGAGCGCTACAGGTCCAAGCCTCGGGACAGATACCGGATCGTGCGTTAACTGAGCCCCATCATCTTGGTGACCGACTCCTGCGGCACCCCGGGGTACTTCTTCAGCGTGAGGTCGATTATCCTCTGCACGTAGGTGTCGTCCAGCTTCTCCATGGACGGCAGGTCGGCCTTGAGCACCTGCGGCATGGTGTAGATGTTGCCGGTGTACTTCACGCTGGCGAACTTGAACATCCGGCCTTCGGCCATGGTGCGCAGGAACCTTTTCAAGGTGGCCTTGGGCACCTTCTTGTCGAAAAGCGACCAGAGGTCGTCGATCATCTGGTTGATGGTGGTTTCCCCGTCAGCATGGAACAGGTTGACGATCTCCTTGTACAGGGCCTTTCGCAGATTGCGGTCCTTGATGAACCGCATGTCCTTCTCTATGAAGTCCCGCACCTGCGCCTCGTTGATGTCCGAGGTCAGTTCCGAATAGCTCTTGAAGAAGACCAGATGATGCCCGGCCTTGTCATCCATCTTGATGCTGGTGAAGAGGTCTCCCTTGAACGAGTCGAGGAAGTCCTTGAAGTGCTTGTAGCCGTACTTCTTCTCCGAGAACGACGGGTCAAGGCGCATCAGGTCGTTCTTTATCTGGGAGAGGATGGCCGGTTCGTCGGTGGAGCGGTTCTTGATGTAGCGCAGGAACAGGTCCCGCGGGTCGTCCTCCAGCTCTTCCTCTTCCTTCTTCTCCTTGGCGGCCGGGGCTGTAACCCTGCCTAGCAGGTCCTCCAGGTCCTCGAACTTGTCGCAGTTGTAGCGTATCGTTCGCCCGATGGAGTGCTCGAACCCCAGAACCACCACCTCCTTGCCGCGCTCCTTTATCTTGCGGATGAGATGGATGAAGTCGGTGTCCCCCGTGCCTAGGAAGAAGACGTCCAGCAACGACTTGTCATACATGTCCTCCAGGGCGTCTATGGTCATGCGCAGGTCCGCTCCGTTCTTTCCGGACAACGAGGTCTGAGGTAGGAAGACCAGGTCGAACGCCCGGAGGCGAAGGTCCTCCACGTACTGGTTGCAGGGCGGTTTGTTCCAGTCGGCGAAGGCCTTCTTGATCAGAACGTCGCCGTAACCCTTGGCGTAATCGAGGATGTCGTCGATCCTCAGCGGCCTGGGGGTGGAGGGGTAAACTTCCTTGGCGGATATGGCCAAATTCTCAAAGTCCAGGTAGATGGCGATCTTGGGGACCTGCTCGGTCATCGCTCCTCCATCCACCCCGCCATGACTTAATGCTTTGCCGCTTCAATCGAAGGTGTCAGGGTCAGTGGTAGTGCGCAGCCCGGAATGCAAAAGGTCCAGCCTGGCCATGTCATCTTGGTCCAGGGAGAAGCCGAATATCTGGGAGTTCTGCCGGATGTGGCCTATGTCCGCGGACCGGGGTATGGCTGCCATGCCCTTCTGCAGGCACCAACGGAGGATCACCTGCGCCGGCGTCTTGCGGTGCCTCTTGCCCACTTCCGCAAGCACCGGGTCTCCGAGGGTCTGTCCTCTTCCCAATGGCGAAAAGGCAGTGACCAATACATCGCGGACCTGGCAATGTTCAAGAAGATCTTTTTGGAAAAGGAAAGGGCTCATCTCCACCTGGTTCACGGCAGGCATTACCTGGCAGGCGCTGTACAGTTCCTGCAGGTGTCTTACGGTGAAGTTGCTGACGCCTATCGCTCTCACCCGTCCGTCCTTGTACAGTCTCTCCAAGGCACGGTAGGTGTCCAATCTTTTATCGGTTACAGGCCAGTGCACGAGGTACAGGTCCAGGTAGTCCGTTCCAAGCCGCTGCAGGGTGCTGTCGAAGGCGTCCAGGGTCTCCTCGAAGCCCTGTTCGGTGTTCCACACCTTGCTGGTGATGAAGACCTCTTCGCGCGGCACCTCGCTCTCCCGCACGGCGCGGCCGATCGCCTCCTCGTTCTCGTAGAAGGAGGCGGTGTCGATGTGCCGGTAGCCGCAGTCAAGGGCCATTCGCACGGGCGCGTAGGCCTGCTCCCCCGGCAGCTTGTAGGTCCCCAGCCCCAGGGCCGGGACCTCAACGCCGTTGTTGAGGCGGAAACGGAAGCTCGACGCGGTGTGCCCCTTTACCATGATTGGGTAATTCCAACGAACCTAGTTAATCGATTCGCTCCTAGTTCTGTGATAAGGCTTCGGTCCATCCGGCGTCCCCGGGAGGATGAAAATGGCTGGAATGACGCTCGCAGTGCAAGGGGCGGACCGAAGCCGTAACACTAATTGTAAGAATAGTAATACTCAGTATTAAAAGATATTGTAAAAGTAATACTAGATGACCAGTCCGGTACTTCAAACGTTCGTTCGAACCATCGGCCAAAGAGCAAGGTTATTCTAATCTAGGCGACGATTTGGCCTGGCCGATGAGAGTCATGGAGTGGAACCTGCAGTACGGAGGCGCCCAGGAACGCCTGCCGGGTATCATAGAGGCGGTGCGCCGCCACGACCCTGACGTACTGGTATTGTTGGAGTTCCGGCCGGAGAGGATCATCGAGGTCTCCCTGTCCTTGGCGGCATTGGGCTATCCATACATACTCAACTCCCAGCCTCCCCCGCGCACCAACGGCATACTGGTCGCGTCCAAGTGTCCTCTGGTCCAGCTTTCTGGAGCGACGATCTCGTCACCCCATCGCTGGATGGAGGTGTCCCCGGAAGGCTCCGACCTCAGGATATTGGCCGTCCACGTCCCCGGGGCGTCCGACCTGACCGGGAAGATGGAGTTCTGGGGGGCCCTGCTTGAATACGCCAGGGAAGCTACTGAACTCAGAGACCGACGCATCATAGTGGGTGACCTGAGCACTGGGCTGGGTCGCGATTCCGAGGGAACGCCGTTCCTGGGCACGGAACACCTGTCCTCCCTTCTGAACATGGGCTGGCGGGACATATGGAGAGAGTACCACCAGCTGGCCAGGGAGTATTCCTGGTATTCCTCGTCCGGAAAAGGCATGAGGACCGATCACGTATTAGCGTCCCCGCACATCCAGCATCCATTGTGGGCCAAGTATTCCCATCAGGAGCGCGAGTCAGGCATCTCCGATCATTCCATCCTTATACTGGATATCATGCACCGCCTGAACGAGTCCGGCTCCCGAAGCTCGCCGCTGTTCCGCTTGGGGGAAGGTCCGGGGTGCACTATTGGATAACCCTCATGTCAGGTCCATTCAGCCAAACCCCTCCATATCATAAATTTTGAAGCATTAATAATATATAATTTGGAGATCCCTGAACGGACGAGGTTCATATTATGGACAAATCTGTCATGAAGAAACTTGTTGCTGAGGTCATCGGAACCTTCGTGCTGGTGTTCGGCGGTGTGGGCACCGCCGTGCTGGCCGGAGCTTGGGTCGAGGCTTTGGGTGTCGCGTTGGCCTTCGGCTTTACGCTGCTGGTCATGGCCTACGCCATCGGGCCGATATCCGGGTGCCACATCAACCCCGCGGTCACCTTGGGCATGTTCATGGCCAAGAAGATCAAGGGAAAGGAAGCGCTGCTCTACATGGTGGCCCAGGTCATAGGTGCCATTCTGGCCGCCGGCATATTGTTCGTGGTCGCCAGCGGCGCCCCCGGTTTCGACGCGGTCGCCAGCGGTTTCGGCTCCAACGGCTACGGGGACCACTCGCCCGGCGGCTATGAGCTCGGCGCGGTCATGGTCATCGAGGTCGTTCTCACCGCTCTCCTGATGCTGACCGTCCTGTTCACCACCGACAAGAAGGCCGCCGCGGGTTTCGCGGGCATCCCGATCGGTATCGTGCTGGCCCTGATCCACCTGATATCCATACCGGTGGACAACACCTCGGTCAACCCGGCCCGTTCCATCGGTCCGGCCCTCTTCCAGGGCGGATGGGCTCTCGAGCAGCTTTGGATATTCATCGCCGCCCCCATGGTGGGAGCAGCGTTGGCCGCAATAATCTACGACCTGCTGAAGGACTGAGCGAAAAAACTATTTTGAGGGGGCCCACGCCCCCTCTTCACTTTTTCATTTCTTGACCGACCAGGCCATCCGGTCGCCATCGGTCCACAGCCTCTGCACGCTGCGGAAACCGGCCTGCCTGAACAGGGATTCCCATTCCGCGGCCGACCACAGGCGCCTCTTGCGGCGCAGGCCCGGGGCGATCTCGGCCTCGACGCTCTCCATGATCACTCCGGCGCCGTTCCTCTCCAGCCGGCGGTGCATTGATTCCACGACCTCCACGCGCCTCTTCTCCGGCAGATCGCCCAACGCATCAAGGGCCAGGACCATCCGGGCGGATATCTCAGGGAAGTTCTCTCCCAGGTCCAGGCGGGCGGCGTCCACGAATCCCAGGCGCACCCTGGTGCGCATCTTGTCGAAGCAACGGAAGCCGCTATCCTCGTCCGGCGAGAGCAACGTGAACCGGCAGAGGTCTTCGTTCTCCTCTATCAGAGGCATGACGGTCCGCAGGTTGCAGCGCAGGTCGACCACCCTTGCACCGGGCGTCAGGCAGGACCTGCCTATCCTCTGGATCTCCTGGGAAAGGCCGTAGTAGCCCGCCTCGCCCTCTTTGAAGGCAGCGTCAACAGGCGCCGCCAGAGCGTTGGTGTGCAAGGCATCTGCCGTGAACGGCAGGTCTTCGGACTTTGCTTCGGCCATTTCCTTTCCTCCTTGTTCTTAAGCACTGTTACCGTGCTATGTCATGTCATAGCATGGAAGTATATATGCGTTTTGCAGTCCGAGCCGGAAACGAGAAATTCCGCGCCACCTTGATATCCCTCTGAAACAATGTCCAGGTGATGGAGATGTCGAAGATGACGCTGGGCAGGACGCTGCCCATGATGGGATTGCCGGTGGTGGTCGTGGGGGCGAAGGTACAGGGCAAGGCCAACTTCTGCACGGTCGCCTGGGCTACCATGATCGACGACGAGCCGCCGAAGATGGCGGTGGTGATGGGCAAGGACCGCCGTACCAAGGATGGCATACTGGAGAACAAGACGTTCAGCATCAACCTGCCTGGGGCGGAGCAGGCGGCCGCAGCTGACCATTGCGGGCTGGTGTCCGGTCACAAGGAGGACAAGTCCGGCGTGTTCGACGTATTCTTCGGGAAGACGCTCACCGCGCCCATGGCCAGGGAGTGCCCGGTGAACGTCGAGCTCACTCTGGACGACATCATAGAGCGGGAGGGCACCGACATCGTCATCGGGGAGGTGGAGGAGGTGTACGTGGACGAGAGCAGGATGACCAACGGGGTCCCGGACATTGACAAGCTCCAGCTGCTGATGTACCTCAGCTCCGGCGCGCTCTACTTCACCAAGGGAAGGACCGTGGCCGAGGCCTTCAAGGTCGGAAAGGACTTCCGACCGAAGTGATCACTTCCCCCGGTCGAAGAAGATGTTCTTGCCGGTGGCCGACAGCGGTATGCCGTGGCAGATGTTGGAACGGGAGTAGCCGAGGCGTATCGCCGACACCCCGATGCGGTACATTATGCGGTTGTCCACGTTGTGATCGGAAGCTACTTTGGCCGCGGAACCTAGGGCTATGCCCATGTCCAACAGCCGCAGGGCGCAGTTCGGTCCCTGGAAATCCTTGCTTGCCGACAGCAGGTTGAACTCCGCGCATCCCGAGACGCCGCAGGCGCCGCAATCCAAACCCACGCCGAGGTGCGGCAGCAGCCCGATGAGGACGACGGCATCCGAGTCCAGAACGTTCTGGCCGTCCCTCTGGTAACCGGGAATGCCTCTCTCCTTGCCGACCGCGATAAGGTCCTCGCCAAGCTTCACTCTCTGCTCGTCAATGAGCAGCGCTGTCTCGATGAAATCCTTGCCCATGGCCTTGGGTGCGGTCCGGGCCGCCAGTTCCATCAGACGGCCAACCATGATCACGGCCTCTTTGTTGCTCATGCGGCAGTGATTGTTGGAACGGCCATATGACCCTTTCACTCCGTCCCTCTTCCTTAGACGAATTGACAGTGCTTAGCTTTATTAGGCGAGCAAATAGTTCTTATCTTGGTGATAAAAATGGTCAAGATGCCGACCGAGGTAAAGGAAGCGCTGCTCAAGCAGAAGCCCATTCCGATCGCCACCGCCACCAAGGACGGGACGCCGAACGTGATCTTCATCGGGCTGATGAAGATACTGGACGACGAGACCCTGCTGCTGGCCGACAACTTCTTCCTGAAGACCGCCGCCAATCTCTCGGAGAACCCGCGAATATCGGTGCTGTGCTACGATACCGATACCAAGAAGTCCTACCAGATCAAGGGCTCCGCCAAGGTCTACAAGGCCGGTCCGCAGTTCGACGAGATGCGCAAATGGGTGCACGGGGTGAACCCCAAGCTTCCCGCCAAGGCCGCGGTGGTGGTCAAGGTGGAAGCGGTGTACGACGCCATGTGGGGCCCTTCCGCCGGAAAACTGATAGTCTGAGCTGACCATCCAGGTCAATTCGGTCAAGGTGAGGGCGAAATGGATAGAGCAGAGGCGCTGGAGCTGGTCAATGGTCACGTGTGCAAGGAGAGCAACATCAAGCACATGGTGGCCGTCGGCGCGGTGATGAGGCAGGCCGCGTTACGTTTAAACCAGGACCAGGAGCAGTGGGAGGTCACCGGGATACTGCACGACCTGGACTTCGAGGAGTGCCACGGCATGCAGGACCACGCCCTGATCGCCCGGGACATTCTGCAAGGCAAGGTGCCGGACGAGATGGTTCAGGCGATACTCGCTCACAATCACGAGGCGACCGGGGTCCCGGTGGACAACCAGTTCAAGAGGGCCCTTCTGGCCGCGGACGCCGTTTCCGGCCTGGTCATCGCCTGCGCCCTGGTCCTTCCGTCAAAGAAGCTGGTCGACGTCAAGGTCAGCTCCATCGCCAAGAAGTTCAGCAACAAGGACTTCGCCCGCGGCGTGGACCGGGACCGGATCATGGTCTGCGAGGAATTGGGGATACCGAGGGACGAGTTCCTGTCGGTGGCGCTGGAAGGAATGCGTCTGCGGGCGGACGAGCTAGGCCTCTAGACATCGTTATTCTTTTATCGCCGCGGCGCCTCACCGGTGCCGGACGGTCTTGATTTGAAATTCGGTTTCATTGGCATGGGTAACATGGGCTCGTCGCTCGCCGCGGGACTGCTGGAAAGCGGAGCGATAACTCCTGAAAGCACCATGGTCGCCAACCGCAGCCCGGGCAAGGCGCAATCGTTCGCCAAACGATACCCGGGCGTCACCGTGGCCGAGGACAATCGGGATGTCGCTGAGAGATGTGATACGCTCTTCGTGGCCGTACGCACCGACCAGTTGTTGGACGTGCTGAAGAGGATATCATCAGCAAGCAAAGACGTGCACGTCGTGGTGGTCAACGGGGCGTTGCCTCTATCCCGCCTGGAAGAGGTGTGCAGGCGCCCGGTTAGCAAGCTGATCCCCTCGGTGACCATGGAGCGCGGCCGCGGCGTGGCGCTCATCGCTCACGGTCCATCCGTGACGGAGTTGCGAGCGGGTTCTTTGGAGAAGGCCCTCGGCCGCGTCTCGAGGGTGATGGTGGTCCCGGAGGACCGCATGGACGTGGCCACGGACCTCACCAGCTGCGGACCCGCCCTGATCGCCGAGATGATGCATCAGTTCGCTGAAGCGGGCGTGCGCCACGGGATCGACCGGAAGGACGCCTGGGAGATGGTCCTGGAGACCATGCAGGGGGCGGCGCTGGCGTTGGCGTCCGGAGAGTCGGTGGCCTCGCTCAAGGAGAAGGTGGCGACCAAGGGGGGCATAACCGAACAGGGGCTGCTGGTGCTGGAGGCCGAACTGCCGGCGGTGTTCGATCTGGTCATGGAAAGGACCATGGCCAAGCACGCCGAGGTCAGGAAGCGTGTGCTGAAAGACATCGATCCCTGACCAAGCTCAGGGGGCGGCGCTCTTCAGCCTTCCCAGCAGATCTTTCACCTGGTCCAGGGTCCACGGCGTGAGAACGCTCAGGGTCATGGGGTCCACCTCGCTTAGGTTGTTGAACACCTTCCGCCGGTTGCGTCCCTGGGCCACGTCGACCTGCAGGGACTTTATCCGAATGGTCTGGCCAAGCTTCCAGTTGACTATCTCCCGGTACTCTATGCTCTCCAGGGGCTTGTAGCTCTTCCCGAACACGCCCTTCTCCTGCACGAATATAAGTCGCTGATCGGTGGCGATTAGCACCCCGCTGATGTTGAAGGTGCCGTGCTCGCCCTCTTCCGGATCATAACTGTCCCGCTCCAACCCCGCCCTCCAGGCCTGCACCGCCCGTTCGTTCGGACGCAGCATGGCCGCTGAGGCGACCTGGGGCATGAGCATCACGACGCCCGGCGGGGCTCCCATCGGCTGCGGCCCGTAGGGCTGCGGTCCCGCCGGAGGCGCGGGCTGGTAAGGCTGTTGCGGATAGGGTTGTTGATACGGCTGCTGGTACTGCGGCTGTGGCGCCGGGTACGGGGGCGCGCCCGATGACGGTTGAGGCGCTGGCGGGTAAGGTCGGTATGTGGCGGGCACCGGCTGCTGCTGGGGTGCAGACCGATATGGTTGCGCGGGCGGCGGCGCCTGGGGCTGCTGGCCTGCCCAGGGGCCGGGCTGGGGCTGCGCCGGAGGTGCCGCCTGGGGCGCGGGCTGATAGGGCTGCTGCACAGGTTGCGCTTGGGGGGCCGGAGGCGCCGGCGGCGGTGAATATGGCTGGTATGGCTGCTGCGGCTGCGGAGCAGGCATGGGGGTCGCTTGGACCGGAGAAACGGGAGTAGGGGGAAGTTGGATCTCGGCCTTGGGTGCCTTGGGCGGCACGTAGACCTGGTACTGCCCGATCTGGCTATTTCCTGAGGGGGTCATCTCGTTGCTGGATCGCTGGTAGGGTATCATCTGCGGGAGCGGTTGCGCCTGCGGAGGGTACGGTTGCTGATATTGGGGTGGTGCCACGGGCCGCGTCGGTTGATAGGGCTGCTGATAAGGTTGTTGATACGGCTGCTGGTACTGCGGCTGGGGCGCGTAAACGGGAGGCCCCTGCGCCTGTGGCGCCCGGTCCATCGGCATCTGTTCCGCCGGAGGGACCGGCGGTGCCTGCTGCGGTCGAGGTTGTGGAACGGGAGGCACCGGCGGCGTTTGCTGTATTGGAGGCTCCGCCGGCTGGGGCGAAGCGGCCACCGGCTGCGGCGGGCTGGGGGACTGGGGAACGCTGTCGTCAATGAATCTGGCCTTGGGTGAGCCGCATTCCATGCAGAACTTGTCTTCAGGCGAGGGATGGTTTCCGCAGTTGGGGCAGAGCATCAAGGTATGAATGGAGGAGGACGATTAATCGTTTGCGCTATTCTTTCGGGCGCCCCACCACGCTCATGTAGAGCACGCTCTCCTCCTCTCCGTCCGCACCAAGCAGCTCGTTGACCTCGTCGTCGAACGTGGCGGCGATCTGGCAGCTTCCCAGGCCCAACGATACCGCGGCCAGGGCCAGGTTCTGCGCCATGTGCCCGGCGTCCAGGTACACGTAGCGGTAGGCCCTTTCCCCGTACTTCCAGCGGCTGCGCTCGAATATGGCCGTCCAGAAGAGGACCACCGGGGCCGATGCGCAGATACCCTGGTCCAAGGCGGCCCGGGCCACCTCTTCTCCGAGGTTCCCTTTCCTGAACTGCTCCAAGGCGTGGTGCCTGACCGAGTAATGGTATATGCCGGGGATCACACCCGTCACGCCATTCGCGGCGACGTAGGTCTCCACCGGATACAACGCTCCGGCGGAAGGGGCGGTGCGGAACTCGTACCCCTTCTCCCTTCTGGTGATGCCGTCGCAGGCCCAGAGCAGGTAGGACAGTTCCTCCAATGATACGGGTTCCTCGGAAAATCGGCGCACGCTTCGTCGCGTCCTCAGCGCATCATCCAAAGTTGCCGCTTGGCGTTCTGGCCCCGGAAGCGCGATCCTCGGCCGGTCCGGGTACTCCCTGTAGGTCTCCGGCTTCCGTTCCCAGTCCATGTAGCGGCCGACCAGGCGGTCCCGGCGATGCTTTGTATCCCTCTGAAAGACACGTCCCGGCTCATCGCTCATGCGGTAATAATGGAAGGCCTTCGGAGATAACCGTTTCCCTCAGAGGTGCTCGAAGGCGTCCTTCCCCGCGCCGCACACGGGGCACACCCAATCGTCGGGAATATCCGCGAAGGCCGTTCCGGCCGGTATGCCGTTCTCCGGGTCGCCTTCCTTGGGATCGTATATATAGCCGCATACCCGGCAACGCCAGCGGTCCCCCTCCTCGCGGGCCAGATGCACTTCCCGGCCTCCCCCCAACCGCTGCACGGTCTTGGCATAGCGCTCGTGCACCATCCGGGAGTCGAATTCCCGAAACTCCTCAAGCATTACCTGGCGCTCGCCGGCCGAAAGGTATTCCATCACCGGTACGAAGAAGCCCTGGTCCTCCAGCTCGATGTGGGCGTGGTAGAACGCCACCAGGTCCTTCATCAGCATGGTCGCCTGGTAAGCGGCGCTGGGACTTCCGTTCGCGTACTCCTCACCCAGGGCGGAGAGCTTGCCGACCATCTCCCGGGCTTTGACATGGTCCATTTCCAGTTTTACTAGGGCCTGGCGATGTTCCTCGCTCAGTTTCTTGCCCTTCAGGACCTTGAAGAATATGTCCTCCTCCTTCCCATGATGGGTCCGGTCCGCGTACGTCCGCATGAAATCCACGGCCTCGGGGATGAATCTCGGGTCGAGCTCGTGTCCGGCGCTCAGCCTGTCCGCCTGCTCCTCCATGACCGCGGCCATGCTCTCGATCAGGCGATGCTCTATCATCAGGGGTGCGATGGGCAACATATAGGTCCAGGCAAAATACGCAGCGCCGAGTTAATAATATGTCTGTGAAAAGGGGACCGCAAGTATCTGATATCAGAACCTTATTCGGCGTTCAGGCCGTTAAATGACGTTCGAAAAGAGGGAGGTGAGAGGATGAGCGCAGGTTCCAAGTTCAGCGGGAGGAAAGGGGTCAAGGTCCCGGCTCAGGTCAAATGGCTGATTCTTCTCACCTCCTTCAGCTCCATCGGCTACGGTTACCTGACCACCGCCATAGCCGCCTATCTCCCGGAGCAGGGCGTGGATTCGGGGCAGGTCGGCCTCATCATCGGCCTTTCAGGGCTGGCCATGATCATCAGCGCCATCCCGTTCGGGCTGATGTCCGATCGACTAGGGAGGAAGAGGCTTCTACTCTCCGGTCTGGCGCTTCTGCCCCTTTCGATGTTCATCTGCTCCTTCTCCGCCGATCCCCGTCTTTACCTGGCGGCGGCAATCATCTCCGGGGTGGCCGAGGGGGCTATCCTCTCCACCTGGAACGCCATGATCGCCGACCAGACCACGGTGGACAACCGGGAGATGGCCTTCTCCATGTCCTTCATCGTCAACGGCGCGCTGAGCGGGCTGGGCTTCGCTTTGCCGTTCGTGTTTCCCTGGATAATGGACCTCGGCGGATGGTCGTCGGAGCAGCTGCACTCCTGGACCTTCATGCTACTGGGCTTCGTGACCTTGATGGCGCCGGTGACCGTCCACCGCCTGCTCAGGAACTACCAGGACACCGCTCCCTCGGCGAGATTGCGCCGGGGCACGTTCCTCAAGGAGAGGAGCAAGAAGACCCTTCTGCGCTTCTCGATAAACAACACCCTGATCGGGCTGGGCGCCGGTCTGATAATACCTCTGATACCCACCTGGTTCTTCCTCCGGTACGGCATCCCGGACTCCTATTCCGGGCCGTTGCTTGCCTTGTCCTCCCTTTCCATCGGCGTGGCGGCCATATTCAGCCCCCGCCTGGCGCATCGCTACGGGCAGGTCCCGGCCATCGTGATGACCCAGGGCTTCTCCACCATATTCATGCTGGCCATCCCTTTCATGCCGGGAGCCATCTGGGCCGGGGCGGTGTATCTCATCCGCTCGGCCATGATGAACATGGCCGGACCTATCATGGACTCCTACCTCATGGGCATAGTGGACAAGGAGGACCGTGGACTCGCGAGCGCCATCAACTCCATCGTGTGGAGGGTCCCCAACAGCGTCACCACCGTGATCGGAGGGGCCATGCTTGCCGCCGGTTATTTCGCCCTGCCGTTCGTGCTGGCCGCGCTGATATACTTAGGCGCGGTCACCGCCTTCTGGTTCAACTTCCGCAGCGTCAAGGTTTATGAGGAATCCCCGTCCTGAGCTTGGCAAAGTTATATTTCATGGCAATGCCCAAGTTACTACGGGGGAAAAATGAGCACATACGTGGTAATGTCGAAACTGACCCAGGAGGGACGCAAGACCCTCAAGAGCAGGCCGGAGCGTTTGAAAGAGGTGAACCAGGAGATCACCAAGATGGGGGCCACGGTCATCCAACAGTACGCCCTACTAGGAAAGTACGATTTCATAAACATCCTGGAGGCGCCGGACAACGAAACCGTGGTCAAGATCATGGTGTCCCTGGGGTCCCGCGGGACGCTGGAGACGGTGACCCTGGCGGCTATCCCGATCGAGGAGTTCCTGCAGGCCTTGAAGGACGAGTGAGGGGCAGGCGCGATTCCCGCGCCATTCCTTATTCCTTGGGCCTATCCGCACGGCCGCTCCCGGTGACCATCTCCAGGAACCGCACGTACGAGTTCCTCAGGGCGTCCCAGGCCAGTATGGCCACCACCGCCACCACTATGACGATGATGATGAACAGCAGGGGGGTGGTGACCAGCCCGGCAGGCACGAACGGTACCATCAGCGCCAGCACTAGCAGGAACATGACGATCTCGCCGAGGTCGATGAACATGCGGTACACGTTCTTCCGGTTGCCCTCGGCTATGCGGTGGGAGCGCATGGCCATGTCCGTCAACGAGGTGGACACCTTCTTCAGGTGGCGGTAGACGCTGACCACCGCTGGCGATATGGCGAGCAGCATGATGAAGAGCAGGGCGGCGCCGGGCAGCACTCCTAGATCGCCCGCGGCGTTCTCGACCGCCGCGTTCACCCCGCTCACCAGGTTGAACACCAGCAGGACGAGCACGATATAGAGGTAATCAACGAAGATCCTGGTGAGGTGGCCGCTCAACTTTCTGCGGTCATCGGACATCATGACGTTCCGGGCGGTGGCGGCCTCCTTGACCGAGTCCATCCGGACCAGGGCGGAGCGGATCTTGGCTGGCGTGACACGCGCGAGTCCGGAATATATCTGGACCTGGAACTTTGAGGATAACGGGAGGGTGATCATGGTGATCAGCGCCGCCCCTATGACCGAGGAGTACAGCTCCTGTGACAGCAGTCCCGCGTCCAGGGCGATCTTGGAGATGATGAAGGCGAACTCCCCCATGGCCAGCAGCGATATGCCCACCACGAAGCTGTCCTTGATCTTGAAGCCGAACATGTAGGTGGCGATGCTCACGGCCACCATCTTGCCGACGATGAACAGGGCGGCGATGCTCACCACCAAAGCCAGATTTTCCAGGATCAGGCGGGGGTCGATCTGGAGGCCGATGGAAATGAAGAATACGGCCATGAACAGCTCCTTCACCGGGATGACCTTGGCCTTGATCCTCTCGCTGTAGAGGGACATGGAGACGATGAGACCCATCAGGAAAGGCCCGATGGCTATGGAGAGGCCCACGGACGACGACAGGAGGGCCATGGTGAAGGCCATTCCCACCGCCACGATGAACACCATCTCCGAAGGGTAGCGGTCCCCGATGCGGTCCATGATGCGGGGGATGAAGGCCAGGCCCAGCATGATCGCCAGTCCGAAGAAGATTATCAGACCGATGACCATGTTGATCGTCGAACCGAGCGCCGGGGAGTCCCCAGCCAGCAGCGGGGCGGCCATGGAGAGTATGATGACCTGCCCCACGTCCTCGAAGACGGTGATGCTCATGATGGCCGTGGCCTGCTCCCCGCCAATGGTCCTGCTGGCCTGCAGCACTCCGACGACCACCGCCGTGCTGGTGCCGGATATTATGGCGCCCAGGAATATCGAGGCGGTGCTTCCCAGACCCATGGCCATGCCGCCGAGGTAGCCGACGATGACCACCAGGGTCATTTCCAAAGTGACTATGAGCACCAGCCTGGAGCCGACGCGCTTAAGCTTCGACGCGCTCTGCTCCAGCCCTATCCAGAACATCAGCATCACGATGCCGATGTTCGATAGTACCATCACCGTGGTCTGCTCCACCCAGAGCTGGGGGAACATGGTCGGGCCGAGAATTATGCCGGCGGTCAGGTAGCCCAGGATCGGGGGCATCCTTATCCTGGCGAACAGGATGGAGCAAAGGCCGGATATGACCATCAACAAGGTCATGTCCAGAACGATCCTGAGCTCCGCGTCCATGCTAATCAGAAAATGGGCATGCTACTAAAGGTTTATTGAAGCGGCATCAGACCCACCACCGTCCGCTCTGTTCGTCCTCAGCCATTCGTTGCATAGCTCCGCCCATTCGCACTCCCCGCATACCAGGCGGATGTCGTCAAGGGCGAGCAAACGTTCCCGAACCATGCTCAGGAGGGGACGTGCCGGGAACGTTCCCTCTTCCGGCAGGCTAAGGAAAAGCGCGGCCGAACGGTCCTTCTCAACCACCGAATCGTGGTCCTTGCACAGGCCTCGGACGGCGTTGGGGCAATGCGAACATATGTCGTCGCAGCTGATATCCAGACGTATGACCAGTTCGTCCGGGCAGCGGAGCATGGAAACAACCTCCTCCATGTTGGCCACGAAACGATAATCGTAACCGCGGCCGTCGAAGGTGCGGGTGCAGAACAAATGATGATGCCGAAGCCGTACCTCTTTCATGTTCGCCCATAACGTATGATGCCGCGCCTATTCATCATTACCTTCTCAGGAGGATTCATCGTCCTCCAGCTGGCAAACGGCCTGGGCCAGCTTCCCGGCGTTCTCCCTCCACAGGTGGATGGAGTCTGCTACCGGAGGCGCTTTCCCGATCGGAATGGCCTTCGCCCTGATCAGGTCTATGAGGCGGTCGTAGTAGTTGACAAGGTCGCAGACCATCCAGCTCTGCCCCCTTATCGCTTCCAGGTTCCCTACGGTCATGAGCTGTTCCAGCCATACCAGCTCCTTGTCCATGTTCTTGAAGGCCGCGCCCATCGCCGCGGCATGGCCTACATCGTGTCCGATATCGTAGAAGCTCTTCATTTCCAGGGCGGCCATCAATCTGCGCAGATCCCTTCTGGCCGACCTACAGACATGTATGGATTGGTCGAGGTCCACAGGAACCACCCTCCGCTAATTACTAGCGGATGGCGGGTAATCTATCTTTCGCTGCGCAGCGCCCTAGGGGCGATTGCAGGACATCCGCGACCTGGAACGGTCGGGGCCGCTGTTCATGAGGTATCCGCCAAAGCCGATGGCCCAGACCATGTTGGCGTAGGCCACCCATCGTTCCATCCCGCCCTCGCCCAACGGACCGAAGGGTTCTCCCCCCCACATGGCGGTGAACAGCACCAGCGAGATCAGGCTGATGGTTCCCAGGAACATGGAAATGTACTTGAACGGCGAATCGGCGGTCCTTCCGGCCATGAGCGCGGTCACGGCCCCACCGCCGAAGGCCATCAGGGCGGCTATGTAATGCGGTATTCCAGTATAGACCGGGAATATGCCCACTCCGACAGCGCCTACGCCCATGAGGAAAGCGGGAACGGTGACCGATCGGGACAGACCCGCATGGCGAAGCAGAATGGCCGTCAAGGAGTACATGACCCCGCCCACGATCATCGTCGCGTTGAATATGGTCGCCGAGGGCTCCTCCCAGGCCAGGTCGCTGATGTCATCCTCCCCGGTGTGATAGCCAGGATAAAGAGCCTCTCCGGTGATTATGCCCATCAACACTATGAAAGCGGCCACCATGACCAGCGCGCCGGCCGTACGGCGGGCCCAGCAAGGGTCCTTGTCTAGCAATCCCATTGGTTCAGGGATTCTCAACCACGTTATTAGCAGGTTGCGGTCCCACCGTATCTTCGGACAGGCCCTTAGTCATCCAACATGGACAGGTCCCCGGTGTCGTGCCCGCCCTCCCTGGCCTTGAGCACCCGACGCATGATCTTGCCGGAGCGCGTTTTCGGCAGGGATTCCACGAACTCGATCTCCCTGGGATACGCGTAATACGCTAACCGGACCCGCACGAAGTTGGTGATATCCTCTCTCAGGCGCTCCGAGGGTTCGTTTCCCGGACGGAGCACGATGAACGCTTTCACGATCTCCCCGCGCAGCTCGTCCGGCTTGCCGACGACGGCCGACTCGGCCACCGCCGGATGCTCGATCAGCGCCGACTCCACCTCGAAAGGCCCCAGCCTTTCGCCTGATGTTTTTATGACATCGTCCGCCCGGCCCAGGAACCAGATGTAACCATCCTCGTCCTTGTAGGCCTGATCTCCCGAAGCGTACCAGCCGGGGACGTAGAAGTACTCGCGGTACTTTGTCACGTTTCCCCAGATCCCGGTCATCATGGACGGCCAGCCAGGTCGCAGGGCCAGGAAGCCTTCCTTTCCCGACGGCAGTTCCACGCCGTTCTCGTCCACTATGGCCGCCACGACGCCGGGGACCGCCTTGCCCATGGACCCCGGCCGCACGGTCATGCACGGGAAGTTGGATATGCACGGCGCTCCCGTCTCCGTCTGCCACCAGTTGTCATGTATGCGGCGCTTGAGCACCTCCATGCCCCAACGGACCACATGCGGATTTAGCGGCTCGCCGGCGGAGCACATGTGCCTGAGGGATGAAAGATCGAACTCCCTGACCACCTCGTCCCCGGCCTTCATGAGCATTCTCAGCGCTGTCGGGGCGGTGAACCACACGGTGACCTTGAACCGGTCTATCAGCGAATACCAGGCACGGGCGTCAAAACGCCCTTCGAAGGAGATTATAGTTATCCCTAGGTACCACGGCCCGAAGATGCCCATGGACGTCCCGGTGACCCAGCCGGGGTCGGCGGTGCACCAGAAGATGTCACCCTCGCGCAGGTCGGAGACGTACTTGGCCCCGGACAGCTGCTGAAACATGGCCCGGTGCGGGAGGACGACGCCTTTCGGCTTTCCGGTGGACCCGGAGGTGTAGTGGATGATGTACGGCTCGTCCGGACGCATGTCCTCGGTCTTGAAATCCGGTGATCCTGAATGAAGGAGCTGTGAATACGGGACAGCGTTCCCCGGGCAGTTGTCACCGATGCATACTACCACGGGGGTGGGCGAGGTGTCCTTGAGCACCGGGGTGATCCTCTCAAACAGATACGGGGAAGTGACGATCGCCGACGGGGAACCGTCCTGCAGGCGGTCCTTGACGGCCTCTGGTCCTAGCGCGGAGAACAAAGGGCAGGCGATGGCGCCCAGCTTCGCTATGCCGATAATTGAGATGAACAGCTCGGAACGGCGGTCCAGATAAACGAAGATGCGGTCCCCTCTCTTGATGCCCAGCCGGCGCAGGCCGTCGGCGAACTTGCTGGATGAGCGTGAGATATCGCCGAAGGTGAGGGAATGCACCTCCCCGTTGGCGCGCACGGAGTGAATGGCCACCTTTTCCGGGTGCTCCCGAGCGTGGCGGTCGACCGCTTCCGCGGCCACGTTGTAAGGACCGCCCCGAGACCAGTCGAACTCACAGTTCAGGGATGCCCAGTTGAAAGCATCGTACGCTTCCTGATGGTCCCGCAGGTTGCCGGTGCCGGTCGGTGGTATCTCCTCTGCCATCTGTCCGCTTCCGTGGCTTGCGGGTTAACAGTATTACCGTATAAAATCTAACAGGTCAAGCTTCGGGTGAGCAGAAAGAATGTTCAAACGGCCGATGGTTGGATGATTGATATGGTGGTGAGAAGCGGCACAATGCCGGTCCAGGAGCAGGGGCGACTCTGGGCCAGATGCCTTTTGGAAATTGTACTCCGTGCAACGACTTTGCATCGAGGTGTAAAAGCGCCCCGTGACCGCCATTTATAATACCCCATCTCGGGAGTAGTATCACACATGACGGAAGGCGGTTCCTCCACCCCTTGCCGGAAGGGGGCGTCGGTATTCATTTTCTTGATGTTGATCGCTTCTGCATTGGTCCTGGTCTCAATTCCAGAACCTGCCGAGGGCAGCCCTCCTTTGGGACGTTCCTACATGAAATGGAGAGTGGAGGTGCTGGACCGCGAAGGCGACGTGGGGAGGAACAACTCCTTGGCCGTGGACGCCGACGGGGCGGTCCACATCAGCTATTATGAGAGGGGCGTTGGGAACCTAAGGTACGCCGTGGAGAGGTCCGAGCCGACGGGACCTCTGAACCTTTCAGCGGAGGAGTAGGAAAGTGGCGTGTCGCTAAGCTGGGACGCGCCCCTCTACGAATACGGCTTCCAGGTGACCGGGTATCATATCTACCGGGGCACTTCGGCTGGAAGCGGGGAGCTGCTGGCCATCGTCGGGAACGTCACCGGGTTCACCGACACCTCCGTCGGGGAGGACACCTACTACTACCGGGTGGCCGCGGTGGACGCCGTTGGTGCCGGTGAAATGAGCGCGGAAGCGTCGGTCACGGTGGTCTCCCCCAACTCGGTTCCCGATGCTCCAAGGAACCTTAATGCCGAGGCGGGCAACGGTACGGTGCTGTTGACATGGGACCCACCAGAAGATGATGGGGGGACTCCAATAATCGGTTACAGTCTGTACCGTGGAACCACGGAGGGGGCGGACGTGCTCTGGTTGAGCGTGGGGAATACGACCTCCTTATTGGACGATAACGTGGAGAACGCCCAGACCTACTATTACCGGGTCAGTGCGGTGAACGCGGCGGGCGAGGGCCCGGCTTCGGAAGTGGTGCATGCAACTCCGACGGCCGAGGGCGGAGACGACGATGATGGCGACAGCACCATGCTCTACATCATCATCGCCATAATCGCGGTAGCCGCCATCGCCGGGGTCGCCTTCCTCGTCCTCAGGAAGAAGAGATAAGCAATCGGCCAAACCTTTTCCTTATTCCTCTCATCGATAGGCAGCGATCATGCCACGGGTCGAATGACACGATCGGTCTCTGTCCTTCGTTTGGCATTCTTTTTTTCGCTAGGTCGAGTCATTAAATAATCCTCAGAAAAATGTATTCCCTATGATGTTTCGAGGGGGGTCTTCTTTTCTAAGCCGTAGGGGTAGCGCTGTTCTGCTTGCGTTGTTGATGGTCTTGTCCACGGTCGTTATCGTGGTCGCGCCGGAGGGGGTGGAAGCGGCGCGCGCCGGTATCTTCCGCACCGAGGCCGGTTGGGGCGTCGAGGTGGTCGATAGCGATGGGACCGTAGGAGAGCAATCATCCTTGGCCATTGATGATTTTGGCAACGCGCACATCGCCTATCGCAATTATGACGACAGCACCTTGAAATATGCCACGAACGCCGAAGGGTTCTGGAACATCACAACGGTGGATACCGAGGTGAGCGTGGACTCAGACTCGGAGATAAGCTTGGCGTTAGATTCGAACAACAAGGTTCACATCAGCTACATGAGCTACTACGGCTCGGAAGACGAGAACCTCGCTTACGCCACGAACGCCGAAGGCTCATGGACGACCACGGTGGTCGACCCTACTCCATACACAGGTTATTACAACGACATATTCGTGGACAGCGATGATAACGTGCACATAGCATATCAGGAATTCGACACCCAACACTTGAGGTACGCCAATAACACCGGCGGGACCTGGATATACGAGGATGTGGACCTTGGGTTAGAAACCGGTATGTACTGTGCCATCGTGGTGGACGATTATGGGATCATCCACATCGTTCATTTCGACCAACAGTTCACGCGGCTGAAATGGGCTCACAAACACCCCAGCGGTTGGTTCAACTCCGTGTTGGACGAGACCGGAGAGGCAGGGGAATACGCGTCCATCGCGATCTCTGACGGGATAAATCTTCACGTCAGCTATTACGACAATGGAATGGACGATTTAAAGTACATTTATTTTGACGGTACTGACTGGGCATGGGACCTGTCCCCTACGGTCGTAGACTCTTTGGGGGAGGTCGGTAAGTACTCCAGCATCTGTGTAGGTGCGGAAAATGACCCGTACATCGCCTATTATGACAGTACCAACGACGCTCTCAAGGTCGCCAGCCTGCTGGATGGAGGTTGGAACGTCACGACCGTGGACGACGCGGGTGCCAGTTCGGTAGGGGAGTATTGTTCGATCGCCATCGGACCAAATGGGAAGATTGGGGTTTCTAATTATTACGGCGGTTCCTCTGATCTACTATATACCAGCCAGAACGCCTGGATCATTGAGAAGCTGGCCGGTAGCAACGGCAACATGTGCTTCGGGAACACCGACATAGTGCTGGACGATGACAACAAGGCTTACATCAGCTACACCGCCAACGCCGATTACGAGCTGTGGTTCGCCACCGTCTTCTTCGGCAGCTGGACCTACACGAAGATAGACAACACCACCGGCGATTACGGAGGGACGACCTCCATCGACCTAGGCCCCAACAACCAGGTCCACATCGCTTATTACGCTTCGGACAGCGGGGAGATACGACACGCCACCAAGGTCGGAGGAGGCTCCTGGACCTGGGAAAAGGTCGCGGACACCAAGCCGGACAATGGCCTCACCGACCTGTCCATGAAGGTGGACAGCAACGGCAAAGTGCACATAGCATACTCATTCTTCGAGGATTCAGGGTCCACCTCATCCCTCAGGTACGCCAACAATGTCGGCGGTTCTTGGGTCAATGAGACGATCGACGACTCCGTCGGGGAAACAGGCCGCTACCCCTCCCTGACCATAAGCGACAATGGCAAGATCTTTATCAGCTACATCGACCAGACCAACAGGAACCTGCGCTGGACCAGCAACATCATCGGTTCGTGGGTATCGGGAACGGTGGATACGTCGGGGAACATAAGCGACCAGACGTCCATCGCCGTCATGGGCACCAATCACCTGTACGTCAGCTACATGGACACCGTCAATCACGACCTGAAGTACGCCTACTTCAACGGCGGGGCCTGGCAGATGTTCACCGTCGATACCCTGGGGTGGGTGGGCGAGGACAGTTCGATTGGCGTTGACCAAGATGGAAAGGTTCACATCAGCTACTATGATACGGACAACAGGGACCTGAAGTACGCCACCGGGAACGGCTCCTCCTGGAGCATCTCCACTTTGGATTATTCAGACATCGTCGGGGAGGACACCTCCCTGGCCGTTGGCACGGACGACAAGGTGCATATCGCCTATGTGGATGCGACGAGCTCCCAGGTCGGCTATGCCACCAACTCCCCCTGGAGCTTCCGGACGGTATACGACCTGGGAGAGGAGGCGGCGCCCGATAACTATCTATCCATGGCCAAGGACGTCAACGGTGCGTATCACATATGCTTCTACGATGTGGATGATCCCTCGCTGCGGTATTCCACCAACAAGAACGGCAATTGGGGCACCTACTTGGTCGATAATGCAGGGGACGTCGGCCAGTTCTGCAGCATTGGCGTGGACGCGAATGGAAATGCGCATATCAGCTATTACGACCTGACCAATGACCAGCTGAAGTACGCCACCAACGCCGGGGGATCCTGGGCAAAGACCGTTGTTGACAACGCGGGGTCGGTCGGCATGTTCTCGTCTATAGCCCTGGACGCGAATGGAAATGCGCACATCAGCTACCGGGACTCGACCAGTGATTTCCATCTGAAATACGCCACCAACGCCGGGGGTCCTTGGACCAACACAACAGTAGACAGCACGGGCTTCACTGGCACGCACACCGACATAGCGGTGGATGCCGCTGGCCATGTGCATATCAGCTATTACACGACATCGGTAGGATTGAAGTACGCTAACAACACCGCAGGCACGTGGAGTATAAAGGACGTGGACACCGGGTCCGTGTCCCTAGGCCACTATACCTCGCTCGCATTAGATGAGGACGGCTCCGCGCACATCAGCTACTTTGACACCAGCACCAAATATCAGAAGTACGCGGTCGTATCCGGTGCCTCCGTGACCAAGGAGAACGTGGACATCTCCGGAAATGCTGGCGGCCGCTCCTCCATTGACATCGACCGAGCCGGCGGCGTGCACATCAGCTATGAGGACCAGTTCAACGCCGATCTGCGTTACGCGACGAAGGCCGGCGGCTTCTGGTGGACGACCCCGGTGGACAGGACGGGCCAGTTAGGGGTGATCAGCTCGCTGGACATCGACGACCAGGGCGTGCTGAGCATATGCTACTTCGACTGGACGGACAACTGCATAAAACTGGCGAATCAGAAGGCCGAGCCGTCCGCGCCAAGGGACCTTACCCTGGTCGCCGACGGCCTGGAGGTGGAGGCCAGCTGGTCCCCCCCGCTGAACAGCAACGGTTACCAGGTGTTGGGATACGTCGTCATGCACACCTATCCGGACGGGTCGACGGAAAGGTCCATCGGGCTTAACGATCTGAGCCGGACGGACGGCTTCCTGACAGAAGGGGTGCACCTTTACGCCATCGCCGCTTACAACATCCTCGGTACAGGGCCATTCTGCGAGGAACAGCAGGTGACCATAGTTCCACAGACCGCCCCTTCGGCTCCGACAAGCTTGACCGCCACTCCTGGCAGCGGAAACGTCAGCCTGATATGGTCCTCTCCGGTGGACAATGGCGGCTCAACGATACTTGGGTACAAGGTCTATCGCGGGACGTCGTCAGGAACGGAGACTCTTCTCACCTTCGTGAACTCATCGATGAACTACCTGGACCTGACGGTGACCAACGGTGCGACGTACTATTACAAGGTGAGCGCCTTCAACGCCAACGGCGAAGGGCCCCAATCGGCCGAAGTGAACGCAACCCCGACGTTGGTGCTCTCCGTTCCCGGGACGCCTTTCAACGTTGTGACGCATCCCCATGACGAAATGGTGGAGATCACATGGGAATCCCCATCCATTGATGGCGGCTCGCCGATAACCAACTACAAGGTGTACCGCGGCGACACCAGCGGAGCCCTATCATTATTGGAGACGGTGGGCAACGTCCTGACATATTCGGACTACGGACTGGAGAACGGTCACACCTACTACTACGCCATCAGCGCGGTGAACTCGGTCGGAGAGGGGCTGCAGTCATCTGAGGTCTCCGCAACCCCGGCGGCATTGCCATCCGCCCCGCGCAACCTCACCGCTGAGCTGGACGGCGACGACGTGATCCTGACATGGGAAGCGCCGGTCAACGACGGCGGCTCACCCATAACCCATTACACCATCTACTACGGCACCATCTCCGGCGACCTGGAGTACCTGTTCCAGGTTGGAAATGTACTGACCTATACCGACACCATGTACCTGCCGGACACCACGTTCTACTATCAGGTCACGGCGATCAACGCCATAGGTGAAAGCCCGCGTTCCAACGAGGTCACCTCCGATCCGGACCTTCCATCCTCGCCGTCATTGGCGGCGGAAGCGGAAGGCACCACGGTCACCCTGACCTGGGCGGCCCCAGACGAGGGAAGCTCCGCCATAACGAACTATAATGTGTACCGTGGCGTGGACAGCGGTTCGATGAGCCTGCTGGCCGAGCTGGGGAACGTTCTGACGTACGAGGACAGCACCGGATCGGCCGGGAACACGTACGTTTACCAGGTGTCCGCGGTGAACGGCCAGGGCGAAGGCCCGAGGTCCAATTCGGTATCCGTTCAGCTGGGTGCCGTCCCGTCCGCCCCGATCCATCTGGGAGCTTCAGCGGAAGGCGCGGGCATCGTGCTCACCTGGGACGAGCCAGAGAACGATGGCGGCTGGAACGTCACTGGGTATAAGGTGTACCGCGGGACCTCCGCCGGCAACCTCACCCTCAAGGCCGCGCTCGGAGAGGTGCTCAATTACACCGACTATGATGTGGTGGCAGGAACCGCCTACTACTACGCGGTGAGCGCGGTCAACGAGATCGGCGAAGGAATCGCCTCCTCGGTCATCTCGGTCGAGGCTGACTCCCTTCCGTCCGCACCGACTCACTTGGAGGCGGAAGCTGGTGATGCCACGGTCACCCTGTCATGGAACGCACCGACGGACAATGGAGGTTCCCCAATTATCGGCTACGTGATCTATCGGGGCACCACCGAGGGTGCCGTGTCAACCGTGCTCGTCACCCTTGGAAATGTGACCGCCTACACGGATGATGACGTGATCAACGGCCAGACCTACTGGTACAAGATCAGCGCCGTCAACGCCGTTGGCCAGGGAACCACCACGAACGTTGTGGGCGCCATTCCTGCCGCCGATGATGGGGACGGTGGGATTGTCCTCATCCTCCTCGCCATCGTAGCCATAGCCGCCGTCGCCGGGGTCGCCGTGTTCCTTCTGAAAAAGAAGAAGTAGGCTCCCAAACCCCTTTCCATCTTTCTTTTTTTATAGCAACTTAGCGGCGAACGCCTCCACGATCTTTTCCCAACCTTCCGCCAAGGGCCCCTTCATGGTATCCCCCCGGACGTAGACCTTCACCTCGGCCACCTTCACCGCCCCTTTGGCCTTCAGCAAGGCGTCCATGACCGGGAGGTTCTGCTGATATTTTTCGATCTCCTCAGGCGTAGGCATCTTCCCGGTCTTCTTGTTCGGCGTCGCCTCTCCGTGCGTGGCGATGAGTGCGTACTTGGCCCCTTCGGGCAAAGCCGCCTTCTTCAGGAACCTTCTCATCTTGCCGATCGGCTTGCCCATGCGGGTCGGGGCGCAGAACACGTATAGGTCCGCGGCAGGCATCTCCTTGGGACTAGCGTCCCGAACATGACGAAAGTCGGCCTGATGGCCCTTTACCACCAACAGCCCCTGCAGATATGCTACGACCTTCTCCCCGTTGCCGAACTTCGATGCGTGATAAATCTCGACCTTCACGAAATATCCCCGAGCATCTATGTTCGTTTCGCATCTATAAACCTTGATCGGCGAGCTACGGTCAACTTCAATATCACCCCAAATCTCAAGCCTGGCCGTTTCCAATTCTAAGAAGTCAGCCCATCCATCGATTTGATATAGGGTCCTCCGATTTACGCCCTCCTCTGAACGGAGCGAACTTAATGAGCGGATCTCTTGCGGAAGGCAACATCAACAGTACCAAGAAGAAGGAGGGCCAGGGGCTCTTCCTCATTTTCATCATGGCCATACTCGGCCTGCTCACCATATTCGTCGAGACCATGCTGGTCCCTGGGCTTCCCAACATCGCCGAGGGCTTCCTGGTCGGACCATCGGACCTGGCCTGGGTGCTTACCGCCTACACGCTCGCCGGCGCTATCTCCATACCGATCATCGGCAAGCTGGGGGAGATGTATGGTCGGAAGCGCATGCTCCTGGCGGTCATGATCGTCTACATGTCCGGGCTGGTCCTGGCGGCCCTGTCCTGGGACCTGTCCGTACTTATCGTCTCCCGCGCCGTGCAGGGGGTGGGGATGGGCGCCGTACCGCTGCTCATGGGAATGGCCAAGGACGTCCTCCCGCCGCGCATGGTCCCGGTGGGCATGGGCCTCATCAGCGCCATGATGGGCGTCGGCGCCGGCCTCGGGCTGGTCGGCGGCGGGCTTCTGATATCCTTCATAGGATGGAAGGACTCCTTCTGGGTGGTCCTGCCGGTGACCTTGTTGATGACCTTGATAGTGGAGAATGCGGTCCCGGAGAAGCAGGTCAAGAGGCAGGCTAAACTGGACACGGTCGGCTCGGCTCTCTTGGGCGCAGCTCTGCTGTCCTTGCTGCTGGTCCTTTCCCAGGGGTCCGTCTGGGGATGGACGTCCCTAATGGCTCTGGGACTGGCGCTAATCTCCGTCATGCTGTTCGTGCTGTTCGTTCTGTGGGAGCGCCGGCACAGCGAACCGATGGTCGACCTGAAGCTTCTGAGGAACCGCAACATCTCCTCTGCTTACCTGAGCATTTTCTTCATCGGGCTGGTCATGTTCATGCTGTTCCAGACGCTGCCTTTCTTCTTGGAGATGCCCAAGGAGCTGGGCGGCTTCGGCATCACCAGCCAGGTGGTCATAGGGCTTTTCATGCTGCCCAACGCCATAACCCAGCTGATCTTCTCGCCCCTGGGCGGACGGCTCGGTCTGCGGATCGGCCACAGCAAAATACTGGTCATAGGGTTCGTCATCACCGCGCTCGGGCTGCTGACGCTAGTCTTTCTCAGCTTTTCCCAGGTAGGTATACTACTGTCGATCACCATATTCGGAGCGGGTCTCGGGCTGGCGACGGTCGGAAACACCAACGTGCTGGCGAGCTCCTGCACCAGGGAGACCTTCGGGTCGGCGACGGCCGTCAACTCCACCATACTGACCATAGGCATGTCCACCGGCCCGGTCATCGCCAGCCTGGTGATCGGTTCGTTCGGCGATCCCGTGACCGGTTACGCGATCACCTGGGTATTGGCCGCTCTCCTAGCCCTGGCGGCCATCGCCGCCTTGCTGCTGAACAAGCTGGACCTCCGGACGAAGGCGCCGCACCCCACGGCGGATGATGGGATGTGAAGCAGGAGGCGCGCGTGAGGCGGTCCATCAAGAGGTCGCTTCGGACCGCCTCGCCCTGATCTTGTAGCTGGTCCCCTGGAATACGGCTATGAGATCGCCGTCCTCGAAGACCTTGACCTCGCAGAGCGAGGTCCTCCGGGTTTCCGATATCTTCCTGGCCACTGCCCTCAGATGCCCTTTCCCCGGTTTCAAGAAGTTCATGTTGACGCAGAGAGCAACCATTGGCTCAGAACCCATGTTGCAGGCCAGGGCGAAGGCCTGGTCCGCCAGGGTGAACACCGCCCCGCCGTGCGCCCCTCCCATGGCGTTGATCTTGTCGCCGGCGTCCATGGTACAGACGACCTCCCCGTCCTCGGATATCGACTCGGTCCGTATGCCCAGGTCGATCACGTACCGCACATCCATGATCTTCCGCAGCCGGTCGCAGACCTCCTCAGGTAAAAAGGACTCCCAATTCTGCATGTGCTCTCCACCAGGTCCATGGGGAAGGTGGGATTTAACCGGTGAGGTCCGAAGCCGCATACCCGCGGCTCTTCGGTTAGACATCAAGAAAGGGCGGCTCCCTCGATGTAACGAAGAAGCGCTCATTGTAGGTAGAAGGGCCGGGGGACGTCATCTGATCCTGCTACCGCAGTTGCTGCAGAACGAACCCTCTCCGCTCAGCGGCGAACCGCAGTTCATGCAGAACTTGGGTGCCGGCAATGGTTGCGATCCGACCGAGGGCGCAGGGTCTGCCAACGTTCCCAGGGCATCGACAGGCGCCCCTTCCCCGCTGACCGCGAGATCGTCCGGCGAATTTTGCGGCGCCTCGATGGGGTTTGCACCCGCGGCGGGTAGGCTCGCGTCCTTACCTAGCCCGTAGTTCTGCGGTGACGGGTAGCCAAGCGGCGGGTGGGGCGGGTGTTGCTGCGACAAAGCGGCCCTCTCAGCGCGTTTCTTGCCTTGGACATAAATAACGGCGATCACTATGACGCATGCCGCAAGTAGAAGGAGGATCAGTACGGACCAGAACGGAACGCCCCCATCCTCGAGCCCGGGCTCCGCCACCACGGCCGAGGCCCTTGGACCGATGCCAACCGAGTTATGGGCCGCCACGGTGAACAGGTACTGCAATCCATTCTCCAGGTCCTCGATGGTGACGGAGGTGTCCTCTGCGACGGCCACCTGCTCCCCGTCCTGATAGATGACGTAATAGTCGATCTCCGTCGCGCCCTCCTCCTCCGGGGCGGTCCAGCTCAGGGTCACCGATCCATCCCGGTTGGTCACCTCAAGGTCCGTCGGCGTTCCTGGGAGGTCCCCCTCTCCCACAGGGGTGACGGTGACCGGGGAGCTGGCCGGTCCTTCGCCCAAGGCGTTGTTCGCCGTCACGGTAAATGTGTAATCGACGCCGTTGATCAAGTCGTCCACGATGGCGGAAGTGCCCTCAACGACGGCCACCTGCTCCCCGTCCTGATAGATCATGTAATGATCGATCGCCGCTCCCCCATCGCTGTTCGGAGGGAACCAGCTCAGGGTCACCGCGCCATCGCCGGCCTCGGCCGCCAGACCCACCGGGGCGCCGAGCTGGACCTCCACCTCCAGCACGTACGCCTCATCGTACTCCTCCGGCATCTCGCCGATGTCCCAGCCCAGCCCGGTGGTCTCGCAGTAATAGTACTTCGCTCCGTCCACCTCGTAGTACCAGCCGGAAAGGCCGATGCAGCCGACTCCCACCGCGATGTGATCATCGAATATCAGCAGGGCCGTCCCGTAACCCAGGGCGGACATGAGCGTGGAATAAAGGAAGGAGGTGTCCTCGCAATCCCCGCTCCCTTCATACAATGTCTCCACCGGGAAGCTCCAGTAGTCCGTCATGGAGTGCGTCACGGCATCCGTGGCGTAGGGCAGGGTCTGCACGAAGGTCAGTACCAGACTGGCCAGCTCCGCCTCGTCAAGTCCGGCCTGCTCGCCGAGGTCGTCCATGCGCTCGGCGAGGAAGACGATGACGCTGTCGTCAACGGTGATGAAGTTCAGGGCATTGTCGCGGTCGCTGAGAATGGTCATGTAGCGTTCCGTCTCAAGGTCCACGTAATAGCTGTACTGCTCATAGCTCAGATCGAAGGAGACCGAATAATCATCGTAATCGTACGTCCAGGCGTAGGTGAGGCTGCCGTTACCCTCCGCGTAATGGTCAAGGGACAGGGAATGGCCGCCGATCGGCACGGGAGAGGCATGGTCATCATAGAAGGCCAGAACGCCCTCTCGTGCCGCACCGTCATCTCCGCCCGAACAAAGGCAGCTGCCAACCGTCGGCAGGACCAGCACGGCGATCAACAGCAAGGAGATAAACGATGATTGGAAACGCCCCTGTCCCTTATTCAATTGCCCGCCCCTCTGGCATCCTCAGACCCGATCGAACCTCGATTGAGGTACGTTCCATATAAAGGCTCAGAATGATTTGTCCATTCACGGATCAGCGCCAAAGGGGCGAGCGTTCATTGGTACAGCCCGATCGAATCAAATGATCTGACTCTAGGATCTTCCACCTCGAAAACCGACCTAGTGACAGAACGCATATGTACCCGCCACCGGTCTACTCATTTCTATGAAGGCGAGGGCCCAGATCATGATCGCGATGGCCATTGTTGCAGGCATGCTCGTCACCGGCGGCCTGGTCCCGTCCCTGCAGGCTGATGGGGACCCTACCGAGCTGGTTCCCGTTCCCCGGGTCGATGAGTACCACGAGTACAACATGACCGTAGAGGGAAGCGAGACCCAGGATTTCATCTATGAACAGTGGTACCTGGCCATCCATCATGGGGACGTCATGACCCTGCTGCAGGCCGTCAGGATGAGGGAGAGGTACAACATGTCCGTCGATTATCAGATGAACGTTCACTATTCCGTCGGGGGCGTACTTTACATCGCCCAGTTCATGATGGTCAACGCGAACTTCATCATAGGGGGCCAGACGGTGTCCTCCCCTCTCAACACCAGCGACGATTTCGAGCTGACGCACACGCCGATAAGGTACGACGGCAATGTTCCTTCGTTCTACTGCAACATGAGCTACGAAAGGGTCCACGTCTATCCGGGCGACCTGGTGGATTCCACGTTCGACCTGACCCTTTGTCACCACATAGTCTGTGACTGGAACCGGACCGATATCAAGGTGGAGGCGATATTCGATCTCGCCGATACCAGGTTCGTGGACGCCAACGGCACCGAGCACCAGGCGGGCGAGCCGTTCGCCGCCGAGGTGGCTTACACCATGGCCCTGGGCTGCCCCGGGGTGGTCGACGGGCCGATCGTTCCCACCCGTTGCTCAAACACCACCCTGGAGTACAACATGACCACGGACAGCGGGGCGCCTCTGACCGTTTCCAAGATGAAGATGCTGGACGACTTCACGGTCCACAACGCCACTGGGGACCGCGCCGCCACCGCGTACTCGTGGATAGAACATCATATACAATCACTGGTCATCCACGGGTTCCCGAACCTGACCTACATGGACACGCAATGGATGCACAGCGACCCGGAGCTGACATTGTTCCATGACCGGGCCTTCGTCTGGGAGGAGGACGAGGGCGGGCTCACGCTGTTCAGGTACGTGGACCCTCTGGTGTTCTTGGCTGCCATGACGGTATCGATCGTCGCAGTGGTGTCGTTGGTCCTCTGGATGAGGAAGAAGCGAACCTGATGCCGGTCACTGTATCTCGTTTTAAGGAGAATTAGCGCCGAGCGGCAACGATTGTCGGTTTTGGGATCATTTCTCGCTCGTTGGGTCCGTCCGGCAAGTGCCCAGTTCACAGTCCGGCGTGATCGGCGGTTCGAACCGTTTGTAAAAAAGGGTTCATTTTCCAACGCTAGAGCTAACAACGCTCTGTTTGCTTTAATTGTTTTAGATGGTAGAGCGGCCTTGGTAGAACGAATGGGGTCAAAAGCAGATGTTCGATTTTACCGGTCCAGAGGTGACAGCATGGCCAAGATTGGAAAGAAGACCGACAAGGTCGCCAAGGACGCTGCTCCGAAGAACTGATCCTCATAACGAGGTATCGGTACATCCAAACCTTTTACCGAATTTGGTTTTTCAATTGAGGTGGTCTGTGAAGGATCGAATGGAACGGCGGTCACGTTCACGATAAATACAGCGGCATCCAACAGAATGGGGTATATAATCAGAAACCCCATTCAAAGCGCATGGGCTTGCGTGCGATTGTTCTTGCGTCTCTCTCGGTGACGATACTGTTGACGGTCGGGGCTGTATTTCCGAGCGCCAATGCCGAAGGGACCGCGGAGGGGATGGTCCCCGAACCCCAGCTCCTTGAGTGGCACATCTTCAACGAGCAGAAATATGGAATGCTGGTCAACGAAGAATGGGCCCTGGACATAAACAACGGCGGCACCCTGATCAAGCTGGCCGCCAGGAACATGACCCAGGACCAAGGTTACGCCACCGATTACCAGTTCAACATCCATTACGAGATCAATGGCACCTTGTACATAGCCCAGCTCATGATGATGGAGATGGGCGTGATCGTCGGGGAGCAGGGTATAGTGGTGAGCCTGTCCACCAGCAATGACCTGGAAATGAGCTATACGCCCATAGTGTACGTGGGGAACACCCCCACGCTCTGGTGCAACATCTCCTTCAACAATATCCGACTTTACAGCAATGACCATCCGGGATCCACCTTCGACCTCACCCTGAGCCATCACGTCATCGCCAATTGGAACGAGACCATCGTCAAGGTCGAAGCGGCGTTCGACCTGAGCGACATGGTACTTTTCACCGGTCAGAACAGCGATGTCGAGATCGAGGACGGGGAGGAGTTCGCCGTGGAGGTCCATTACAGGATGGGGGTGCACAAGGCAAATTCCAACGAAGGTTTCCTTACCCCCTCCAGCCATTCGAACACCACCCTGGAGTATAACCTGACCACCTCCACCGGCGCTCCGCTGACGATATCTAGCATGAACATGAAGAACGATTTCACGATCTCCAACGAGACCGGCTCCTACGTGTCCACGGCCTATTCCCATCTGATGTTCGAGAACGGTCCCATGGCCGTCCACGGGTTCCCGGGGCTGGTCTATAACGACACCGTTTCGTTGAAGAGCGACCCGGAGATCACCGTCTATCATGACCGGGAGACCGATCAGGAAGGGCTGGACACATCTATCATGCCCTTGGTAATAGGAGCCGCCATCATCGCCGCGGCTGTCGTCTTATCGGTGTTCATAGCGAAAAAGAAAGAATGGATATGAGATGTGGGCCCGGTCGGATTT
>DAML01000027.1:0-3826 GCA_002497075.1 Methanomassiliicoccaceae archaeon UBA472
GTGAAGCTCGGCTGGAAGGGCTTCTGCTTCTTGCGGGGGGCGCGGCGCTTAGTTGGCTTGACGCTGATGTTGAAGGCGGGGGTGCGCGTCACCTGGTAGACGCTGCGCGACATGCTGAGGACGATGATGAAGAATACTATCAGGACGATGATGGAGGATGCCCACCACAGAGCGAACAGCGCCGCCATCGACAGAATGGTCACCAGGCTCAGGCTGACGANNTAGTTCACGGTGCGCACGATGGAGTACATATCGCTCTCCAGGGTGGAGTATATGACGGTGACGATGAGACCGCCCAGCACGAAGGCCAGGATGTTGTAGGGGAACGGCAGCACCATGATGCTGACCAGGTCCGCGAAGTAGATTATCACCAAAGCCTCGAGGCGGCGGGTCCTCTCGAACAGCTTGATCGTGGACGGGAGGATTATCTTGCTCATGGTGCGGTTGATGAGCGAACCCCCGTACATGAGGAACTTGGGAGTTATCCTGGTCAGGTAGCGGGTCAGTCTGACGCTGTGCTTCATCAGCGGGGGGGCCACCATGCTCATCACGAAGCAGAACGCCCCGGCGAAAGGGTTCAGTTCCGACCCCTTGGATATGGCCGGAGAGTTACTTCCCACGCTGGCGTACATGATCGCTTCCGAGGAACGCCCGACCATGGCCGTGCCGATGAACGTGGCCGCCTTGGAAGAGAACCCGAGGAGATACGAAACCGAGCTGAGCATGATCAACTCGTAGAAGAGGGTCACCGGGACAGCGATCAGCAGTATGGGGACGATGGCGTACAGCATGCTGAGGTCGATCATCATCCCGAATGTGATGAAGAACACCGCCACCAGCGCGTCCCGGAAAGGCGTTATGCGGTCCTCTATGCGCTCGGCCAGCTTGGTCTCGGCGAAGACCATTCCAAGGAAGAAGGCGCCGATGATCCCGGGCACTCCGGCCACCTCGGCCAAAGCCGCGGAGAGGAACACCAGCCCCAGGGCGAACAGCACGAAGAGCTCGTTGCTCTTGATGCTCTCGAAGTACTTGACCACCCTAGGGACCACGACGATGGCCAGGAATATGAAGAACGCGTAGAACGCCAGGATGCCCACGATGAGGCGGGTCATGTTCATGTCGTCAGCATCGGACTTGAACATCAGGCCGCCTACTATGGTCAGAAGGACCATGGACAGGAAGCTCTCCACTATGACCGTGCCCATAAGGTACTCTGTCTCCGGGCTGGAGGTGCGCTGCATCTCCTCCAGGGCCTTGCCGGTGATGGCCACTGAGCTCATGGATATCACCCCGGCCAGGAACACGGTGTCGATGATCGGCCAGCCTAGGGCGAACCCGATCAGAATGCCCAGGAACATGCCCAGGCCGACGTCCATCAGGGCCAGGATGATAGCTGGAGCCCTGGTCTTCTTGAGCTTGGTCATCGAGAAGCCCAAACCGACGAAGAACATCAGCAGGGTCAGACCCATGCTCGACAGCATCTCGATGAAACCGGTGTCGTGCACCAGTCCGTTGTAGGTGTAACCGAACAGCTCCACGGAGATGAACGGGCCTATGAACATTCCGGCCAGTATGTACCCGAGAATGACGCTCTGCTTGGCCTTCGAGGCTACGGCTGCGCCAATGAAGGCGATCAGCATAATGATCCCGACCTCGAACATCAAACCGTCAGTTGCTATCATCTCGCCTGCCTGCGCAGATGTCACCGTGCCCGCTGGAGGTGTCCAACAGCGTGTAAGACTTTCCAGTTATCGAGGGCCCCGCCTGCAGAGCGTTGACCCTAGTGCATCCCCTCCGGTTATAGTATTATACATTATTTATAATTGTCCACATCTGGTTTTCCTACATTTCATTTGGAAATTCCAGCGTCGGTTATAATAAATCATAAACGTTTTGTCATCCGGGTCTGAGATGTCGACCGAGTTCCATGCCATGAGCGGGAAGGAAGCCCTGGGCGCCCTTGGGAGCACAGAGCAGGGGCTGTCCTCGGAAGAGGCGAGAGACCGGTTGAACCGTTACGGGCCTAACGAGCTGAGCGAAGGACGGAAGATCTCCCCGCTGATGATCTTCCTGGACCAGTTCAAGGACTACATGGTCATCATCCTGATCATAGCCGCCCTGATCTCGGCCGGCATCGGGGCATGGAAGGGATCCACCGAGGAATACCTGGACGCCGGGATAATCATGGTCATCGTGCTGGTGAACGCCGTCCTGGGTTTCGTGCAGAACTACCGGGCGGAGAAGACCTTGCAGGCCCTGCGGGACATGGCGGCCCCCAAGGCCAACGTGATCCGTGACGGAAAGGAGGTCAGCGTCCCTTCTCGCGAGCTGGTGCCCGGGGACGTCATAATTCTGTCCACCGGTGACCGCATCTCCGCGGACGCCCGGCTGCTGGAGGAGGCCAATCTTAAGATCAACGAGGCCTCGCTCACCGGGGAATCGCTGCCGGTGAGCAAGAGCGCCCGGCAAGTGCTTCCGTCCGATACCCTTCTCTCGGACCGGGACAATATGGTGTTCTCCGGCTGCACCGTGGACCACGGCCGTGGGAAGGCCGTCGTCACCTCCACCGGCATGCTCACCCAATTGGGAAACATCGCCAGGATGGTCCAGTCCGACGATGAGGATACCCCGCTGCAGAAGAAGCTGGACCGACTGGGCAAGCAGCTGGGCCTGATGGTCCTGGGAGTTTGCGTATTCATCTTCGCCGTGGGCTACTTCCGGGGGGTTGCGGCGGAGGAGATGTTCCTAACGTCCGTCAGCCTGGCTGTGGCGGCCATACCCGAGGGGCTTCCAGCCGTGGTGACCATCTCCTTGGCCCTGGGATTGCAGCGCATGGCCAAACGTAAGGCGGTGATGCGCAAGCTGCCGGCAGTGGAATCCCTGGGCAGCGCCACCGTGATCTGCACCGATAAGACGGGAACGCTGACCAAGGGCGAGATGAACATCCGGGAGATATTCATCGGAGAGACCGTCAACGTCTCCGGTGAAGGGTTCGAGCCCCAGGGCAAGTTCATCGTCCAGGGTGAGACGATCGATATGGCCAAGCGCGAGGACCTGACCATGCTGCTGGTGGCCGGGGCGCTGTGCAACGACTCCTCTTTGTACCAGGAGGACGGCAAGTGGAAGGTGCGGGGCGATCCTACGGAGGGGACGCTGATCGTCACCGCCCGCAAGGCCGGGATCGATGAGGGCAAGGTCGCCGAAAACAGCCCGCGCGTATTCGAGCTGGCGTTCGATTCGGTGAAGAAGCGCATGACCACTGTGCACCAGGTGGACGGCAGGAAGATGGCCTTCATGAAGGGCGCGGCGGAGAGCGTGGTCCCCCTGTGCACCAAGCGCCGGGTCCGGGAGAAGGATACGGACCTGGACAAGGGGACGGCGGAATCGCTCCTGGCCAAGAACAACGAGATGGCCAGCCGGGCCCTGCGGGTGCTGGCGATCGCCGTTAGGGACGTTACGGACGTCCCTCTGGAGGAATCGACCCTGGAGACGGACTTCACGTTCCTGGGCCTGGTCGGGATGATCGACGCCCCCCGAAAGGAGGCCGTGGAAGCCGTGCGTAAATGCCGCACCGCCGGCATCCGGGTGATAATGATCACTGGCGACCACGAGCTGACCGCCCGGGCCATAGCCCTGGAGATGGGGATAGCCGAACCGGGCAAGGACAAGGTGGTGAACGGAAGAACCCTGGAGACCGCTTCCGATGAGGAACTGGCTGGGCTGCTGAAGGACGTGAGCGTGTTCGCCCGTGTGGCCCCGGAGCACAAGGTCCGTATCGTTGACGCTCTGCAGGCCCGAGGCGAGATCGTGGCCATGACCGGGGACG
>DAML01000027.1:3849-38452 GCA_002497075.1 Methanomassiliicoccaceae archaeon UBA472
TGGACGACAACTTCGCCTCCATCGTCAACGCCGTGGAGGAGGGAAGGGGAGTTTACGACAACATACGCAAGTTCGTTGCTTTCCTGTTGTCCTGCAACTCCGGAGAGGTCATCGCCATGTTCGCGGCAAGCCTGATATTCGTGGACCCGGAGTTCATTCCGTTCCTGCTGCCGGTGCATCTTCTCTGGATGAACCTGGTCACGGACGGGCTTCCTGCCCTGGCGCTAGGCGTAGAGCCGATCGAGCCGAACATCATGGAGCGCCCTCCGAACGACCCGAAGGAGCCGCCGGTGACCAGGCGCACCGCCGTGCGAGTGCTTTCCATCGGAGGGGGCTTCGCCTTCTCCGCTCTGCTGGCCTTCGCGCTGGTGGACGCGCTGGACCTGTCGGGAGCAGGGGATAAGGTGCAGCACGCCAGGACGGTGGCCTTCTGCACCATGGTGTTCTCCCAGCTGTTCTTCGCCTTCTCCGCCCGCTCCCAGACCTTGACCATAAGGAAGCTGGGACTGCTCACCAACCGCAAGATGGTCGCCGCCGTGGCGGTGTCCGCCCTGCTCCAGCTGGCCGTCGTCTATCTGCCGGGATTGAGCGATGCGTTCCGAACTACGCAACTGGGCTGGGAGGAATGGGCTCTGATCCTGCCCGTGAGCATGTTAGCGCTGCTGATGAACGAAGCATGGAAGGTCGTGGCCCAACGAACCGGGAAGGCCTGATGATCGAGCTGGACGGTTCCGAGGGAGAAGGCGGCGGGCAGACCGTTCGCACCGCGCTGTCATTATCGGTGCTCACCGGCCAACCGTTCCATATAGTCGATATCCGGGCCGGCAGGCCGGACCCCGGGCTCAAACCTCAGCATTTGGCGGGAGTCCGCCTAATGCAGAAGCTGTGCTCGGCGCGGGTGGAGGGGGACGCGGTGGCGTCTCGCGAGCTGACCTTCGCCCCCGGTAAGTTCACCGGAGGGTCGCACGAGTACGATGTGGGAACCGCGGGCAGCCTGACCCTTCTGATGCAGTCGGCCCTTCCCGCCCTGGTGGCCTCCCCAGCAGAGACCGAGCTGTACCTGAAAGGGGGAACGGACGTCCGCTGGTCGCCGCCGGTGGACCACTACCAGATGGTTCTTTTCCCTTTGCTGAGGCGAATGGGGGCGAACCTGGAGATGACCGTGGAGAGAAGAGGCTACCACCCCAAGGGCGGAGGAGCGGTGAGGCTGAAGGTCATAGGCGCTCAACTTTCACCACTGAGGCTAGAGGAGCGCGGCGAGCTGGTGCAGGTGATAGCACGGGCCTGCGCGCAGAACCTGCCGAAAGAGGTGGCCGATCGCATAATCGCCTCGGCCCGCAGAGAGCTTCCTGATCTGGTAGCCGAGAAGGTGGTCACCACGGGACTGAGCCCGGGGGCCGGGCTGACCTTGGCCGCCGAGTACCGAGAGACGATACTAGGCTGGAGCGCTCTGGGAGAGAAGGGAGTGCCGGCGGAAAAGGTCGGGCACGAGGCGGCCAGCTGCCTGAGGAAAGCCATGGACCTCGGAGGGACCCTGGATTCCCGGACCGCCGACCAGCTGATAACCTTCATGGCCTTGGCCAAGGGCGACTCGAGCTTCACCGTGGGCAAGATAAGCGGGCATATGACCTCGCAGATGCACCTGCTCACTCAGTTCCTGCCGGTTCGTTTCGCGGTAGGGAGAACGTCCCCGCACCGCATCGACGTGATCAACCGTACATGATGGAACGCTTCTTGGCCAGCTCCTCGCTCTCCCCGGTCTTCATCTTGATCTCCTTGAGGGCCTCCTCGATGAGGGCCGCCTCTTCCAGAAGAGGCTGGGTATCCAGCTGGGTGTGCAGTAGCAATTTGTCAATGGCCTCGGTGGCCGCCGCGGCCGCCCTGGCGTCGGGATAATCGGAATGCGCCTCGGAGAGTATCGAGACGACGTCGAAGGAGCGGTTCACCCCTTCGTTCAGGAGAACGCCGGCCAGTCCGACCACCACCCCGTTCTCGAATATGGGGATGTCGTTCTTGATGAGCATCTGCCTCGCTCTAGGCGTGGAGGCTACCGCGAAGACCTTGAACTCCGCGCCCTCCTTCTCCTCCGGTTCCTCGACCTCCTCGCCGGATTTGTTGGCCAGCCCCTCAGGCGAGATGACCATCTTGCAGCCCTTGTCCTCCACCCAGTCCATGATGGTCCAGGCCAGGGGCTTGAGTATCTCCTGCGGGGGTTCGAACTCGGAGACGATGACCACGATCTTGTCGCTGCCCTTCTCCCCGATAACGCCGGAATATACGCGTACGGGGGAATAGGGGACGCCGTCCCTGACAATGGAAACGGAGGGAAGGTAAGGTGAATCGATGACCGCCACCAGTTCCAGGTCCAGCAGGTTGACCAGGTAGTTGGCGGTTATGGAACCGACCAGGCCTATGCTGGAGAAGCCCTCGATGACCGTGGCGCCCCGGAGGTTGGACCTCTTCAGCTCGATGATGTCGAAATCGTTCATCGCCGCGGATATCGGTTTANNAGGGTGATCGTGAACTGCGCCATGTCCCCCGACGGGAAGATCGCCGGGGCGGAACGAAGGCAGCTGCGCATCTCCTCCCCGGAGGACATGGACCGGGTGAAGCGCTTACGCATGGAGTGCCAGGCCATCCTGGTGGGGGCAGGAACCATCTTGGCGGACGATCCGCACCTGACGGTGAAGGGTCAGCCGACGGAGAAACAGGCCCTGAGAGTGGTTCTGGACCCCCGGGGCAAGATACCGGAGAACGCCTTGGTTCTGGACACCCGGGCCAGAACGCTCGTCGTGACCCTGGAGGATTGCACCCGGCAGTACCAGGGGGCGGAGACGGTCCGGCTGGGCAAGGGCACCCTCGACCTGAAGGCGCTCCTTGACATCCTCGGGCAGAGAGGGGTGTCCACGCTTCTTGTGGAAGGCGGCGGGGAGACCATCTACTCCTTCTTCAGGGCGGGGCTGGTGGACGTTTATTCGGTCTTCGTCGGCGATTTCATCATCGGCGGGAGGGAATCGCCGACGCCGGTGGACGGGGAAGGTTTCCGTTTAGGAGAGCACGTCCCGCTGCGTCTGGTATCCTTCGAGCGCTTGGGCTCCGGCGTGCACCTCACCTACGAGGTAAGGCGGGATGCCTGACCCCTCCTTCCTCTTGGACGGGATGCTGGGCTCCCTGGCCCGTTGGCTGAGGATAATGGGGTACGATTCGAATTACCTGCGGGACGAGGAGGACAGCGCTCTGCTGACGATCCTGGGCGAAAGATACCTTCTGACCAGGGACAAACAGCTGGCGCAGCGTGCTGGACCCAGAGGATTCTATCTGGAGAGCGACGACCTGGACGTTCAACTTTCGGCGGTCGTTGAGCGCTTCGGCCTGCGCCCACACCTGGAAAGGACGCGCTGCACGGCCTGCAACGGCCCTCTGGAGAAGGTGCCCAAGGACCAGGTCAAGGAAAAGGTGGAAGAGGGCACCTGGAGCGAGCACCAGGAGTTCTGGACCTGCCGCGAGTGCGGGAAAGTTTACTGGCACGGCGCTCACTGGAAGAACATAAGGAATAGGCTGGACAGGATCAGCTGATGTCCCGGAAGTAATCCTCGCTCAGGACCTTTCCGTTACTGGCGTTCAGGACCATGACCCCTTTGGTGCCTTCCACGCACCAGATCGGAACGTAGTAGATGCCCAGCGGTTTCACCGAACCGAGGTCCAGACGGGGATGCACCGTCACCCTCTCGGTCATCGTCACTTGTCCGTTCTCCCTGACCATGTCCCTATCGTAAGTGTGTTCCTTCTCCACGGTCGACCGGACCAGGGCGGAGGCGTCCTCCTCCTCGAGTATCGGCTCCAGACGCTTGTGTCCCTGGTCCAGGCTGGTCACGGTCTCCGGGACCTGGTCCCAGGGCTGCACGTCCTTGGTCAGGGCGTTCACGGCCACCGTTCCTTCCCGGCCGCCGATCTTACCCTCGCCCACGTACAGCGGGACCTGGTAGCTGAACAAATAGTGCGGAACAAGCTCCAGGCGGTGGCTGAAGCCACCCACGGTCTTGGAGGAAAGCTCCACTACGTCCTGCAGGGACATTTGCATGGGGAGGATCCGCTCCTCCTCCCTCACCCCGGGAACGTTATTCTCCAACATTGGCACGTCGTCCGCGTACAGGTCATCGAGAAGACCATGGTCCTCCTCTCCCACCAGCTTCTCGATGCGGGTGCGCCCGACCTCATGCTCCACCGCCTCCCGGTCCCAGACCACCACCTCAGGGGGCAGGGCGGCCAGCGTCGACTCGGCCAACGGCACGAGGGCCGCCAGGACCACCTTACCCTTCATGGAAAGCGCGGTCTTGGTCAGCTCCTCCATGGCCGCCGGGGAGTGTCTCGAGTAAGGAAAGAAATGAAGTATGATGTCCTCGCGGCGCCCGCGAACGAAAGGTCCGGCCTGGTCGACCAGGAAGTCCCTCGATTCCAAAATCTCCTTGAGCACCGCGTTCAACGTGGTCATTCTGGGAACAGGAATCGCGGCTTGGTGATTAATAGCTTATCGGGTGTCTTCCCAAAGGTCCCGCCCGGTGCAGGCCTCCGTTCCGAGCAGCCCCATGAACTCCTCCGGATAAGGCTCGAAGAGAACCTGCTGCAGGAGGTAATCCTCCCCCTTCCTTAAAGCCCAGGAACGGACCATCAGCAGCGGCGCGCTCAGCGCCACCTTTCCTTCGGCGTACCATTCCAGGGAGCGCAGGAAGTGCTGCTTCTCCTTGGCGTCCAGGTTCTCGGAGAAATAGCCCATGGCGTGCATCAGCACGTTGTTCCAGGACCGGCAGTTCGGGGGGCGGCGTAGGGCACTGTGCAGTTCGGCCGAATACTCCTGCAGGCGCTCCTCGATCGGTGCGTTGGAAGCCGATATGCGGCCCATCCGGCGCATGGCCGCCTGATTATAGCCCATGAGCAGCAGCTTGTGCCTGGCGTGGAAGTCCATCAGCGCTTTGGACGTCCCCTTCTTCAGGCACCCCCGGAAGCGGGCCGAGGTGAAGATGCGGGTGAGGAAGTGATCGGCGATCCGTCCGTTCAGCAGCCGGGCCTCGTCCTCCACCGCCAGCTGGGGAAAGGCGGAGATGACCTCTCTGGCGAATATTCCGGACCCTTTACCGGTGAGCATCGCCTTTCCCTCCCCCGGCGGGTACACCCGGACGTCCTTAATGCCGCAGGAGGGGGAGCGGTTCTTGAGCAGGAAGCCGTCCACGTCCCGGAGGTTCGCCAGGTGCTCCCTTGTGAATCGTAACGCCGTATCCGTCACGTCCCTTCCGGTGCTGGGCTGCTGAAGGCGGTCCTCGCCATCGACGCGCACGATGCGCACTGGATCACGGGGCACGCCCAGACCAATGTCCGCCTCCATGCACACCGGGAAGAACTCCACGTAGGGCATCAGGCGCAGGACGAACTCGCTCTTTATCTTCTCACCATTGTAGCGGCACGCCTCGAACTCGATGCAGCGGCTGATGACCAACCGGGGCTTGGGATCGGACACGATCTACACAAGATACGGGTAAGTAAAAAATGGTATGGATGAATGTTGCTCTGTGAAAAAGGAATGGCTTTGGGCATTCGCCTTGGCGCTCCTGCTGTCCTCCGCCGCTCTGGGATGGATGGCCTGGGAGAGGGGGGAGGTCGAACTCTATCTCTTCCTGATATTCCCAGTGCTGAAGGCCGATGGCGCCTACGCAGCGGTGGCCTTTCTCCTGGCCTTCGCGTCATTAATGGTGATGTTTTTTTCATTTTGGACCGGGGTCCGCGGGGAAGGTCTGGAACCGGAGCGAAGAACGTCCGCGGCAGGGGTGATCATGATCGGTCCGATACCGATAGTGCTGGGCAGCGACCGGCGGACCACCATCATTACGTTGGTCATGGCCTTGGTGGTGCTTATGATAATAATACTATTTCTGGTCCAGTAAGGCCTGGACCGCCTTCCACGGATCGAGCTTGTCCTTTCTGGCGATGGCTCTCACAGCCTCCATGATTTCCAGATAATCCTGGTACTGCAGCCCTGCCCGACGTACCTCGCGGCCGATCGCTGTTTCCAGGGTGTCGTCCCGGCGTCGCTTGTCCACCGCATCCGAGATCGCCTTCCTCTGTGCATCATTCAGCGGTTCCATTCCTGCACCGCCTTCAGGAAGTTGCGGAAGATGTCCACGCCGAAATTGGTGTCCTCCACCTCAGGATGGAACTGCACCGCATACAATGGTCGGCGCAGGGAGCGCATGGCTTCCACCTTGCATGTGTCGGAGTGCGCGAGCACCTCGAATCCCTCCGGAACGACCTTCACCTCGTCGTTGTGCGATTCCCAGACGTCGAAGTCCTTCGGGACGCCCTGGAAGAGATGGTCCTCCACGTCCACGTAGAGGCGGGTGCGGCCGAACTCGGCGCGGACGGCCGGCCCAGTGCTGCCACCGAAATGAGTGGCCATGAACTGCATTCCGGCGCAGATGCCCAGGATGGGGAAATCGGCCTTGTCCAGATATTCGCCGTTGTTGCCCATGCGCCCGGCCTCCGAGGCCACGTCGGGGGCGCCCCCGGAAAGCACCAGGGCATCCACCTGGCCTATCAGGTCGACCGGGGTGGTGTTGGGGATTATCTTGGTCTCCACCTTGAGATACTTCAGCACGCGCCACTCGCGGTGGGTCCACTGCCCCCCGTTGTCCACCACGTACACCCGCATCATGGCCGAATCATCGATTTGCGGTATAAAACGATTGGTCGGACCTCCGGAAGCGTCCCAGGAAACGATTATGTCTGGCCTTTGCAATACGGAGGATCATGAAGGCCGTGATATTCGACCTGGGCCATACCCTGATCGACTACTACCACGACTGGGCAGGGCCGGAGGAGAGGATCGTCAGCAGGCTCTATCGCCTGGCCGCGGACACCGGGAGTCACCTACAGGAGCCGGAGTTCCGCCGCTCCGTGCTCGCTACCCTGCAGGGCAACCGGGACCGCAAGACGAATGACATGCTCGAGATACCTCTGGAGAAGGTTCTGGACAGAATATTCAGCTCCGCCGGGTGCAGGGTGGACGATGGCCTGATACAGGACGGGATGGAACTTTTCTATGAAGCGCTGAAGCAGGACCGCAGCCTGGTGCCTGGAACGCTGGAAATGCTACAGCGGGTGCGGGACCGGGGCTGCTCCATCGGCCTCATATCTGACGTGGCTTGGGGGCTGCCGTCAGAATATCCGCTGCGGGACATGAAGCACTTCCGCCTGGAAGCGTACTTCGACGACATGATCTTCTCCAGCGATGTCGGCCTGCGCAAGCCGAACCCGCGCATGTTCAAGATGGCCATGTTCAATCTGAGCGCCGACAGGAACGAATCGATGTACATCGGGAACTCGTTGCAGGCGGACGTGAAGGGCGCCAAGTCGGTGGGCATGAAGGCCGTTCTAAAGAAAAGCGGCTACTTCCAGCCGGACGATTCGATCGTCCCGGACCATACCGTCGACGGCTGGGAGGAGCTCGACGAACTGCTGTGATCACTCCCACTCGATGGTGGCCGGCGGCTTGTTCGTTACATCGTACACCACGCGGTTCACGTTGGCCTTCATCTCGTTGGTTATGCGCAGGGATATGCGCTCCAGCACGTCGTACGGGATCTTGGAGAAGGAGGCGGTCATGGCGTCCACCGACTCCACGGAGCGGATAGCTATCGTCCGACCGTAAGCGCGGCGGTCTCCCTGCACGCCTACCGACTGCACCGGGAGAAGCACGGCAAAGTACTGCCAGGGGCGGGTCATGCTTCCCTTGTCGGAAGCGGCCTCCAGCTCCTCCTCCACTATGGCGCAGGCTTCGCGCACCACGTTCGCCGACTCCGGGTTGACCTCCCCGATGATCCTGATGGCCAGGGCCGGTCCGGGGAACGGCTGGCGTTCGGAGACCTCCACGCCGAGGAAGCGGGCCACGGCGCGCACCTCGTCCTTGTAGAGGTCCCAGAGCGGTTCGACCAGCTTCAGGGTCATGTCCTTCGGCAATCCACCGACGTTGTGATGGCTCTTGATGGTGTCACGGATGCCGTCACCGCTCTCTATCCAGTCCGGGGCGATGGTCCCCTGCACCAGGTGGTCGGCGCCGAAGGCCAGGGCCTCCCGTTCGAACACCCTGATGAACTTCTCCCCGATCACCTTGCGCTTCGCTTCTGGATCGACCAGGCCCTTTAGGGCGGCGAAGAACTCGTCCTTGGCGTCTACGAGACGGTAATGCACGTTCAGGTTGTCGAACATCTGGCGGACGTACTCGGTCTCCCCCTTGCGCATGAGGCCGGTGTCCACGTAGACCGTGAGAAGCCTATCGCCAATCGCGCGGTCCACGAGAACGGCGGCCACCGTGCTGTCCACCCCGCCCGAGCAGGCTATGATGGCTTTTCCGGTTATCTTGGTCCTGAGCTCCTCGATCTTCTCCTGTACGAACTCTTGGGGGTCGAACATCAGGCTTGCACCTCGTTGGAATCGCTCTCCACCTTCTCGGCCATCTCCCTGCGGTAGGAGGACAGCGCCTTGGCCAGCTCCTCGTTCCCGATGGAGAGCATGGAGACCGCCAGCAAGGCCGCGTTGTCCCCGCGGTCCAGGCCTACGCAGGCCACCGGTATGCCGGGAGGCATCTGAACTATGGAAAGAATGGAATCTATACCGAGCTTGCCGGACACCGGCACGCCTATGACTGGTTTGCTGGTGAAGGAGGCCACCGCTCCGGGGAGCGCCGCGGCGAGACCGGCTATGGCGATGAACACGTCCGCCTTGCTCTTCTCCACCATCTGCTTCACCCGGTCCGGGGTGCGATGGGCCGAGGCCACGATCATTTCCGCCCCGACATCGAACCGCTTCAGAACATCCAGGGCCTTGCGGCCCACTTCCGCGTCGCTCTTGCTCCCGAGAATGATGAGAACCGAAGCCATTGGGTCACTGACAGAGTTCAAATAAAAAAGGATTTGCCTCCATTGGAGGTAAGGAAAGGGAAATTAAGGGATTTCAGCTCTTCATGATGGCCAGCAGGAACGCGCCGACGGCCACCAGGGCGCCGATCAGGGCGGCCAAGATGTTGACGAAGGCGACCCAGACGACCTCGGATATGTCGACCTCGACCCCGGCCATGTCCGCGTACCCCAGGTAGCCCCAGACCACGCCGACGATCAATCCTATAACCAACAAAACGACACCTATCATCCTGCTCTTGCCGCTTCCGAAATAGGCCGTAAAGGCTCCAGCCAATATCATTACCAGGCTGAAGGTCAGCAGGAGCACCGTCAGGAATTGCATCAGATCCATTCTTGATCACCTTTAGTTGATATTCATCCTAGGATCGGTGTCGATGACCAGTTGGCGACGCCCCCGACCTCCTAACCGAGCGAGGCCCGGCTTGAAGGGATGGAGCGCAACCTGCGCCATTCGTTCACCTAGGGCATCCTACAAGTTTTTTCACTTATTATAATTTTCCTCCTATCGCACGCGTCATCGGGGGATGTCCAGATAGCCCTAACGCAGCATTGACCTCACCCTCTCCTCCACCATGCCCCAGCCGGGGATCGAGGTCAGAGAGCCTTGCGATGAGACCACGAAGGAAGCGGTGGCGCAACCCAGGGCCCCGCATTCCATCCAGCTTTTTCCGCGATACAGCCCGGCGTAGAAACCAGCCCGGAAGGCGTCCCCGGCGCCGGTCGGGTCCACCACCTCGACCTTGGCCGCCGGAACGTCGAGCGTCTCGTTCTTGGTGTATATCCTGACCCCTTGCCCGCCGAGCGTGTTGACGATGACCTGCATCCCCCGGTAGCTGTTCAGAAGCTCCTCCGGGCTCTCCTTGCCGGTGTAGCGCAGGGCGGTCGCCAGCTCGTTGCGGTTGCAGAATAGCATGTCCGTGTACCCCAACGCTTTATGGAAGCGATTGGCGTCCCACACGTGGTGGATCTCCTGCGCCGGGTCCAAGGCCCGCCTCTTGCGCAGCATGTTGGGCTGCTCCAGAAGCTTGAGGTAGTAATCGGGCGAACCGGTCATCAGATGGATCGCCAGAGCATCCTTGGCCCCTTTGGCCTTGACAGGATAGGAGCTCATGTCGGCCATGGCCCCCTGGAACACGTACGCCACCTGGTCCTCCTTCTCGTCCGTGGCTATCCAAACGGTAGGCGTCTCCTTCCCCTCCACCTCCACCAGCTCGTCCAAGATCACTCCCTTGGACTCCATGAGCTGCCTGAACTCCTGGGGGAGGTCCTTGCCCACATATGAGATCAGAGCGGTCGGCACCCCGAGAGCGGAGGTCATGGTAGCCACGTTGGCACCGGTGCCCCCGAAGAAGCTCTTCTTGCTGAGAACATTGGAGGAGGTGTTCCGCTCTGGAAGCTCCTTGAGCGTCAGCAGGTGGTCGATGTTGACGTGGCCGTAAACGCAGAGGAAGGGCTTCATTGGGTTCCCTCCTGCCAGTCGCTGAGATATTTGACCTGCTCCGCGGACAGCGTGTCAATCGACAGCCCCAGGGTCCGGAGCTTGATGCTGGCGACCAGCTGGTCCATCTCCGCTGGGACCGGGTACACCTTGGCCTCCATCCGGGAATGGTTGCGGACCAGGTGCTCCAGTGCTAACGCCTGGATGGAGAAGCTCATGTCCATGATCTCCACCGGGTGCCCTTGCCCCGCGGCCAAATTCATTAGACGACCCTCGGCCACCAGGTACACCTTGCGCCCGTCCGGCAGATCGTAGCGGTCCACGTGCTCCCTCACCTTCTCCTTGTGGGAGGACATGGACCCCAGGGCCTTCTTGGACACCTCGTTGTCGAAGTGCCCCGCGTTACCGAGGACGCAGCCGTCCTTCATGGCACGGAAATGCTCCTGCCTGACCACGTCCTTGCATCCAGTGACGGTTATGATGATGTCCGCACGGCCGGCCGCCTCGGCCATGGGCATGACCTGGAAGCCGTCCAAGCGAGCCTCTATCGCCCGGATCGGATCGACCTCGGTGACTATGACGATCGCCCCCATCCCCTTGGCCCGCATGGCCACTCCGCGACCGCACCAGCCGTAACCGGCGACGACCAGGGTCTTTCCGGCTATGAGCAGGTTGGTGGCGTTCATGAACCCGTCGAAGGTGCTTTGTCCGGTCCCATAACGGTTGTCGAACAGGTACTTCATCTTGGCATCGTTCACGGCCATGACCGGAAACTTAAGCTTGCCATCGGCGGCCATGGCCTGCAGGCGGATCACCCCGGTGGTGGTCTCCTCGTTCCCTCCCTTCACTTCGTCCAGCTGCTCCCGTCGGGAGGTGTGGAGCATGGTTATGAGATCGGCGCCGTCGTCGATGACGAACTCGGGGCGCATGTCCAGCACGGAATTCAAGTTCTCGTAGTACTCCTTGTTGCTCTCGCCCTTCCTGGCGAAGACCTCTATGCCCCTCTCTTCCTTAAGAGCCAGAGCGACCGAGTCATCGGTGGACAGGGGGTTGCAGCTTGCCAGACGCACCTTCGCCCCGGCCCTGGCCAACGTGACGGCCAGCATGCCGGTCTTGGCCTCCACGTGCAGGGCCATGCCCACCTTCGCCCCTTTTAGAGAGCCTTCCTGGCGCATCCTCTCCCCGACCTCCCTTATCACCGACATGTGAGCTTCCGCCCATCCCAGGCGGCGCGAGCCCTTCAACAGCAGTTCATTGTCCATGTTCATCGCTCCGATCGATCAGCGTTACCTTTCTCCAATCCCTGGCATAGGCGCCGCATCACGGCAGCCAGGTTCTCGTCGTTGCGGAAGGCCGAGAGGACCTCTTTCGTCTCCTGCGGCGCTTTCCTGAGCTCGTTCGCCCACTTCACGATGTTCGGCACGGCCCGGGTGATCTCGTCCACCACCGCTATGTCCGCCGCAAGAGTGGTGCGCGACAACGGGTTCAGGTCGATGGAGATGACCTTCTTCCCGGCCTTGGCCATAGCCTCCGCCCGGTCCCCGTCCTCCAACGGGATGAGCACCACGTCCGCGGCCAGCAACCCCTTGCCGGTGCAGCGCGCCCTGTCGGACGCTATGCCTTCCAGAACAGAATCCTGTTCCCTGCCCAGCACCTTCATTCCCATTTCTCTCTCAACGAAATCGCACACCTTCCCTAAGCGCTCCTCGGTGCGGTGGAACAGATTTACCTCGACCAACGCCCCCGTGGTTCTGGCCAGATCGCCGAGCTCCTTGGCGGCTAAAGCGGCCGCGTTACCGTTGATGGTTATGACCGGGTGCCTGGCTTGTAAAAGAAGCGCCGCGGCGGCCTTCTCGGCCAGGTCAGCTTCCGGAACGGTTACCTCGCCCAGCAGGTAATCGAAGGCCTCCCCCCGCCCGTGGGCGATGAGCCCGGTGGTGGAGACTATTCCCTCCTCCACCATGGCGGCCATGCGCTCCCTGGTGATCAGAGAACGGTACCTGGGGTGGTCCTTTGAAATCTTCACGCGCGGTAGAGAGCTTGCTCTGACATAAACTGTGCGCCTTTGTCCCCGAGGCGCAAGAAACGGCGTCCTATGATAGGGTTAAATAATATCAGTAGCGGCAAAATCTAGGAAAGATTATATCCCTTGAGCTGCCCTATTAATATACCTTTGCGTAATGTTCAAATAGTTAATTTATTATCATCTTCCTCAACACCGGTTAATATCGGCGTATAGGGTTCATCATGCAATTTCTTGGGAACGTGCAAGAAGTGACCGTGGACGGTAAACTGGTGGTGCGCGCCTCCTTCACTCCCAAGCTTAAGGAAGCGGTGTTCGACAACCGTAAGCGGCCTCTGGGCAGGATCGTCAGGATCTTCGGCCCGGTGGAATCTCCCTATGTGACCGTCGAACCGACCGGAGACACCAGCCTGCTGTCCGCAACCGGAAAGCAGGTCTATATCGATGGGGTCGAAAACCATGGCAACCAAAAAGGAATCGGCAGAGGAAATAACCCGGTGCCCAGAGTGTAACAGCGGGCACCTGGTCAGGGACTATGAGCGGGGCGAGCTGATCTGCGAGGAGTGCGGATTGGTGATCGATGACCAGTTCATAGATCTCGGCCCGGAGTGGAGGGCCTTTGACGTGGAGCAGGGAGAGAAGCGCGCCAGGACCGGCGCGCCGATGACCTACACCATCCACGACAAGGGACTGTCCACTGAGATATCCTGGAAGAACAAGGACTCTTACGGCAAGAGCATTCCCACCAGGAACCGTGCCCAGCTCTACCGCCTGAGGAAGTGGCAGCGGAGGATCCGTGTGTCCAACGCCACCGAGAGGAACCTGGCCTTCGCCCTCAGCGAACTGGACCGCATGGCCTCGGCCATGGGACTTCCCCGTAACGTGCGCGAAACGGCCGCCATGGTCTACCGCAAGGCGGTCAACAAGAACCTGATCCGCGGAAGGAGCATCGAGGGGGTCGTGGCCGCGTCGTTATACGCCGCCTGCCGGCAGTGCAACGTTCCCCGTACCCTGGACGAAGTGGCCAGCTCCAGCCGTGTCGGCCGCAAGGAGATCGGGCGGACGTACCGCTTCATGACCAGGGAGCTCTCCCTGAAGCTGATGCCGACCAAGCCCCAGGACTACGTGCAGAGGTTCTGCTCCGAGCTGAAGTTGAGCGGGGAGGTCCAGGCCAAGGCCGCGGACATCCTGAAGGACGCTAACAAGAAGGAGCTGACCTCCGGGCGCGGCCCGACCGGCGTCGCGGCAGCGGCCATCTACATCGCCAGCATCCTGTGCAACGAGAGGCGCACCCAGCGCGAGGTGGCCGACATCGCCGGGGTGACCGAGGTCACCATCCGGAACCGCTACAAGGAGCTGACCGACAAGTTGGGCATAGAGATACAGCTCTGACCCGCAAACCTCTTATCTTCTTAACATTTTAGAGTAGTGCGGCCTGGCGCCCGCGAGAGGTGTTCATAATGAAGGTGAAGAAGCCCGTATTGTTGTTGCCGGCCATTGGCCTGATCTTCGCTGGACTCATCCTGATCATATCACCGGCCACGGCCATTTTCCTCTTCAGGTCCGTTAGCACGGTGTTCGGGATCGTCCTGATGCTGCTCTTCGCCGTGGTGGGCATCTGGGAGATCTCTCTGTCCCGCACCATAGCCACCAGCCAGATCGGTGAGTGGCCGGGCATCGTGAAGGCCCTGGTGATCGCCTTGATCATGAGGATGGTCGCCATATTCATGACCGACGATCTCGTACAGAACCTGAACCTTGTAGCAGGCGGGCTGGAGGTCCTGGCCCTGGTCCTGGTGTTCGTCTATAAGCCCTCTTTCATGCCCAGCAAGGAAGAGGTGGCAGCCGCCCTGAAGCGCTTCTCCTCGGTGACGGTCAAGGCCGGAGCCCAGTGCCCAAAGTGCAAGTCGGTGGTCGAGTCGGAATGGACCCTGTGCCCGGACTGCGGCACTCGCCTTCCGAAGTACTGCGCCAAGTGCAACACGAAGGTGAACGAGGGCGAGACCGCCTGCTGCAAGTGCGGTACGAAGATCGAGGTGGCCGCCTCCCTGGTCCTGATGGTGGAGACCCTGAAGAAGACCGCCGAGCTGGACGCGGCGCCGGAAACGCGCTCCGCCCGCTTCGCCAGGCTGGGCGACGGATTGCTCAAAGTGGGACAGCTGGACGAGGCGGTGGAGGCCTTCAGGACCGCCATACACTACACCCAGTTCGACCGCAAGCGCACCAATTTCATGGTCAAGATGGCCAGGGTCATGGCCAACAAGGGAAGCATCGCGGAGGCGGACCAGCTATTGGACGCCGCCCTGAAGCTGGACCCCGAGGACATTTCCGGAGCGCAGAAGGTGATGGCGGAACTGCACAAGGCGCCTGCGACCGAGATATGCCCGGCCTAAGGCCGCACCCTGGTCAACTTCACGTAACTAAGCTGCTCGCCGGAACTGGCGAACAGTATCTCCTTTTTTACCCCGTGAGCTAACCGCACGGCACGGGAGATCTCCGCCCAGACGGTGGAATAATCGTCCGGGACCACATGCACCAAGTACCGGGAGTGATGCTTGGACGGGTTCCCCTCGTACACCCTGAAGTGAGTGCCGTACTTGAAACCGGTCTTGACCACCATTCCCCGCGACCGCAGGTCCTGGTACGCCTTCATGCGCATGTCGAAGTCGGGCTGGGACCTCCGGGCGTTGGTTAAAAAGCCCTTGTCCCCCATCTTCTGCCCGGAGCGGATGGATCGGACCTCCAACCGGCCCTTCTCCATCAGGTACGCCGTTTCCAATAACGACAATTGCAGCATCGGGCCGATCTTCTTGCCATAGAAGCCGTTCTCATATAACCGGTCAGCATCCGCACCCAGTACGATCACGGAATCGTCGAGCAGCGCGCCCTCGGCGGTGGTCGGCGATTCCTCGGTCGAACCGCGCGGTTCCGCTCCTTCGACCGTGTAGTAGGTGATATCGCCTTCCTCATCCACCACGCCCAGGAGGAGGTCCTTGCGGGTGCGCTGCGAGGTCTCGCTCTTCTCCAATAGGCCGGCGATGTTGAACACGTCCCTTTCTGATATCGCCAGGACCCAGTTCTTGGCCTGGGAGTTGTGCGGGGACGAGCCTCGCTCGTACACCCGGAAATGGAAGTCCCCCTGGTCCAGCTTGACGATGAAGCCGCGCGACCTGAGGTCGCGATAGACCACGTAGCGGCATTGCAGGTCCTCCACGGAACGCGCTGCCCGGCGGTACAGCGAGGCATGGTCCATCGGCTTGCCGTTCTGGAGTACCTGGAGCTTGTCGCATTCCAGAAGGAACAGGGCCTCCAGCAGGTCGAGGTCCAGTCCCCCTCCGGGACGGGGATAGCCGTAATAGCCCTTGTTGTAGACCTGGCTGCCCTCGGCCATGTCAGAAATGACAACACTTTCCCCCAGCAGCTCGCCCGCCATGTCACTTGAACGATGTCCTTTAGTTAAAGATTCCCCGTTCCCGAATTTTATATATACTAACAGTTCACAATTATTAGATGTGAACATTTAGTTCAATAGTTGGTGGAACATGGACGAGCTTGACGTGCTGCTATCGGTGATCGAGAACCCCACCCGCCGGAGGATACTGGAGGCTTTGGTGCGCGAGCCGCACTATCCTCTGCAGCTCTCCAAGGAGCTGGGATTGAGCCAACAGGGAATAATGAAGCACCTGCGGATGCTGGAGGAACTGGACCTGGTGCGGTCCTTCCTAGAGGATAGCGACCAGGGAGGACCTTCTAGACGGAGGTACTTCCCGACGACCGGTTTTACCATGGTGGTGGACATCGGCCCGGGGCTATTCAACACCGAGGTGGTGACCAGACCTTTCGAGGAGCAAGGAACGGAGAAGGAAGAGGGTGACGGGAGGAGGCTACTGGATTTGCGCAAGGACCTGGGGGAGATAGACCATGAGCTGGTGCGATTGAAGGAGTGGCGGGCCGAGCTCATAGCCGAGAAGGAACGGATCCTAGAGGAAGCGGGCCGAGCGGTCGAGACCTCGTTCATGGACTACCGGAGCCGCAAGATCGTCTACGAGTACATACTGCACCCGCAGATAAGCGCCAAGGACCTGGCCCGAGGGCTCGGACTGAGGGATGATACGGTGGAGAAGTTGATCGGTAAACTGGAGGAGGAGAGCGATGAGAAGCGACCTTGAACGTTACATGCTAGAGATCAGGAAGGTAGGGGAGGACCTGGAGAAGGCGATGCGCGCTGCCGCCCAGGACCTTGAAAGGCTGGGGCGGGATGTGCTTGGCGATACCGTGACCAACGCCAAGCAGGGCGGGAAGGAAGCGGAAGAGGCGCTGCTGAGGCTGGAGAAGGACCTTCAGGAAGGCGGGCCCAACCTCCGCCGGGAAACGGAAATACTTTTGAAACGCTTCAACGAGGCGGCGGCCAGGGTGGAACGGGAGCTCAAACGATTGGAGAAATAAATATATATAGAAGCACTAACACTAATGTAATCTACTGAGAGTAAACAACTCTTAGTTAACATGTGAAGAGGTGAATTGATATGACAGGAACCGAAAGGGAACCGGTGGACCTGGTCCCCCGGATCTGGACCTGGAGCCCCATCTCCGTGTTCGAGGAGATGGAACGGGTGTTGAACGACATGCGTACGGGGTTCGTCCTGCCTGGAAATGCCATTTACCGCGGGGAGGGCGTCCGGATGCCGAGCATGGACCTCAGCGAGGAGCAGGACCGATTCCTGGTCCAGGCCGAGCTTCCAGGGATGACCAAGGAGGACGTCACCATCGAGACAGACGGCGATGTGCTCCGGATCACCGCCAGAAAGGAGCAGGAGATCGAGGAGAATAAAGAGGGTTACATCCGGAGGGAAAGGGGCAGCATGCACTTCCACCGCCAGATGCGCCTTCCGGAGAACGTGGACCGCGATCTGATCAAGGCCAGGATGGAGAACGGGGTCCTGGAGATCTCCCTGCCCAAGATGACGGAGAAGGAAGAGAAGAAGAACAAGATCGAGGTGGAGTGAGCTCCGCCTGGTAATTAGTGAGTGGAAATAGATGAGCGCATCTGACAAGGTATTGAAGGTGTCCGAGGCCCGGTCCAAGGACGCCGGCCGTGGAATAGCAAGAGTGGACCCGGCGGTGATGGAGGCCCTGGGGCTGAACGCTGGCGACGTGGTCCAGATCGAGGGAAAGAAGAAGACGGTGGCCGTGGTCTGGCCCGGTTACAACGAGGACGCCAACCGCGGTGTGGTCCGTATAGACGGAACGATCAGGAGGAACGCCCAGACCAGCATAGACGAGAAGGTGTCCATTCGCAAGATATCGGTAAAACCGGCTCAGAAGATGTCCTTCGCCCCTACGGAGGAGCTGCGCATAATGGGCGGCGAGGAGTACCTGGCCCAGATGATGGAGGGAAGGGTGTTCTCCCGCGGCGACATCGTTGAGCTGAACGTCATGGGCCGGCGCATCGACCTGGTGGTGATGTCTCATACCCCGAGCACTGAAGCGGTCATATTGACCAGGGACACCGAGATCAAGATGAGCGACAAGCCGGTGAAGGAGACGACCTCCGGTATCCCCAAGGTCACCTACGAAGACATTGGCGGGCTCGGGGACGAGGTCAAGAAGGTCCGGGAGATGATCGAACTTCCGTTACGCCATCCGGAGCTGTTCGAGCGCTTGGGCGTGGAGGCGCCGAAGGGCGTGCTGCTGCACGGGCCGCCTGGAACCGGAAAGACGTTATTGGCCAAGGCGGTGGCCGGCGAGACCAGCGCCAACTTCGTGTCCATCGGCGGGCCGGAGATAATGAGCAAGTTCTACGGTGAGAGCGAGGAACGCCTGAGGGAGATATTCAAGCAGGCCGAGGAGAACGCGCCTTCCATCATCTTCATAGACGAGATCGATTCCATCGCCCCCAAGAGGGACGAGGTGTCCGGGGAAATGGAGAGGAGGATCGTGGCACAGCTGCTGGCGCTCATGGACGGGCTGCAGGCCCGCGGGAAGGTAGTGGTCATAGGCGCGACCAACCGCCCGAACGCGCTAGACCCCGCATTGCGCCGCCCGGGCCGCTTCGATAGGGAGATAGAGATCAACATACCCAACCGGGGCGGCAGGCTGGACGTGCTGCAGATACACACCCGCGGCATGCCTTTGGCTGACGATGTGGACCTGGAGCGTTTAGCGGACCTCACGCACGGCTACGCCGGTGCCGATCTGGCGGCGTTGTGCAAGGAGGCGGCCATGCATTCCCTGCGGCGCATACTGCCGGACCTGGACATGGAGGCGGACAGCATTCCCGTGGAGGTGCTCAACCGCATCACCGTGACCAAGGACGACTTCTTCGCCGCGCTGAGGGAGATGTCCCCGTCCAGCATGCGCGAGGTGCTGATAGAGTCGCCGAACCTGCACTGGGACGAGATCGGTGGATTGGAAGACGTCAAGGCGGAGCTGAAGGAGGCCGTGGAATGGCCCCTGAAGTATGCTGGACTCTTCGAGCACATGAGCGCCGAGCCGCCCAAGGGCGTGCTGCTGTTCGGACCGCCCGGAACTGGAAAGACCATGCTGGCGAAGGCTGTAGCGACAGAATCGGAAAGCAACTTCATCAGCATCAAGGGGCCGGAGTTCCTGAGCAAGTGGGTCGGCGAGAGCGAGAAGGCCGTGCGGGAAACGTTCCGCAAGGCCAGGCAGGCCGCCCCGTGCATCATCTTCATGGACGAGATAGATTCCATAGCGCCCACCCGGGGCGGGGATTCGGATTCGCACGTGACGGAGAGGGTGATCTCCCAGCTGCTAACGGAATTGGACGGCCTGGAGTCCCTGCACAACGTCGTGGTTATAGCCGCCACGAACCGCCCGGACATCATCGACCCGGCGCTGCTTCGTCCCGGCCGCTTCGACCGGATGATACAGGTCGGGGCCCCGGACCTGGAGACCAGGAAGGCCATCCTGAAGGTGCACTTCAAGCGCAAGCCGCTGGCGGACGACGTCAAACTGGACGAGGTGGCGCACAAGACCGACGGTTACACCGGCGCAGATCTTGCGGCCATAGCGAACGAGGCAGTGATGAGCGCCATTCGCGAGGCGGTGACCGCGGGAAAGGGCGAGGACCCCGAGGCCATGAAGAGCACCAAGGTGAGCATGAAGCACGTGATGGACGCGGTGGACAAGCACCGCCCCATCTCCCTTCAGGAGCTGAGCAAGTTCCAGAAGATAGCCAAGAATTTCGAGTACGTGAGGTGATGATATGAGAACAGTTAGACGTGACGACGACTGGAACGACCTGTTCCGTTCCTTCAACGACGATTTCGATGTCATGCGGGAGCGCATGGACCGGCTGATGGAGGCGGCCCTGCGCGGAACTGGAAACGATCCGCTGGTTTACGGTTTCTCGATGCGCACCGGCGCGGACGGGAGGCCGGTGGTGCAGGAGTTTGGTAACGTGCCTAGAGGTGGTGCGCCCCCGGACGCGAGCTGCCGCGAGCCCCTGACGGACGTGACGGAGGAGGGCGATGCGGTAAGGGTTATCGTCGAGCTGCCGGGAGTTGATAAGCAGGACATCGACCTCCGTTCGCAGGACCGCGAGCTGACCATCTCGGTGGACTCCGAGAGGAAGAAGTTCTGCAAGAAGCTCGAGCTTCCCTGTGACGTCCTCCCTGACAGCGCTTCGGCCGAATATCGCAACGGGGTGTTGACGGTGACCATGGGTAAGGCCGAGCAGACCAAGGGCAAGAAGATCGACATAAACTGAGCCGGGGCCTGGCCCCTTCTCCTTTTTTAACAATGCTTATATAGAAGCCGTAGCGAATTACAGGATGTGCAGCGAGACGAGCTCATTCGGTCGGTGAGGGAGCTTCTGCTCCGTACGGGCTTCATTGCTTCGAACCCTCTCAACCTGAGGGGCATAGCATTTGACGTCGTCGCCCGAAGGGACCGCAGCCTGCTGCTTGTTAAGGTTCTTACCAACATAGACGCGTTCTCCAAGGAGAACGCCGAGGAGCTGAAGGTGCTGGCCGAGGCGCTCGGCGGGTCCATAATGATGGTCGGCGAGCGCTCCGGGTCGGGCGACCTGGAACAGGGCATCGTCTACTCCCGCTTCGATATTCCGATCATCGCCTTCGCCACCATGAAGGACCTTCTTTTGGACGACGAGCCTCCGTTCATTTTCGCCGCCCCTGGCGGTCTTTACGTACGCATGGACAGCGACCTCCTGCACAAGATGCGGGAGGAGAGGAGCGTCAGCCTGGGAACCCTGGCGGAGGTGGCGGGCGTTTCCCGCCGGACCATCCAGATGTACGAGGCCGGCATGGGGGCCATGATAGACGCGGCGCTTCGCCTGGAGGAGTACCTGGGGAAGCAGATCGTGGTGCCCGTTGATCCCTTGGGATACAAGCCCCCGGCGCAGGAGGCGCGTCCCCTGGACATAGAGAAGTGCGACGATTTCAGCAAGAACATCTACACCATGCTGATGCAGCTGGGATTGCTGGTCAAGCCAACGGAGAAATGCCCGTTCGAGGCGTTGACGGTCGACAGGGACCTGCTTATTCTCACCGGCCTGGGCAAGGACGAGGCCAGGCTTGCTGACAAGGCCAAGGTAGTAGCGGACGTGTCGCGCATCACCGGCAAGGAATCGGTTATATTCATCGAGAGATTACGCACCAGGCACAGCATCGAGGGCACGGCGCTCATCGGACGTGACGAGCTGAAGAAGATCCACGAATCGGAGCGCCTGCGCAAGATGGTGAACGCCCGGAGCGAGGTCGATGCACGAGATTGAGCTGAACGGTTCCCGGATCTACGTTCTTCCAGTGATCAAAGGGTTGGTCAGCGAGGGGGAGAAGGTCCGCAATGCGATTTCTGAGTTAAGACCGCAGGCGGTCGGTATCTCCATATCCAAGGAAGAGCTGGAAGGCCTTCGTTCGTATCAAGACGAGGATATCGAGCTAAGCGATCAGGAAGAAGCTTACAAGGCCGGTCTTTTGGAGTTCGGCGAGGTGCAGCTGCCGCCGCCGTGCTATATGGAGGCGGTCAAGGTGACCGACGAGCTGGGCATCCCTTTGATCCCGATAGACATGAACGAGGAGCTGTTCTCCGAGCGCTATTGCGAACTGATCGGCGGGCTGGAACTCATGAAGGAATCGTTCTTATCGCACCGGGTCGCCAGGAAGCGCTTCATCATGGACAGTGCGGAGGAGTTCGTCCTCGATTACGATAGGAAGGTCAACGGCGGAAGGGGAATTTCTGTCCTGAACTCGGAGAGGGAGGGGCACATGTCGGAATCCTTGCGAGGGCTTGCTGGAATCCACGAACGATTGCTAGCCTTGGTCGAGCTGGAACGGTTCGATGGCCTGAAAAAAAAGATGGTTGATTAAAGGGTTTAGGCTCTCACCAAGCAGGCGTCCATATCGTTCAGGTATACTCCTGGACCAGAGGCGGACTCCAATTGGTCGATCATATACAGCTGCCAACCGGACATGGTCCTCTTGCCCTCGTAGTTGCTGTAGTACCATACACCGCCCGCAGCAGTGGCCAGCAACAGGTCGGTCCTCTGGTTCCCATCCACATCGCCGGCCCAGACCTTCTTGAGGGTGAACGTCGAACCGCCGAGCGTTGAGAACATGGACGAGAACGTGGACCATGAGCCAAGCGCCGTCTGGTTGATGTTGTACACCTGGGTGCTAGTGGCGAACACTATGTCCAGATAACCCTTCTGGTACGGATTGAAGAAGGCACCGGCGGTTATCCACTTGGTGTTGTAGATCGGGCCCTTGCTGGCAGTATCCATGGCGACCTGGGCAATGTTCGCGGGATTGAATATCCCGTTCACACGGTTGTAGAGCACGAACACTTTGCCATAATTTCCAGCCTGGGTGCTGACCAGGATATCATTCGCACCGTTCTGGTCCATGTCGGCCAGTTCCATCGCGGTCACGATGTTGCCGATGGGGGTGGTGGTCGCGTAGGTCCTGACGTACATCAGTCCGATGCGCACCCACGTCGGGACGGGATCGCTGGTGGTCACTCTGTCTGTGTCCTCGACCTTCACCCACACCTCGGAGATCGCGTTGGGCAGGGAGAAGGTGTACTGGGTGAACGTTGGCCAGATGCTGTTGATAGTGGCCGTCGGTGACATTGCCATGGCCGTCCAGGTCAGGTTGTTCGTGGAGTAATAGAACCGGAAGGTATCCACATCGCTGCTGTCGTTCTTAGCTGCGTGCACGTTGAAGGAATTTGTCGTCCCGGTAGGCAGGGTGAAATGATACACGTGCGATGCCAGGTCGCCGGTCTTCCAGGTGACGTTAAGTAGCCAGTAGTCAAAGTCCACGCTGGCTCCGGTGATGAAGGTGTTGTTGAAGCTCAGGGAGAGGTCGCTCAGGCCCGAAGCGTAGGTGAAGTAGGGCGTCAGATCGAACTCCGCTTCCTTGTAGACGCCGTTGGTTCCAGCTATCTGGATGGTCGTGACGTTGATTGCGCCGTCGTGCCATATTATGTAGTCAGAGCCTCCCTGGTAATTGGTGGTCATGTAACGCACCTTCAGGGTCACCTTCTCCATCGGCAGATCGTCGAGGAGACCGGTGGAGTCCCAGAGATCGACGTGGGCCATCTGGTCGTACAGCACCGTGTATGGTATCGAGTCGTTCGCGATCAGTTCCGATAGCTCATCGGTCGCCGTATTATTCTCTCCAAGGGAGGAGGGGTACGAATCGGTATACCGCCTGGTTATCTCCTCGGTTATCTGCTCATAGACCCCGGGGTCCTGGAATGGATTCTGGGTCTGCAGATAGGTGTTGGTGGTGGTGCCGTAGACGCTCATCTCCCAATCGGCGTTCGTGTCGATATCGGCGAAACCGGTACCGGTCAAGGAATCCGTGTTCCAGGCGGTGGCGTCACCGAACTTGTTGCGAATCACGTTGATCTGACCGTTGCTGAACCCTACTACGATGTCCTGGGAACGTTCAGGATCGTTCCCGGCGGTTCCCGGTGGGTCCATATCCCCGACCAACAACGTGGTCATTACGCCGGTGGTAGTGTAAACGGTGGTCCTGGTCCACAGTCCGTCGTTCCGGTACATGTGAACGGTCTTTCCATCCGAGCTTATGGTCACAACATCCAAATCGTTGTCTAGGTCCAGATTGCCAAGCTCGATCGCTTTGGGTACCGTTCCGAGATTGCCGTTGACGATGGATTTCAGCCAACCGTCCCCGGTCGGGGAACGTATGTAGGCCATCAGCACATTTCTGCCAATGGAGTTATCATACATCACGGCTACGAAGTCGGACTTGCTGTCGCCGTTTATGTCACCAGCCTTTACGAGATAAACGGTGGGGCTGTAGGAGTGCTTATCGCTGCTTACCTCCAACTGCTCCGCCTCCCAGCTGTTGTCGTTGGCATAATAGTACAATGAGGCCTGTTCCTGGAATCTGGCCGAGCCAGCCGGCGGGCCGCCTGCCACTATGTCGAGCTTGTTCATCGGGGCATCGATATTGACGAGCTTGTTCAGCAGATACGTCTCAGGCCCAGCCTTGAACATATCAAACCTCAGGATGTAGGCATTATCGCCGCCGATCCAAGGCCAGCCGGAGGTGGCGTTGCCAAGGTTGATCACGAAGCGGTAAACGCCCGGAGGCGCCGGCGAGGTGGTCACCTGCCAAAGGTTGCTAATGCTTCCCGTCCAGGACACCGCTGATGTGGCTCCGCTCACGAAGGAGGGCGATCCTTTTATCTGAGGGTTCCAGAAGAAGTCCCTGATCTCCACATCTCCGGAGTTTGGCACCCAGGCGATACCGTAAATGTTCTGGATCTCCACGTATATCTTATTGCTGCTCGAGTCGTAAGTGGTGAAGTCGATCGACGGAGTGGTGAACCCGCTGTCCTTGAACGTCAGGAACTTCGGATATCCAGCTACCGTTCCAGTGGGATACGATACGAATATCCTGCTGTTCATGGTGAACTGGTTGCTAGGCACCCAGGTGTCCCTTAGGGCCGCCTCCAGCAGGTAGTAGTCAGACTTCATCGGCAGCTTGCTGGTGTCGATCGTGCAGTTGTAGACGTAGTAGCCGGTGATGTAGTCGTACTCTTGGAACTCGTTGTTAGGATTGGATACCGCCGACTGAACGACCTTGGTGGTCTGGTTCAGCACACGCACGATGTTGTCGGCGTCCGCGTTGACGACGTATTTGCTAGCCACTACGATGACCGCGTCCTCAACACCCCAGTCAAAGGAGTACTGGGGAATGGCGTCGAAACGGTTGTCCTCCCAGTCCTGCCATTCGAATATGGCGAAACCCTGCAGTCCGCTGTAGTCAAGGTTACCCGGGGGCCATCCAGATCCGCCTCCGCCGCCGCCCCCTCCGTACTCAGGTAGGACGTCCAAGGCCATGATCGCCGAGCTGGTCCTTCCGGTCTCATCGGTGGCGAATATGGTTATCCTGCGATTATCCCAGTTGAACAGCGCCTTTATCGGCATGTCCACAGACCAGAGCCCGTTCGACTCCTCGTCCATGGTCAAATTGTCAGTAAGGCCGAGGACCGATAGGTCGAGATGGACATCAGTGATGTTGTCGTCGTTGGGATCCATTACCCTGACAAACACCGTAAGTGTTTCATTAGCCATCCCTGGAGAGGGGGAAGTATACCGCATTCCGATGATGGGGGCCAGTTCGATACCTGAAACCCCTCCGAGAAGGTCGGCCTGCCAGACGATGGAGTTCGTGTCCTTGTCGACGATCATTATGGACAGGCTGGTTAGGTCACCGGTCAGTTGTAGGTTATAACGCCAAACATCCCCCGTCTTCCAATTGTTGGTCAGGCCGCCGTCATTAACATGCAATTCATGATCGAACGTTCCATTGACGAATAGATAGATTCCAGTGGTCCAATTCTTAAGGGTTTGTCCGCCCTTGTGTGTAACGTTGACCCATATGCTGTCATCGTCCAGAGTGTTGGACAAAGATGGCTCCAGGTCGGTGAACGTGGCCTCCGCCGGCTCAGGCATATTGGCGACGTAGAACATTATGCTGGAGAACAGGGTGACCGTAATGGCAAGTATCAGCAGGTTTCCTATGATGTCCGAGACACCCGAGCGGGATCTGCCTAACCTCTTGTTGAATTTCTTCATGATGCCCACCGGCTTAACATAGCATAGGCTACTGAGTAATAGTAAACCTGGGACTATTTAATTATATGGCTCCAGAAATTAATAATGGTTTCAATATTCTATGCCTTTTCTGGCTTCTAACCCTTCATCGTAAGGGTGCTTCTCGACGGTCATCACCGTGACCAAGTCGGCATATTTCCTCAGTTCTTCGGGAGCGTTCCTCCCAGTGCAGATGACCTCCACCCCCCGATCCCTTTGCCTCATCGCATCCAGCACCTCGCCTATAGATATCAAGCCGAAGTACAGGGCTACGTTCACCTCGTCCAATATCATCAGGTCGAACTCCCCCGATCTGAGCATCGAGCTGGAGAGGTCCAGTGCACGCTTGGCACAATCAACATCGTCCTGGCAGTGCCTGCCCTTGGTTATCAGCTTCCCGGAACCGAACTGGAACACTTCAATGCCCATCCTTCGCAACGCCAGTATCTCACCGTAGTCCTCGCCCTTCTTCATGAACTGCACCACGCCCACCTGCAGCCCGTGCCCCCAGGCCCTCAGCGCCAGACCTAAGGCGGCGGTGGTCTTGCCCTTGCCCTCGCCAGTATAGACGTGGAGCAGCCCCAGACCGTTCTTGTCCATGATATCGATACATCATTCGGTTCCAGCCTTTTATATATTCCAATCCCTAGTTATCAGGGAATGATGGAACTGGAGGTCAAGGTCCCCTACGAGGACCTGGAGCATTTAGAGATGCGCCTTAAGGACATGGGCGCATCGCACGTCGAAGACCTGGACCAGGTCGACCTGTACTTCTCACACCCAGGAAGAGATTTCGGCGTGACGGACGAAGCGTTGCGGCTGCGGCGGGAGAACGAGCGCACCGTCATCACCTACAAGGGACCGAAGCTCGACAAGGACACCAAGCTGCGGGAGGAGATCGAGCTGGGCGTGGACGATCTGGACCATATGTCCCTTATCCTCGAAAGGCTGGGCTTCCGGCCGGTGATACGAATACAGAAACAGCGGACCGTCTACGATCTTCAGGGCATCCATTTCTGCCTGGACCGCCTTCCGGGGTTAGGTAACTTCGTGGAGATGGAATGGCAGGGGGACGATCTGGACGCCGGAAAGAAAAAGATCATGGAGCTCAAGAAAAAGCTCGAGCTGGTCGGAAATGAGCGACGCTCCTATCTGGAGCTGCTCATGGAAAAGAGATAAGGATCACATCGAGCGGATCTTCTCGATCACGAAGTCCTTTATCTTGGGGTCGTCCGGTATCGTCACGGACTTCTTGAACCGCTCGGTGCCGTCCGGCAGGTAATAACCACGGGACAGGGAGATGAACTCGTTCTCGCCCTCCTTGGTAATGGCCTTCTTCCGCGCGACCTCTATGAAGTTGTTGCGGCCGAAGGGTATCTTCTCGGCGCTAAGCGTTATAAAATCCACGTTCTTTCCCGGCGCTTCGTCATCCATTGCGGTTGCCTCCCTTTTGGTGGATATGCAACGTTCGGTAAAATTATAAAGGTTTGCCTTATGTATATACGATGCTGGCACATTTATCTGGACTTTCGAATTGATGATATTGATGACGCTTTCAGGCACCAACATCGACAGTTAAAAATAGAAAGGGCGGGATGAAAGGGGCCATGGATGGAGATGGCCCCAAGCGTACTTGCCCGCGATGCGCGGCCGAGGTGCCGGAGGACGCTTCATTCTGTTCCAGGTGCGGCCTTCCCTTGAACGATGCGGACGACATGACGCGCCAGTACTCCTTTTACGCACCCCCGCCCCGGCCGGTCCGGGGAAAGAGCAGCCTGCAGTCCGCCCGGGAGGTCTTCCGGGGGATCGGGGCGTACATGACGCTGGCGGTCCTGGTACTGGTCGGCATCAACGTGGGAATTATGCTGTGGGGCATGCATCTGGTGATCCCCGAGGCCTGGGAATCCGCAACGTCGCTGTTCCTTGCCCTTCCCTGGCTGGTCAAGATCGTTGGACTGCCGGGCTTTTGGTTCGTCACCTATTACATCCTGCTGGTGGCGGCGGTCCTTCTCTCCTATGCGGTGATGCTGTTCCTTAGCAGGAGGAAGTTCTGGAAGGAGCTTACGTTCGAACAGACCGAGCATTCCCCGGCGTACGCAGTGTCCACCATTTTCCTGGCCATACTGGCCATGAACGCCGTCTACTATCTGTTTCTAGGGTTCATCGGCATCGACCCTTCCTCGGGTGGGGACACTGGCATGCTGTGGGAGAAGCTGTGGAGCCTTCTCCGGGCGTCGGTATGGGAGGAGGTCATCTGCCGGATACTATTCATCGGGCTGCCGCTTGGCGTCGTCTACGTTCTCAAGGGTAAGGGCGCCCCCTACCGCCGCTACATATTCGGGGGCAACTTCCAGTTCGGCCTCTATGAGAAGTTCTTCCTGGTCTTCTCGTCGACCATATTCTCCCTGGCGCACGTCTTCAGCTGGGACCTGTACAAGGTGCCGCCGACCTTCCTGGCCGGCCTCGCGCTTGGTTATCTGTTCCTGAAGTACGGCGTTTACGCCAGCGTGATGCTGCACTTCTTCATCGATTACCTAAGCTTCCCCATGGACGTCTGGCCTGGTGAAACTACCGACATGGTCATGGGACTGCTGCTCCTAGCCTTCATGGCCCTGGGGGCGGTGTACCTGCTCTACTACTCCGTTCGGGCGTTGGAGCTGTTCAGCGGCCGGCAGATCATTCGATGGGGTGATCCGCGACCGGTCAGCGTCTATTACCAGCCGTTGTCGCCCAAATCCAGATACGTTCCTTACGACGGCCCGCTCACCACACCGTCCTTTGGATTCGTCTGCAGGCATTGCGCTGGCACGGAGGCGAGGTACGTGGACGGCAAGTTCGTCTGCTCCCGCTGCGGGAAGGAGAATTGATCAGTCCAGAGATGTTAGAACGCTCTGCAGGCGGTCGCGCGACACCAGGGACCGTTCCAGCTCCCGGGCCTCGATGACATACCTGCCTCGATACGGCCGCAACGCGCCCAGCCACCTGCGGAAATCTATGTTGCCCTCGCCGATGACCATGTGACGGTCCCGATCGCCGACGTTATCGTGCACGTGCATGTTGATGAATCGGTCCTTGATGTTCAGGAAATCGGATATGTTGCCGACGGTGTTGGCGTGGCCGATGTCGAAGCATACGCCCAGGTCCGTACCGTCCAGGAACAGCAGGAGCTCCTCGGGGGCCTTGGCCATGGAGACCGGCATCTCCGGCATGTTCTCCAGCGCGACCCGTATGCCCAGGTCCTTTGCGCGGGCGTCGATGGCCTTCAACGATCCCTTGGTGGCCTGGATGGCGGTGTCCCGGTCCAGAACTGTCAACGGAGACATGAACCCGGGGTGCACCGTCATCAGGTCGATGCCCATGCGGTGCGCCATATCGAGCGTTTCCAGCACCTCGTTCAATGCGGCCGCCCTCATCCTTGGATTGATGGCCCCAATGTTCACGTCGCTCAGCGGGGCATGGATGGAATACTCGAGGTCGTAGGAAGGTGACAGCTTCAGAAAATCAGTGTGGATGTCCCTCAGGAAGTGCTTCCCCTCGGCCACTATCTCCCAGGCCTGGTAGTGTTCGGCCACCCTGCCCAGGGCGTAAGGGAAGTCCCAGCGGGAAAGGTGCGGGGAGGATATGGCGATCAAGGTATCTCCCCGTCAACGGTCTTGGGGGCGACGCCGTCGACCAGGGCTTCCAGCTCATCGTCCTTTATGATGACCTCGATATGCCCCAGGGGCGCGTTGCCTTCGACGAAGGAGATCTTGCCGACGAAGGCGGCCTGCTTGTTCATCTGGAACATTATTCCGTCCTCGGTCATCCCGCGCATCATTACCGCCCGGGTGCTGTCAAGGATGCGGTGGTTGCGGATGATCTCCTTGAATCGGGACAGGTCGTCGGTCTCGGCCATAATAGTTCCATCGTCCTCTTCCAGCACGGCCTCCGGGAACACGTTGAGAAGACAGCGGCGCACCCTCTCCCCGTCCTCCGTCGGATACAATCTGGCACTGGCTAATACCTCGACCATCAGGAATGGATAATTTGAGAAACTATTTAAAATGGGGGCGGCATGAGAAGTCGGATGCGCAGCAAGGTCGTTGAGGCCCTGGCCAATGACGGTTATCTTCTGGACCAGGAGGCTGAGGAGTTCATTCTGTCACAACCATCACCGCTGCAGTTCGCCCGCCAGGTCATCCCTCAGATCCAGTACCAGCCGCTGGTGGTCACCTTGCGCGACCTGCGGACCGTGGTCCGCGTGGACGCTCCCCGACTGGAGACCATTGTACGCCCAGAGCCGGCAACAGTGCGCCGGATCGGCGAGGTGCAGGTGATGAAGGACATCACCGCGCAATCCGATTGCCTGGCGTCGGTCGAAGGCTTCGCCCGCTACTTCCAGGACCGCTTCGCCAATCTCAAGGCGCTCCTGCTTCGCAGGCGGGATATGATGGGCGCCATATCCATCCAGAGGGCCATGGACCCCAACAAGCTGCAGGCCGACGAGGTCAAGGTCATTGGGATGGTCAACGAGGTGCGGGAGACCCGTTCCGGGGAGAAGATCATCGAGCTGGAGGATGACACCGGACGAATGACGGTCATGGTGCCCAAGGACAACAAGGCGGCCAAGGACTCCGTCCTGCAGGACGAGGTCATCGGCGTCGTGGGCAAGATGTCCCGCCGGGACCGGAAGCTGATCCTGAAGGACCTGATACGCCCGGACGTCCCGTTCAGTTCCGGTATAGAGGTGACCGATTCCACGGCGCAGGTGGCCTTCATGTCCGACGTGCACGTGGGCAGCAATACGTTCCTTGAGGAACGGTGGAAGAACATGGTGTCCTGGCTTCAGGATGAGGCCAAGGACATGGACATCCGCTACATCGTTATTCCGGGCGATTGCGTGGACGGCGTGGGCGTGTTCCCGGACCAGGAGGAGGAGCTGGTCATCGAGGACATCATAGACCAGTACCGGGCCATGGCCGAGCACCTCAAGGGCATACCGGACGACATACGCATCGTTATGCAGCCGGGCAACCACGACATGGTCCGACCGGCGGAGCCGCAGCCCGCGCTAGCCGAGGAGGTGGCCAAGCTGTTCGATTCCAACATCCTGCAGATAGGCAACCCCGCCTACCTGAAGATCGAGGGACGGACGATACTGTCCTATCATGGCAAGAGCTTCGACGACCTGGTGAACGGAATTAAAGGCCTGTCCTACTCCGACCCCCTCAAGGCCATGGTGGAGATGCTGAAAAGGAGACACCTGGCCCCTGCGTACGGCGGTAAGACGCCCTTCGCCCCGGAGAGGAAGGACTATATGGTCATAGACGAGGTGCCGGACATCTTCGTCACCGGCCACGTGCACGGCGCCGGCGCATCTTTCTATAACGGGATCAGGCTGATCAATGCCTCGACATGGCAGGACCAGACGTCGTTCCAGAAGATGCATAACTTTGTGCCAGACCCGGCCAAGCTCACCCTGGTGCATCTAGGCAACGGTAAAATGTCCGTGGCCGACTTCTGAGAAAGAAAAAAAATATCGGTTCCTAGGCTAAGGGGCTAATATACACCACCCCGCCGAATGACGAGGATGGCGCCGATGTTTTCATAAAGAGCGTTTTGAAAGGAAACCGTAAATGGATGGCCAATTATCGCCTGCCTCCGGTGAACGGTTCGGCCAAAGCCGTCGTGCTCACCTGCGTGGACTCCCGCATACCGCCGCTGGAGATGCTCGGGCTCGCCCCGGGCGAGGTGTTCATCATCAGGAACGCCGGGAATTCGATAACCAACGACACGCTGCGCTCGCTCCAGATCTGCCTGACGGTCATGGAGTGCCGGAACGTTTTGGTCGTTGGCCACAGCAGCTGCGGCATGCGGTCGTCGGGAGGACTGGACGAGCGGGTGACGGGCGCGGTGGACGTCAACGCACTATCCGAGGTTCTTGAGGAGGATGTTGCCGACGCCAGGTCCTGGCTCGGCTTCTACGAGCCGCACGAGAGGGAATGGGCCATGGGACAGGCGGATCTCCTTCGGGAGATCGTTAAAAAGGTCATGCCCGGCGTTATGGTCATAGTTCATTCCGCCCTCTACCATCTGGAGGACGGCCGCCTGGAGATGATGGGTCAGCCGTCCCAGAAGTAGTACATCAGAACGTAGCCCATTAGGAGCATGAAAAGGGAAATGAGCCAGGTCCATCTGAGCAGAAGGGCCTTTTTTTTCTCTGGCGTTCCAATGAGTTTGTCGAACATCATCCGCGCGCTTCCGCCTTCTGCTTGACGCGCTTCAGCCGGAAGGTGTTCTCCCTCTCCATCTCCTCCAGGCGGAGACGGATGAAGGCCTCGGATTCCTGCAGCTCGGGGATGACCTTGAACTCCAGGGCATTGACGCGGCGCTTGGTCTTCTCCACCTCGTCCAAGATCTTCTTCATGGTGGTCTCGATCTCCGCGGCCTCGATGATCGTCCCGACCAGGTTCTCGAAGGCCTTGGCCGCCTCGTCGATGTAGACGGACGTTCCGATGACACCGTAGCCGCGCTGGTCCATCGACGTGCGTATCGAATTGGCCTCGATCTCCGGCACCACTATGCCCATGATGTTCTTCGAGCGTAACGATAGCTCGGGATGGGTCTTCAGGGCGAAGGCGGCGCTCTGCACCGCTATCGCGCCGTCGACCGCCTTGGCGATGGCGATGCTGCGCATAGCTTCCGCGTAATCGCGATTGACCTTGTCCCGGATGTCCTTGGCCTGCTCGAGGATCTTGAAGAACTCCATGATCAGACCGTCCCGCTTCATCTTGAGGATCTTGTAGCCGGACTTGGTCAGTTTGATCTTCTTCTTGATCTCCAGGAGCTCGGAGCGGGTCGGTTTGACGTCGGCGGTAGGCATCTCAATCCTTCTTGCGGTACTTCGGGTGGTACTTCTCGATGTACTTGCGGTCTATCCTGGTCAGCTGCCTCTCGTCCAGTGAGGCCAGGATCTCCCACATCATGTCGAGGGTGCCCTCGATGGTGCGGTCCTCGTCGCGGCCCTGTTGCACGATGCGCTTCTCGAAGTCGTCGGCGAACTCCAGGAACTTGCGGTCCCTCTCGGACAGCGCTTCCTTGCCGACGATCGCCACGAGTCCGCGCAGATCGCGGCCCTCGGCGTAAGCGGCGTAGCACTGGTCGGAGACGGCCTTGTGGTCTTCCCTGGTGCGTCCGGGACCGATACCCTCGTTCATCAGACGGGACAGGGAGGAACCGACGTCAATGGGCGGGTAGATGCCTGCCCTGAGCAGTTCCCTCTTGGCCACTATCTGACCTTCGGTGATGTAACCGGTAAGGTCGGGGATGGGGTGGGTGATATCCTCACCGGGCATGGACAGGATGGGGATCTGGGTGATGCTTCCCTTCTTGCCCTTGATCCTCCCGGCGCGCTCGTAGATACCTGCGAGGTCGGTGTACATGTAGCCGGGGTAACCGCGGCGACCAGGAACTTCCTCACGGGCGGCGCCTATTTGGCGTAGGGCCTCGCAGTAGTTCGTCAGGTCGGTCAGGATGACCAGCACGTGCATGTCCAAAGTGAACGCAAGGTACTCGGCGGTCGTCAGGGCCAGCTTCGGGGTGATGATCCTCTCGATGGCCGGATCATCCGCCAAGTTCAGGAAGACGACGGCCCTCTTCAGGGCACCGGTCCTCTCGAAGTCCTTCATGAAGTACTGGGCTTCCTCGTTCGTGATGCCCATGGCGGCGAACACCACGGCGAAGTCCTCGGAACCCCCGAGCACTTTAGCCTGGCGAGCGATCTGCAGGGCGATCTCGTTGTGCGGGAGACCGGAGGCGGAGAAGATCGGAAGCTTCTGACCGCGGACCAGGGTGTTCATCCCGTCGATGGTTGAAATTCCCGTTTGAATGAACTCGGACGGGTTGTCCCTCGCCCACGGATTGATGGCGGCCCCGATGATCTCCAAGCGGTCCTCGGGAACGATAGCGGGGCCACCGTCCAAGGGCTTGCCGGATCCGGATAGTATCCTACCGAGCATGTCCTTGTTCACTGGCATCTTCATCGTCTCGCCCAGGAAGCGGGCTCCGGCGGTGCGTGGGATGCCGGAGGTTCCTTCGAACATCTGGATGACCACGATCTCGTCGGAGGAATCGAGCACTTGACCCATCCTCTCGGTGCCGTTCGGTAGCGTAACGACGGCCAATTCGTTGTATCCCACGGGCTCGGTCTTCTCCACGAAGACAAGCGGCCCGGCGATCTGGGTGATGGAACGGTATTCCTTGGATGTCATTTACTTACCTCCCAGTGCTTCGAACTCCTTCTCCATGGTCTCAGCGATGGCCTTCAGCTCATCCTCGATGTTGTCCTCGAACTTGGACTTGGCCAGGCGGTTGCGCAGGGCCATGTTGGCGATGGCTTCCACGGAAACCTCGTTCTCCACGGCCTTGGAGGCGTAGGTGGAGAACCGGTTGATCAGCTTCAGGTAGGCGTACTGCCTGGCCATCGGGGAGTAGGTGTCTATCTTGTGATAGGCGTTCTGCTGCAGGAATATCTCACGGATCATCCTGGTGATCTCCAGGGTCAGCTTCTGCTCGTCCGGCAGTGCGTCGGAACCGACCAGCTGCACGATCTCCTGAAGCTCGGCCTCTTTCTGCAGAAGTCCGATCGCCCAGTTGCGCAGCTCGGGGAAGTCCTCGGCCACGTTCTTCCTGTACCAGCCGTCCAGCTGGCCGGAGTATAAAGAGTAGGACGTGAGCCAGTTGATGGCCGGGAAGTGCCTCCTCTCCCTCAACTTGGTGTCGAGGGCCCAGAAGACACGGACGATGCGCAGGGTGTTCTGCGTGACCGGCTCGGACAGGTCACCGCCGGGAGGCGAAACGGCGCCCACCACGGAGATGGACCCGGTGTTTCCCGACAGAGCGACAACGCTGCCAGCCCTCTCGTAGAACTCGGACAGCCTGGCGGACAGGTACGCGGGGTAACCTTCCTCGCCGGGCATCTCTTCCAGACGGGACGATATTTCCCTCATGGCCTCAGCCCACCTAGAGGTCGAGTCGGCCATCAGAGAGACGTTCAGTCCCATGTCACGGAAGTACTCGGCGAT
>DAML01000013.1 GCA_002497075.1 Methanomassiliicoccaceae archaeon UBA472
ATCTGGTGATAAAGAACGTCGCTCAAGCGTTCACCACCTGGCGCAAGGCCTCGTGCTCATCGTCATCGCCCGGACGGGTCCAGGCCTTGAACTGATACCATGTCTTGTTCAGCGGCCTGATCACCTCGAACGTGCGGAAGATCTGCGTGTAGCTCTGCATGGTCCGCTTGCTGCAGCCGAAGTTCTCCCCGATCAGCCGCTCGAAGACCGCGCGGGGGATCTTGCCTTGATTGATCCGCGCGAGGTCCTCGAGTTCCGTCCCTATCGTGTTGTAGATGGTCTCAAATTTTGCCATACTATTCCTCTCTTCCCGATTTTGTGTGTGCGTGTGCGTGCGGGGGAGTGTGTGCGTGTAGGGGGAGGGGGAGGGAGACACCCTTTTCCGAGAGCCTCTCGCGCCCCAGAGGGGGCTGGGGCGCATCGTTTAGGACGATAAAGCCCCCGCTAACCGGAGGGAACCCCCGGGGTCCTCAGGGGTAAAAAAGTTCGGGGCGGTTAAGAGGCGTTAAGCAAGGCGGTTTTCAATTCAAGAAAACCGTCCAGCAACGCTCTCAAAACCGACCGAGAACCTCTTTAATCCTGACTTCCCGCCGAATAGGGGTGTCCCTCCCCCTCCCTCCCCCAACACACACGCACACACGCGCTCCCTCACACCCTCCCGTTCACGCACACGCGCACACGCACACACATTTTCGATGGTGCGCGGCTGCTGAGCGAGGGGTCCGGAGCTACGTCCGCCGCTGTCGAGATCCGTGGAGAACGGCCGCTGTTCGACAGCTGCGCCGCCCCGTTGTCCTGGTGCATCCCATCCCTGACCCGCGTTAGGCAGGTCGGGGCTGGTCCTTTGTGAATTTAGGACTGTGAAAACGGAGGCCATTAAGCTAAGCCTCCTCTGAGATCAGAATTCGCCTGTAACTGCTTCAGACGGTTGGAAAAATATAATTGAATTTTTTTAGCATTATTTTTATCAGCCAGATGGTCAAGGGCACCATATATCACCTTGGGCCCATCCATTTCACTGGCATGACCGGGATCCGTCCTTTCGCGGATGACGGCGGCCATTCACCTATTCTACCTTGATTATTTCACGAACAGATTTATTCAAACGAAGTGATCCGGGTTCGTTTTCATGGCACCAGATGAGAAGTTCATCACAAGCATCCCCGATTTCATCATTAGGTTAGGCTGTCCGAAGGATGTACCAATAGTACTGGACTTCATCAAGCATTTGGCAGATTATGAGAAGCTATCCCATGAGGTCGTGGCCACCGAAGAGGTCCTGATGAACTCCCTGTTCATCAAACACCAGGCCGAGGTCATCATAGGTGAACTGCACGGAAGACCAGTGGCCTTCGCTCTCTTCTTCCACAATTTCTCAACGTTCCTTGGGAAGGCCAATCTCTATCTGGAAGATTTGTTCGTCGACGAGAGCTGCCGCGGACTCGGGCTCGGAAAGATAATGTTCTCCTGCCTGGCCCGGATCGCTGTCGACCGCGGATGCGAAAGGCTGGACTGGTGGTGCCTTGACTGGAACGAATCGAGCATCTCGTTCTACAAGGGCATGGGAGCCTCGCCGATGTCGGACTGGACCGTCTACCGCGTGGACGGGGACAAGCTAAAGAAACTGGCCGAATCGCTGCGCTAGGCTCCGTCCGCGTGATCATTTACACTATTAATATCCGGCATCCCCTGATATCTAACGACTATCGCAGGAGAAGAAAGATGCTCCTCTGTTCGAAGTGCGGAAAGGTCCTGGACGACAAGGAAGGCAGCGTGATCGCCTCCATCTCCGGAAGCTTCATGGGGGACGAGGACACCGAATCCTACTTCTTCTGCAGCGATTGTGGTGTGTACACCCTGGAGATCCATCACGATAGGTTCCTGGACGAGAGCAGCGTGTTCATCCGGGGCCCCATATCCAAGGACGATGGGGACGCCAAGGTGGAACTGATCCGCAGATGCCCTGAACCTTGGGACAAGAAGTGCCGCTGCCCTGCGCACAAGGAATATTTTCACGGGCAGCTGGATTGAGCGATCACTTCGGAAGCTGCGGCAGGCTGTTCATCCAGGCGGTCAGTTCGCCGAACATCTCCGTGAAGTACTTGTCCTCCTGCACCAGCAGCTTGGCGTACTCGGCGATCGTCTCGTCGTCCAGCTCCTCGGTCAGCTTGCGCAATCCGAACTCATAGACCTCGACGATCTCCGGACCTTTTTCGAACATCCTATCGGCAAGCAGAGGCCCGATCTCGTCCGCCTTCTGGGCCATCTGCTCGTAGAGCTGCTGCCGTACCTCGGAGACCATGTTCATCATCTGCTCTTTCGCCTCGGGCATCTTATCCTCGATGTCCTCGGCCACCTGGTCGGACGTTTCCTCATCACCGAACGCCTCGGCCATACCAGATGCCATAGCACCGGCGGCCCCGATCATGGTCTGGGCGAAACCGTCCATCAGGGTGACCATCATTATGATGCCGGTGTTGGCCATGGTGTTCATGATGTGCCTGGTGCGGACGAGGTCGTTCCCGTCCCCCTGTAAAGCGCCGCCAATTCCAGCACCCTCCCCTGGGACCGAGAAGGGTTCGGACGGATCGGCGGAGAACATGGCCGACTGGTCCAAAGCCTTCTTGTAGGACCAGATGACCGAGATCAATGAATTCTTCACCACGGTGTATGACGATTGGAGAAGATTGGGATCGAACTCTTTGAGGTATACCCTCAGATGAACCTCCCAGGCGTCCGGGTCCTTATCGTCCTCCCCTATGACCACGAAGTCCACGCCTCTGTTCAACAACGACAGCTTGAGGTCCCAGATGAACTGTTTGAACCCCTCGCCCATGGTCCTTTTCAACAGTTCCCGGTCCTCCATCGGGACCTTAACCTGTCCAACGACCAGCAGATGCGCGTCCTCCTTGCGCTGGTGGATGAACTGCACGCGGGGGAAGCTCTCCCTTTCCGTGATCTCCAGGATGAAATCGTTCCCGGTGTCCTCGATCGAACCGACCCGGTACCCGGTACGGTCCGCCCATTGCTTCAGGTGGTGAAGCATCTGGTCCTGGCTGGCGGTAGGCATGGCATCGACTCCGACCTAAGAACGGTCATTATCGATTCCCTTTGCGCATTATTTAATGAGTTACCCGGTCCACCAGCTTTGCCGAAGCGTTAGGATCAACGCTTTTCTATTGGAACGAAGGGCCTTCCGAACTCACCCACGTAATTGGAGAGCGGCCTGAGCAGCACGGCGTCCTCGTACTGTTCGATGATGTGCGCCACCCAGCCGACGATCCTGCTGGCAGCGAAGAACGGGGTGTAATAGTCCTTCGGAATGCCCAATGCGTCCATCGCGACCGCCGCATAGAAGTCCACATTGGGGTAGATGTTCTTCCTCTGGTGGACGATGGTTTCGATCGTGGTGCACTTGTTGTAGAGGTCCATGGTCCTCTTCTGATTGCACAGGTGCTGCACGATGTTGCGCAGGTGCTTGGTGCGCGGATCTTCCGCACGGTATACGCGGTGCCCGAAGCCCATGATCTTCTTTCCGTCGCCCAACAGTCCATAGATGTACTCTTCGACCTCCGCTTCTAAGCCGATGTCGTCCAGCATCTCCATGACCTTTTGGCTCGCTCCGCCGTGAATAGGCCCCCTCAGTGTACCGATGGCGGTGGTGACGGCCGAGTACATGTCGGCGTTGGTACTTGCCGTGACCCGCGCAGCGAACGTGGAGGCGTTGAAACCGTGATCGGCGTGCAGTATCATTATCCGGTGCATGACGTCCGCTTCCGCCTTGTCCGGTAGCTTGCCGTTGAACAGGTACAGGAAGTTCTCGGCGAAGCTGAGGTCGGGACGGGGCTCGGGAACCTCCTCCCCCTTCCGGGTCCGGTGAATGGTGGCGACGATCGTCGGCACCTGGGCGATGAGCTTAACCGCTTTTCTCAGATTCTCCTCGGGCGAGATGTCCAGCACGTTGGTATCGAACTCCCCCAGATTGGAGACCTCTGTGCGCAGGACGTCCATAGGGTGGGCACCCTTCGGTGACAGCTTGATCGATTCCACGACCTCCTCGGGCAGCCGCATGTTCGCTATGAGCTCGGAATTGAAACTGTCCAGCTCGCTCTGGTTCGGGAATCTTTTGTGAACAAGGAGAAAGGCGACCTCAGCGTAGACGACATGACCGACCAGGTCGTCAATATCGTAGCCGAGGTAGTACAAGGATCCGGAGGGATCGATGTAACTGATGCGGGTCTCCGCAGCGGCCACGTCCTTCAATCCCCTAATCACGTCCTTGGAGCTGTTGCCGATCATGTCACATAACCCCTGCGAGACCCGGCGAAGAGATGAACCTTCGCTCACAACGTCTCACGGTGGATTTCGATAACTGGACATACCTTAAAACCTTTTTTATCGCTGTTCTGGTTCAGAGTAACGGCCAGTACAGACGGGTCATGAGCTTGTCGGGAGGGACCTCCTGCGGGCTGTTCAGGTACTCCTCCCACATGAACGAGGCGGGAGCGTATCCGTTGACCTTCATCCATTCTATCATGATGTTGTAGGTGTCGGTCAAACGGTCGTAAGGGCCGATGTGCATGGCCATGGCAGCACGGACCGCCGGCAGCTTGATAGTTCGGATGTTTCCGTCCTCGATGCCTTTTCCGGCGATCGGAAAGCCGACCTCCATGTCCATGACCTCGCCCTCCCAGCTGTGATAGAGCGCGAACGGCGGGCCTACGCACCTGACATCTTTTCCAAGGTGCGGATACATTTCTCCGAACATCCTTCCCATTACCGCCGGTATCTCGCTCACCTTGACCTTCTCACGGATAGCGATGGCAGGTGTCTCCTTGGTGTTGATCATCTCCACGGACGTCATGATCACCGGAAAAAAAACTAGAAAGAGGGATGATAAAGAGTTTGGTAATAGAGCTGTGAAAGTGTTTTCGTTCACATCGCTTCATAGGGAAGCGCTTCGTGATCGATGTCCCGGTCCTTCCTCTCCGCGACCTCAATGTACTCGTCGGCCATGGAGCGCTTCAGGACGCAAACGGTGCGCTGCAGGGCGATGATGTCTTCCAGCATGGATTGGGCGATCCACACGGCGGAAAGGAGCTCCTCGAACTTCTTGCGCTGGGCTACGGCCTCGATCTCATGCAATACCGCTGGGTTGTACAGCGTGTTGCGGTTGACCCTTCCCAACGACGAGACCTCGTCGATCTGCCGCTCGTAGGCGTTCAACTGATTGGAATACATTTCCTGCATGACCTTCAGGGCCGTGATCTTGTTCGCCGCCTCATCCTCGACCGGGGCTTCGACCGTCTCTTCTTCCATGTTATCACCCTTGCACGTCAACTGTACGTTACGCGGACGAGCCAACTGCGTTCAACATCATATGCTTTTGCAGATGAGCGGGAACCAGATAGGATATTAATTCCCTTCACCGTTCACTGTACGATAACATGGCCCGCGATTTCAGCCAAAGGTCCAGATCAATAGTCCAGTCCGAGATCAGGAACATGACGCTGGAATGCAACCGGCTGGGAGGCATAAACCTGGCCCAGGGCGTATGCGATACGGACACCCCTCGCGAGGTCATCGAGGGGGCGCACCAGGCCGCTGTGGACGGAGTGAACGCCTACACCCGGTACGATGGGCTTCCCGTTCTTCGCACCGCCATAGCCAAGAAGTTCAGGGAGTTCAACCGCCTGGAGATCGATCCGGAGGGGGAGGTGGTCTGCTCCGCCGGAGCGACCGGGGCCTTCTACTGCGCATGCATGGCCTTGCTGAACGAGGGCGACGAGGTCATCGTTCTCGAACCGTACTACGGATATCACGTCAACACCCTGCTGGCCATGGGCGCCGTGCCGCGGTTCGTCAGCATGCACCCGCCCGAATGGGAGCTGGACCTGGAGAAGGTGAAGGAGGCCATGGGCCCGAGGACCAAGGCCATGATCGTCAACACCCCTTCGAACCCGTCAGGCAAGGTGTTCAGCCGGTCCGAGCTGAAAGGGCTGGTCGATCTGGCGGTCGATCACGACCTCTTCATCTTCTCCGACGAGATCTACGAGTACTTTGTCTATGACGACAGGCAGCACGTATCACCACTGTCGTTCCCGGAAGCGAGGGACAGAGTGGTGGTCATATCCGGTTACTCCAAAACGTTCAGCATAACCGGCTGGCGCATCGGCTACGCGGTGTGCGACAGGAAGTGGGCGCGCATGATCGGCTACATGAACGACCTGGTGTACGTATGCGCCCCGGCCCCCCTTCAAGTCGGCGTGGCCAAAGGGATAGAGGAGCTATCGAGCGAGTTCTACCGGCGCTTGTGCCAGCAGTACCAGGCGAAGAGGGAGATGATGGTCCGCGGGCTTCAGGACGGCGGGCTCTATCCGCACGTCCCGCAGGGATCGTACTACATACTGGCGGACGTAAGTTCCGTACCGGGAAGGGACTCCAAGGAGAAGGCGCTGCACATCCTGAAGGAGTGCGGGGTGGCGAGCGTGCCCGGGTCGGCCTTCTACCACGACGGCGGCGAAGATCTCGTAAGATTCTGCTTCGCCAAGACGGATGCCGTGCTAAGGACGGCTACGGACCGTCTTTCACGGCTGAGATGGTAGGACGCATTCCTTCTCCGTCTCCATGTGGATGTTGACCACGATGCCGGAGACCTTGTGGCGAAGGGCCCTCTCGATGCTCTCCGTGAGATCGTGAGCCTCGGCCATAGTGGTCTGCGCCGGAACGCACAGGTGCATTTCCGCGTACACGTTATCGCCGACCCTCCTGGTCTTCAGGTCATGGTACTGCAGGAAGCCGCCGTGCTCCTCCAGCACTGATTCTATTATCGCCTCGGACTCCGGGCAGCTGTGGTCCATGAGGTCCCGGCAGGTCTTGGCCAGAACGGAATAGGCCATACGAATGAGCAGGACCGCCACGATGAGGGCCATGATGGGGTCCAGGATGTACCATCCCGTGATTTCCGCCAGGAACAGGCCGATGACGATGCCCACGGACGATATGACGTCCGACAGGAGGTGCTTGGCGTCCCCCTCCAGGGCGATCGACCCGTTCTGCTTCGCCGAACGCAGGAGCAGGAAGGACATGCCTCCGTTAAGGGAGGTGGCCACCAGGGAGACCACCAAGGCAAGGCCGATGGACGTGAAAGGCTGCGGGTCGAGCAGGCGGCCTGCGCTAGCCAATATGATCAGCACGGCGGCGATGACGATTAGCATTCCTTCCACCAGGCAGGATATGTTCTCCGCCCTCTGGTGGCCGTAGCGATGGTCAGCGTCGGCCGGCATCATGGCCACCCTTACCGACGCCAGCATCATGATGGAAGCGGCGATGTTGACTATCGATTCCATCGCGTCGGAGAGCAGGGCCACCGAGCCGGAGATAAGGTAGGCCGCCAGCTTGATCAGGAATATAAGCAGGCCTACGGCCACCGCCAGCTTGGCCACTTGCTGTTTTCTCACGGCCTATGGCAGGGCAGAAGCCCGATAAAGGGTTTATTGTTGCTATGGCCTCAAATGCCGCCTATTTTTCCGCCAGAGCCTTCTCGAAAAGCGCGTCCAATTCCGTCTCGCTGAGCTTGGGGTCGTGCCTGACGAAGAACGTGAGGAAGCTCTTGTCTTCCGTGTAGACGACACGCGAGGGACGTACGTTCACGCTCAACAGCACCTCTCCGGTCTCCAGCATCACGTCCACCTGCGTGGCCGTCTTGCCGCCCTTGTTCTTGGTGCGGGAGAGCTTCATTATGCTCTTGCGGTTGGCCTGGTACAGCCGGCGGATCCTGTCGTCCAATCCTGGTCCTTCCACGATCGAGAATCGAGCGGAGATATGAAAAGCTTACTCCAGAAGTGCCTGGAACATGGGAAGTTCGCTTCATCCTGGAGATCGTTTGCGAAAGTGATCTAAATTCCCCGTCGGCTCCTTGTTCGGTGAATGATTTGGTTAGAATGAAGGACCTCCAGTCAAAATCAGTACTGACCTCGGACGCCTACGACATCGGAACGGTCAACGACCTTCAATTGACGGTCGAGGATTGAAAGGTGGTCGTGATCGGCGTCACGCTGAACGCCCAGTCCAAAAAGGCCCTGGGGATCAAGAAGCTGAGCCTGACCGGGGTTACGCTCAGCATACCCATCGCCCATGTGGACAAGGTCGGGGACATGGTGACCTTGCGCATCGACTTCGACCATCTGAAGGACCTGCCGGAGCGCAAGAGCCTCCTCTGAAACCCCTTTTTTTCTTTTCCCAAGCGAAGCATTAATCCCGTTGGCGAACATGTCCGGACGAAGCCCATGTCCCAAGGACCGATGAACGCCAGACTGATCTACAAGTTCTTCGAGGCCGCCAACATGCAACGGTGGAACGACCACATCCGCCCCGTGGAACTTACGGAACTGGACAAGCAGTCGCACAAGATGGTCATCGCTTACGTGCTGGCCAGGTTCGAGGAGACCGAGAAGGGCACCAGGATCGACTGGACCAGGATCATCGAGGGCGGGATATTCGAGTTCCTGCACCGCATATTCCTGACGGACCTCAAGCCGCCGGTGTACCACCGCATGCAGAAGGAGAAGGGCGGCGAGCTGAACGAGTACGTATTCCGCGAGCTTTTATCGGAGGTCCCGGACATCGACCAGGAGTTCTTCGAGCGCTTCAAGGCCTACCATCTGCACAAGGATGAGAGCGTGGAGAGGCGCGTGCTCAGGGCGGCGCATTACCTGGCCACGAACTGGGAGTTCAAGCTGGTCTACAACGCCAACCCCACCATGCTGGGCATAGAGGACACCAAGAAGAGCATCGAGATGCAGATCGAGGACCACTACGATCTCATCGGCGTTCAACGAATAATGCTGGCCAAGAAGTCCTACGGCTTCATCGAGTTCTGCGGCCAGTTGCGCTATCAGCAGCGCTGGGCCCGGGCCCCGCGCATTCCGAGAACGTCCGTCCTGGGCCACATGCTCATGGTGGCCATAATGTCCTACCTTTGTTCGTTGAGGATAAACGCTCCGCCGCAACGAACCGTGAACAACTTCTATACCTCGCTCTTCCACGACCTCCCGGAGGTTCTGACGAAGGACATCATCACCCCGGTGAAGAAGTCCGTCGGAGGGCTGGAGGAACTGATCGCGAACTACGAGGAGCAGCAGGTGGAGGAGAAGCTGCTTCCGCTGCTGCCGGCCACCTGGAGGAAGGACTTCGAGCTTCTGCTTCTCGACCCGTTCCGCAACCGGCCCCGGGACGACGGCGCCTGGGCGGTGGACGGAGCGATGCTCAAGGGATGCGACAATCTGGCGGCGTTCATCGAGGCGAACTCTTCCATTAAATACGGAGTCAGTTCCAAGGTGCTCAGGGTCGGAAAGCAGCGCCTTCTGGAGATATACCAGGACAATGGCAACATCGCCGGTATCGATTTCTACCAGCTGATGCTCGAGCTGGACCACATGGACATATGATCACCAGGTGATCCGTCCCTCGAAGATTCGGAACAGGAGATCGCGGTAGTACTTGTCATACGGAAGGGTGAACGTGAGCTCCGTCCCCTCGGAACGGAGCTTGATGATGTACTTGCCTCCATCATCGCCGTCATACGATAGGCGTACGGCCGTCACGTCCGAAGCCTCGACCGAAAAATTACCCTCCGTTTCATCCATTACCTGTTCTGGAGACATCTCGTAGAAACGGGAGACGTTATCACTGCTGCTGGAGCCAGGCATGAATATTCCCGCTTGACGCAGTTCGCCTTTCGCCCGATCCAGGTCCACCTCGCGGATGCGGGCGAATATCAGCTTCTCTGTAGTCAATGCCATGGCGAAAGCGCCCTCGCGTCCTACGATTCGCGCCGGAGCGGCCACGGCCGTAACTATCTCCCCCTTGGCCGGTTCGAACTGCTCCATCTCCTCGGCCGCCAAAGACTGGCCGCAATAGGGACAGAATCGCATCCCCTCCAGGAGGGGCTTTCCGCACTTGGCGCAGCTCGGCATCATACTATTGGTGATATGTCCAGAGGTATTTATGGACCCATCGCCTTTCCTGTTTTCGTCAAAATGGATACTGGCATTTTTCATCTTCATAATAGTATGACAAAATGTGACAAATGACAGACGTTTTAAATAGTTAGTATGACAATCTTATTTTCAACCCAAGCCAAGGAGATCTAACACTATGGAGGGAGAGAGGATAACGCTGCGCCTAGAAGGCGAGGACCTGGAGCTCATCGATGATTTCATCGAGGGGCACCCGGAGATCTCGAACCGCTCGCAGCTTGCCCGCATAGCCCTTCGCGCGTTCATAGAGAGGGATGGTGGAGCGCGGGTGAACGGATCGGGCAAGGGCGAATTTGTCCTGAGGGTCCCACCGGCGGTATGTAGCATAATGGAAGGGATGGTGGAGGACGGCTACTACAACTCGGTGGAGGACATCGTCGTGGAATGCCTGCGGAAGGAGTTCGTCTCCAGGGACAACCTGGAAAAGGTGAAGGACGAACACTTCCAGAAGAGCAGGCAGATCATGGCTAGGATGTAAGGACCCGCTCTGATCGGGAGCACAAGGGATGGGATGCACTAATTTACTTAGCGAACGCGCTGCAAGGCGATTTCGCCGAAACGATATGGGGGCCTAAAAAATGGAAGCCGGAATAATGGAACAATCGGTCAGGACCGAGCAGATAGTTTCAATGCTCAGCCGAGGACTGGCCGAACCTAAGATATCGGTAGTGGGCTGCGGAGGCGCTGGTAACAACATCGTTAACAACATCTTCGGCAGCTGCAAGAAGAACGTGCAGACGGTCGCGATCAACACTGATGAGCGTTCGCTGCAGAAGGTCAACGCGCACAAGAAGCTGCTCATCGGCAAGGACGTTACCGAGGGCCGCGGCGCCGAGGGATTCCCTGAGGTCGCCGAGTACTGCGCGGAGTGCGCCAAGGACGCCATAAAGGATGCGATAAAGGATAGGGACATAGTGTTCGTCATCGCCGGGATGGGCGGTGGGACCGGTACCGGGACCGCTCCGGTCGTCGCACAGGTGGCCAAGGACCTCAACTCGATCACTTTCGTAATAGCGATCACCCCCTTCTCCTTCGAGACGGAGAGGGTCAGCAAGGCCCAGATGGGCCTGTCCAAGATCAAGAAGATAGCCAAGACCACGGTGGTAGTGGAGAACGACCGCCTGCTGAACGTGGTGGACGAGATGCCCCTGAACAAGGCCTTCTCGGTCATCGACAACAGCGTGGTGAAGATCATCGACTCCTTTTGCTCCCAGGTCAGCATGTCCTTCATGAACGCCTTCACCGAGGAGGTCATTCAGTACATGAGGGCTGACGAGAAGAGCGAGGCAGTACGCGAGCAGTACATGATGCCTGAACTGGTCATGGCCAGCAAGGGTCCGGCTGATGCTGGACTCCGCCCCATGGGACAGCTCGGACCGCTGATGCAATAGGCCCGCACCTGGCTTCCAAACGCTACAGGTGCGGCGGATGTCTGCCGCCGCACCACACCCCCAAACCTTTTTCCAATGTTCTCAAAGGTCTTATGATGGCCTGAGCCATTCTTGTTCTGTGCTCCTGGGATTCGTCATCAATCCGATTGCCGGAATGGGCGGGAGCGTCGCCCTGAAAGGAACGGACGGGGACTCCTATCGTGTCGCCATATCGAAGGGAGCTGTACCGCTCGCGCTGGGACGGTCGGTGCGCGCCCTGAGCCGTTTGGACGGGGATATCGCATTTCTGACCGCCTCGGGGGAGATGGGAGCCTGGGCATTGAATGATATTGGCCTCGCCTACGAGGTGGTGTGGGAAACCTCAGGGGAGAGCGTTCCGGAAGACACCCGTCAGGCCTGCCGCAGTTTCTTGGAAAGGAAAGTGGAGCTGATCGCCTTCTGCGGCGGGGACGGCACGGCCAGGGATGTGCTGGACGCGGTCGGCGATAAGGTTCCCGTGATCGGCATCCCTTCAGGAGTGAAGATGCACTCGGCGGTTTTCGCAAACACCCCCGAGGAGGCCGGTGACGCCATAACGCACTTTGTCAAAGGCGACGTCCCAACACGCCTGGCCGAGGTCATGGACGTGGACGAGGACGCGTTCCGTCGCGGGGAGCTCCGCGCGCGATTGTACGGTTACGTGAAGGTCCCCGATCTGGGCGGATTACAGCCTCCCAAGGGTGCGGTGTTCGGAACCTCGGACGAAGAGCAGAAAGAGGCCATAGCCGAGTTCGTGGTGGAACGAATGGAACCGGGGACTATCTACGTGCTGGGACCGGGTACCTCCACCAAGGCTGTCGCTGACAGGATGGGGCAGCCGAAGACACTGCTTGGTGTTGACGCGTACCTGGATGGAAAGGCGATCCTGTCGGACGCCCCCGAGGAAGATCTGCTGCGGCTTCTGGACGGAAAACGGGCCAAGCTGCTGGTCACGCCCATAGGCCGCCAGGGATTCGTTTTCGGACGCGGAAATCAGCAGCTGTCTCCGCGTGTTATTGACATGGTGGGCATGGAGAACCTGCTCATCATCGCCACCCCGACCAAGCTGGCGGAGACTCCCTTCCTTCGTTCGGATTCAGGCGATGTTGACCTTGATAAGCGCTTATGCGGTTACCGGAAGGTGCTGATCGGTTATGACCAGTACCGGATGGTACGTTGCCTGTGAGGGGAAATTGTTTAAAGAGCCTGGAACGATAGCCGTGGCATGAGCGTGATACACCTCGATTTCCGTACGTTCGGCCAAGCCACCGAGGTCGAGGAACGGGTAAGGAAGGCCATGACCTTCGCCTCCGGGATCGAGGACATCAAGGTCGACCATTCGGAAGGTTATCACGGCAACAAGATCCTCATCATGACCTGCACCGTTTCCCGCAAGGCCGATATCCGCTCGTTCTTCCGCCGATTGTCTAGGGACGATCTGTCGCTTCTCCTGGACAGCGTGGACCAGCGTATGGACGACGACGGGCAGTTCTTCTTCCGCCTGGACAAGCAGAAGGCGTTCCTGGAAGAGCTGGTCATCTCCAGCGGGGACGACTGCATTCACGTGCGTGCGAAAGTGGAGAGCTATCCCAAGCGCCGCGAGAAAGCGTTGGAGAACGCCAAGGTATTGCTGCAGGAGCTGCTCGACCGACAGGCTAAATAATAATTATTCATTCGGAAACGACAAGCAGGGGTAGCCAAGCTTGGCCAACGGCGTAGGACTTAGGATCCTATCCTTAGTGGTTCTGGAGTTCAAATCTCCACCCCTGCACCACAATATTTATCGTTGGACCATCCGCTCATCATCGTGGTGGGGAAGATTAGGTCGGCCTTAAGCATCATTTCGGTGATCGTCATCGTTTCCATTCTATTTCTTATGCCATCGACATCCGCATCGTGGACTGCCGATGTCAAGATCGCCCCGTCACATTTGCATCCAGGGGAATCGTGTTCGATCATGATACTGATGGACAACATTACTCGGACACCTGATGAACAACCTCATTGGATTCACTCGTTCGAGGTCTATCTAGAGAGACCGAACGGGAGCATGGTAAAGATAGTCGACCACCGAATGGAAGATGAATATAATCCTAAGAACATCAGAAATTGCACATATGTAGGCCCATTAGTTGTTGGAAATGCCTGGACCGTAGTAGCGAATTTACCCGACCTAGAACCTGGAGAATATAATATAACTATCATAATAAATAGTTCACAGGGCTCGTTCGAGAACACAACGGTCTCGCAGAGCTATGCGGACAAGGTGGTCATAGAGGATCCGCCGGTCGAAGAATTGGCCATCGCTGAGATATTGGTCGCGGGGGCGATTGCCGCCATCGTTATATTGTTCGTCATTCAGGTTTGGAGAACGAGGCATGACTGGGGATGATGCCGAATCGCCATCCACATGATCCTGTGCTGGATTGAATATTAAAGATCCTTGGACCATATGACCTGTGGACCTAGGGTCAGATATCAACTGTTGAACCGATCCATCCCCGGAATCTGGTTACTGACTCATTTTTTCGACAGACCTAACAAGAATCCTGGAAATTCCTTGAAATATGGATCGCATTTACCGTCGACAATTCTAATTCTTTCCTCTTGGCTGATCGCGGCTAGCATTCCAGCCGCCTTTCCACCTTCGCGCATGTAAGCGATCGCCTTCAGATGAGAGCATGCTTCCCCGACATCGCATTCGTCGCAATGGACCAGCCCCCTCTCTCGAGTACACTCCCGCATCTGACACGTGTCGTCACCGCCTCCTTTCAGGCAGCCTGGGCAGATCGGGACCTTCTTCAGTTCCTCGAGCGCTTCCACGAAAGCCTCTCCCTTCTCTTTCAGAACCCAATTGTGCACGCCGTGTCCGCATGCCACCCTCTGGTATTGAGAGGTCATCTCTACCAGCAACCCGTTTCCGATGATGCAGCTCCCGCACCAGAGGCCGCAGTGGCCGATCTGGCCTTTGACATTATCATATGATGATCTGTCCATGAGCATTCACTCTACCTTGTGATGTAATATAATTGTTGGACATCCGATGAGATCATTTTTATGAAAGGTCTGGAGAGGCGAGAATAAAAATCCGGTCGCCCGGTCTATTGAAATTCTCACCCATGACGAATAATAAAGGAATCAACAATTTGCTACCTCTGCTTCTGCGAATGACGGCGGCCTCAGAGGTTCTTGATCATGGTGGCGATGACCGTCGTATCGAGAGGTGTGCCACAATATGCGCAGACCCGGATTCCAGGATTGAAGTCCTTGTCTATGTTTATAGAGCCGCCACAAGTGGGGCATTTGTAAGCCAGTGCTAGCCCGCCCTGCCGGACCTGGTCGATGAGCTGGTTCATGTTCACCGAGACGTTGCGGGAGGTGTTACGCTCGGTCAAGGCCATTTTTCTTATCCTCCCGGCCTCTTCGTACATGGTAAGGTTCTCATAGAACCTGGCGGCATCCTCGTATCTCCCCGCTCTGATGGCTACCTCGGCATTGCAATAGAGGTTGACCTTGCTCAGAGTCTGGTGCACGCAGGTGTTCATGTCCCTTGCCCGCCCATCATAGAAGGCTGGTTGTAAATGCCCACCGTCGACCAGTGCCGCTTCCCAACCGACATATATGCTCTCCGTCTTCTTCGAGGATGGATTGTACATCATTCCGCTGACGTACCTATCCGTGGTTATGCCGTTCACCAGGAAGATGAATTGATCGCGGTCCGTTCGGATAAGTTCGTGTATCATCTTCCAGTCTTGCTCCCTGGGCTGCGATTTACCGAATCGGGCGTTTACCGTGTTCCATAACATCTTGTCGAACGCCTGTGGAAGGGATTTCTTGAGCGATTCCACGCTCCTTCGCTGCTGCTCGGCCGAGACAGCAATTTGACAGCTTGGACATAGATTGCTGCTGATGATCTGTTTCTTACCACATCTGGGACATTGACCCATAGGACCGTTCATGCGAAGTAATCGTTCCTATGAAATAGCTTTCGAGGCAATTATCCGAATAGAAACATTTCCTTTCGTAATTCCCTGAGAAACGCCGAGGTCAACCAAGCCTTCGCGACGGGCGATGAATTGACGCCATTGATGCTGGGCATGTAATGAAGATCTCCTTAACCTCTTGCAGAGCGAACCTATATGATCTAAGGGCTCGCAGATATGTTGGTGAGGCGAACGAGCTGCCATTCTCTCTCCTTCCTGATGTCGCTCGCATCCCCTCCCTCAGCCCATATGGCTTTGGCGGCGTACCATGCGGCTGCGATAGAGTGTGTCGGAACGTGTGTGGTCGCCATCGCCTGCCCGCAGCTCCGGGCGGCGAATCGTGCCGCGCTTCCCTCAGGAGCGAGACGAGCGGCGGCGTGGGCGTTCAGGGACGTCCTGCGCACCTCGGCCATGTGAAATTCACCGGTACTGACCCATTCTTTAAGCTTCACTATGGCCAGCCTGGGACGTTCGTCCTCGGGGTACTCTTTTTCGAATAACGGCAGTACCCTTTCCGCGCATTCCGCGACCCAGAGCGCCAAAACTCGATGATCACTAGACCTGGCCAACCGGTCGATGTCCACGCTGAACGGATGGTCCTTGAACCTAGGCTCGGCCATGCCCATACAATTACTTCCCAGATATGTCAACCTTTTTAATTCGTATCGGAGCCAGGCTAGAATTCCAATCGAGCATGTACCTCTTATCACATGGCGAAAGAGATGGCAATACCATTAAGCCCCTTCAGCTCCAAGGAACACCTATGGGAATGACTGAGATAGACGCCCAGAAGAAGTGTTCAGTATGCGGCGGCATGAACCCGGCCGGCGCGGTCAAGTGCCTTCTTTGCGGATCGTTGTTGATGTAAAAGCCCTTTGGACCATTTACGTAATCTTCGGGTGGACGGCCAGCTCGCCAATTGCGCCTTGTTCAGCGCCCCTTCCGCGCACCAAAGGTTTCCTGTATCTTCTTAATTTCCAATTCCTGGATCTCGTCGGCGGTCATCTTTCCACCGCTCTTCATGACCTTGACCACTTCGGCCGAGGGATTCGTGAACACGTACAGGTTGACGTTCTTCACCGAACCGTCCTTGAAGCGGTATTTGTAGACCAAAGGTAACTTCACCGATTGCATGAACTCGCTGATGCTCAGCTCCTGGTCGATGTCCTGTCCGTCCAGTACGTTGAGGCACAACTCGAGCGCGTATTTTCCAAAGGCCAGAACGTTCAGTTCGCCTTTCCCGAGTACCTTCAGCTCCCCGATGAAATGTTCACGGCACTTCGTGGCCGCCTTGCGCCATTCCTTGTTGACATCCCTGTCACCGTTCACAGGAACACACTTCAGGGCGTGCGTCCAGTATACCCGGGACGATGAAGGATCGAACGGCCCGAAAATATGGGCTGCCTTGCTCAGAGGGTTGGCCTTCTTGATATCTTCCGGAGAGCCTTGGCCGAGCGTCAGCGAAGTGAGCTTCGATGCCCCGCCGTTCCCTAAGGACCGCAGCCAATGACCTGGTTCCTGGGAGACGATCACGAAATCAACTTTACCGGGTTCCTTGGGCTCGAACAGCACGGGGACCTTCTGAGGATCGCGGGGGCATCCCTGGCATCGTCCGTGGACGTTGGCGGTAACACCGGCCCACCCTCCTTCCTGGGCATCCATAAGCACGTATCAGCGAGGACCGATTAAACCGTTGGCCAAGATCACCGGCGCGTACGGTGTAAAAGGAGGAGGAATGACGCCGTCATGATCAGCAACAAGACGATGAGCAAAGCTATCCAGACTGATATTTCATCGTCACCATCGTGGAACACATCGATCGTATCGCCCATCTTCAGACCGCTGAGGTCTTCCCCGGGCGCCGGGAAGTTGGTGCCAGGGAAAGCATGCCCGCGCAGGTCGTCCCGGCCGTAATCGATCCAACCTCCGCCAATGGACGACGGGGGGTTCGCGCCCATGAACACTATGGACCGCAGGGAGTAGCACTCGGAGAACGCCTCGGCGCCGATGATCGTCACACCAGGACCTATCACCACTGTCCTCAGCGACGTGCAATAGAAGAATGCTTTCTCACCTATCTCCAATACGGACCCCGGGATGTTGACCGATCCCAAGTTCGAACAGGCTGCGAAGGCTTTATTCCCAATTACCTGGACACCACTGCCCAGCTCCAAGTTGCTTAAGGAAGTGCATCCAAAGAAGGTCTGATCGCCGATCCCAGTAACGTTGTCTGGTATGACCACTGACCGGAGCGACGAGCAGCCGGAGAAGGCCCAGTCCCCGATGTAGGTCACGTTGTTCGGTATTTCCAGCGAGACCAGCGATCTACACTCGGCGAAGGCGTAGCCGTGGATCCTGGTCAAGCTTTCCGGGAGGTCCACATCATTGAGCGAAGAGCAACCGGAGAACGTGTCAAAGCGCAGTTGCTCGATCCCGTCCGGAATATCCACCGAGACCAGTCTCTCACATTCACCGAACGTGTAGGCACCCATGTTCACCACGCTGTCCGGAATGGTGATGGAGCATAGGGAGGCGCACCCGTAGAACGCCCAGTCCCCGATGAAGGACACGCTAGGAGGGACGGTCATGGAGGAGAGTCCAGTGCAACCCAGGAAAGCTTGTTCCCCGATGAATGAGATGCTTTGCGGTATCGATACTGAAGTGATGTCATCCCTACCGGCGAAGGTCCGGAGGCCGATCCCCCGGACCGCATGACCGCCGATCTCAGAAGGTATGATCACCGCCCCTCCCGGCCCTTCATAACCCAGGAGCACGGCGAATCCGGGGGACCCATAATGCTCGTAGATGAAACCGCCTTCCTGCGACAGGGGAGTCGAGAGAGGAGCAGTGTGTATGGCCATCGCTATAAGAAGGACGATCATCGCCGCTGAAGCGATGCGCTTCCCCCGTGCCCATAGTTGCGTAGAACAGCCTCCCGCGATGAGATCGGTACGCTCGATCGCAAGGCCGTGTCTTACATTAGCACGGTTGCACTTATTTTTTTCGAATTCTAGAGGGCCGTTTTGATCTCCTCCGGAGAGGACGATAATTGGATATGCCTGCGCGGCAATCCTAAGACGATAAGAATGGAACGCCACATTGCCCGCAAGAAGGTCAAGGAGATAATGACCACGGAAGTGGTCACGGCAGCACCTGAAACCGACCTACGGACCTTGAAGGAGATGTTCGAAAGATACGACTTCAACAGCTTCCCGGTGCTGGACAATGGAAAGATGGTCGGCATCGTTACCAAGCTGGACCTGCTGAAGGCCTTCAGCCCCGGTCTGAACGTCAGCCTAGGTCGTGCGCTAAAGCTCTACAGCAAGGACACCGCGGGCATCATGCACACCGCCACCATTTTTGTGTCGCCGGATGACGACGTTTCGAGAGCGGCCGACTACATGGTCGAGTTCAAGCTGCGCAGCGTTCCGGTGCTGGAGAGAGGCGTCCTGAAGGGAATGATCTCCCGCCAGGACATCATTCGCTGTCTGAAGATAGAGTGACCTTATCCTTCCTCTTCTTGTAAAGGAAGTATAGTACCAGTACCAGCCCCAGCAGCCCCAGGACCACCCATTCCATCCCGTCGGTCCTCTCCCAGAACTGTATCCAGTTCTCGCCGAGCGTATAACCGGCGGTGACCAGCACTGTGTTCCAGACCAGCGCCCCGGAGAAGGTGAACATGACGAACTTCTTGCGGTCCATCCTGGACAGCCCGGCCGGGAAGGATATTACTGAACGAATTCCAGGAAGCGAATGGCCGATGAATATGCCCCAGACGCCCCAGCGCTTGAACCAGCGCTCAGCGGAGGCCATCTTCCCCTCGTCCAATCCGAAGAACATGCCGAACCTGTCGACAAGAGGTCGTCCAAGCCACAATGCCAGCATGTAGGCGACCGAGGACCCTAACACCGCTCCAAGGCTTCCGACCAATATGACCAGGAAGAAGTTCAGTTCGCCCGTATAGGCCACGTAACCGGCGAAGGGCATGATGAGCTCGCTGGGGATCGGTGTGAAAATTCCCTCCACGAGCATGGCCAGGAATATCCCCAGATATCCTGTGGTCTCGATGAGGTCGATTATGATCTGGTTGAGCGTGTCTATGATCATTTACTGTTCACGTGCCGGCCTTTTTGGTTATCGTTCCCCAGTATTAATAATCAGCCGGGAGCCGCGTCATTTTTCTCCTATAGCCGAAGTAACATACCAATGCCTATAAGCCCCCCGGGGAACGTATTAGTGATGAGTGAGACGAACTTGAAAGCCTCTTTGGGGCATGCGTCCGTAGTTCGGGTGTTGGAGAAGACCGCGGGGTTCAGCGGTCCGGTGGCGGATGAGGTCGCGTTACGCGTCCTGAACTACTTCGGGTATCTGGACGAGATAATCGACAACGCCCTGGACCACGACGACCGTCGACTTTTCTATTTCCTGCAGGACATGAAGATACTGAGCACCCGCTGGGAGGAGACCCAACTTGCTAATGGCCGCAACTGGAGGATATTCTACTGGTCCTTCAACTGGGATAACATCAACCGCATCCTGGAGGACCGGCCATCTAAGAACGAGCCGGTGGACCTGTACCGGAGCCTGCCCGATTCGGTGTGGTGCCGGGGGGAACAGGAAGGCGTTGCCTGAGGGAAAGACATTTTTCTCCTTAACCGGATGACCGTTCCATGAAGTTCTGTTACTGCCCCGACTGCAAGGACCTGCAACCCACCGCCTGGTATAGGCGCAAGGAGTGCAAGCTCTGCGGCGGAAAGTGCAGGATCATCTCCGTCCCCTTGTATTACTATGGAGCGGCGATGTACGCGCTGAGCGCGGTAGGCGCCTTCCTGGTCGGGGCGGAGATACTGCGGTACGATCTCGGCCTCGGAGATCTGAGGCTATACCTGATGTTCGGCAGCCTCATACTGGCCATGGTCTTCGCCGCTCTGGAAACGGCCAGGGCGGTCGAGATCGCCCAGAAGAAGGTCGGCAAGGTCCTCTAAGGTGAAAGGAATAGAGTGGATACCACCGAACCGTCGCCCAGCTCCCGGCGGTCGGCGTACACATCGCCGCCTTCCTCCAGGGGTACCGAACCGAAATGGAACGTCATGGCTCCGAGCTCGATGACGAGCCATGTTCTGCCCTCCGTCCTTTCCAGCTCGGCGATGGTACCGTTGACCATTCTTTCGATCGTTTCGACCTCCTCTTCGTTCGGAGCATCGCTGATAGATAGGGCGATGAGATAATCGCCCAGGGTGGCAGAGGACATGGAACTACCGCCCTCTCCGGGAAGCTCGCCGGAGAGCATCACCGAGTGATAGGAACGCAATGTTCCCGTCTTGTCGTCAGAAGGACCATTATCAGAGGCCGAGTGGATCACGGCGACCAGCATGGTCAGCGCTACCAGGAAGATCAAGGCGTCCACTAGAACGGCCATTCCCCGGCGGTCCTTCCTCAATGCCACGCCCGCACCTCCATGATCCCGGCGACGACCCTGCCGTCCACATCGATGAGCTGAGGGAGCTGGAAGGCCATCACGTCCCCTTGAGGCGGTTCGCCTTGGTTCAAGATGATAAAGGGCGTGGAATTGCCGGAGCATCGATAGGTGACCGTCAATCCGAGGATCCCATCAGGGACGTTTGGCCTGCCGATATCTTCGTTCAAGCCATCCAGGGGAATGGCGCCGTTCTCGGAGTAAAGGCCGTTTTCCGCCAGCCATGATACCAGGTCCCTTTTGTCGATCTCTTCGTCCATCTGCAACGTTCCGGACGACAGCACCACCAGGAAGACCGATGAGGCGGTTATGACCACCATAACTGCCAGTATCGATTCTAGAAAGCCTCCTACACCTTCACGGTCCATGCACCTCCTTGCGATACGCACGAACCTTCAGTGTCCCGGAAGGTAAAGGTGGATGCCCTTAACTGTAGGCTAACTCAGAACACGCCTTTCCTATAATGGCCAAGGCTGCTGCGGCCACATTTCCGTCTCAGTTCCTCCAGGCTCGCCAGGTCCATTTCCTTGAAGCTTCTTCCGACGAAGGCCGCCAGGTCAGGGTGGCGCCTTCTGACGTCTATTCCCAAGGAATCGACACCCATGGCGCGCAGCTCGGGCACCTTGTCCAGCATCAGCAGGTCCGTGCTGTGCAGGATGTGCACGAAGCCTTCGGGGTCGCGATGAACCGGATAACGTACACCGCGGTCGTCCACCAACGTTCCCTCGGGCAGCGTGGGATCGCGGCTGAGCATCAGCTCAAGGCGTCCGAAGGCCATGACCTCGCACCTTCCCTCGGTGCGGGAGAGGACATGCAGTAGCCCCTCCTGGTTCAGCTCCGGGGATAAGGTGGATTGGTGCAGCTTCGGCAGGGTGTAACTGTTGAAAACGTTCATGTGGTACGAGCCGTAAACGGTCCGGTCCTTGTTCAGCTCGTACTGGTCCACGGTGTTCACCAGCACCCGGTCGTGGTCCGATGCGCTCTCATTCAGCGATAATCGGGGCAGCACCTTCACGAACTCCTTGCCCGCACTTTCACACATTTCGAGCGCCTCCGCGTCCTGCTTCGTTCCGTCGAAGTACACCCGGTCGGCGAACGGTAGGATCGCCTTCAGCACGGCCATGCTGGAAACGTAGAACGAAAGCTCGCTTATCTTCTCGGCCCGGCGCAGGCGCTTGGGAGGCAGCTCCAATGCCTTCCGTACCGCGTCCCGCTCCTGCAGTTTGATCCTGGATATGAGGTCCTCGATGGCGACGAACTCCCGGTCCTTGGTCTTGTATACCGTGTATTCCCCGTCCTTCAATAAGAAAGGCGGGGAAGCGATGACGGTCGTTCCGTCCAGATCGGAACCTTTGAGGTCGAAGCCGCCCACCTTCTCGTTGCCCTGGTAAAGACTGATCCCATCGCCGACCTCCAATGAACCGCGGGGCATTCTGAGACGACCGTTGGTGACCGTGGCAGGTCCTAACGGCTTGCCCCGGGATTCCGGGTAGGCGGTCTGCATGACCTCCTTGTCGGTGAGATAGCCTCCGGAGAACCCCCTGTTGAAGACTACCTCCAGCAGCTCCCGCTCCCGGTCGGTGATGATCGGCATCTCACCGTTTCTTGCCCTTTCGATCGCCTTCTTGTATATCTTGGACGTCAGGTAGACGTACTGCGGGGAGCGCATCCTGCCCTCGATCTTAAGGGAGACGACGCCGCAGCGCATCAGCTCAGGAATGGACCCTATTCCGAAGGTATCGGCGGTGCTCAGTAGGTAGCCTTCCTTCTTGCCCAGGGTGTACGACTTGCGGCAAGGCTGGGCGCACATTCCCCTGTTTCCCGAACGCCCGCCCAGGAAGCTGGAGAAGAGGCATTGCCCGGAGAAGCAGTAGCATAGCGCGCCATGAATGAAAACCTCGATGCCGATGTTCGAGCCTTCGGCGATCTCCTTGACCTGCTCGAGCCCGAGCTCCCGGGCCAGGATCACCCGCTCGATGCCCTGGCCCTCCGCCCATTTTACTCCGGCCGGACTATGAATGGCCATCTGGGTGGAGGCGTGTACCGGTATTGAGAACCGCTCCTTGATCAACGGCAGTAGTCCGCGGTCCTGGACGATGACCGCGTCCGCTCCCGCGGTGTCCAGCATCTCCACGAACGACAGCACCCCGGCCATCTCGTCCTCCTTGATGAGGGTGTTGACCGTCACGTAGGTGCGCATGCCCTGGTCGTGCGTTAGCTTGATCGCGCCTGCCAACAGCCTATCGGAGAAGTTGCTGGCGAAGTGCCGTGCCCCGAAGCTCTTTCCTCCGAGGTACACAGCGTCCGCCCCGCCGGCGATGGCCGCCTTGAGCGCTTCCTCGGTCCCGACCGGAGCTAGCAGTTCCATGTCCTGGAATCGTCTGCCTGCATATTAACTTCCTGGGCGCGTAGCGTACAGTTAGCCGTCATCTCGAACCACCCCTCCGGCGTTGAAGGTCAAGGGAAGAAAATGGCGAAGGTGGTCATGATGCCTAGGAAGGGCGACGCGCGGCCGGCGGTGCGCCTGAACAATGAAAGGTGCAGGTTCCAGCTGCAGGGAAGGATGATCGAGATGGATTGCTCCGGATGCTCCGACGCCGACGATGCCCCGTCGGAAAGATGCCTGGGAGCATTCCGCAATGCTCTGAACGCCCACCAGGAGGCCACTGGAATTCTGATGCGGGGAGCCCAGGACGTATGGGTACGCGAGAACGGGGTTAGCTCGCTGCGTACGCTGATGGCCGCTGAGACGGCGTGGGAGGGGCTGCGGGCCACTTTGATCTCCCTGCCCTGCCCCCGGCCGATATCCCATGAACGGGTCAACCGCTACCTGGAACGAGTCCGTTCCGGTTCGTCGGACCTGTTCTGTCAGGGAGAGGGGGTTGCATGCGTATCATGTCTCGAAAGGCAACAGGAGGCCATCGATTCCATGCGCTCGGACGGCAGGAAGGCCAAGAAGACGATCGCCGCGGACCGCTTCCGTATCATCGAAGTTCCGGGGGGTAGCGACCGGTGAGCCCTGCGCGACCGATAGACCTTGTAGCCGCTCTACCCGCTTTGCGACGCAGCCGCATGGTCAAGCCCTCGATATCCGGTTACTGGATAGAAAGGGAGGCGCCTGTCGGATGGCATCTGGTGGACCGACAGGAACTTCCTGGCGGCAGGATCGAGATCATAGCCGACCCCTCAGGAGTGAGGCAGAGGTATTGCGTGCTTCCCTGGGAGCATACCGCCGATCGCGATTCGGCCAAAATTCTGGCGCAGGCGGTGGACAAGGTCCGTTCGGTCCCCCCGGCTTCGCTGGGAGGCGAGGAATCGGAGCTTCGCTCTCACGTCCGCTCCCTTGTCAATTCCCTTAACCCCCCGTCGGACATTGAAAAAGAACTTCTGGACGCCGTCATGCGCAATACCCTGGGACTCGGGGTATTGGACATCGTCCTGAGGGACCCCCGCGTGGAGGACATATACGTCGATGCGCCGTGCCAGGACACCCGGGCCTATCTCACCCTTAACCAGGCTGGCGGGCGGAACCTTTTCGGCAGGTGCGAGACCAATATCATTGTTACCGAGAAGGAGATGGTGGGACTGGTCGGCCGACTGAAGTACCGCTCTGGCAGGCCGTTCTCCCGGTCCAGCCCCGTCCTTGAAACGGACGTAGCGGACGCCGGCGTGCGGGCGACCGCTCTCTGTCCTCCCCTGAGCCCTGACGGGTTGGCTTTGGCCCTGCGAAGGCGTTCCGAGGTTCCTTGGACGCTGCTCCGCCTCGCGGAACGCGGTTCCCTGGACGAGGTGGCCGCCGGCCTCCTATCGTTCCTCATGGACGGTAGGGCGTCCATATTGGTATGCGGCGCGCGCGGCTCTGGCAAGTCGTCCTTGCTTTCGGCCCTGCTTTTCGAATTCCCGGTGGACCAGAGGATACTGGTCATTGAAGATACCAGAGAAGTGCCGGTGAACGCCCTGCAGTCGCTGGGGTTCAAGGTGCAGTCCATGCTGGTCGACCCGTCGTTAAGCGGCGATCGAACGTCCTCGGCGGAGGAAGCGTTGCGCGTATCTCTGCGCCTGGGAGAATCGGCCATCGTGGTCGGCGAGGTCCGCGGCAGGGAGGCTATGACCCTCTACGAGAGCATGCGCACCGGAAAGGCTGGGTCCTCCGTTCTGGGAACCATACATGGCGACGGGGCGAAGGAGGTGCACGACCGGGTGGTGAACGAGCTCGGGATCCCGGAAGCGTCCTTCGCCTCTACCGACGTCATAGTGACCATGGGCCTGATACGTCCCGGCGGGGGACTCGGTCAGGTACGAAGGATAACCGAAGTGGCGGAGGTGGTCCGCACTCCGGAGGGGCTCAAATTCCTTCCGATGCTGACCTACGACGGGAAATATCATCTCAGCGAAAGGCACATGCCCCTCCTTGCCCGGATAGCCTCAGGCTGGGGGATGAGCTACGAGGAAGGTCTGGAGAACCTGCGCCGCCGTATCGCCATCAGGGAGACGTTGCTGGAAATGGGCCGGGAGGATCCGGCTTTCCTTTCGCCATCCTTCTCGCTTCAGGCGAACGAGTACCTGTGGCAGGGCGGAAAGGATGCCGGTCAGGGGTTCATCGATCACCTGAGGGGGCGCTGACCGGAATGCCCAGCAATTATGGACCACCCGATCTGGCCAGGGATGTTCCCGCTGCGCTCGTCAAGTTATTCACACCTAAGATGACCCCGGGCATGCGAGAATCCATGTCCCGGAGAATGGAATCGCCGGAGGCCATTTCGCTCTGCGCGTACAACGCCTTCCTCTGGTCGCTCGTGGTCTCCGTACCGGCCGCCGCGATCGTTCTGCTGACGCTGACTTACCCTCTTACCATGATGGCTGCTGGACTGGTCATGATTCCCTTGATGATCCCTTCCTACATCTTGTCCGGCCCTTCCCGCCGATACGCGACCGAGCAGCGATCGTTCCTGATAGACACCCCGGCGGTGATCGGGGCATTGAGCATGAGCATGAACCGGACGCCTTCCCTGGAAAGGGCGGTGGAGATGGGCACCAGGTCCGGCGAGGGAAGGTTACAGAAGGCGATCGCCTCAGTGGCCTGGAACGCCCTTACCGGTGAGACGGCCGATCTCCGGCGGGGGCTTTCCGCCTGGACCTCCGGCCTGGACAAGATGAACGACGGGCTGCGCCGGGCATTGCACCTGATCATGGCGGCTGAGGAGAGCGAGGGCGAGGGACGTGAGCGACTCCTAGACCGGGCGAACTCGATAGCCCTGGAAGGACTGAAGGAGGTGTGCGAGCGATACATAGGCTCGCTGTCTTTCCCGGTGATGCTGGTGTTCGCCTTCGGGGTACTGGCGCCGGTGATGCTGTTCTCCCTCATCCCATTGCTGGGAATGGAGAACGGACTGGTAGGCGGAGAACTGAACCTCGGCATGCTAGCGTTCGTGCTTCTGTTACTGGTACCCTCGTTCACGTTGGGATACATCAGATCGATTATGGACAAGAACCCCCTTCGCGGTCCCCGCAAGGAATGGAAAATGCCCAAGGACCGCCGCGCTCTTGTGCTAACCGCCTTCCCGGCGGCCATGATATCCTATGCCGTGATCGGTTCGCTCCTAGTGGCCGCCCTCGCGGGACTGGGCGTACTGCTGTCCACGCTCATCGTTCTCGGCCCAAGGGAGAAGAAAGGGGAGCAGGACACGGAAAGGTCCTTCGTGGACGCCCTCTACCGCCTGGGGAACGCCATGCTGGGAGGGCAGGACCTCGAGCGGGCCTTCGAAGAGGTGGCCAGAACGGAACACGGAGCGTTCCGGGAGTGGGGACTGAAGATCGTGCACGAGACCAGGACCGATCGCATATCGCTGTCCGAGGCCGTCAAGGCGGATGAGGAGATCGCTTCCAGGTACCCCTTGCTGCACCAGAACTACCTGGCGGTGATGGCCTGCGCCGGGGAGGACCACCTGGGAGCGGGAAAGCTGGCGGTGAACTTGGCACAGTCTCAGGGTGACGTGTCCAGGGCTCAGGCCAAGGTCCGGGAGAACCTGAGGCCGGTGGTGGACATGATGGGCACCACCAGCACGCTGTTCGCCCCGGCGATCATTGGGTTGACAGGGGGCATCATGGGCCTCATCGGCGACGGCACCGCGGCGCTGACCGCCCTGGCCTCCATCTACGTGGTCGAACTGGCCTTCATCGTCAATCATTTCCTAAGTGGTTTGGACGGATGGAGCTCGGGGCAACGGGGCATGAGGAGCTACGGAATACGCGGGGCGGTGGCCCTGGGCGTCTATCTCATAGCTTCACTATGCGGTCAGACTCTTCTTTTTCACCTTCTCTGACCAGGAGAAGTTCGAGGTCGGAGAGCTGGTGGAGATCGATAGAGAGCTTCTCCCCCGCCTCGTACGAACTGACCATGTCGATCCTCTTCTGGATGGTCTCCAAAGGCGACATCTCCAGCGAACGTATGCCGTCGTAGAAGCGCACGGTCGGACGCCCACCTTCCTTCACGGTCAGATTTCCCTTTCCCAGAGTGCAGCACGAGGAGAACTGCACTCCGTCGATAAGACAGGAGATCGGAGGTTCGGTGCCGGTGTAAAGAGTGGCGTAGAACCTCTTAGGGAAATACTTCCTGGCGACCAGCCCCATGCGGTATCCTAAAAGGACATAGGGCCCCAGGTGTCCGTGGAAATCGGCAAGCCTTCTGAGGTCGTCAGGCAGTTCGGCCATGATTATGCGTGAACCGTTCTGGATATAAAAAATTCCCGATGATTATCAATGCCTTAATATTCGGGAGACATAGCAGGGACGAATGAGGGTCCCGGTCGCCAAGCGTCATATGCTCGTCATCGAGGTCATGCTATTGACGGTTCTATTGGCCATCTTGATCGCCCCGCTCACTCTCCCGTCAGGCTCGATCGGCGGACTGGACGGCAGCATCGGGAGCCTGGACCATGGAGAGGACCTCAATTATGTTCCGTGGCCGCAGCGGGCCGTCTATCTGCTTGGCGATATCAACTGCCACCAGCAGGCCGACCGCTCGTTCGAGATGAACGGTAACCAGATGCCCTTCTGCGCCAGGGACGTCGGTATATTGACCGGAGCGGTGATAGGACTGGCGGCGTTCGTTCTTCTGGGACGGCGGGTTCCTTGGGCCTGGCTTCTCGTTCTGCTCGTTCCCATGGCCGTGGACGGGGTGGTGCAGGCGGTAACGGATTACGAGTCGGGAAACGCACTGCGGTTCCTTACCGGTGCGATCGCCGGGCTAGCGGCCGGCTACGGTGCTGGAATGCTGATAGGAAATTTCTTCGATCGGCCTGACGAGGCAAAAGAGCGTGGCCAGCAGTGAACGGGAATCACGCTGAACGCTGGGAAAACACTTATATATAATAGTGATGATTGAGCCTACCGGTCATTCCATATCATTCGTTTTTACACGGTTTTGGAGGACTTGATTCATATGGATAACATGAAGACTGGTACTACCACTATAGGGATAGTCAACGCTGACGGAGTGGTCCTGGCGACCGAGCACAGAGCCACCATGGGCAACTTCATCGCCCACAAGGAGACCCAGAAGGTCTTCAAGATCGATGATAACGTCGGTCTCACCACCGCCGGCCTGGTCGGTGACGCGCAGGTCATGGCCCGCTATCTGAGGGCTGAGGTGGAACTCTACAAGCTGAAGAGGACCGCCTCCATGACCGTCAAGGCCGCCGCCACCCTTACATCCAACATCCTGAGGAGGGGCGGTGGAGCTTACGGTTACTATTACGTCGGCCTCATCGTCGGCGGATACGACAAGGAAGGCGGGCACGTCTACTCCCTAGACGCCGCCGGCGGATCGATACCTGACAACTACATCAGCGTCGGTTCCGGCTCCCCCTACGCCTACGGCGTGCTGGAGGACCACTACAAGAAGGACATCACCCTTGACGATTCCATCAACCTGGCCATACGCGCTTTGAACGCGGCCATGAAGAGGGACTCCGCCAGCGGCGATGGGATGGACATCGTGACCATCACCAAGGACGGCTATGTCGAGGTGTCCCAGGAAGAGATCCTGAAACGCGCCTCGCGTATGGGGATAAGCGTCCCCAAGCCGTACTGAAACCCTTTCACAAACGCCTTCCCTGTTATAATTTCAGTAAAGTGAATGTCATGAGCGCAGAAAAGATTCTCGAGGATGCCCGAGAACAGGTCCGGAAGATCGTACCATCCAGTATCGATATCACTTCCATCGATTTTGAAGGACCGCTAGTGGTCATCTATACCAAGGACATGGAGGCCTTCGCCTCCGGGAACGACATGATACGCCAGCTAGCCCAGGGCTTGCGGCGGCGTGTGGACGTGAGGCCGGACCCCTCGACCCTGAAGGACTCCAAGGATGTGGAGAAGAGGCTGCGGGAGATCATTCCCGAGGAAGCCCAGATCCAGAACATCTACTTTGAGGACGATACCGGGGAGGTCTACATAGAGGCCCTGGCGCCCGGGATCGCCATAGGCAAGCAGGGCGCTGTGCTTAACGAGATCAAGAAGGAGATAGGCTGGGCCCCGAAGGTCATTCGCGCCCCGCCTATTCAGTCCAAGACGGTCTACGAGACCAGGGCCTACCTGAGGGAGATCCACGACGAGCGCAAGGATTTCCTCCGCAAGGTGGGAAAACGTCTAGCCCAGTCAAAGACCGAGGGGGACAACTGGATACGCATGACCTGCCTCGGCGGATATCTGGAGGTCGGCCGTTCCGCTACGCTGTTGCACACCCGGGACAGCAAGATACTGATCGACTGCGGCATGTGGCCCTCCAAGACCGAGCCGCAGCCGAAACCCTACTTCAACGCCCCTGAGTTTCTGCCGTTCGACCAGCTGGACGCTGTCGTCATAACGCACGCCCACCTGGATCACTGTGGACTATTGCCCACGCTGTTCAAGTACGGCTATGACGGACCGGTCTATTGCACTCCGCCGACCAGGGACCTCATGTCCATGAGCCTGGTGGACGCCATCAAGGTGTCGTACGGAGAGGCCAAGGCCAATGAGTACGAGGCGAAGCATGTGCGCGAGGTGGTCAAGCACTGCATCACCCTGAAGTACGGCGAGACCACGGACATCGCTCCCGATATCCGTTTGACGATGCAGAACGCCGGGCACATCCTGGGCTCGGCCGTCTGCCACTTCAACATCGGCGACGGCGTCTACAATGTGACGTTCACCGGCGACATGAAGTACGAGCGGAGCTGGCTTTTTAACGCCACTACCAACAAGTTCCCCCGGCTGGAGACCCTGGTGATCGAATCGACCTACGGAGGCTCGAACGACATACAGCCCAGCAGGATCGACGCGGCGACGCAATTGCGCGGCATAATCGAAAGGGCCATCATGGAGCGCAAGGGCAAGATCGTCGTTCCCGTGTTCGCCGTCGGGCGTTCCCAGGAAGTGATGCTCGTCATCGAGGAGCTGGCGCGGACGGGAAAGGTGGACAAGGTCCCGGTGTACCTGGACGGAAGCATCTGGGAAGCCACGGCGATCCACACCGCCTATCCGGAATACCTCAACAGCCAGCTGCGCACCCAGATATTCCAGATGGGGCAGAACCCCTTCCTGAGCGACATGTTCAAGCGGGTCGATTCGCAGGAGATGAGGGAGAACATCCTGCACGACGTGGAGCCTTGCATCGTGCTGGCGACGAGCGGAATGATGAACGGCGGGCCTGTGATGGAGTATGTGAAGGCCTGGGCCAGCGATCCTACCGCCTCGCTCGTTTTCGTAGGATATCAGGCCGACGGAACCATCGGCCGCAAGATCCAGAGGGGCGTCAAGGAACTTACGCTCTCGGACAAGGGCAAGCCGATCACCGTGGAGTTCAAGATGAACGTGGAGGTCGTGGACGGCTTCTCCGGCCACTCGGACCGCAGGCAGCTGATCAACTACATCGCTTCCCTGGACCCCAAGCCGGAACGCATCGTCATCGGCCACGGCGAGGAGAAGAAATGCTTGGACCTTGCGTCTGCGATATACCGCAAGTTCAACATCACCACGAGGGCGCCGATGAACCTGGAGACCATCCGGTTCAAGTGAGATCCCTTTACAAACCTTTTTTTATCAATTCTTATAAAAAAAATAAAGGGAGGGGGGACCCCTCGTTCTCAGAACCCGTATATCTTGGACATCTTCCGGTCCAGGTACTTCAGGAACGGCGCCACGCTGACGTCCTTTCCGGTGACGGCCTTCACCAGGTCGGCCGGGTCGTACAGGTCGCCCTTGGCGTGCACGTTCCCGCGCAGCCATCCAAGCACCGGGGAGAAGTCTCCTTTGCGCACGTTCTTGCGCCACTGCGGAACGTCCTTCTGCATCTTGTCCAGGAACATGCCGGAGTAGATGTTGCCTAACGCGTACGACGGGAAATAACCGAAGCTGCCGCCGGACCAGTGAGTGTCCTGAAGGACGCCCTCGCCGTCGTGCTCTACCTTCACCCCGAGATAGTCGGAGTACTTCTGGTTCCACACCTGCGGAAGCTCGTCCACGGTCACCTTGTGCGAGAAGATCATCTTCTCTATCTCGAAGCGGATGATGACATGGAGCGCATACGTAACCTCGTCCGCCTCGATGCGTATCTTCGACGGCACGACGGCGTTCGCGGCGGCGATGATGTCCTTGTTCTTCAGACCCTTGAAGGACTTGGGGGAGTACTTGCGGAACCTCGGCAGGGCGTAGTTCAGGAACTCCGGGGACCTTCCGACGATGTTCTCCACGAAACGCGATTGCGATTCGTGTATGCCGTAGGAGCAGGGCGTTCCGATAGGCTGGAACATCCATTCCCTTGGTATCCCCTGATCGTAAAGGGCGTGGCCTCCTTCGTGCATCACGCTGAAGACGTTGGAGAAGAAGCGGTCCTCGTAGTAGTGCGTAGTTATTCGAACGTCATCGAAGGTCCCGGTGGTGAAGGGATGCTCCGTCTCGTCCAATCTTCCGGCGGCCTTGTCGCTTGTCGTGTCATAACCAATGAAGTTCATGGCGTCCAGGGAGATCTTCTTCTGCACCTCGACGGGCACCTTGCGGGAAAGCGGGGATAGGTCCGGCTTGAAGCCGGTCGCGTCCACCTTGCCGATGAGCTTGATGAGGCCCTGGCGCAGTTCAGCGAACACCTCGTCGATGCGCTCCGCCGTCATGTTAGGCTCGAACTGGTCCAGGAGCGCGTCGTAGGGCGTCTTGGTCCCCTTGACCTTCATCAGTATCTCCGCCGCCTGTTCGCGAAGGTCGATCATCTTGGCCAGGTCGTCCCGGAACATCTTGAAGTCGCGGGCGGCCTTGGCCTTCTTCCAGACCATGTTGCACTTTGACTGGTGCATTGCGGTTTCCGTCACAAGCTTGTCGGGGATCTTGGAGCTCTCGTCGTAGCTCTTGCGTAGTAGGTGCAGGTTCCTGCTCTGCAGCTGATCGAAGACATTGAGGTCGCTCTCGCAGCTCTTCAGAAGAACATCGTTCTCCGGGTCGGTCATCTTCTTGTGAACGATGAGCTCCAAAGCTGAGAGCTGCTCGCCGCGCATGGCCTGGGCGGCCGGGGGCATCTTGGTCTCCATGTCCCAATACAGTATGCTGCCTGCGGAGCTTAGCACGAACATCTCCTTGGAGCGGGCCATGAGGGCGGAATAGGCTTCCTTCGCTTCGTCGGTCATAGGTATCGAAAGGCGTTATGGCAGGATGCGAATTAACCTTTGTGATGTTACCCTCGACCAATCCAGCAACTCGCCATGTCGGCCAAATAATACAATAATTAGCACAATGCCGAATCGTCATACGCCGAATAGGTCACTTGCCGGGAATACCAACTTATTTAACGCCATAAACGCAAGTTTTTTTGGGCGTCCCATTTTCCGGGGGGTCTCCGGCTCGCCCGCGGGGGGATTGGTTCGCATGAAGTGCTCGGTCCATCTGAACAACCGTGTTGGTGTTTATAATTATAAAATATGTATTAAAAAAATGAAATCGTTGTTGGTTTCCATCCTGTTGCTGAGCGTCCTCTTGGTCGGCCTTCTGACCCCGTCTGGAGAGGTCGAGGCCATCTCTTACACTTTGAGGGTTGACGATCCCAACGGAGGAGAGATGATCTACGGGGGAAGCGTATTCGTGATAAGACTATACACATCGTCCAGCGGAGGGGTGCTGGTAGTATCCTATTCCACTGACGGAGGGGCGACCTACCCCAACGAAATATCCACGGTTTCCAATAGCGGCGGGACCACGTTGATCGATTGGTACGTCCCCAACAATGTGGATTCAACTAGCGCCAGGGTAAGGGCGGAGTGGCGCAGTGATGACGGCCCGTCCGCGATCGTCTATAGGACAGCGCAGAGCGCCGCCAACTTCACCATTCAGACCAACACGGTCCTGTCCTTCCTTGAGTTCCCCGAAACCATGTCACATGGCCGATACGAACTGATCAAATGGAATCTGCAGGACCCGGCCATGGAGGTGGGAGCACTGAACATCCAGGTCAGGTACAGGACCGGAAGCACCTGGGAGGACTGGACCTCGTTGACCGGATCGTACGCCATCATCCCGGCGGACCAGGGTGGGGTCTGGTTCATGCCCAGCTACTATGAGAGCGCCTTCGGGCAGCTAAAGCTGCGGGCTTACACAGCACTTCCGGGCGGGACGTTGCTCATGGAGATCGTCAGCGATGAGTTCGTGATCGATTCCCCTTGGATACAGTTGATGTCCCCCAACGGAGGACAGGCCCTGGTGGCTGGTGATCCCTACGAGATAACCTGGGCCACCGCCAACGATCCTACCGGAATAATCATCGGGATCGGTCTTCAATACTCCGTCAACAGCGGATCGTCCTGGAACTTCATCACCATGGACACAGCTAACGATTTCAGTTATCTATGGACGGTCCCCGCGGCCTATTCCGATGACGTTCGTGTCAAAGTGATAGCGCACTATAGCGAACTGGACATGGAGCTCGCCTCGGACATGAGCGACGGTGATTGCAGGATCATAGGCAGCAACGAGCCCTCGATCACGCTGATCGCCCCCAACCCTTACGTTCCTGGAGCCATCGTGCTGTTCGGAGGGGAGACGACGATAATTAGGTGGAGCGTCACCAATCTTCCTGGGGCCATAGACGCGGTGAAGATCCGTCTTTCGACGGACGGCGGAACCTCGTATGGCCTTATTGCGACCACTGTCTCGAGCGCTACGACCTATAGCTGGACAGTTCCTATGCTGGACACCAGGACCGCCAAGATACAGATCGAGATGGACCCGGCGGTCGGTAGCTCGCAATTCTCTGAGAGCGCCAATCCGTTCTACATTTTCACCGAGACCGCATGGAACCGGCCGCCGGTGGCCATGGCCCCCAATAGCCTCAGTGCGCAGGAAGGTGCCTTGGTGACCCTGGATGGTTCGGATAGCTACGATCCCGATGAAGATGCACTGTTCTACTATTGGGAACAGGTGGATTCCCTTGGGTTCGATGTCGAGCTGTCCGATCCCTACGACGATAGCCCGACCTTCCGGGCCAGCATTGACGATTACAGCGTGAGCCTGGTGTTCCAGCTGACGGTGAGCGACGGTGAGGACATTGAAATTCCGCATTACACGGACAACATCAAAAGGACCAGTGTCCTGATCACGCCTTCCGGTCCGACCATCACCGGGTTCACGCCCGCTGGCGGATACGAGGGCACGGATGTCTGCATCACCGGGACGAACCTCATGGGAGGTCAGATACGCATAGGAGGCGTGCTGACGGCGACCATCACCGGCGCCAGCCCGGCGAACCCCAACCCCGACGAATCGTTCAACTTCACCCTGGTATCGGGCATTCCCCCCCTCCCGGCATCCATAACGGTCACCACCGCCGCGGGAACCGCGGAATCCGAGGAGGATTTCGAGGTGTACCCATACCCCTGGTACTCCCTGGACTACGGCTTCACCTTCGGCAACTGTGACAAGGATTACCTGTCATACCCCTGGCTGTTCTGGGAGACCGGAGATTACCAACGCACCTTCGGGGACGATGTCTACCTGAGCCTCTGGATCTGCCTGGGGATACCGTATTGGACGCCTTCGGATGGCTGGGAATGCTGGGGCTACATGCTCTCCCAGCCCATCTGCCCCGATCCGCTGGCGGCCCTGTGGTACGGGATCGCCTACTGCCACCTGGCGCAGGGAGGGGAATGCTTCGGACTGAGCGCGGTGAACCTGGAGCTGTACCTTGACCAGCTGCAGCCCAACGAGATACAGCCAGGCGTCTATGATATCGACGATCTGGAGAACATCGGCGCCCTGCGCACGCGGGTCGACTACATGCACGGCTCGCAGGTCTCCGCCGAATGCTGTCATTATTGGGTGGCCGAGCACCTCTACAACCTGGTCCCCGCCATATACGGCGTTTCCGGCATGGGGCTGGTTCTCAAGGCCATCGAGAACTCCATTGACGACGGCGATCTGGGCATAATCTCCATCGTGGACGGGAGCAAGGGGCACATACTGGTGCCGTACGCCACCGTGAACGTGGACTCGGACACCACCCGGGTGTACGTATGGGACATAAACAAGCCGGAATGGTCGACGGACGCTTCGGCGGAAGCTGCCCTGGAGGATACCGACGCCAACATGAACCACCCGCCTTACATCGAGATCGACCGTGACGGCGCATACTGGGAATGGTCCTATTACTTCGGGCCTGGCCAGGGTTGGTGGGGCGGTTCGATGGGACTGACCTTCGTGCACTCCGACACCGTGCTGGGCGACCGTTCCCTGCCGACCACCCTGGACGGTCTGTTCTCATTGGTCTTCGGTTGCGCCTCCGGTTCCGTGGAGGATGACGAGGGTAACGTCATGGAGCTGCTTGAAAACGGCACCTACCGCATGGAGATCGAGGGAGGTTCGCCTTTCACCCTGCACTCCGGCCTGGCTGGCGGGACCTACGCCTACTACCTGCCGAACGGCAACTACACCACGCATATTTCCGGCCATGAGGCGGGATTGTACAATTGCACCCTGTTCGTTGGTAACAAGTCCGCTTACGCCATAGAGAACGCCGGGGCGGAGAACGGCACGGAGGATTCCCTGCGGCTCTGGCAGAAGGAAGGAAACCCATTCTTGGGCCGCATGACCTACCGGACCTCGGACGAGGAGAAGAGATACTCGGCCACCATGATCAAGCAGTTCGGAGAAAGGGACCGCGTCTTCAAGATACTCAATGCCACCATATTCGATGACAGCATGGCGGTGATCAACACCACGGACGATTGCGGGAAGCTGATATTCCATAACGACGGCCCGCACCGCTTCACCTTCGACGTGCGCTTCCAGGGGAACGTGCTGAGCGAAGAGGCCTGGGAAAGGTTGAACGGGACCCTTACCGATATTCCGACCTGCGAGGCCTTCGGCATAGAGATCGGGCCGGACGAGACGCTCACCATATACCCGAGCGACTGGCTGGACCTGGAGGCGGCCGAGGTCATCGTGGAGAGGGAGGGCGGCGACGGGTTCGACATCATGCTCCTGGTCCTTGTCATAGGCATCATGGTCGTAGCTGTGGCGGCCGTGTGGTACCTGATCGTTCGTCGGAGAAGGAAGGGTTAGATGGAGAGCCTCTGGGAGAAGAGCCCCATCAGGTCCAGCGCAGCCCTTCCTCGGGGAGTGATCGAATAGTCCCCACGGTTCCGCTGCTTGGAAACGTAACCTTCGTCCAACAAAGGCCGCAGGTGGAACTGCAAGTGCCCCGTCCTCATGTCTAGCTCGCGGCTCAGATCGGTGAAGGTCCGGTTCCGAATGCCTAATGCCCGCAGCACCTGCAAACGGGCGGGATGGGCCAGGGGAGTGATCATTCGGGAAACCTTCCCCAGGTCGACCGGTTCGTTTGAGACATGCCGCTCCTCATTGGTCATCGGGCCGCGGATCTTCTCGTGTATCCTTTGCATGAATGTCACCAGCGACCTCATGTCCCTGACCATGGCCATCTGGAGGTCATGGCATTCGCGATTTTTGCAGGGAGAATGCAATCCGCCTATCAACGCCTCGACCCGATCGATCTCGTCCATCGCCGTCTGGTAATCATCCTTGAGAAAGCAAGAGGACATCCCTTGAAAGATAGCGTCCAGCTCTTTGCGACATTCCTTGCGGTGGGGACAGGAGGAAAGGCAGTCTATCCGGTCCATGTTCGACGCGAGATAATCCTCATAGTGATCGGCGATCACGTATTGTACTTGGGTCAGCACCACCTTTTTAAAATCCTCGTAGCGCACGCTGAGCATGGTATGGTTTAGTTCGTCTATCTCCGCCTTCAACTGGTCCAGGGACCTCGCCACATCCGCTTCGCTGCCCATTTTAGTCAAGTGTTATATTAATTCATAATATTAATGTATTATTCTATTTCTCCTGGTATTAGGTGAAAAAATGGAGTTCAAGGATTTCGTGCAGAACGCCAGCAAGGAACAGTTGACCGCATTGGGCACCCTGGGCGGGTGGATGCAGGAGAAAATGCCGCTGTATTGCACCTGCGCCTCCAAGTGCAACCAGAACTGTCAATTGGTCCGGGAGCTCAATGAAGCATTCATGCTGGCCGGCCAACGCCTGCAATCGATGTGAGCCTCCCCTATCCGCGGACCCTGACGGGCTCCCGCGGCCTTTCCTCACTTTTTCATCGGTCGGGATGCGTTCCGAGCCGTCGCGTTTTTTAAAATACTTTGATAAATCTATATGAGTCTGGGTGGAACGGAACATTGGCCCAGGCCGTTCTGGAGCTCATGAACATGGCAGTACAGGAAGAGGTTTCGAACACCGGGCTTCCCGGCCTGGACAGGATCCTGGAACGGGTCCAATTGGGGGACAACGTGGTCTTACAGGTCGACTCCATAGACGATTACGTGAAGTTCGTTACCCCCTTCTGCCATGAAGCGGTACGCCAGCACCGTCCGCTCATCTACTTCCGCTTCGCCGACCATCGCCCGGTCGTACCGGAGGACAGCGAGGCCGAGGTCCACGTTCTGAAGCCTAATGAGGGGTTCGAACTCTTCATCTCCGAGATCCTGAACATCATTGACCGCAAGGGAAAGGGAGCGTTCTACGTGTTCGATTGCCTTTCCGACCTCTCCGTCGATTGGTACAGCGACCGCATGCTGGGCAACTTCTTCATGCTGGCATGCCCGTACCTGTTCACCTACGACACGGTCGCTTATTTCGCTTTGATACGTAATCACCACACCCCGTTCGCCATCGATGCCATACACGGGACCTCTCAGGTGGTCATAGACATTCATTCCAAGGATGAGTGCATCTACGTGCACCCGCTCAAGGTGGACGGACGCCGCTCTCCGACCATGTACATGCTCCACCGCTGGGAGGCGGAGGACTTCGTTCCTGTTCTCAACAGCACCACCACCGCGGAGGTCCTCACCGGGGTGCCGCAACCCTGGCTGGACTACTCGATGCATCAGCAGGACATCTGGACCATGAGCTTCCTGAAGGCTCAGGAGTTCGTGGAGACCAATGATGTCGAAAGGATTACAGACCAAACATGTGACATCCTTTTCCTGCGATTGATGCGCATGGCTGTGACCAGGGATGCCCGGCTCATGAAATTGATACAGCGATACCTGGAGTTCCCGGACCTGGTGGACATAGGCAAGAGGATGATAGGGACGGGGCTCATAGGCGGCAAGTCCGTGGGCATGCTGCTGGCTCGGGCGATCCTGAAAAAGAACGATCCCGAGTGGAGATGCCGGCTGGAACCCCACGATTCCTTCTACATCGGTTCCGATGTCTATTACACATACCTGAGCCAGAACGGATGCTGGTGGATACGCCGTAAGCTGAACGACCCGGCCTCCGGTTTTCTCATGGATGAACAGGACAAGGAGAGGATGCTGAGCGGAACGTTCCCGGCGGACATCGTGGACCAGTTCAAGAAGATGCTGGATTACTTCGGTCAATCGCCGATCATCGTACGATCGTCCAGCTTGCTAGAGGACGCCTACGGGAACGCTTTCTCAGGGAAGTACGAGAGCGTTTTCCTGGCCAATCAGGGAACGCCGCAGGAGAGATTGGACAATTTCCTGGACGCTGTTCGACGAGTTTATACCAGTACTATGGACCAGGAGGCACTGGCTTACCGGGCTCACTGGGGCTTGCTCGAGAGGGACGAACAGATGGCCGTGCTGGTGCAGCGGGTGTCCGGCTCCGTCTATGGGGAGATGTTCTTCCCCCAGGTGGCCGGCGTCGGGATATCTTTCAATCCATACGTCTGGAACAAGGAGATCGACCCCAAGGCCGGGATGATGCGTTTGGTCTTCGGCCTGGGCACCAGAGCCGTGGACAGAGTGGATGACGACTACACCAGGATCGTGGCCATGAACGCGCCCTTGCGCCGTCCGGAGGGCTGCTCGCAGGACGTGGGCAAGTACTCCCAGAAAAGGAGCGACGTCATCGATATGAGGGGCAATCGCCTAGCGTCGTTACCATTCGAAGACATCGTCAAGCAGTTCCCGAACCTCCCTATAGACATATTCGCCTCCCGGGACCTGGAGCTGGAAAGAAGGGTCGCGGAGTACGGAGGGAAGGACGCGTTCTCCTGGATACTGACCTTCGATGAGCTCCTTTCCAAAGGTACGTTCGTGCAGAACATGAGGGAGATGATGAGGGTTCTGGAGAGCGCTTATGATCACCCGGTGGACATCGAATTCACGACAAATTTCAACGATCTGGATGATTACCGGATCAATCTGCTGCAGTGCCGGCCCTTCCAGGCCAAGGGCGGAATCCTCTCATTGCAATCCAAGTGCAGCGTTGCCTCAGAAAGAACCGTTTTAGGTTCGGTCGGTCACCTCATCGGCAGCTCCCGGTCGGTCATCGTTGACCGCGTCATCTTCATCGCGCCGGAAACTTACAGCGAGATGCGCATGACCGATCGGTACGCCGTCGCCAGGCTGGTCGGCAAGCTTACCCATCTGAAGGACCTGGGAGACCGGCCTACGATATTGTTAGCCGGCCCGGGCAGGTGGGCGACCACCTCCCCGGAGATGGGCGTGCCAGTGTCATTTTCGGAAATTAACACCGTATCCATACTGTGCGAGATACTGTCCATGCACGAGGGTCTGGTGCCTGAAGCTTCGCTGGGGACCCATTTCTTCAACGATCTGGTGGAATCGGACATGGTCTATTGCGCCGTGCGCCCGGGGAAGGAAGGCAGTGTCATCGACCGGGAGTTCTTCGATAGCGCCACGAACCATCTGTCATCCCTATTGCCAGAGGCGGCCTCTTTCGAGAACGCCATCAGGGTGATCGATGCGGATGATTACAAGATGCGCCTTTGCTCGGACGTGATGAAACAGACCTTCGCGCTGTACATCGATCCCAAGGAGAAACTGAAGAAGGAAACGCACGATCCATGAAAAATGGTGCGGGGGTTGGGATTTGAACCCAAGGACCACTAAGGACTAGACCCTCAATCTAGCGCCGTTGGCCAAGCTTGGCTACCCCCGCGGGCTTTTTTGGGAATGTAGGATGCGGTTATTAATCTTTGCATGAACGCCTGGTCACCCGGTGTGCGAACTGGACGCTGAGCTTACGTTCACGCCATTTCAACTTGTTTAAATAGGGGTTTTTCATAGGTAACATCGTCGGGAGAGGGAGAGCGACTGACGGTAGGGCCTTCGGGCCCAGCTGAGGAAGGTCCCTCCTCCATGAGAAAGGTGGACCGCGAAAGTGGATTGGCGAGAGCCAAGGCAAGGGCACAGAAACGGCACAGCCCCGGGGTAGTATGAATCGCTTGGCGAGGACGTTCCCCGGGGACCTGGTGAAACGGCGACCCCCCACCGGAGCAAGCCCAAACAGCCGGAATGACAGCTCAGGACCGGCGGGTAGGGCGCGCAGTTGAATGTCGCCTGAAACAGAAGGGGGCCTACTACCCTCACCCGACACCTGGCCCGTTCTTACAGCGGTATTTTACTATTGTTCACGCTGTTCTCTCAGCTCACCTTGACCTACTCACATCTGCTGGTAGAATCGAGGGGAAAAATGAACGACAAGGA
>DAML01000030.1 GCA_002497075.1 Methanomassiliicoccaceae archaeon UBA472
AGACGATCAGTACCCACTTCTCCTCTCTGGGGAGAGGGGGCTGCAACGACTCCACGAACTCGATCACCGAGCGGGGGCTGTCTCTCATCTGCGCCACGTAGACCTTGGCCAGCTCATTGCCGTACTCCGCCAGGACCTTCATCTTGACGGTCCTCCTCTCAAATATCCTTCCGCCGCCATCGCTGACGATATTCCGCTCCCGATGGCGATCCCTACCTGCCGCCTCTCACCCGAAACGGCGTCACCTGCCAGGTAAAGTCCCGGAATGCTGGTAAAGGGACGATCGGCCGATCCGATGCTGGCCAGGATCGATGGACCAAGTATCTCCAATCGTGGTTCCCTTCCGCAGGCGATCAAAATTCGGTCAACTAGCATCGTTCCCGAATCATCGAGCTCGAGCAAGAGCTTCTCTCCCTTTTCTTTCACATTTTTAATAGACCGGCCTTCAATGATTCTTACGCCAACCTCCAATGCCCTTTCCATCAGCAATAATAGGCAACGCGACCTCGATCGGCTCAGCACGGTGACCCAGTACCCTTTTTTTCGGAGATGGATCCCTTGATCGAAAGCGGCATCCCCGCCGCCGTAGATCACGATCTGCTCACCGCTCTTCGCCTGAACCAGCAGCTCAATGAGATCGTAAAAGACCGTGCGACCTTCTAATTTCGTCAGGCCCGGCAGCTCTATCCTTCGGGCCTTGGTACCGGTGGCGATTATTACCGCCTTGGCTGTGAACTCTCCGAGCGAGGATGACGCGATGAAGCTACCATCGCCCTTTGTTCTTAGTGAATTTACAGCGGCCTTGACGACCGCCCCGCCGACCGATTCGAGATGACGGGTAAACAGTTCTACCAACCGAGGACCTTCTATGCCCCCAGGGAATCCCGGATAGTTCTCCACGAGGTTGGCGTACCTTAAAAGACCGCCGGGCCGCCCGCCCTCTAAGAGCAGGGCATCGAACCCGGCTCGCCTGAGGTATATGGTCGCTGCAATGCCAGCGGGACCGGCGCCGATCACGATCACCTCTGACCCGACATCCAATCTAGCACCTCCCGGGTCGTCGCCAGGATGGCAAATCCGTCGGCCATAGCTCTCAAGCTGCCGATGTGTAGGTCCTCGTCATCCGTAGCGGTGGCGTCGATGACGAAGATGACCTCGTGATTGCGCATGAAGGCGTCGCGGGCCGTGGACTCGCAGCACAGATGGGTCATCACCCCCGTGATGATCAATCTGTTAACATCCAGCTCCTTCAGCAACTCATCCAGGTTAGTTCCAACGAAGGCACTGTAGCGCGTTTTGCGTATTATCCGTTCTCCCGGCCAAGATTCAAGGCGATCGTCGATGGCCGAGAACGGATCGCCCTCCCTGAGGACGTCACCCCACCAGCTCCCCATCATTCCTGTCGGCTCATCGTTCAGCAATGCATGCCGGGTAAAAATTACAGGCAGGTTCAGAGAACGGAATCCTCTAAGCAGTTGCTGGATGCTTTTAATTATCTCTTCCGCGGCCGGAAAAGAAGCGTGGGAGCGAGGGTCAATGAAGAACCGTTGCATATCTATGACCAGTAGAACCGTTCTCTTCGCAGAGAACCGGCGCTCGCTGAGACCGTGTCCTCCTCTGACGTACCTCTGGAGCTGACGTTTCCATTCCTCAGATATATTTCCTGATTCGAGGGCGTCCATGGCGACTCCCGCCGCCGTCGGGAAACGGCGGTCTCATCCGCCGTTTCCTATTGTTTGAAGAGGCTGGAAAACCGGAAAACAATGCCTCTGATCGTCACTGGCTCTTTTAACTAACCGAATGCAGATACTTAATCTTAACCCGACTCGGCCTAATTGGAATTATGAAACATTGAGCTGTTCAATAACTTACGTGATGATAATTTTCATCGGACCTCGAATCGATCGTATTGAATGAAGAGGGCGGGGGCTCAGCCTAGACCACACAATTCTTTAGCCAGATGGTGAAAGTTGAATTTCAATTTTAATCTCATAACGCAGAGCTAGCTCAACAAACCATTTCCATTTCTTCTTTTCAAATCAGCCAATGATCAAGAAACCAGTCAGAGGCGGGTCTGCCCGAAATCAAATTTGCCAGCATCCAGATATGTATTTATTGAGTTCAATTAAAGCGAAAATGCGTTTCGAGCCGTCGAAGGGTAAAACCATATCCATCTTTTTATCTTCTCCCCATCTGCCGTCAGAACTGTCAAAAGTGTCAGGAACGGTGAATATTGTGACGGACCCGGCAGTGATCAAATGCCGTAAGTCTGTGCTCAGCGCTCAACGGTTCCGAGCTCGTAAAGCTACGCTCATGCTTGTGTGACCAGCGTTTGGTGAATCAATATGGGACATTCACCCGGCACTAACAGTCCGCGAAGACCTCCAGAAACAGGGCTCTAATGTGGCTATCCCCGCTCTATCCGTAATCGGAGGTCTATTTGACATGGAAGATGATGAAAGATTGACAGATTCGGCCACCCGTGCATTAGGTTCTTAAGTTACCCCGAACTAGACAAGCGTAAGAGAGGGTGTAGTATGGGGATAGACATCAAAATCGAAGGGGTTGATCAGGTAATGAAATCTCTTGAACGGCTTGGGAAGAATGCGAAGGACCTGGATGGGACGCATGAAATAGCCATTGATGAACTTATGACACCATCGTTCATGAGGGAGAACTCCCAGTTTATGTGCTTTAGCGAGCTGGTAAAAAGCAGCGGTCTAACGACTGGGTCGGGACAGGTAACGGCAGAGGAGTTCAAGGCGATACCTAACAGTGATTGGGATGAATGGATTAGAAAAGCTACCCACTTTCCTGACTGGGCGAGCATGATTAGGGCTGCTTCGGAGGAATACATCAGTCGCCACATAGTTGAAGGCATAGGCCGCTTATGATGGATCCAACCTGCTTGCATCCATGTTGTTTTTCGAGAACAAATCAGTATTATCAGTGAAATCATAATGGACTCATGAGAAGAGAGTGATTTGAATGGAGTGTCTTGGTCAAATGAATGATAGGAGAGACGAGGGATGCAGTTCCTGTCCTCTTTTTGATGAGTGCGCAGGCCGAACGGTAAGCCATCTCGAAAGGAGGATAAATCCAGACTTAGTAAGATATCTCAGGGACAAGAGAGGCGCATCAAAGTCACAAGTGGCTCTCACGAACGTTGACAATCAGAACAAGCGCGATTTGCTGAAAGAAAGCTCGCGCAATTATGCCTGCCCAGTCTGTCGAGGCAATCACACAATCAAGGGACCCCCAACCACTTTCTCTCTTGAGGAACAGTTCTATAAAGCGGAAGAAGAGGGAAGACTCGATGAGGAAAGGATAAGACTCGGAGACCATGCCCGCGCTGTGGACTTGTGGCTCGAGCTCAGGGAACTGGAGGATAGGATCCGCCGAATCGATCCGCGGTGGCGCATAAGAACACCCACTGATTCGCGTGAAGGAATCAAAAGGGAAGTCGATTCTCACAAGTTGACGAGAAAAAGCAGTTCACGTTATGTGAATATCTTCGGCACAAAATTTGTCAAACGCAAGAGATGAAACGGCTCGAATTCTCCATTGCTCAATAAATATATCGATCACAACTTATCGCTCCCGTGATTGAAAGGGGCGGGGATCCGGTCTACTGCCTAGGCGATGGAACGACCAGGCTGCCAAGTGTATGGAAGCTCTGTTGTGGGCCGAATGTCCGACTTTGCTGGTGTGGTTAGGGGTGGGTCTATCTGAGCCCAAGCACCGCTCAATCCAGATGATGAAAAACGAAATTCAATTATTGCGGTATAATGCAGAGCTAGCTTCACAAACCTATTGCCTCCCATTACTGGTGAGGCGTTCTTTAGCTTTCCTGACCTTAAGAGGTTCTCTTCAACATGGTGTGTGGCTCCAGGCCTCTCGCGGTCATGTAGATCATGGTGGCGCGGTGCTCAGGTGCCTTGAAACCGATGCGCACTGCGCGCACCCCGCTCGAATCGCAATGAGATGGAAAAAATGGAAATGGGAAGGGTTTTGCCCGTTCTCGCCTACTTCTTGCCCTTGCGCTTGCGCACTACAAGCAGCACTGTCACCAATATCAGCATTATATTGTCGCTCGCCGGGCTGACGGACATAGGCCGCCGTTGTCGTCGGCCAGCAGGTTCTCCCCGGTCAATGATGGATGAATATCGGGCGGGGAGAGGAAGATACCTCATCCTGGGCAGGCATCAGAGAGAAGAATAGGATGATGACGAACTTGACCGAGGTCGCACACCTCAAGACCCACATATTCCCTTGTCGGGCAGTTGAAAGCATTATCGATGGACTAGTATATTGCATAAAAAGTAGATCGGTACTGACGATCAGGTATGAGGAAGGAGGGTCGGGTCAAGTTCTACCTCTTCAACCTTATCCAGCTGGCCATGAGAAAGGAGTTCTGGTCAAGCTAATTTCGCAACAGGGCCATAATTCTACTAAATTTTATGGCTCTCTTTAAGATAGAGTGGGTAAGCTTATCGCTTCCCCACTCCGTTACCTTCTTTCGTGGACGACAAGCAGCTCTTTCAAGCGACCTTGGGGCTGAAAGCCCCATGGTTCGTCAGTGATGTCAAGCTGAACAAGGTAGAAAAGAAACTGGACATCTTCATCGACTTCGAACGGGGGGCAAGGTTCCCTTGCCCCGAATGTCAGTCGCCCTGCGCGGTCCATGATACGAATCAGCGTACCTGGCGTCATCTCAACTTCTTCGAATACGAGACGTTCCTGCATGCCCGCGTGCCGCGGGCATCCTGCCCCAAGCACGGTGTGAGACAGGTCGAACTGCCCTGGGCCCGTCCTAACTCGGGATTCACGTTGCACATCGAGGCGATGGTACTGGCCTTGAGCGACGAGATGTCGGTGGCCGGCATCGCCGGCCACCTGAACGTCAATGAGGATTCCATCTGGAGGATACTGCAGTACTGCGTAAACGAAGCGAGGAAGAACGTCGACCTAGGTCTGGTGGACCAACTGGCCATAGACGAGTTCGCCGTTCAGAAAGGTCACCGGTACGTGACCTTCTTCTACGACCTGAAAGGTCGTAGGGTCATTCATATCGCTGAAGGGAAAGGTAAGGAAAGCTTCACCAGCTTCGTCCAGGCGACGAAAGGTCGCCTGGACCCTGGCAAGATCAAGCTGGTCTGTCTGGACATGCAGCCTTCGTTCATCGGAGGCTGCCGGGAGACATTCCCGGCAGCGATAATGGTCTTCGACCATTTCCATGTCATCAAGCTTCTGAACGACACGATCAACCGCATACGTCTGGAAGAGGCCAGGGAGAACGGGGACCTGAAGGAGACCAAGTTCCTCTGGCTGAAGAACCCGGACAATCTGACACCTAAGCAGAAGCAGCGGTTTCTGCACGTCAAGGACCTGGACCTCAAGACCGCAAAGGCATACCAGTTCAAACTGGCCATCCAGCGTACCTGGGAACTACCGCCGCAGGCGGCCAGGCGGTACTTTCAGAGATGGATCGCCTGGGCCGAACGGTGCAATCTGGAAGAGATGTCCAAGCTAGCCAAGAGCGTCCGCAATCATTTGGACGGCATCGTCGAGAGCGTACGCCAGAGGATCACCTCTAGCTACGCGGAAGGCCTTAACAATAAGATACGCACGGCCTTCCGCCGCGCGTACGGTTTCAAGGCCAAGGAGTACCGGGACACCATGATCTATTTGGTCGCCGGGGGACTGAGCTTACCCACACAATGTTGAAGAGAAGCATCCTCATTTACTATCGGATAGGTTCTACTTTTTGATCCCTTCTCTTGAGGTATTGCTGTCTCTATTAAAAACCGTTCAACGTCCCCGTTTTTACTGCATTTAAATTGGGACAAATGTTTGGCGACTTCTTCCTCGCCAGCTAGATCGATCGATGGGCCCAACGGGAGAACCGCTTTTGTATACTCAGCGTCTTATATAACTGCGCATAATCGACGTAATATCTCACTAGAACCGGTCCATCGGGCGAACCGATGGACGATGGTCTTCTTTAGCTCGTCCAGATCATTGAAGTATCGATTGTGCGTACTCTCCTTGCGCGTCAATTTCCACACCCTTTCGATCGGGTTGAGCTCTGGACTGTACGGGGGAAGATATGACATCTCGATGTCCGGGTTGGATCCTTTCCACTGATCCAGCATGTTCGCATGATGATAACGGGCATTGTCCAGGACGAACACCATGTCCTTTCCAGCCCAGTGATCGCTTAATTGGTACAGGAAATCTGAGAAGGTCTCGGCGTTGAACATGGTCTGGCAGACCATGAATGCGAATCGGCCGTCTCGCGGCCGAACGGCCCCGAAGAAACCGATCGACTTCCGGGTCGGATGGAAATACATCTGGGGCTGCTTGTTCTCCGGCGGGACCCACATTCGGCAACTGCTACCATGCAGGTGAAAAAGAACCTCGTCCAGGAACCAGACGTCCAGGTCCGGGTCACTCATCATCCGCATGGTTTTTTTTAAGCGCGTCCTTCAATTCAAGATCCTCACCGGCCATCATCGGCCGGGGCTTCCGATAATGGAAGCCCAGATCGTTCATCAAGCGCTGGGACTGCCTGACCCCCAGTTCCTTGTCCAACCGGACCTTGATGAACCGAGAAAGACACCTCCCGTCCCAGAGGTTGCAATCCAATCCAGAGTCCTTCGGTGCACCTCGAAGAGCGGCATTGATAACTGCCAGATCTTCATCGGTCAGGACCTTTGGGCGACCCGGACGGTCCAAATCATAAACTCCTTGGAGACCTTTCTCTTCAAATCTATTGACCCATGTCTGGATCGACCGGACCGAGTCGCCCAGGAGGTCGGCCACCTCCTGGCAGGTGTTGCCTTTTGCCACCAACAGCAGGGCGTGCAACCTATGATCGTACCGGGCGTCCTTGTTACGCTTGATCTCATCCTGCAATGCCATGACGATCGATGGAGCGTCGGCGATCTGGAGACGTTGCACCCTTTCTCACCGAGAAAGACATACATTAGCAACTATTTATGTCGTTGCGTATAAAATTCAGTTTTTATGGATTCATCAATAAAACCCTCAAACATCATTTCTTTATAAGTAAAATGCAATAATACTGCAATGGATAGAATTCAGGTAGAGTCCAGCGACTTAAGATCGGTAGGCTATGATCCTGCATCAATGACACTGGAGATTGAGTTTAACAGTGGAGGTTTGTATCAATACTTTGGAGTACCCGACACAATTTTCGATTCGCTCATGTCTGCTGCGTCACATGGCCAATTCTTCCATAGGAACATTAAGAATCGATACAAGTATGGGCGTTTACATTGATTATTTTCTTAGATCGTTAACTCATTAACAGAATTTTTGATATGATGTTGTACATCATATCGCACTCATGACCAGTACGTGACGATTCCCTTAACATTGCTTCTATTACTGCAGGATTTTTTCTTGCCGTTTCATTATCCCCATAGCCATACTTATCCCTCAACGCCGGTAATAGTGTGGTATAATTGGGTATTGTCTCCGCCAGTTTCGTGTCTAAATTTTTCCTGAAGCATGTATAGCCACACTCTACCCTCTCACAGTGGTCCTCAATCTGGGCATTATGCAAGCGAAACAGGGCGCGATTATCCTCAGGACAATTATTTCGACCGCCCTCGTCGCAATCCCATATTGTGTAGACTGGTAGGCCAAAACTGCGGAATATTACCGCAGCTTTGAGCACCTGCCGCTTGCCACTGCAAGGAATGACTGATATCCCCAAACCATCCATTTCAACATCAATAGCTTTCGCCGACCCCAATATGGCAGCCCGATCCCCTTCCCCCTCTACTAGAACCACGACATTGGCGAAAAAACCTTCATTGGTCCACGGAGTCATGAGCGTGTGCAGCCTTGCCCGTTCCGTTTCTACTGAGTAAGCCCCTGGGGTAGCTCCGTTTACCCGTTCCATATCCATGGTCACTCCCATCATTGTCGATTGGTATACCTTGGAATTTCGGGGTTTTATCCCATTTTCAATCCGCTTGACTATGCGAATCTGGTCAAATCTGGTTAGATCAACCATTAGCGGTGAATGGGTCGTGTAGATAACCTGGGTACGTTTCGCTACTCCTCCAATACTACCATTGGCCAAATCAAGTAATATCTTAGCGATGTGGCGCTCCCTACTTGGATGCTGAAATAGTTCAGGTTCCTCGATTCCTAGTATAAGGCTTGGTAACTCCAGACCACTATCCGATCCCTCAATGTCATGGGCTTTTGCTGCCTCCAGATGCTGAAGTGTAGTTAGAATGAAAGCTCTCTTGACCCCATCCCCAGCTCGGTCTAATTCAGATTCATAACCTTCTTCGACAATGCGGACCTGAGCTGATGGATCAGGGATTGTAATCGTTTGGGTCTCTAACCAACTTAACCTAAGCTGGGTTCCAGGGGCGAAGGAACCGATCGTGCTGGTTAATTCGGTTTCTAAATTCTTGAGTTCTGGGATAATTGAAGGGTCGAGAATTTCCCTATACCTCGTCTGTACTTCCTCACGGAAACTTTTCAAATCTTCTTTCTGAGCAAGTTGGCTTCGGACCACCAGATTCATCAAAGAATGGATAACCGTTCCCTTCCCATCGGCTGATTCAACCGATGCATCTTGAATCGCTGGAATATATAGGAAGCGAGTATATCTCTCGAGGTGTGCTTCACCAACCTCTTTAAAACCGAAAAATTGACCATCATCCCTCAAGAGGCTGAGCTTGTCTATGTGATTCTTTTCCCATTCCCCGAGTGCCTCATCCATTTTCTGAATAGAGGCATTCCAGCGCAATTCCGGCAGGTCTTGGTATGCTATCGACTTAAGATTATCGTACTCAGCCTTTTTCTCTTCCTTTATTGTGAGAGCCCGCAATGTCTTGAAATCTGGATTTAACAAAGAGTATCCATAGTACTTCTGGATAGGCTTGCTGACGAACTGTATTTCCTTCTCCACAACAAGCTCATCACCATTCATATGGGACTTTAGTATTTCTTTCTCAGGGGCTGCCAGATCGGTGAATGTTACAGAAATTATGATTGGCTCACTGATATCATTGCCGTAGAAATCTTCTTGCGCTATCTTAGCAGCTGGTTCGTAGAACTTGTTCAATGCCTTGAGGAATGTTGACTTTCCCGAACCATTGGGGCCTACCAACGCAGTGAGGCTATCACAATGTAATGTTTCGTCCTTAATGCATCGAAAATTCCTTACCCTGACAGATTTTATGATCATTCTCTTCTTCCCCAGACTGACCCATGCACTATGTAACAATAATTTTTTCTAGCGGATTCAATCATTTTCCCCATTATTATCGTCCATACGTACAAGCTATTGATTATGGAACTTTACATGACGCCTGTGGTGGTCCTCGGATGCTTTTCCTTGGCGAGGAATATTACACAATGTCCACATTGAGCAGTGGACTGAGTTCACACTATCTTCCATCGTTCGAGGAGCTCATAATCATTAACTTCTCTGTTTTCGCCATCGACCTTGTGATATAGGCTCTGATGAACAAATTCAATATGTAAAACTGACACGGTAACTGAATAATCAAAGCGGATATCCGGGCTATTGGAACGAGTCTTTACAGTCTTTTCGAGAGAGAGTAAAAGACTTTGAAAACATGGCCGAACGACGAGGGTTATTATGAGTCTTTTACAGTCTTCAAAGATAGGTCTGTTAAGAGAGTAATAAAAATGCTGGAGAGAATGAAAATTTCTGTGGATTCACAGTCATTTTCAGTGAAATGATAATCAGAAAAAGATGTGAATATGAACATTGATTCGGCCTGCGTGATGTGCATTTGGTGCAGTGTCAATCATGCAAAGGGCGAGATATGTCTTCCATATTGTTTAACAGAGCCATCGTTATTTCATATGGTTCATGCATTGTTATAAAAGAAGACCAAGTTTGACAAACAATATGAACTATGTTAAAAAAATCAATGATGTCATGGAAATATGGACTCACTTTCGCTCACCCCCGACCCTTAAACATATAACTAAAGCAAATCGATTGGTATTGTGCGTAGAGGGAAGAATTAAAACTAATAATAATATGGTCGGCTAATCATCATATAAAAAGGAAAAAGAAGAAGATGGGTCTTTGGGAGCAACTTGAAGATGATGAGAAGATCGTTCTCTATGCAATTGGTGCTTTAGATCAGCCCCTCCGAAGTAAATTAAAAATTCAGAAAATATTGTTTTTAGTGGTGAATGTCTTTGAAGATCTCAACGATCTTCTTCGATATGAACCGCATTTAATGGGACCATATAGTGAGAGAATTGATTACCTATTAAGTGACTTGGAACGACTAGGTCTTGTATCCATCAGTGGGAGCAGTTATTTTCTAACCGGCAAGGGCCAAGAAGTTTTTAAAAACCTAAAACCGAAGAAGGAATTATCAGAGATTATCGACGATTTTAAAGCCTTCTTAAATGACCTGAGCGATAACGAGGTAATGACTTTCATATACACCTTTTATCCAAAATATACCTCCGAATCGACTAAATGGGACGAGCTGAAAGAAAACCGGGTAGATTATGCGAACAGGCTTTTATTGAAGGGCAAAGTAAGTTTTCACAAGGCAGCACAGATGGCCAATTTGGATGCACAAGACTATGCAGATCTATTAAAAAGGAGTAATATAAAGTGGCGTGCTCAGTAGTAAAAATCCTAGATGCCACCACGATATCGGCCTTCCTGTATGAGATTAGGTCTGTAGATGTTATTGATAGATGCAGAACGGTTTATGAACTGGTAACATCCCGAGAGGTCGTTGAAGAGGTCATGAGGCATCAAAGAAGTACAAATCAGTCAAGAATGAGTTCGTTTGGAACAGCGGAAGCATTGACATCTGAGGAAATAGCATTGATGAATTATCTCGAAGTTAGATACCCTGCGTTGCATCGTGGAGAGTTATCAAGTTTCATTATTGCTATTCGGTATGCTAAAGCTGAGAAATCATATTACTTTATTACCGACGACAAAGCGATGCGCAACTCCATCGAAAAGATATTACGAGACGAACAAGTGATTGAGATGGCTGGTGCGAAAATTATTATTAAAATCACAGGGACGATAGGATTAATAATTCACCTTGGTGAAAAGGGATGCTTGGGCAAAGATGAGCGTGAAAGCATCGCGGATGATCTATTGACCAGTACTTTCCGTTGTACACCTTGGTTAATCCAGCAATTGAAATCTTGATTAGTCAAACCATTTCGATTTCGTAGCCTCTTTCTCAAAAAGGCTCTTGCGGTATTTCTTTAGCTCATCAACCTTCTCGGCGTCAATCATGTTCTTTGTTTGCAGATAGGGTAAAATGCTCTTCTCGCTGTTTAGAGCCTCAGTAATAACCTTGGCTTCTGCGATCTGTCTCGCGAGATTATACTTCTTCGATCCCTGGTAGGCAAGTGATTGTGCGACGCCTAGTTTTTTAGCTACAACCGATTCTGCCATTTTCGAATATCCATACGTTTCCTCATCGAAAATGCGGCATGTTGGTTCCAATCCTTTTTTCATTTGCGCTTCTTTCGCCTTTCCAGCTCCGGGATTGGGTATGTGCAGTCCACCTAAGATATCTGCACCATAACCTGCATTTAGAAAGTCCCTCGCTAGAACCACATCAGCATTTTTAGAGAAGCTAGCTATCCTTGCATTTACGACATAAATCATGGTATCGTCTAATAATCCTCTTTGTTTAATCGTCCTAATTACGTGTCTCATCCATGTTTCCTGATTGTCTAAAAATCGATTTCTGGCATCTATTGCGAAAAGTGTTACCCCGTGATCGACCATAGAATCAATTACGTCACCAACAATCGTTCGAGGCATGGTTGTTGAAACCGTCCCCATTACAGATTTATTATTCAGGGTCTCTATGACTTCGATATTTTTTCTATTCCATTCGAGAATAAGCTCTTTGAGCTTCTCACCTTCATATACGCCGAGAAGGCCACTCCAAATCGGAGTGACGGCGATTTGACTATACTGATACTGAAGGTCCGTAAGTAATCCCAATTCATTATCCGTTAACTTGGCAGAGTCGTTATAATCGACAAAACAAACATTTAATCCAGTTCGGGTCTTCTTTTTTAATTCCAAATTCAACCCGCGCTCCATTTCCGAGGATCTAGCTCCTTTTTGTAGACAATCTTTCGAATAATTACGATAAATTTCATTTACCTCGTTTGCTGGAACATCATTATTTGATGAACAGAGCGGGGTGATTAAGGATTCACTACCAAACTGTATTCGTGTAGTACGATATGCCAGTTCTTCATCAATCTTCTTTACCTTCGCAATTACCTTCATGACTTTCCCACTGCACCATATATATCTTTTATCATTAGTATTATGTCGCTTATATACAAACTACGGTTGATTTTCGCATTCATAGTACTTGTTATTGGTTATTTTATTTCGGTACTGTCTTTTCAACAATGGGGTCAATCCTCGATTAAGAGGTTGACTACTGCAGGTTTGTTGTTGCATTCTCAAGTTGATTGCATCGAATTCGTTGTGGAACTGAAGACTACTTACCGAAGTGACAATAAGCTCTTCGATCAGCTGTTAACCGACCCCATGGTGTCCACCAAGACTTCCCCTATCCCTGTGTAACGGCTCGGATAGCAGGTCATGAGTATGATCTGACAGTCCTGGCTCACTACCGTAAGGATGGCGTCCATGGCCTTGATGCGAGCGGGGTCGGTATGGCCTAGAGCATCGTCGAGGATCAATGGAACGCCACCCTCGTTGGAAACAATCATGGCGCATGCCAGCTTACTGATCATACCTATCTGTTCCTTAGCTCCGGTACTGAGCTGGTCGAATCCCAATGTTTTCCCATCAAGTGTCCTTTGGACGACATTCAAATTCTCATCGATAGTCACTTCGAACGAGTTATTGAAAAGTATCCTTCCAAGGCGCTCAATGCGTTCCTTCAACGGATTAAGGAATTTCATCTGGGCGGTAATCCTCTCCTCGTTCATTGTCTCGAACAGTAATTTAGCAGCTTCTGCTTGACGAGTCAACGAGGCAAGCTCTTTCCTCGCCTGTACGAACTCCCTTTCTTTCGAACCAACTTTTTCAGACAGCCCATCCTGCTCGTATAGCTCAAGCCTTCCCCCAATGCCGTCCATGGTTTGCCTCGACTTATCGATGCGCTTACCCATGGAGACAAGTGCGCTCTCGGCGTTCCTTGACAATATCTCGAGCGACGGAACATCTAGTTTCCCTACTACTTCTTTTATCTGATCGTATTCCTTAGCAAATGTCCTAAGGCTCTCCTCGCTATGAGCCTTTTTCTTATCCAACTCTTCATCAGAAATCAAGATTCTAGCTGATTCCAGGCTTCTGTTTAAAGCGGTAAGTTCACCATCTACACGCTGCTTTTTGGATTCCTTATCTTGCAAGTTCGTCCTTGCGCCATCACGGCGTTTTTCTGCTTTTTCCAGCTCTTTACTTATGGTTTTAGCCATTTTCTCTGCTTGATCCAGATTGTTTTCTGAATCTCTCAGAAGCGTTTCGGCTTCACCACGGTCCTTGGGAAGGAGCACATCCATAGGTCGGATTTCCAGATGCATTTTTGATTGTTCCTCTGTTTGCCCGATTAGTTGGATCAATCCGTCAATAGTGAGGTCTCGGAGATCATTCTTCTTAACCAGTTCATACTCATCAATCTGTTTCTGTGCGTCTTGGTGCAATTGTTTAGCCAGGTATGCATCTTTAAGATCCGTCACGTTGTAGCTCTCTAGGAGTGTCCTGAGACTGTCCTCAGTTTTTTGATACTTGTCTACTAGTTTGTCATGTCCCCGGCCTCCATTCACATAAATAGCTAATTTTCCCGGCAGCTCGATGGTGATTTCGTCCAGTACCGTTTTCTTCTCAACTGTACCCCTGCTTAAGATCAATGGGCTCTCATCGACTATGAGGTCGATATCGTCCAACGCTTCAAACCTAAGGCTAGGAAGGCCAATCTCCAAGGCTCCTTTGGCTCTATCCATCTTCACTTGCGCTTCCTGGATTTCCTCCAGAGCTTCCTCCGTCACAGTGTGGCGGGCCAGCACCGCGGCGGCTGCCTCTGCAACCTTTTGGGCGTTCTCCACTCTCCCCAAACGCTCTCTGAGTTGAGCTTGCCAGAGCTCGCGGTTGAGATGGTCAAGGTCCTTCTGGTTGAGGTTCCGGCACACTCTTGCCCTCTCTAGATTACGCAAGGCCGACTGGTGCTTTTCCTTCTCCTCTAAATAAGCCCGCGCAGATGCCTCGAGTTCTGTATCAAGGTTGGAATCTTCCTCCAATTCCTTCAAGACCTCTCGCGCCTTCTTGATGGACTGTTCTATTTCCGCCCTAGACTTAACATCTGAAAAGACTCTGTCTCGTTCAGATATCGCTGCGGCCAGCTTCGCACCAGCTAACTCAAGCTGGGTCAATAATTTCTTTGCTCCATCCAGATTTTCATTATGGAGCTTGCTGTCTCGCTCCAGTTCGATTCTGTTCTCATCAAGCTCCCTCAGATGGGCCTCGAGGCGCGAAAACTCTTCGATGTCCGCTTCAGCCCTCCTGAGCTGGTCCCTCAGCTCCGTTAATTCTTTGCCAAGTGCTTCCACCAGGTCGATCTTCCTCTTGTACTCCCCTGTTGGCCCGCGGGAGTTGCAATAGTTTTCTTTTTCAATCTTGACCGATACGTAAAGGTCCTGCTCTAACTTACCCACGGTAACTGTCCCTGCGGCATTGCTCAACGCTCTGGAAAGCGAGGAGTTGGTTGGTATCTCCTTAGCACTCTCACCTTGAATGACATTCAAGGCCTTCCAGAGGCCCATGTCCATGGTCTCGCCCAATATCTCCTGCACCCTGTTGTGAGCCTCTCTGCCCTTAAGGGATCCCGGGGATGGCTTGATCATAGTCAAGACCGTGGCTTTGTCCTTAATGTATCGTTTGAAAAGCCTAAACCGATACGTTCCCGATTCAATCTCAGCCTCGATCTCAGGGCCAACATCCTGGTCGACTGGCTGGATTGCCAGCACCGACTTCTTGACTGATGATTCCATCTCTTCGAGGAGAATGTAGAGGGCGCGAACAAAGCAAGACTTACCAACTTCGTTCGGCCCCTCGATGATAGTTATTCCCTTAGTCTGAGGCCGTAGCTCCTTTTCGGTTATGCCGCAAAAGTTCTTGACCCGTAAGTAATGAATAATCATTCAGTGCACCCCCTCGCCAAACGGTGCAGGAGGGCCACCGCATCGCTGGCAACTTTGCCCGCGGTTCCAGTCGCCTTGGATTCTTCCACCAACCTCTTCATGGTCTCCTCAGCGAAGCCATGAAGTCCCAGGGCGGCGATGCCTTCCTCGCCGAATGAAACCACCAAGTCGCAGTCCTTTTCCCATTCCTCGATGGAAGCGTACAGGTCTCCGAAGTTGTCAAGCATTTCGTCCAACTTTGCTCTACCCTCGGCTGAAACCGTTCCTCTAAGTCCCAATCTTACGACTGTCTTGTCCTTGTTGGCGAGCGATGATAAGTACGATTCGATAGTGCTTATGTCAGCATCGCTATTGATCAGAAAGTCCTTTTTAACAAATTGCCAGAAGCTTAGTGGTTTCACTTGCACCGAACAATCGCCATCTAGATCAACTACAAGCACAGATCCGGAACGGTCCTCACCGAAATCCGTAGCCAGGTGGCTACCGGAGTACCAGATGCGCTTCGTGTTGCCCACACTGGTCACAGAATGGCGGTCACCTAAGGCCACATAATGGATTAGCCCATCGTTTATCGCATTTTCCAAGGTGAGCAGGTTGATGATGGCGGGATCTTCCCTGTTCATAGATAGTGAACTGACTACACCGTGGCCCAGCATAATCCTCGTCACACCGGGCAAGGGCTCCAAGGCCAAGCAGGCTTCACTCAGAATATCGGAAAGAATTCGTTTTGATTTCCAAGGCGCACCAATGATCTGAACGCCCGGTGAGACATCGATAGCCGTGCTGTCCTTAACTATGGTTACGTTGGATGGCTTGCACTCTAGGAAGGTCTTGTTCTTGTATATGCTTGAAGGATCCATGGGGTCGTGGTTGCCGGGGAGAAGGATGATTGGAACCTGCACATGGGCCATTGCCTCCAATGCCCTATGGACAGTCTTCCTTTCGACGAAATTAGACTCGAAAACGTCACCACTTACAACGATGAACTGAGCGCGCTCTTGTTTAGCTAGATCTCCAAGATCACGGATTGCGTTAAAGCTGTCCTGGCAATAACGAGCTTGCGCTTCCTCCCCTAAGTATTCACGCTTCATTCCCAACTGCCAATCAGCCGTATGTATGAATCGAACCAAGCAACTCCCCACATGATAATTCTTAAACTCAAATTAATAACAACGCAGCATTTTATTCGATTGAGACCAAACTCACAAGTATAGTTAGTTAAACAATTTCAGACAAATTTAATGCTTGATAGATGTTGGGCACCGCATTGTCCAACATAATTGTTATAAAATAATGGTAACCTCAATGCCAGGGTGAGTTTATAACAGTGCGATTCAAGCTTATTTCAAACAGTTTTTATCATGTAATCACGGAACTTTATTTTATTCAAGGCTCTAATCGATGGAACACCATCTCAGCCATGCATTGATATGCTGGCGCATCACCGAGGGCATTAAGGTCACCATTTTCAACCGAAAGGTGACACTCCCCCGTTTGGAAAGCCGGGTACATCTCCCCCCTGATCAATTCCCAATGCGGGCAGTTCACGGGGCATTCAGAGGTACCAGGGTTGTGACGGTCGCAACAATTAAGTTCCCTTAAATCTGGGTGAGCCAAACAGAAGCACCTTATGAATTCCCAAGGTGGGATGGCGTAAAATATGCACAATTTTCCAGCATACCGCTTATCACATTTGGGGCAATTAGTGAAAGGTATGTTCTCGAGGGCCATCTTCCCATTGTCATTGACCGTTTTGATCAGCAACGTGAAATTCTGGCGAAAAAGATGGGTGCCTTCATCCGCAACGACCTCATCGCCTCTAGCCTCCATCCATATGTAGAACGGCCATGAGGTCATGGTAATTGTAACAGAATCGTTCGTTCTCAATGCTTCCACCTCCCTTCCTGCCTTATGCAGCTTCAGGTATCCACGGTGCATAGCGCAGCAAAGGGCGTCCTCTCCCGGCCTTCCCGGGCGGTCAAACACATCGATATCGTTCATCTCCTCCCTCCCCGTTATCGAAATTCAATGATTCTTATCTTACATAAATATCACTCGTTTTAACCATCAATTTATGGCATTTTTCACTCATATGAGAGAAGTGCTGGCTTACAATTTTAGGAGGTCAAGTTATTAATAATCATAACAAGATAGTAATTATAGAATCCTACACGTCGATTTCGTGCTACTTTATCCTCACTTGGATTCGGAGATCGATTCAGATGAGTAAAAAGAAGGAAAGAAAAACTCGCAATGACGATGCAGTTTTCAACCGAGATAAGGCACAGGTAGGAGACGTCGTCGAGATCCGGTGGTGTGACGTTCACTCATATGAAAGAATCGCAGTGAGCGAGATCGACGAGCTCGACGAACCGGAATCGACCGTTTGCTGGGGGGCGATCGTCCGTAAGAGCGAAAAATATCTCTTCATCGCATCTGAGATAGGTGACAAGGATTCGGACGGTGTATGGATTGAAGCGATTCCATATAGGTTGATTGAGAGCTGTAAGATTATTGGAAACATTAATTTATAAATAAATAATTTTTTTATAAAAACATTTATTACTTGATTTTCCAGTTTTCACATACTAGCCATGTTGATGTCTTTGACCCCGTCATCGTCGGCCATGTGCTCACACCTTGTCCTTCTTGGTCCAGCTTAAGACCTCTTTGACCGTGTGCTTCATTTCGGTGAACCTCTCACGAACGAACACAAGCTCATCGTGCAGGGACTTGAATGTCTCATCATCGTAGTCCTTGTTAAGAGTCCCATCTGGGTTCTCCTCACCGAAGTAAAGCTCAATCATGTTCTCGATGGTATTGAGCGATGTCTCAATCTGGTTCTTGGCCTTGCCGGATATCTCACCGAGATTGATGGCCTTCTCAATCAACTGTTCCTGCCCGGTCAGTTTTTTGAATATGGAGTCAATCTGCATAGAGAGAAAAAATTTCTTACATTCTTCCTTACTGCTCGTACCTGGGTGAATTTCCTCTGTCGATGCTTCGTGCATAATGTTCCGGTCGTACCACCGAGCCCACAACAGAGAGCCGTTCAACATGGTTATGTTAAAATTTAGAAAATTTAACCAGGAACGATAAATTTTAGGTTGCCCCTCGGACAAAACTTCGAATACCTTAACCATCTCAAAATTTCCGGATTCGATGAAATGCATTCGCGTATACATCTGGGCGAAATGCTCCAATGCGGCATTATCGATAGCAGAGAAGTTACACCAGTATTCCCTATGAAAATCGCACCCGATGTGAGTAACAGCGTGAGACACTTCGTGTGCAATTACGATAGCGATTATATCCTCAAATTTCTGCCCGGTACTCAAAGCTGTTAGATGACAGAGTTTAGTGTAAATTATAATCTTCTTTTTAGTTGGCAAATATTCGCCCAAAATATCAAAAACGCCAAGCGTAACAGTGCCTGACCGAGGGCTTTCATTATTAATTCCTTCCAAATCTTCATTCCAAAATGAGGTGCTTCTTAGTTGATCATCAGTTGGTAACAGACCCGCTTGTTTCAGTTGTCGCAATTTTTCTCTTGGTGTTCCATCATCGAGTTCAAAGATTACCGCATTCGTATCAAAATTCAACTCCGCAATTCTAGAGATCGATTCTGCCATTGTCTGATATAAGGCTTGCAAATACATTCTCCCCCATCAATGTTCATCTGGATACTTGCTCTTGATTCGAGTGAGGTGATTAGGTGAAGAAGGAATGGTCGGGTTATTATTTTCTTTCTCATCATTATCCTAATTTAGATTAATGATAATATTTCAAAGCAGCACTGATCGAAAGAGTAATTTTAGAACTTACTCAAAAAATGTTCTGATATGACAAATGCTATATAACACAGATCAACTTTGATTCTTTGGAGCCAATAATTTGCCCCGTCCTCCCTCTGATCTACCATCTGACTACTCGCGCCGCATAAGGGAGCTTCGTGGTCGATTAGGTATCAGTCAAGAGAAGCTCGCTGAAAGGATAGGTGTGGCGTTCGCAACCGTTAACAGGTGGGAGAACGGGCAATCGAGGCCATCTGCCCTAGCTTGGAAGATCATAATTGATCTTGAAGGGATGGGGAGCAAGGAGCCAGATCAAACGGGTTCTATCACAATCAAAGATTTGCCTATTTACACAGATTTCGCCTCAGACCCGAAAGAGGTCAAGGCGATAGTGGAGGCAAAGCGTCTTTCATATGGGCATATGTCCAACCCGGCTTTTGCCACTGAATCATCCCTTGTTGATCCACTACCGCATCAGCGCATGGCGGTGTACAACAATATGCTCGGGAAGGAGCGCCTAAGGTTCCTTCTCGCCGACGATGCTGGTGCCGGTAAGACCATCATGACCGGCCTCTACATCAAGGAGATGTTATCTCGCCGGCTCATCAATCGGGTGCTCATCGTTCCTCCAGCTGGCCTTTTAGGCAACTGGAGGAGCGAAATGAACAAGTTATTCGATCTTCGCTTCCGAATCGTCAGGGGAATCGACGCGCAGGAGGGGAATCCATTTCTGGGAGATGGCAGCGACCTCGTATTGGTTAGCATTGATACGTTGGCCGGGGAGAAAATGATGGCCCGTCTCAGGGAAAGTGGTGCTCCCTATGATCTAGTTGTTTTCGATGAGGCGCATAAGCTCTCAGCTGACCGGGAACCAGACCTCACGTTCAGAAAGACCGATCGATACCGTCTGGCCGAATCATTGGCGGGGGTTGTAGGTCTAGATCAAAGATGGTCGATGCCGTGGTGCGCCAACCATCTTCTACTCCTTACGGCCACGCCCCACATGGGCAAAGATTATCCATATTACTGTCTCTGGCGGCTTTTAGAACCAACGCTGCTCCCCAATAAGGAAGCATTTGACGTATTCCCAGAGGATTGTAGGAGGGAGCATTTCATTCGTCGTACCAAAGAAGAGATGGTACGATTCGACGGCTCGAAGATCTACCCATCACGGGAATGTCATACGGGCAGTTACGCACTCTCCGAGGGTGATGGCAGTGAAAGAGATCTCTATGAGAGGACGACCGTTTATATCGACAACTTCTACAATATGGCGCGAATGCTGAACCGTTCTGCAGCAAGCTTAACAGCTAGCGTTTTCCAACGGCGCATGGCTTCATCCACCTATGCTTTAAAGCGCTCATTCGAAAGAAGGGTGGAGAGGCTTCAATTTCTGATCGACGCCTTGCGATGTGGAGATCTGAACGAACAAAAATTGCAGGCACAACAAAGCCGTCTGAAGGTGAGCGATGACTTCGAGGATCGGACGGGAGAAGAGGAGTCCCCAGAAGGCGATGAGGAGCAGAACGAGGTCGACGAGAAGAAGATCATGGATGTCATGGTGAACTTCAACATCGGTCAATTGGAAAAAGAGAAGATCGAGGTTGAAAAACTGCTCGCTCTGTCCGATGAAGTCATGCGACGAGGTACAGAATCAAAATTCGACCGACTGGAAGAATTGCTTACCGATGACAAATATCGCGATGAGAAGGCCATTATTTTTACGGAGCATCGAGACACCCTCACTTACTTAATGCGCAAATTGGAGGGAAAAGGGCTAACCGGCAAGATAGCTTCGATCCACGGCGGGATGGATTTTGCCGCCCGAGAGGAGCAGATCGCATTCTTCCACAAGGACCATCATGCGGATGGGGCTCAGTATCTGATCGCCACCGATGCCGCGGGTGAAGGGATCAACCTTCAGTTCTGCTGGCTAATGATCAATTACGATATTCCCTGGAATCCGGCTCGTCTCGAGCAGAGGATGGGTCGGATCCATCGTTATGGTCAGATGCACGACCCGGTTGTAATAATCAATATGATCTCCTCAAACACCCGAGAGGGTAAGGTACTACAGACCTTGCTCGAGAAGATGGAGAGGATCCGCCTAGAAATGCATTCGGACAAGGTGTTCGATGTCATCGGCCGCGTTTTCGAAGGCGTCAGCATCAAAGATATCATGGCCATGGCGCTCAAGGACGAGGAAGGCGCCAGCCGCATAATCGAGGGCAAGCTCACTGAGGATCAGGTAAGAGCCATCAAAGCCAAGGAAGAATCGTTATTCGGGGGAGGTGGTGATGTGGCAAGATATCTCCCTGAAGAGCGCGAAAGATTGGCTCAAGAGGAATATCGTTATTTGCTACCCGCATATGTCGCCAGTTTCCTAGAGTCGGCACTGCCGCTCCTAGGCATCGGATGGGAAGGAGACCTGAGAGGTACCTTCTCCCTTTTCGCTCAGAAACCGAAGGCCCTTGATAGGATCATTCCGTTGATGGAGGATTATCCGGATGACATTCGCGGTGCTATGACCGTCAACCGCTCCAAGGAGGCCAAGGCGATCTTCCTTCGCCCTGGTGAGATCATCTTCGACCGCATATGCGATCTCCTCGACGAGAGGTGCTCAGCTGCCGCGCTAAGGGGAGGGGTGTTCATTGATCCATCGGCGAAAAGCCCCTACCTGTTCCATCTTGCCAAATTGAGCATCGTTCGCCGTGCGGACCCGTCGGTACCAGCATTAGCTCGAGAGATCATCGTCGATGAACGATTGGTCGCAGTGGTGCAGGACGAATCGGGAGCGATGGTGCAAGCACCCTTGGAAAAGCTCCTTCTGCTTCGAGGGAACGAAGGACATGATATGAAGACCTTGACCATGATGTCCAAAGGGGAGGCATTGACGGGAATGGTGCCGACCTTCTTGGTACATGATATCCAGGGGGAGATGCTGCGGGACTGTCATGAGCGCATTTCCAAACTGAACGCCTCAAGACAGGAATTGATGCGCAGGGGTTTCAACCTCCAAGAAGTGGAATTGGCCAAGAAGCGCACTGAATTGGGCAAGAAAAGGGACGACCCCGAGGTCGGCTTAAAGATGGAACGGGTCCGTGTGATGCAACGTGAGCTCGCCGAGGTCAGGGATAGATCGTTCCAAGCGTTGGCGAAAGAGGTCGATCTGCTCGATATTGGCGATGTGGAGATGATCGCCCATGCCCTCGTCATGCCCTCATCGGATCCAGAGGATTGGAAGAGATATGATCTGGACATCGAGGCCATGTCCATGGACATAGTGAGGTCCTTGGAGGAAAATGAGGGCGCCGAGGTCATCGATGTGCACACGCCTGAACTGGCGTTGCATGCGGGATTGCAAGCGCATCCTGGCTTCGATCTGCTCTCCCGTCGCCCCGATGGAGAGATCAGGAGCATCGAAGTGAAAGGAAGGAGCGGTGGCGGTGGCGTAGAGATCACCGAGAACGAGTGGGACCGTGCTGCGAACCTGCGCCATAAGTACTGGCTCTATGCTGTTTTCGATTGCGAGACTGTGCCTCGTCTTCTGCGGGTACAGGACCCGGCCTATCGTTTAAGCTTCAAGCAGAAGGGCAGTTTCATGGTCAATGAAGGGGACATTTTACGTGCATCTATTGGAAATAGTGGAGGGACTGGTTGATGGCAGAGAATGAAGAAAAACCTAGATTGATCGAGAAAGGATTCTGTCTAAAGCAAGCGTCCATCGACTCAGTGCACGAGAAGAACGTTCGCCATGGACACATTTCGACGTTGCATATCTGGCCAGCTAGAAGGCCTCTAGCGGCTTGCCGGGCGGCGCTGATCGCTACTTTGTTACCAGATCCAGGCGACCCCGAGAAACGTAAGGAATTGCTAGAGCAGATTGGTGGTAAGGTCGTACGGGTTCAGAAGCGTACAAAAAAGGATGGTAAGGAAGAAATACGTTTTGTCGAAGAGACTGAAGGGGGTATCCTCCACTGGGGCAGAGAGTCTGGACCGGATCTCGATTATTTCCGGCAAGAAATTAGGAAAGCGTATGGTGGCAGGATACCCAGAATCTTAGACCCTTTCGCCGGAGGGGGAGCAATTCCATTAGAAGCGATGAGATTGGGGTGCGAAGCTACAGCGATTGACATTAATCCCGTAGCCTGGTTCATCGAAAAATGTACATTGGAATACCCGCAACGTCTGGCCGGAAAGAAAATGCCATTGCCTGATTTTATCCTTGAAAAAAAAGAGTTCATGGATAAGTACTATGAGGCACAGGGCATCAAGCTATCAGCTAAGCAGGAGAAACAGAAATCGCTCGCCTCATTCGACGAGGAAAACATGGTTTTTAACAACGGGCTAACAATTCCAATGGCTGATTTGGCATGGCATGTTAGGGCCTGGGGGTGGTATATCTTTGTTCAAACCAGTAAAGAGATAGGATATTATTATCCAGTTTTAGATAATAAACCAACGGTTGCATATTTATGGGCAAGGACTGTAATATGTAAAAATTGTAGAGCAACAATACCATTACTAAAGACACGCTGGCTCTGTAAGAAAGGTAAGAAAAGAGTCGCTCTTACAATGGAACCGAATAGTGACAGAAACAATGTTGTTTTCGGAATTATGAACAATGTTCCCATGGGAGGAAGAACCAATGCAGAAAAAATGGAGCAAGATAAAAAATTGGGCCTAGGGACAATGGGGGGAAGTGGAGCATGGTGTCCTTGTTGCGGGAAACCAGGAACCATCGCGATGACAAAAGCGGATATTCAAAATTACCTTCAAAATACACATGATTCAGAGTTCCACGAAACCCAACTAATCGCAGTGGTCGTCGATGGTCAAGAAGGAAAAGAGTACCGAACACCTTCAAAAGAGGAGCTGGAACTTTCCACCATTCCAAGAAACGACATCGAAGACCTATATCGTTCGATCCCTTTTGGTTTACCTCGTGAAAAAATAACCACCGACTCAAAAGGGAGCACGTGGTGTACCAAATATGGTTTGGAAAGTTGGTATAATTTATTCACAACTCGGCAACTCATGGCTATCGGAAATTTCCTCATTCAAATACGTAATTTAAATGATTTGTTAAAAAAAGAAGATTACTCAGAGGACTGGATAGAAGCAATCCAGTCGTATATGGTTATAGTCTTCGACCGTTTAATTAACCAATCAAGCGCGGTATCAAGATGGAATAAAGGTGGAGAAAAGATCGAAGGTACATTTGCTCGATTTGCTCTACCTCTCGTGTGGGATTTTGCTGAGGTCAATCCTTTGGCGTCCACCTCCGGAGCCTACTTGAATCAACTAGAATGGGTCTATTTGTTTGTTGAACATGCATTGAAGGCGACGAATAAAAGCCCAGGTCCACATGTGCTAAATCAAAGCTCTATAGTTCCAGTGGAAAAAAAGTTTGATGTGGTTTTAACCGATCCCCCATACTATGATGCGATTCCTTATTCAACATTGATGGATTTCTTTTATGTCTGGCTACGAAGAACCTTAAATGGGATGGGGCCAGGATTCGATTTAGCATTTAACTCCCCACTCGCGATAAAATGGGATGAACAAAAGAGTGATGGTGAACTGATTGATGACTCCGCCAGATTCAATGGGGATAAAACAATTTCAAAGAAAACATACGAAGATGGCATGTACCGAGTTTTCAAGAATTGTTACAGCCAACTTAATGATGAAGGGCGATTGGTAATTGTTTTTGCCCACAAACAGCCAGATGCTTGGGAAACATTAGTAACCGCATTAATAAAATCAGAATTTTTAGTCGATGCGAGTTGGCCAATTCAAACAGAACGATCCACTCGCACCAGGGCTTTATCCTCAGCCGCTCTCTCATCATCAGTTTGGTTAGTATGTAAGAAACGTCCTGAAAACGCAAGGCCAGGTTGGGATAACAAGGTCCTCGAAGAAATGCGATTCAACATTCAATATCGTCTGCGAGAATATTGGGACGCTGGAATTCGCGGTCCAGACTTCATCTGGGCTGCTACAGGTCCAGCACTTGAAGCTTATAGTAAGCACCCGATTGTGAAGAAAGCCGATGACCCAGGTCAAATAATGACGGTCACAGAATTTTTAGTTGAAGTGAGACGAATCGTCATGGATTTCGTAGTCGGTCGTGTCCTGGGTGAAGAGAGTGTAAAAGATCGCGATTTGGACAACATCACGACTTACTATCTATTACACCGTCATGACTTCGGGTTTGGGGATGCCCCATCAGGCTCTTGCATCTTATATGCAATATCCTGTGATCTTTCAGACAGTGCCCTTGCTGGCGAAAATGATATCCTCCTCAGATCTGGAGGAATGGAAGAGCCCGCAGATGACGAGGGTGAGGAAACCGAAGAGGATTTCATCGAGGAAGGCACCAGCAGCACCTTTAGATTAAAGGCGTGGAACAAGCGTAAGAGCAAGAACTTGGGAATGGATATCAACGGTCGTCCTGCACCGATGATCGATCGGGTACACAAGCTAATGCAACTGTGGAAGGATGGTGATATCGCGAAAGTCGATGATTATCTAGATAATAATGGTCTACTCAAGAACAAGACTTTCCATCATATCCTGCAGGCTATACTTGAACTCTCCAAGGAAGGAGACGAGGAAAGAAGCCTATTGGAGAGCATCAGTAATCATATCACATCCAGGGGTGGTGCGGTAAGCGCACCCAGGGACTTATCAAATTTCGGAGGTTAAAGTGATGAAAGAGCGGAACAAGAGCAATTGGAAGCCATGGCATCAGGTTGTCAGGTTGAGCGAGGACCTTCAGAACGGGGACCTCTCTCTATCTCAGTTCGCAGCCGACCTCTATGATGTGGTAATGGACGAAGGCACCGACCTATACCGCGACCCCAAGAAGTTCTTCGCTTTTACCTACCCGACCTACAACATGAGGGAACTGGCCAAAGACGTAGCGATGCGGTTGGCAGGACAGAACGATAAGGCGGTGAGGCAGTTGGAGCTCACCTACGGTGGAGGCAAGACCCACACCCTGATTACCCTCTACCACCTCTTCAATGATCCAGAATGCCTTCCAGACATACCTTCTGTTCTCGATTTTCGTTCTCATATCGGCATCCAACTACCCAGAGCTAGGATGGCCGTTCTCGTCTTTGACAAGATCGACCTGCTTGTAGGTGTAAAGACCAGGGGCCCAGATGGTAAGACTCGCATGCTGAAACATCCATGGAGCATCCTTGCCTACCAGCTCGGCGGTGACGCCGGACTTAAGATCCTTAGTGGGTCTTCATCAGTTGAGGAACGGGAAGAGTATCCCGCCGAACCTTTGTTGAAGGAGATACTCGCCATGCCATCCAAGAGTGGCATGGCTTCGCTCGTTCTGTTGGACGAGGTCTTGATGTACGCACGTGTCAAGGTGGCACAGGACCCCGAATGGAAGGACAACCTTCTCAACTTCTTCCAGTGCCTCACTCAAGCCGCAACCAAGCTTCCAAACTGCGCACTGATCGCATCCCTTTTAGCTACTGACCCCAAGAAGAGCGACCACCTGGGCAAGGAGCTCCTCCATGATATGGGTAACATCTTCCGTCGTGAGAAGGAAGAAGGTGTGCAGCCGGTCAGCCGTGATGATGTGGCGGAGATCCTAAGACGCAGGTTCTTCGAGCCTGATTCCATTAAAGATCCTTCTACGTTCAAACCGCAAGTGGTCGAAGCTCTCAAAGGCATCGCTGAGCTGGACGAAGAGACAAAGAAAGAAGGCGCGATCGCGGAGAAACGATATCTCGACAACTATCCGTTCCATCCTGACCTCACGGATGTCTTCTATACTAAATGGACCAGCTTGGACGGTTTCCAGAAGACGAGGGGCATTCTGCGCACATTCGCATTAGCACTGAGGGATGCGAATAAATGGGACACTTCACCCTTGGTCGGCGTCAGCGTATTCCTGGCGGAACCGGAGAAGCAGGGACTCAGCGAAGCTGCCAGAGAACTGACTGGAGTCGCTGCCTCGGATGATTTTGAAGGCCCCAGGCAGGAATGGGCTAAGATAATTGAAGGCGAGCTTGAGAAGGCCAAGAGCATACAGATCGAACAGCCCGGCATCAGGCATCGTGAGGTGGAACAGGCGGTCTTCACCACCTTCTTACATTCACAACCTATCGGTCGTAAAGCTCGAACTCATGATCTGATGGTGATGCTCGGTTCTTCCAGACCGGACAAGATCGATCTGCAGAAATCGCTGCTATCATGGACCCATAAGTCATGGTTCTTGGATGAGGAAAGCGCCATTGGTGGAAAGAACGAGCTTCCGGAGAACTGGAGGCTCGGTACTAGGCCGAATCTCAAACATATGCACGACGATGCGCTGGTGCGAATTTCTCCGGACCTCGTAGAATCTAGACTGGTCGATGAGACCGCCAAGCGTGTGAGGTCATTGACCGCGGGCGTACCTTCAGGGCTTAAGGTCTACAACATGCCGGAACGACCTTCAGATGTGGCCGATATCGGTGAGCTCCAGCTAGTAATTTTGGGGCCGCGCTCTTTTTCAGAGGTCGGCAAACCTAGCGCAGAGGCGTCTCGCTTCATCAATGAGACGACATCAGAGGATCGTCCACGGGTGTATCGTAATGCGATCATAATCCTCACCCCGGCGAAGGACCTTTTACAAAGTGCACGGGATAAGATCAAGGACTATCTCGCTTGGGATGAGGTGCGCTCCCAAATACAGGTCAAAGGGGATGACAAGGAAAGCCGATTCAGCACTGTCTCCGCGTATGTGGATGGATCTAAGAAGTCTGTGCCAGAGGCTATAGCTCAAGCATATTGTATCGTGGTCACCGTTTCAGAAAAGAATGACATCATCGCATTCAAGATCAACGTCAGTGCGGATCTCTTCGCATCCATCAAGGCAGAGAAGAAGGCAAGAATCATGGACCAGGCGATCACCTCTTCGGCATTGCTACCTGATGGCCCTTATGACATCTGGAAGGTGGGGGACAAATCGAGAAGGGTCAGTGATATTATCGGTATGTTCGCTCAGTTCCCTCATCTGCCGAAAATGCTGAGGCGCAAGGAGGTCCTAGACACCTTGGTGCAAGGTGTATTGCAGGGTGAGTTCGTATTGCGCCTCACGAGGCCAGACCGCTCCATCAGGACCTTTTGGAAGGAATCACCTGGCGAGGCGGATCTCAGGGAACCTAGCCTGGAGCTTGTCCTGCCACAATTCGCGGAATTAACTTCGATCCGATCAAGCATGTTCGCCCGAGATGAACTGACCGGTTTGTGGTCAAGGGAAGAGATCTCAATGAAGGATGTGAAGGACCTCTTCGATGGGACGAAGACGATCAAGGTGCCGCAATCCGGCTTTGAGGAAACCATGCATATCCCAATGGCCTCTCCCGATGTGGTCGAAGTCGCAATCAAGGAAGCTATCGAGACTGGGCATGTTTGGATGTTGTCGGGACCGGCTTCATTGCTTGAACAGGAGGTCCCGCGCGGCTTGCTATCTGATGATGCTCGTCTCAGGCAGCCACCTGAGCCGATCAAGACCCTCGATATCATTCCACCGAACCTGAAAGAGGCATGGAAAGATGGACAGGCTTCAGCCTATTCAATCGCCCTCTTTTTGTCCAAGAAATATCGGGTCAACCTACCATGGAAGACCGTACGTGAGGCCATCGATGGGGCCGTCCGGGTCCGATTCATCGAGGTAATGCCCGGTTCAACATCTTGGCCCTGCGATGAGGGCGCGTCTAAGAGCGTATTATTTAAGATCGCAGAATCGACCATGCCTGTTCCTACACCACATGGTCTCAGTGGAAGCGCGGACCTCACCATCGGAGATGTGCAGAACCTGAGCGAAGCTATCGCTGACATAATAGGACAACACCCCGATATCGAGCTGAAGCTTCACCTTCGAGTGGATGTCGCCAAAATGAAGAATAAAGAGGATCTAGCGAAGATCAATGAACTGCTGAGAAAGGTGAACTCAGGATTAGAACTAAAATGAGTTGGAGTCTAATTGCAAAAGATAAATCTCTAAATTGGGCGGTTTATTATGATCAAGCAGTTCATATATCTCTGGATTAAGGATGATTATAATGAGTAACATTCTGGGGTTCGATGGGGGTCCCTGACTCATTTTTCGAGTTCGGTAACTTTTTTCCGTGAGCGAGAGAAAAATGACTGATGGTCACTTGATGCCACTTGAGCAACATTAACTATCTAGCATCACAGTTCGAATATGAGCTTGACATCTTATTGGATCGAATTCAGGAAGTAATGAAAAATCAGCCAATCGATGTCAAGCGCTTCTTGCGCTCTTGATCGAATTTTATTTCGAAGATGATTATACTCAATTCATGCCAGCAGAAGAAAACAAACCATCATTGTAACGAATTATTACATTAAGAAGTACATTGTAATTATGTATAACATAATTAATAATAAAATACAATAGATAATTATAAAAAGTAAATATTTCCTACAGTTTTTTATGGGCGGGATTGACAATTCTTCAATAGCGGTTAAGATAAAGAACATCCGAGAGAGGAACAGCTTATCTCAAGAGGAGTTTGCACAAAGGCTCGATATCGCCAGGCCAACGATATCTAATTGGGAGAATGGGAAGACCATCCCTACATCGGAGCAGCTGATCATTTTAAGTAAAACGTTCTCAGAGAGCATAGATTCTCTTCTAGGTACCAATGTGGAAATGGAATCATGGATCCTTCCAGATACTTCGGCGCTATTGAAGAGGCCTAGGCTGATAGAGGAGTTGGTTAGACGTTTTGACAAGGTCCTCGTGTCCGAGACGGTGATATCGGAGCTCAACCACATCAAGGACAAGAGCAACCACAGGATGAGGCAACAAGCATGGGTTGCTATGGCTGGGCTCGAAAGCCATCTGAAGAAACAGGATGGAAAAGTGGAGCACGTTTCCGACGTTTCGAAGAAGGACCTCAACGATGATCGTATAATCGACATGGCCGCTGCGCAAGCCCGCGCTCACCCCAATGCCACCATAAGCCTGCTCTCGGATGATGTTTACTTTTCCTTACAAAAAAAATTCACTCCTAACCTCAAAATCATCTCTTTATGTGAGTACGGTAGCGCCCCGGCAGAGGAAGGTTGTTCGTATGACCAAGTTGCCACCCAAGAGTTCTTCGCTCACATTCGAGCCAAGAGGCTGGACCAAGCAGAAAAACTCCTGGTTAAGGGTATAGACGTCAACAAGATCGACCCCAATACTGGGTTCACCCCATTAATTCAGGCGATCAGGAATAGGGATATGCAGGCAATAGATTTTCTCCTCTCTCTTTCTAACACCGACCTCAATAAGATGGACGTGAGCAAGTACGAAATACCACCCGTATCCCACGCAGTTCAGCTGAACAGTCCGGAGATGGTGAGTAAGCTCATAGAAGGAGGCTGTGACTTCGACCTGGGGAGCAATGGGAAGAATGCAGGCAACACTCCATTAATGATCGCCAGCTGGAGCGGTTTTAAAGAGATTGCTGAGATGTTGATCAAAGAGGGGGCTTGCCTAAACCAGCAAGACAATAATGGTTACACCCCTCTCATAAAGGCGTGTATTAAAAATCATCCAGAGATCGTTGAGCTGCTCATTCGTGGTACAGATAAGACGATACGGAGCAGGGAAAGGAAGACCGCCGAGGATTACGCGTTCAGGCACGAGAAGATCAAGAACCTCTTTCTCTCCGAAGGTCAGATCTTAGGGGAAATTCCATTGGTGGAGAAAATATGATCGACAGAGCGTGCGTCTCGATAAGCGGGCACTGTAACCTAAGATGTAGCTACTGTCACTTCAGGGGTGAGGGAGAAGAGTACGAGGACATGACCATTAGCCAAGCCAGGCGGATCATGGACAATATGATCGAGTACGCCGAGGTGAATGGAGTTGAAAAATTCAAGGTAGGCTTATTAGGTGCCGGTGAGCCATTATTAAGGTTCGATCTCATCAAGGATATTGTAAACTATTCGCGTAAGAGCGACATTTTCTCATTCTACACCATCACCAATGGTACAATAGTGTCGAACGAGATATTGTCCTTCTTTGATTCGGAGAGGGAACGGATCGAGCTCAACTTCTCACTCGATGGCCACCAGGAACTTCACGATTTGTGTCGGAAGACCCGGAATGGTGCAGGCACCCACGATGTCGTTATGGGTGCAATCAACCGTTACGGATCAATATTCGGGGTAAAACCGAACATCAATTGTACGGTGAACGCAAAGACCATTGAAAACAAAGATATGTTATTCGGGTTTCTGAAGGCCAATGGGTTCAACAGAGTAAGCTTCTCTAGGATGGTGGGGGCCCTCCATCTAGGTCTCAATATTACTACTGCGTCGTTCGATGGCTTCCTATCTGAAGCAATGGATCAAGGTTTTATAATGCGACAGTCGAGCAAGAAAGATTCGTATGACTGTACCATGTATGGTAGGAAATGCGGCGTTGGGAGGACCAATATCTTCTACTCGGGCGGGAAAATTTTCCCATGCGGCCGTTTTGTAAGACTTGATGATTACATTCTCGGTCAATATGACACCCCCTTGCATGAAGTTGAGGAGAACATGCGAATGCTGCGAACTAGCACCCCAGATGAATGTTACTACGACTCCATGATTGTCGAGAGAAGGGCCGATCCAATAATTATGGCGCATGGTCCGGGGGAAGCATTTTGAAGGTGGCCATATACGGTCTTCCGAGGAGCGGGAAGGACCATCTCATCAGCCAGTTGAAAGATGTAAGGCACATTCAGGGCTCGCAGTGGTTGAACGAGAGGTCAAACGGTGATTTCCCCGATCTGCCAGAACACGAAAAGGCGATCCTCAGAAAAGAGTTCATCGGTTTCGTCAATGATCAAAATGACGAGCACATCGTAGTTGATGGTCACTATGCATTTCCGGATAAAGATGGGGAGTACCGGGTAGTGTTCACCAAAGAAGATGGGGACTGTTATGATAAGATAATCTATCTGGATGCTCCGTCATCAGCTATAATCCAGAGGATGCTTGATTCAGACAAGAACGCAAAGTACCGCTCCCTCGAACCTAAAGACATCGATGCATGGAAGAATTATGAGATAGAAGGCCTTAGAAAAGAATGTCTAAGTCGTAACAAGGACCTCATCATCCTTGACTCCGACACCCCCTCATTATTGGAATATTTCCGTCTTATCTTGAGCGGGTCGTCCGTTTCCCTCTCGTTCAAGGTTGCTGAAGAGATCGCCCAGGACATAGTTCAGAGGTCAGCTGGAAAGGGCACTATCTGCTTATTGGACTGTGACCGGACCATTTCATCCAACGATGTCACCTATGAATTCATATCCCTTGCCGGAATTAAGCCGTCAGTCCCTAAGGACACATTCGGGGATAACAGATATTCTTCGTATCAGTTCTGGAAGATGGCTATCAGGTACTCAGAGGTCGGAGAGTACGACAATTTCTGCCAGATGGCCGCAGGAAGGGCAGCTCTTAACACGGCGCTCATCGATGATGTGAAGGGGATGTCAGGGTGCTATTTCGTGGGAATTACTTCCGGTCTCAGGAAGAGCTGGGAATCAATTAGGCAATCATGTGGTTTCCCGGATATGATAGTCGGGGGGAGCAATATCAACACCGACCGGTGGGTCATCTCCGACATGCTCAAAGGCTATGTGGCGAAATCGTTGAAAAAACATGGAAAGAGGGTTGTAGCCGTTGGGGATAGCATGGGTGACCGAATAATGCTTGAAATGGCAGACCACAGCTATGTGACGGCTCAGGAGAAGATCAGCACATCCCTGCAAGCGTACCTGAGGGACAACCATCACTCAATCAAACAGCCAGACTACAATATTTTCAAATTTCAAGGGGTGAAGGTGGTGAGAAGCATTCATGAAGATATTGACTGACGAGATCGCAAACGAAGTTATTGGGCACATAGAGGTGTGCAAGAGCGATTCTGGCGTAATGGGTGAAAGGTTGAGAAGTGCTCACTACGAGCTCGGTAAAACTATGGGGCGCTATATGGCATGTGAATTGAAAGCAACCCATCCGAGGGATTTCACGGTGGTGTGCCTAATGCGATCAGGACTATTCTTCGGAATGGGCATCTCTGATGAACTGGATTGTACCTTGCTGCTATTGGATGACAAGAACGACCCTCAATGGTCAAATCCTGATCCCATCTATACAAATCGGTTCATCGCGGAAAACTTGCTGCACATACAAAATAAGACGATCATCCTGGCAGATGCGGTCCTTAACACCGGTAAAAGCATGTTTTCCGTCTTCAATCAGATAGCACCTTTTGCCAGAGACGTGGTCATTTCTGTAAATGTCGTGCAAGAAAGGGCTACTGAAGCCTTGAAATGCAAGAGAATGTATGCGATCAGATCATCAAAGAACCAATTTGTTGGCGCCAATGTAACTCATCAAAAAGATGGAAAAGGCCCGGACACCGGAGATAGATTGTTCAAGACGATTCACGAGTATGAAAGTGCTAACAGGGTGAGCCATTTTGTCTAAGATATCTATCGACCCCCACCCGTATCAAAAATTTGTTCATGCTCTTGGATGTGTGGACATTGATGAAAACATAATTCAAAGGGGTTTTTATCATCTCTCCGCTTTGGAAAGAGAACAATTATTCGATGAGAAACATTCCACGAAACGGATAGCTGAAGGGCATCTGTACGAACATTGTGTTTTCGAAATAATGGTCGATCTCATCGAGCACGATGACGACTTCAAAGCAATTTTGGAAAAACGGAAAAGAATCACAATTTCAAAGCCCCTCAAACCCGGTAAGATGGGTTTTGTCCACAAACATGGGGACATTTTCATCGAGTGCGATCATACTGATCATGCCGAGCTGGACTCCGTGATTATGGACTCCGCAGGAAATTACTGCATTATTGAAGCTATTAATGGGTCGGTCAACCTGGACGGGCTTCCTCGCGATTACTCCCGAAAACAATCAATATTGAAGAAAATGACAGGGAAGGATACAATCCCATTCTTGTTAATCTCTTCAGAGGATGTTCATAACAAACAACCCATCTGTAAAGTAATGTCAAACCCACACACCTATTTTGCTCATGTCGGGTTTGACAAATACTGTTCATTCAAGTTGGGTAGTGAGCGATTTTCATCAATGAACAATCTGCCTCATCGCTCCAAGGTAATGGGGATCTCCGCCTTTCCATTGATTCAAACGGACTATACTTCGTTATGCGACCAGGCCAAAAAGAGGGTGGTCGATGGATTATCCCTTGGCAAAATTGATTCAGAAGAGTTCCGAGATTACGACTTTCTCAACAAAATATTACTTAGTCGAGTCTCGATACCATTTTTAGTAGAACTTCTGGAAATAATGGGATACAATTTTATTGGTAGTGGTGAAAACCATCCGATATCGATCCTGAACCGCATGAATTTCGATTATGCGATATTAGCATTCGAGCTAAACGATATGCGCGGTTCAATCTACTTAAAGAGGAAGAACGAAGCACGCTTCATTAAGCTCGGTCCGCGCTACAATCATACGCTGGAGGTAGAGAGGGCCATTACAAAAAGGGCGGGAGGGTTCTACCGAAGCCTAGTGCAGGAAAAACGCGTACTCGATGATCGGATCATCAATAATTATTTTGAATCATTTTTCAGTAATCCCACCGGTGAGCGAAGGAAGCGCTGGGATCGACCTACCCTGGAATCATTGTTAGAAGGTTCGGGTTAGATATAAATTCAATAATTTACCAATCATGGCGCGGGGGGGGGATCTTGTTAAAAAATCATCGAAGCCACGCTTCCAGGGTGGTCGGGGGAGATTTTCGAATCGATTTGTTGATCATTCCACATTTTTCACTCATTTTCAAAAAAATCACAAGTCCACAGGGTGATAATCAACTGCTATCTCGATCCTATCTATAACCTTACACATTTTAATTGTGATATATGGAATGGCCTCGATCCATAAGCCATCCGATTCCCGATCGCCAATTTCTGAAGCGATGAACAGAAAATTCTTCCCCTTTCGAACGACCGCGCCCCAGCAACGAGTAGCTTCCGGCTCTTCGAGTTCGTCAATCTCGCTAAGCTCAATTCGCTCATACGCGTGAACATCATACCATTCGATGGCGACCACATCCCCGATTTCAAGATTCTCAAGGTCTATATTCGCCTTCTTTCCGTTCTTCTTACACTTTCCCATGATGTCACCTTGATGAACTTAACCCCAACTTCGGTATGAATGCCAGATACGCCAACCGGAGGTCCTCAGGGTCGATGTGGTAGTAGATGTCAATGGCGTCCGGGCGCGAATCGCCTCTGAGCTCCTGTATGTGCTCACGCTGCATTCCTGCTCTCCTCAGATGCGTTGTGAACCAGTGGCGGCAGCAATGTGGTGTGAAATGGTCCTCCAGCTTGTCCGAGCTTGCATCGTGCAGGCCGACCAGACCGGCATGCAGGACGACGATGTCGTAGACATGGTTCTTGTTCAGCCTTCCGCCGCTATGGCTGATGAAAAGGGCCTTAGAATCGGGACGGGCGTACAATCGGCGCATGTTCATCCACTCCATTAGCACCTGCTTTGTCTCCTCGTCAAAGAACACCAACCGGTTGCTCCTCTTGGCCGTAGGCTTGAGCTTGATGGACATCTTCTGCCAATCGATGTCGTCCACGTCCAAACTGATGAGCTCGCCTCTTCTCACCCCGGTCTTGGCCAGGGTGACCACGACCGCACGGTCCTGAAGGCTGACTATGGACCTTACGAGCATGGCCATCTCCTCGACGGAGATCAGCTTGCGGCCCTCCTGCTGCATCCCCTCCCCGTTCTTGTACCGTTTCAGATATCGCTTCCGGACTGCCTGCACCGGATTCTCCTTTATCTTGTTCTCGAACAGCAGCCATTCGTAGAATGCGGCCAGAGCGGAGAAGTTGTAGCTCAGCGTGCGATAGGAGATCTTCCTTTCGTTCACCAGGTAGTCTATGTACGCCCTCAGGACGTCCTTGTCTACCTCGAAGACCGTCTTACGCTTGGACATCAGGAAGAACATGAAGATGCGCATGGCCGAAGCGTAACTGGTCGTAGAGCTCTTGCTCATGCCCTGCAGGTTACACTCGACCTTGAACTTGTCCAACAGGTCGAACATTTCCGGGTCGAGAAGGACGCTGCTCATCATCTCCGGCTTACGGATAGATTCAGCGTGCATTCATCCACCGCAGATTCCCGTCCATGTCCTTGCGGACCAATCCCACGTCCAGAAGGAAGTTCAGCCCGTCGCTCCACTTCTTGATCATCTCACCGTCATTCCGGTCGAAGTGCATCGATTCCAGCAGATCGGTAATGTGGATGCCATTCTTCAGACCGCTCTGCAATACCTGGACCAGGTCCTTGACCATGGTGACGTCCACGCTACCGCCCTTGGCGTTCTGGTAGGCGCTTGAGAGCCGAGAAAGCTCCACCTCCTGGTTATGAAATGCAAGATTCAGCGTATCGAAGCGCATCTGTAACGCGGCAAGCTCCTTCTCCAGCTTGTTCGCCTTCTCTTCAAGTAACGCCGGTGGCATGGTGACCCTCACCGCACCCATGCGGTGCTGCTCCACCACCTCCAGGATGTACTTGGACAGGGGCATGCCCGATTTCTCCGCAGCATGCCTCCACTGCTGCATCAGCTCGACCGTAGGCAGATAAACGTCCACTTTCCGTTGCCTTATCGTCTCCGTTTTCCCTTGATTAGGGCGCCCGGAAGCCCTCTTGTCCGACGGTTTGTCTGACGATTTTTTCAGGCCTTCCATGATACTAAAAACACATCTGGCTATATCAATTTTTTGACGGTAAAAAAGTGCTCCCGCCGGGATTCGAACCCGGGTCTTCGCCTACCTTCCACCGCTTTTCAGCGATGTCGAAAGGGCGGAATGATTGGCCGGACTACACTACGGGAGCGTGGGTTGGCGCTTGATATTTGACTAATTACTTAAACATTAGTGAGAACCAAGTTTGGCCAACCAATCCATCGCTTGTACGTACCCCCAATGACGGGCATTCGTATGGGCAACACACGAACCCCTCAGAGTAGGATTTAATTATCACCAATCTTCTTTCCCGACCTCGTGGCCGCGAAGAAGAGTAACAGCTCCTGCTCCAAGTGCGGAAAGCCTTTCGTCGGTTTGATCATCATCAAGGCCTTCGCCGCCATATACGCGATCTATCTCTTCGCCATGTTCTTCTTCAACCTGCTGGTCGCCGGCGATGACTGGATGCGGGAACAGCTGTCCTTCATAGAGCCGATCATGCCCTTTGGCCTGGAGTACATCGCGATCTCGTTCGTCTTTCTGATCATCGGCATGCCCATCCTAATGGCAGGCATTTACCCCGCCATCGAGAAGAGGTACAAGAGCGCAGGCGTACTGGCCTGCAAGGAATGCGTAGCGGTCATCGCCAGGGAGCAGGCCGACGCCGCCGAGATGGCTCGGGCCAAGCAGGAAGCGCAGGCCTACGCTCATCAGGCTAAGATCGAAGGTCTGGAGAACGGCGATCCCTGGCTCGGCAAGCTTATCAGGTCCTGGAAGCAGGACAACCCGAACAAGTTGCCTGACGAATCCATGATCGACGAGCTGGTCATGGCCCGCAACATGGAGAAGGCGGGAAATTTTGAAAAGGCCGCGGTCATCCTGGAGAAGTACCGCTTCTGGGAAGAGGCCGGGCGCATGCGCCGGCTGGACGACCAGAAGGTCATAAAGCACATCACCGTGGACATGAACGCGCTGATCAATCAGGTCGGAACGAAGGGATTAGCCATCCCGTACAAGTGCTCCTCCTGCGGCGCCAGCATCACCATCGACAAGGACTCCAAGCAGGAAGGCCTGAAGTTCTGCTCGTACTGCGGTACGGCGTACAACGTCGACGATATGACCAAGATAATACAGCACGCCCTGGAGTGAACGTCCGTCGTCATTCCAGCTAGGTCAACGTCTTGACCCCGTTACACCAATGTTATATAGAGGGACGGGTTTAAAGGAAACTTACCATTGGAGGCTTCCATTGAGCAACGAACCTTACACCCAGGGGGACCAAGGCGGTGAGAGCGAGGAGATACTTCGCCTCCCGTACCCGAACAAGAAGGAGGGCGAGATGTTCGGGATAGCGGACCAGCTGCTGGGCGCTTCCCGCATCAAGATAATGTGCGCCGATGGAAAGTCCCGCATGGGCCGCATACCCGGGAAGATCAAGAAGAGGATGTGGATCCGCGAAGGCGATCTGGTCATCGTCCGCCCTTGGGACTTCCAGGACGACAAGTGCGACGTCCATTACCGTTACACCAAAACTCAAGCGAGCCATCTGAGCCGCAAGAAGGTTCTGCCGAAGAACTTGGACATATTCTGAGGAAGAGATGCCGACCGAGGACAAACACATCCTCAAGCTGGACCGCCAGGTGGACAAGCTCCGCCTCACCCGCTCCTTCGAAAGCTCATCCGAAGGCCGCAAGGTAATGGAAGAGGTGTTCGACAACCTCACCCTCGGCGTGATCTTCAAGCTCACCTGCGAGAAGCGCATCTCCACGGTCGATTTTCCAGTTTCCACCGGCAAGGAAGGGAACGTCTTCCGGGCAACGGCACCGGACGGGACGTTGGTGGCGCTCAAGATCTATCGCACGTCAAACGCCACCTTCAAGAACATCGCCAAGTACATCGAGGGTGACACCCGCTTCAAAGGTCTCACCGGGAACCCGCGCAAGCTCATCTACGCCTGGTGCACCAAGGAGTTCAAGAACCTCAACCGGCTGGAGCAGGCGGGCGTTCGCGTTCCGCACCCCACCCGATTCCTGAAGAACATCATCGTCATGGACTATATCGGCGATGAGGTCATGGCCGCCCCTCAGCTGCGTTCCGTCCAGCTCGAGGAGCCGGCGAAGATCTACCGCGAGATCGTCCGGTTCATGAAGCGCGCCTTTCAAAAAGCAAAGCTGGTGCACGGCGACCTCAGCGAGTACAACATACTGATACATGAAGGGCTGCCCTACATAATCGACTGCGGGCAGGCCATGTTGACCGACCACCCCAACGCCATCGAGTTCCTGAAGCGGGACGTGAAGAACATCAACCGCTACTTCCGCAACCTCGAGGTCAAGGTGTGGAGCGACGAGACCGTCCTGAAATACGTCCAGGGGGTCAGAGAGAAATGAAGATCGTTAAAGTTCCCAAGGAGCGCGTCGGCGCGCTCATCGGCCAAGGCGGCGAGACCAAGAAGTTCCTGGAGCAGAGGACCGGCATCAGGATAATCATCGACGCCGAGGAGGGCGAGGTATCGTTCGACGAGACGAAGACCGAGGACCCGCTCCTGCCGTTAAAGATCATGGACATCGTCAAGGCCATCGGACGAGGTTTCGCGCCTCACAAGGCGTTCCGTCTCCTGGACGATGATGAGTACCTAGAGATAATGAACATCGACGATTACGTTGGAAAGGGAACGAACCAACTGGTGCGCATGCGCGCCCGCGTCATAGGCGCCAACGGCAAGACCCGCCGCATAATCGAGGACCTGGTCGGGGTGCACATATCCGTCTACGGGGACACCGTGGGGATCATCGGAAACTCCGCGCAGATGCCGGTCGCTCGCACGGCGGTCGATATGCTGCTCAGCGGCAGCGAGCACGCCACCGTCTACAAGTTCCTGGAAAGGAAGCGCGCCGTGCTGCACATCGCCGAGATGGGCTTCGACCTCTGATCATTTTCCGTTGTTCAGCAGCGCTAAAAGATTCCGAGGGAAGAGCGCCAGCTCCAGTCCCAGCGGCTCCAATCTCGCCGCCATCAACTTGGCCTTCGGTCCGGAGAAATCGCCTTTTAAAAGGAACGAGGTATCGTCCTCGTCGAACTCGGTGCAGTGCACCATCCAGTTACGGACCTTGGCGTTCTCCGGGCACACCTTCTGGCAGATCATGCAGCCGACCACGGCGTTGTGCATCCCTTCCAGAACGTAATCGGGGAACTCCCTTTCGTTAGGCATCTCGTTGTGGAACGTCAGGCACCTTTCCGCGTGCAATAGGAAGCGGTCCTCGTCGATCGCCTTCGTCGGGCAGGCCTTTACGCAAGCGCCGCACTCCGCGCAGCGGTCCATTACTTTCTTTTCCTGCCAATCGTCCGGCAGCTCCCGGTTCGTGAAAAAGCTGGTCAGCCGGTGGAAGGAGCCGTACCTTGGCACGTAGGTTATGTTGTTCCTTCCGTACTGCACCAGACCCGTCCTGGCGGCCAGCGTCTTGTGCGGCAGTATCGCCCTCATCAGCTGAACGCCGTTGCGGTCACCCTTCTCCAGGATGTCCACGATCTCCATGTCCACGTCCACCGCCCTGGCGTACGTAGGCGGCACGATCGTCCGGATTTTTCGTCCATTAACGTTGAAACCGACCTCGCAGGTCGGCTGCGGCACCGAGACCACGATGATGCTCTTCGCCTCAGGGAACGAGACCGGTACGAAGTACTTGAACCGGAAAAGGTACTCCTTGTAAAGCTCCTCGGCCAGCAGACCTTTATTGTACAGTCCCTCCACGTCCTCCCGCACCTCGTCCAGATGAGAGACGGACATGGACCGGGCGTCGTATCCCCGCTCCCGGAGGAGCTTGAGCATGTCACCGTTCTCGGCCATGGGCTTTGTAGGAACGGCATGCCTAGCATGGGATTAAGCACTTTCCCCCGTTAACGATTGAATCTCTTGTAGGTGATTTTTGATCAGAGAAAGATCGTCTGGGAATGACGCAGGTTATCAAACCTCGGTTTCTTTTCCGAGTTCTCGATCACCTTGAACATCCGACCGATATTGTCCGGAACATTCACTTCATTGATGCTCAGAGAAGATTTTGCCTTCCTGGCGACATACTCATGCGCGAATGATCGGGTGATGGTTTCTACTTCAGAGAAATCTAGAATTATCTCTGGGCATCGTTGAGACTCGAGTCTGTCCATGAACGAGGTGGCGATATCTCGAAGAGCAAGATCTGGCGATAGCTCATGCGCAATAGATATTTTACAGGCTTGTGTGCTCATATAAGTCCACCTCCTCCGTTGTTAATGGTATTTTCATGCTTATCAAAGTTCCTTCATATTTGTTCCTATCGGATAGTCGATATCTCAGATCGTTCTCCCCATCGCAGTAGATAGCTCCTCGCCCAGAGACAACGAGCATACACCCACGATAACCCTTCAATGTCAAACTCAATGTGGTTCCAAGGCCTCGTCCCCTTTCTTGCTCCTTCTTTGAGGATGCCCCCTCCAATGCATCGATTATTGCTTGCTCATCATCAAGGACCATCCCTGACCCCAGCAGACTACCTGCAATAGTTATGCCATCATCAATGATGCACAAATGCATTACTCCGCTCTTTCTATACTGCTGGGCCATGACCAATGCCATTTCGAATCTGGAATGCTGATAGATATTATCAACCAGCTCTCCGACAAGATACCTGAACGCGTTCTTCCCTCCAGGGTCTCCAGCCAAATCATATGCCTTCTTCATTATCGGCTGACTGAGATCTTCATTCTTGGGCAGGCTCACTACAGGTAGGCAGGTCGATCCGTTGAGGGTATCGAAACCACGGTCCTTCATCATGCACCATAGGTAAGATTCTACATTCGGGTTAGGAGGAGGAATCAGTGTAAGTGATCTCATGGTCCTCCTCAAGTATATGGACAATGGTAGCAGGGTAGTGGGCGTCAAGAATCTAACGTTCTCAAGGTCCACCTTACCAGTCTTTACAGCTTTGTCCCTGATATCGGTATATTCCATATACCGTCGGACCAGTTCAGGGTGACCGATTGCCATGCAACTATTCCATATCGAAAGTAGATTAGACTCTATGTCACACATCATTGAAAATGGGCGGTCGACATGCAACAGGCACGGACAACAATTTATCTAGGGGTGTCATAGTAGGCCGCACGACCATGAAGGAAGTTCTCGAGCAGGCCCTGAAGGCCCAGGACCGCGACCTCTGCGACCACTGCCTTGGACGGCTGTTCGCGCACGTGGGCACCGGGACCACCAATCTCAAGCGGGGAGAGGAGCTGCGTTCGCTCATCGACCAGGACCGCTCTTCCCGCGGACTTGGCCCAATGAAGCACGAGAGGTGCTGGCTCTGCGACGAGATATTCGAACAGGTCCCCCGTTTCGCGGAGGCCATCGACCTCAAACTGCAGGAGGTCCAGTACGACAACTTTTTGGTCGGGACACGGGTGGACCCTGCCGTTCAGGCCAAGGAGGAGGAGCTCTGGTCCGTCGTTGGCCAAGAGCACGCCGAGCCCATCAAGTCCGAGCTGAACCGGGAGATAGGCAAGGCCGTTTACGCCATCAACGGCAAGGACGTGGAGTTCAAGAGCCCGCAGGTGGTGGCGTTGGTCGACACCCGCTTCGCCCATGTGGAGCTTGACGTCGCTCCGTTATTCCTTTACGGCCGCTACCGCAAGCTTTCCCGGGAGATCCCGCAGACCAAGTGGCCCTGCCGGGTGTGCCAGGGCAAGGGATGCCAACGCTGCGGGAACACCGGAAAGATGTACCAGACGAGCGTGCAGGAGCAGATCGGGGACGTCATCCTGCCGCACGCCAAGGCCAAGGAGCACTTCTTCCACGGCATGGGTCGGGAGGACATAGACGCCCTGATGCTAGGCACCGGACGGCCGTTCGTTATCGAGATCTCGTCACCGGTGGTGCGGGCATTGGACATTGCCGCCCTGCAGGAGGAGATCAATGAGAAGGCCAAAGGTCTGGTGGAGGTGGAGCAGCTACGCCTTTCGGACCGCGACGAGGTGCGCCGGGTGAAGGATTCCGCGCACGATAAGGAGTACCGCGTGACGGTATCCATTCACGGCAAAGTTAATAAGGGTAGAGTCGATGAGGTCCTTCGCACGTTCAACAGAACCCGTATCGTCCAGCGGACGCCCGTTAGGGTGTCTCACCGGCGCGCGGACCTGAAACGCGAACGGTACATCGTCTACGTGGTCCTGGAGGATTTCCAGGATGACAAGATGACGCTGCGGTTGCGCACAGAGTCCGGCACCTATGTGAAGGAGTTCGTTCACGGGGATGAAGGCAGAACGGAACCCAATCTCTCTGAGATGCTTGGGGTCCCCTGCACCGTGGACGCCCTGGACGTCATCGGGGTCATAGACAGCAGCGAGGTATAGAAATGGTAAAAGCATCGCACGGACAGAGAGGGAAGGGCAGGAACATACTGAGGAGGAGCCCCAGGGCCCGTGGACTTTCCCCCATCACCCATGAGTTCGTCCAGTTCGACGTAGGGGAGCAGGCCCACATTCACCTGGACCCCAGCATTGTGAAGGGTGCGCCGCACTTGCGCTTCCACGGCAAGACCGGGACGGTCAAGGCCGCCCAGGGACGCGCCTATGTGCTGTCCGTCAGGGACGGCGACAAGTACAAGACCGTCGTTTCCCGCCCTGAGCACATGCGCAAGGTCAAGAACTAACGGTGATCTTAATGACAAAGGATCGCTACGTCACCCTGGCCGAGGTAAAGGAGATGCTGGAGGCTGAAGCGGATTCCCGGGAGTTCACCCCCGAGCAGAAGCTGGCCTTGGAGCACGCCAGAACCGCCAAGCAGAGCGCCGAGCAGGCCAGGGAGCTGAAGGGGAAGCTGCTCGAACTGGAGTTCGTAGGCGACCTCAACAACGCTGAGGCAGTGGCGGTCAAGATCACCGACCTGATGCCCGCCCACTTCGACGACGTCCGCCTCATCTTCCAAAAGGAGAGGCGGGTGCTCGACAAGAAGCAGGGCGAGCAGATTATTAAATTGGTGAACGAATACCTTTAGGCTGGTGTTGCTTTGGAGGACTACGCCCACATTTTAGATTATCTACCGCAGGGACTGCCTACGGAGAGAGGATTCAGGAAGGAACCGGTAGCGTACGCCCTCGGCAGCACCGAGCTAAAATTGTTCGAGCTTGTGCCGAAGCCGGGAGAGATCATCTCCCCTGGGGATGTCGTCTACATCGGCAAGGACATGGACAAGCGCGACAAGATCCTTCACGTCAAGCGCCGGGTAGGCTTCGAGGAGCTGAACGCCGGTTCGCAGAACGAGCTTCCCTTCGTCATCCTGGAGGTTGTGAGGGAGAACGAGGCGCACTACGTCAAGTTCTTCAACGAGTCGGAGGCGATCACCACCCGCTACCACGTGCTGGAGCTGCTGCCCGGTCTGGGAAAGAAGACCATGCTGGCGATCTTGGACGAGCGGAAGAAGGGCCCGTTCAAGTCCTTCGCCGACATCGCTACCCGGCTGCCGACGTTCAAGCACCCCGAGAAGGTCGTGGCCAAGCGCATCGAGCTCGAGCTGGCCGACAACACCCAGAAGTACCGCGTCTTCGTCTCCCGCTGAGATGATAAGCATCGGGGAGCTGCGCTCCCTTCTGGAACGGTACGGCGTGCGTCCTTCGAAGTCCCGGGGGCAGAACTACCTCATCGACCGCCGCGTGGCGGAACGGGAGGTGGAGTACCTCGGGATAGGCGATAACGACCGCGTTCTGGAGGTCGGCCCTGGTTTCGGGATCTTGACGGCAGCGCTGCTGGAGCGCACCTCTCACGTCACCGCGGTAGAGATAGAGGAGGGGGCGGTGCGCTACCTTCGCGATTCGTTCCCGCAGATGGACGTGATCCAGGCGGACTTTCTGGAAACGGACCCGCCGGAGTTCGACCTCTTTATTTCCAACGTCCCGTACAGCATCTCCTCCCCGCTGCTCTTCCACCTCTTGGATATGAAGTTCAAGAGAGCGGTGATAATGGTCCAGAAGGAGTTCGCCGAGCGCATGGCCGCTCCCGCCGGGGATGATGAGTATTCGCGCCTCTCCGTCAACGTCTTCTATCGGGCGGAATGCAAGCTGCTGGAGAACGTTCCCCGCTCCCGGTTCTGGCCGGAGCCGGAGGTCGATTCCACTGTCTTACTTCTGACTCCTCGTCCCGCTCCCTTCCCGCTGCGGGACGAGAAGCACTTCCTGAAACTGGTGGACGTGCTCTTCCAGCAGAGGCGGAAGAAGATCGGCACGGTGCTCAAGCAGAAGCGCATGCTTCCCGAGGATAGGACGACGATACCATATCTGGACGAAAGGGTGGAGCGTCTCACCCCGGCGCAGATAGCCGAGCTTTCCGATGCTCTTACCGCTCGATGAAGGTCATCTTCATTATGTATCCGGTGAATTCGTTCCCGGGATATGATGAGCAGGGACGAACGGTTGGATATTCAGATCATCGGGAGCGCTCTGAAGAAAGCGGGGCATCTTTCATACGAACCCTTATGCGTTCACGAAAGAAAGGAACGGCCGGCGGAAGGGAGGCCGTTCGGAGAAGCGGACCGCTGCATCGCCAAGGCGGTGCTGATGTGCGCCAACGGTCAGGAGCCACTGCTATACGCAGGGCATGACGTCCGATCCGGGATCTGTCCCGGCGGGCAGACCTGGATGGGCCTGACCGAGATGGCCGAGGGCCTGAAGTATTTCATATCCAACGGCTCGCCATCCTTCCGGCACGGCGAGGCGGAACACCTCAAGAGGGATCCTGAGATGGTCATGCGCAGCAAGGCGTTCGTCGGACGGATACGACCGCCGGAGAACTATCTGTGCGTGACGCCCTGTGAAAGATACCAGGAAGGGGACGGCGTACCCAGGTCGATACTGCTGTTCGCCGGGGCCGAGCAGCTCAGGAACCTGCTCACCCTGCACCATTTCGGCACGCCGGACGTTTTCACCTCCACCAGCGCCCCCTGGGGACCCAGCTGCGCTTCCTTCCTCACATATCCGGCCGGGCTCGCATCCAACTGCCCGGACCAGGCGCTGATCATTGGGCCTGTGGATCCCACCGGCAACAGCTGGATGCCGCCGACCTTGATGTCCCTGGGCTTGAAGGTAAAGGACGCCGAGAGGATGGTCAGGGACGTTCCATCATCCTTCCTGACCAAGCGTCCCCAGGTGGCCTTCCCGGACGGTCGATAACGCCTCTTTCGGCGGTCCTCGGGCAATCATTTTAACTTCGGCCACCTTATGGAGGGTCGGAGAGAACATGCTCATAGGGATAGTCGGCAAACCCAACGTCGGAAAGTCCACCTTTTTCTCCGCCGCCACCATGGCCACCGCGGAGATCGCGAACTATCCGTTCACCACCATAAAGCCCAACAAGGGCATGGGCTACGTGCGTTCCAAATGCCCGCACCTGGACTTCAACGTCAAATGCAATCCTCGGAACTCGGCGTGCGAGAACGGGGTGCGCCTGGTGCCCATCGAGCTGCTCGACGTCGCCGGGTTAGTTCCGGACGCCTGCCAGGGAAAAGGATTGGGAAACCAGTTCCTGGACGATCTGCGTCAGGCCGACGCCTTCATCCATGTGGTCGACGCCAGCGGCTCCACGGACGCCGAGGGCAATGCGGTCAAGCCAGGCAGTCACGACCCGGTGGAGGACCTGCATTTCCTGGAGAGGGAGATCAACCAGTGGATCAAGGGCATCATGATGAAAGGGTTCGACAAGCTGGCCCGCGGTGCGCATCTGGAGGGGCAGAAGATCGAGCTGATCATCCATGACCGGCTTACGGGATTGGGCGTCACCGAAATACAAGTGTCCGCGGCCCTGAGGGCCTCGGATATGCCGCACAAGATCATAGACTGGAAGGACGAGGACCTTTACCGGCTGGCCGCCAACATAAGAAAGCTGAGCAAGCCGATGATCATCGCTTTGAACAAGGCGGACGCGGCCGATCCCGAGCTCCTAAAGCGCCTGAACGGGCTGGAAGGATATCTGACCGTCCCGACATGCGCCGAGACCGAACTTGCGTTGCGCAGAGCGGCCAAGGCCGGTCTCCTCTCGTACGTGCCGGGGGACAGGAGCTTCAAGGTCAACGACCCGGGCAAGCTCAATCCCAATCAGAAGAAGGCCTTGGACTTCATGGCCCAGGTCATGGCCGATCACGACGGCACCGGGGTCCAGAAGTGCCTGGAGACGGTCACTTACAAGCTGCTCGATCAGATCGTGGTCTATCCCGTGGAGGACGAGACGCACCTCACCGACCACGACGGCCGGGTGCTCCCGGATGCGTTCCTTCTCCGCAAGGGAAGCAACGCCAGGGACCTGGCTTACAAGGTTCACACCGATCTTGGCGACAACTTCATCCGGGCCATAAACGCCCGCACGCACCGCGTCGTCGGTCACGACCACCTGCTGGAGAACGAGGACGTAATGACCATAGTGGCCAAGAGGTAGAGATGGGCGAATGGGACGTGCGGCTGCTAACAGCCTCCTATTCTAAGGGAGATAACGACAGCATAGTGGTCGAGCTGTTCGGCAAGACGCGCGACGGTCGTTCGATAACCATGCGCAAGACCGGCTTCCGTCCCTATTTCCACGTCGCCGCCCCGCCGGAGGACGTTCTTCCCTACGTCCAGGGAAAAGAAGATTTCCTGGGCATCGAGCCGGTCGACCTGTTCCTGATCAACAAGGGCCGGGTCCAGAACTGCTCCAAGGTCATCATCAAGTTCCCCTGGGCCGTGCCGCAGTACCGCAGCGAGCTCAAACGTCAAGGCATGGAGGTCTTCGCCGCCGACATACCGTTCCATCACCGCTTCATCTACGACAACGACCTGCCCGCTTGCTTTACAGCCCGCGGGGAGGAGATAAAGGGCGATTACACCACCGATCTTGTCGTTAACCTGCGCGGGTTCACCGAGATACCTCCGTTCACCCCGAAGCTGAAGGTGATGAGCTTCGACATCGAGAACTCCATCACGGACGAGACGATATACACCATCTGCTACGTCATAAAGGACGAATCGGGGATCAGGGCCGGCGAACCCGTCGTAGGCACGGAAAAGGAGATGATCGAGAGGTTCACCGAGGTCATCCAGATGGAGGATCCCGACGTCATCACCGGCTACAACATCGACGGTTACGACATCCCTTTCATCATGGAGCGGGCCAAGAAGTGCGGCATCGACGAACTGAAGTGGGGACGAGACCGTTCCAACCCCCGCCGGGTCATGAACAAGTTCTGGCGCTGCACCGGACGGTTGATCGCGGACGCCTGGTGGGCGGTCAAGATCGAGATCAAGCCCAAACAGGAGACGTTGAACGCCGTTTCCAAATCGCTGCTGGGCGAGGAGAAGCTTGACGTGGACATGAAGATGAAGGTCGGGGAGGATTACGATCCCCGGGCCATCGACAAGGAGTGGAAGAACAATCGCGATAAAGTTCTGGCGTACTGCACCCGCGACGCCGAGCTGGCTTTGAAGATACTCGGCAAGGTGGGCCGCATCCGGAAAGGCATGGACCTGGCGGCGGTGTCCCGCATGCCGGTGGACGACGTTCTGAACTCCGGTTCCTCGCAGCTCATCGACGCCATCATGATCCGTGCCGCCGACCGCCACGTGCCGCAGGTTGCCGTGCCGCTCACCGGCAATTACGACGACGATGAGGAGAACGCCATCGAGGGCGGCTACGTCCACGAGATATCACCGGGCGTATATCACTGGGTCTGCGTCCTGGACTTCAAGTCCATGTACCCCAGCCTGATCATATCCAGGAACATCTGCTTCACCACCCGCGATGACCGCGGCACCATCGTCTCCCCGCTGGGCGTGCACTTCCTGAGCAAGGAGCAGCAACCGGGGATCCTGCCTTCCATCCTGGCCGACCTGATGCGCCGGAGGGATGAGACCAAGGTGCTGGCCAAGAAGGCCAAGGACCCCGAGGAGGCGCATTATTTCGACGGATTGCAGGGTGCGATAAAGATCCTCATGAACTCCTTCTACGGGGTGTTCGCATCCTCCTTCTACCGCTTCACCGACCGCTCCATCGGAGGGAGCATAACCGCCTTCGCCAGGGAGACCACCAAGGGCATCATCAAATCGCTTTCGGACGAAGGGGTGAATGTGATCTATTCGGACACCGACTCCATATTCGTCCAGTCCCCGCATGATGATCTGGAAGGCTCCCTGAGCTTCGGAAAGGAGCTGGCCGCCCGCTTCTCCAAGGAGGGCGGTTCCCTGGAGTTCGAGAAGATCATGGAGCCGCTCTTCTCTCATGGCAAGAAGAAGCGCTACGTCGGCCGCATGGTCTGGCCGAAGGAGGAGCTGGTCATCCGCGGCTACGAAGTACGTCGCACGGACTCCTTCGACCTGCAGTCCGAATCACTGATGACCATGTTCGAGTTCATCATGGACGGGAAGACGGATGAAGCGGTCAAGGTCGCCCGCTCCTACGTGCAGGACACCCTGGCCGGCAAGGTCCCGCTGGAGAAGCTTGTCATCTCCAAGGGTTGCCGCAACTTCAAGGAATACGCCAACCCCGACGCCCAGGCCACGGTGCAGACGGCCAAGAAGCTCATGGAGATGGGATACGAGTTCGTTCCCGGAATGAAGGTGTCCTGGATAGTCACCAACTTCCGGAAGAAGCCGCAGGAGATTCAGCCCTACATCTCCGGTCAGGAGTTCACCTACACCCCCGACTATCGTTATTACGCGGAACGCTTGGCTCAGACGCTATCCCGCGCCACTGAGGTCTTCGGCTGGGGGGAGAAGGACCTCCTCAACGGAAATCAGCAGGCCAACCTCTTCGATTACGGTCCGGAGGAGGACAGGCCGAAGATCAAGCTGGAGCAGGTCAAGAAGACCGACAAGAAGCTGTCTCTGGACGACTTCATGTAAATTATTGTAAGTAAAATTAAAAATTAAAAATTGTGATTCTATCACAAAATTATTTATTTAACAATTCCGTAGCTCCTAATCATGCTCCTCGAGTTCACCGTGGAGAACTTCCGATCTTTCCGGGACCCGACCACCTTCAGTATGATGGCCTCATCCGATAAGAGCCTGCCATGCAATCTGTCCAGCGATCCCTCCCTCAGGGACGACAGGGTCTTGAACAGCGCGGTCATCTACGGGGCCAACGCCTCCGGGAAGACGAATTTGGTCCTGGCGATCACCATCCTCCGCAACTTCGTCATCCAATCGCACAATCATCAAAAGGGTACCGGTCTCAATCACCAGCCGTTCGCTTTCGATGATTCATGCGCCAAGGAACCGACCCGATTCTCCATTTCATTCGTACACAAGCAGGTCATGTACGAGTATTCGATGAGCCACGATCACCACAAGATCGTGGAAGAGGAGCTCAGCCATTACCCCAACGGAAAAGTAGCCACGATCTTCTCACGCCACGGGAACGAATTCAAGTTCAACCGCGATCGGACCGAGCAGGAGGTCATCTCCCGACGGACCTTGGAGAACCAACTTTATCTGTCAACTTCAGTCCAGTTCAATTACGCTGCGACGACTCCGGCCTTCGAGTGGTTCCAGAAGCACCTAGTGACCATCGATAACACCGACTCCCCCGGGTTGACCGAAGGCGCGATCGAGTTCATGAGCCACAACAAGAAGACCAAGGCTTTGATGGTCAAGGCGTTGCAGATAGCGGACCTGGGCATAACGGGGATCGATGGAAAGGTTCGCAAAGTGCCGATCGCAAGTCTTTACGGGACTATGCCACCGCAGATACTGGGCGTCATGACCGTCCTGGGGAACGAGGCCAAGCAGACCGACCTGAGGTTCACTCATAAGGTGAGAGGGGACGGCGGGGCAGAGATCGAAAAGCAACTTCCTTACATCTTCGAATCAGAGGGCACCAGGAAGCTGTTCAACATACTCGGGCCGATGATCGACATATTGCAGAGAGGAGGGACGCTGGTCGTGGACGAGCTCGACACCAAGCTTCACCACGATATCAGCGAATGGCTGGTCTCCTTGTTCCACGATCCATCGCAGAACAAGAAGAAGGCGCAGCTGATCTTCAATACCCATGACCAGCTCTTCCTGGACCTCGACAGCCTCCGGCGGGATCAGATATGGTTCGTCGAACGGTCCTCCGAGAACGGCATCTCCAGTCTCGCCTCCCTGGTGGAGTTCAGGGAGAGGAAGGACCGCGATGTGATGAAGGCCTATCAGGCCGGTCGGTACGGGGGCATACCTGCCATCATCCCGGCCAAGGTGGTCTAGTGGGTTATCCGTCGAAAAGGCGGATGGCGGAACGGGAACCATCGAACACCGTTCTGGTAGTGGCCGAAGGGATGACGTATCTACTTCTCGGGGCTCAGGACCCGGAAGAGCGCTGTCAGGATAGTCGTGCCCAGATCGCATCCGACCGATGCGCTGGGGCTGGTCAAGCTCTGCGTTGGGCAAATGGGCGCGAGAGGGATCGACATAGGCCAGGGGGATATGGCGATCTGTGTGTTCGACATCGAGGGGAACGATGCATCGAACCTCTCGCGGGCGATTAAGCTTGCTCGCCAATCCGGTGTCCTTCTGGCCATGACCGACCCCTGCTTCGAGCGGTGGTTCCTGGTGCATTTCCAGGATGTGATGGCCTCGGTCCCTTGTGCGGAGGTGCATCAAAGCTTGAAAGATCACATAGATAACTATCATAAGACCGGGGTCTACCACGACACGCTCGATCCCTTGAGGCGATGTGCGATGACAAGGGCCCAGGGAACTCGGAGCGAGGACAATAAAAGCTCCATACCGTCCAACCCTGGTACCACCATGAACTTGGTATTATCGGAGATCGAACAATTGGTCCAACACAATTCCAGCTCACCATAGCTGGGGCATACCAGAGAGCGTTTCTGACGAACACATCGTTTAAATAAGGCTACATTATCAGTGGGCATCGTAGCGAGACTAGTCTCGCCGGATATGTACCCCGCAAGGGGCGAATCCCGAAGCGCCGCCAACGGCGGCACTGGTGATACAAATGGTAGAAAAGAAAGTCGACGACAACGAGGAAGGGCCCAGGCCAGTGAACGGAAAGAGCATGTACTCTTACATCTCCGACGCCTGGGACCGGCCTGATGCTTCTTACGTAAAAGATCTCATGTGGGAGAGGCTCATCATCTGGAGGCGGGAGCCCAATTTCATCCGCCTCGAGAGACCCACCCGTCTAGACCGCGCCCGCGCTCTGGGCTACAAGGCCAAGCAGGGCATCATCATCGTCCGCGGCCACGTCCGCAGGGGCGGCCTGCAGAAGCGCATGGGGTACAAGGGACGCCGCGCCAAGCGCGAGGGTATGAAGAAGATCACCATGGGCAAGAGCCTGAAGCGGATCGCCGAGGAAAGGGCCGCCAAGCGCTACCCCAACCTCGAGGTGCTCAACTCCTACTGGGTCGGCGAGGACGGTAAGAAGGTCTGGTTCGAGATCATCCTGGTGGACAAGCACCACCCCTCGATCAAGGCGGACAAGAACCTGAACTGGCTGTGCGACAACGCCAACAAGAACCGCGTGTTCCGCGGCAAGACCTCCGCCGGACGCAAGGGTCGCGGCCTGCGCTGGAAGGGCAAGGGTGCGGAGAAGGCGCGCCCGTCCGTCAAGGCTCACGACAGGCAGATAAAGTAGGCGAAACGCCTACCCCTTAATCTCTTTCAAACGCCTTTCCACTTCTTCATTTCCCATCCCGATCAAAGGGTGGTATAATGGAACATCGGCGTTCAACGTCTTGTTCTCTTGAAGCTCGTCCAGAGACCAGCCGACCACCAAGCCGAAGGCCTTGTTGACGTGAACCGCCTTGCCGGCCGGACCATTGACCTTTCGAGGTTCGGGGTCCCACCGTTCCAAGATACGCATGGCGTTCCCGTCCTCCACTACGAACAAAGCGCGGCAGCCCCTCTTCATCATCATCCAGGCGGCCAGGGCGTCCCTCTCGTTCCGGATCAGCGCCACGACCTTCCCCTGGCTGCCCATTGGAAGCCCTCCCGGACCGTCCAGGTACTCACTGAACACATACGCCCGCTTGTCCCTTACCTCGACGTATACGGTCAGGTCGGGATGATGCAGGTCCACCCGCACGCCGCGATGCCTATGAGCCTCGTATATCTCCTCGCCGGCCTGCGCGGCCAGCTGCATGCTGGTGTACTGGTGCACGCCGTTCCGGCGAGCTTCCACTCTGAACGTGGAATCGTCCTTCATCAACGGAGTGGCGACCTCAAGCGCCAGGCGCCGGATGTCCTTCACGTCCGAGGTGCATTCCTGGACGTGGCTCAGGGAGGATATCCCGAAGACGCGTCTGAGCACCGGGGCGGCCTCTTCCGGCCGATCGGTGGTCACGAAAAGGCGCCCGTACTGGCTTTCCACGAACGCTTCCAGCCTCTCCCGGGCCAGGGCGGCCATCATGTTGTAGGTGAGCACCTTCTCGAAGTAACGGCGCACGCCAGGGCTCTTCAAACCCATCTCCGCGTACCTGACCAGCAGCAGGCCCATGTCCCTTTCATGTAGCCCGGGGTTATAAACCATTCTCCCGCTAGCATTATGTCCTAGTCAGGCCATCGCCACGCGATGGAAACGCTGGTGCTGCTGCTGATCGCCCTCCTTTGCATGAGCGCCGGCGCCATCGGGGCGCTGATGGGCATCGGCGGGGGATTGATCATAATCCCGTTGCTGACATTGGGCTTCGGACTGCCTATGCAGGAGGCCATCGGAGCCAGCCTCATCGGCGTCATCGCCACGTCCACCGGCGCTGCCTCCAAGTACGTGAAGCAAGGCCTTACCAATGTACGTCTGGCGTTGTTCCTGGAGATGTCCACAACCGTCGGTTCGATCATCGGCGCTCTCATCGCCGTGTACACCAACCAGACAGTGCTGTTCCTGATGTTCTCCATGCTGCTGGTGTACGCCGGGTACACCATGCTGCGCCGCACCGAGGTGCTCTTCTCCCCGGAGGAGGCCGAGGCGGCGGGACAGATGGTCGACCTGTCCTGCCAGTACGTTGACCCCAGGAGCAGCTGCGAGGTCAGTTACGGCGTGAAGGGGCTGAAGAAAGGGCTGGCCTACAGCAGCGTGGCCGGAATGCTTTCCGGACTTTTGGGGGTCGGCGGCGGTCTCGTCAAGGTGCCGGTGATGAACGTGTGCATGTGCGTTCCGCTGAAGGCGGCCGCGGCCACCAGCAACTTCATGATCGGGGTGACCGCTCTCACGGGAGCTATAATATTCTACGGCCACGGGCTGCTGAACGCCTACCTCTGCGGGGCGGTGGCGTTAGGGACCTTCGCCGGAGCGTACGTGGGAACGATGCTCATGGCCAGGTACTCGGCGAGCGACCTGCGCAAGTGGTTCTCCGTACTGCTGTTCATCGTGGCCGTGACCATGGTCTTGAAGGCCTTCGGCCTGTGGGGTGGTGCCTGATGCCCCCGCAAAAGATGTTGTGCTCCGTGGTGCACCCCATCCTGCGCTGGGGCATGGTCCTGAGCCTGGTGTTTATGTTCTTCGGCCTGGCATTGGGGATATTCACCGGAGCGGAGGAAGCCTCGGTGCTACCGCTGGATAAGATACCATCACGGCTGCTGGACCTGGACCCGGCGGCGTTCCTCACCCTGGGCATCGTGCTCCTCATCGCCACCCCGCTGACCAGGGTGTTCGGGGCGCTGTGCGTTTTCATCAGGGAGCGCGATCGCAAGTTCATCCTGGTGTCCCTGGCGGTGCTGCTGTCGGTGGCGCTCGCCGTCATCCTGGGGGCGGCCTGAGCATCGTCATCTGTGGAACCGCATAGTATATCCACATGGGCCTACAATCCCCTGTGGACATGGCCAAGGACGGGCTCAAGGACGAACACTGGTACTATTCGTTCCTTCCCTACAACATATCGGGAGGAAGCACCAACGCCCTGATCCCCCTCTTCATAACCGAGGGGCTGAAGGGCACGGTGGCCCAGGTGGGCATAGTCAGCGCAGCCACTTCCCTGGCCTCGGTGCCGGCCGGCATCATGTGGGGCAATCTATCGGACACCTCCAAGCGCCGCGTGCCGTTCGTTCTGGCAGGCTTTCTCGGCGTGGCCTTCTCCCTGATCTTGATGGGATTGTCGCAGAGCATCTCCGAGTACTACATCGCCAACTTCATCTTCGGCTTCCTGGGGGCGGCCATCGCCCCGGTGGGCACGGTCATGGTGCTGGAATGCTTCCGCAAGGACGAGTGGCCGAAGAGGCTGGGAGATTTCAGCAAGGTCGGTGGCATAGGGTGGGTGATCGGACTATTACTTGGCACGCTCTGGCTCATGGCCTTCCCGTCCGATGCGGACGCCAACCCCATGCGGGCTCTGTTCATTCTGGCCGGCGCTTTAGGTTTCCTGTCGGTGTTCCTGGGCTGGCGCTACATGAAGGAGCCGGTGGAGAAGCTCAGCCGCCATCAGCTTCCTCCGATGGAGCTGCTGAGGTCGCCGTCGTACCTGATGGAGAAGCTGCGTTTCATGCCGCAGCGCCTGCTCTACGTCGTGGAGATGTCGCAGAAGAACCTGTATCTGAGGAACTTCCCGACGAACCTCCGGAGATACTACGCGGTGGTGTTCCTGGCCTTCACCGGCTTCCTGTGCTTTTACGTGGCGTTGCCGACCTATCTCGCCCGAACCGTCGGGATGAGCAGCGCCGAGGTGTTCGCGGTGTATCTGGCCAGTTCCTTCGTGTCCGCACTGCTCTATTCCAGGGCCGGTGGGCTGGTGGAGAGGTTCGGCGGAAGAAAGGTCCAGACCTTTGCCTTCGGATTGCGCGTGCTCATATTCCCCTCCTTCTTCCTGGTCACGTTATTACCGTTGGACCTCGGGGGCATATTCGTCCTGATGTGCATACTGAGCGGCCTGGCCGGCATGTGCTGGGCCCTGCTGGCCGTGGCCGGGGACGCCCTGGTGGCCAAGATGTCCTACCGGTCCTTCCGCAGCCAGTCCATGGGCATGTACTCCTCCGTCCGTGGTGTTTCCACCATCATCGGCTCGCTATTCGGCGGGCTGGTGGCCCAGTACTTCGGTTACGTGGCGCTGTTCCTGCTGTCGTCGCTGTTCATAATCTGCGCCCTGGTCCTGCTGTTCTCCACCAACGTGGAAGGGGTGGCGGACGATCTCGGCACCGACGTGTGCCTAGAGCAGTGAGGCGATGGTGCGCCCGAGCTGCCTGGCCTTTTCGTCCTCGCCCTGGCGCAACTCGCTTCCCTCTACGACGAAGTGCTGCGGCGCCATCAAAGGCCGCATCCCAGCCTTGACCAGCATGCGATGCGTCTTATCGGCGGCGCCCGAGTGCATGTTCTCGTAACGAGTGTCGAAGGCAACAAAATCGTGGTCGCTGCCGGCGTCCTTCGCGGCATTGCGAAGCAAGGTGTTGAAACGGAACGGGGCTCGCCCCCAGTGGGTCGGCGAACCTATCACCCATAGCGGAACGCCGACAAAATCCTCCTCTCCGGAGACGGACTGCCGACGGCACGATACCTCGTGGCCGGACGCGCTCAGTTCATCAGCGATCAGCTGGGACATCCTCTCGGTGTTGCCGTATTTGGTATCGTAAATGACCAGTATGTGCATCCTATCTTCCCCAATATGCGCACTCGTTCATACATTACTTGCTGTCCCTGGCGCTGAACGTTGGTGCCCCTACCAAAATTTCAAATAAGTCCATCCTAGTCATCAACTAGCCAACGGGTCCGATCGTCACGGGGACAGACAGGTCCGTTCTGGTCGGGGAAGGGGATGGACCACGGGGAGAATGAGCCTTGGCACCAAGATACGGCTGGGCATTTCCATAGCCCTCATCGTACTGGTAGTGCTGGCCTCCAACCCGGAGGAGGTCTGGATCGCCCTCAACGGCATCAGATATGAGCTGATAATCCTGGTCGTGGTGCTGTACCTGGTGAACCTGGTGTTCAAGGCCTACCGCTGGGGAGTGCTGATGAGGCACGCCGGGTACGAGATATCATTCCGCACCATATTCGCCGCCTTCTCGTTATCCCAGGCCATAAACAACCTCATACCCGGACGGGTGGTCGGCGAAACGTCCCGCATCATCGAGTTGAACACCCGCAAAGGGGTGGCCGTCGGAAAGGGACTGGCCTCCGTGGTGACCGAGAGGATAATGGACTTCGCCTTCCTGACCATACTAACCGTCACTAGCCTGTTCCTGCTGCTGGCGCACATCGTCGAGGAGTTCCGCGGGTACCTCATGTTCCTGGTGGTCCTGATGGTCCTGGCCAATCTCCTGTTCATCTACATACTGGCACGTCCCAAGCTATTGTTGAGGATGGGTGGCTGGAGTGCCCGGATGGCATCCAAGGTCTTCAAGGGGGACAAGGGCGAAAAGCTGTCCGGCAAGCTGATGGACACCGTGGTCTCCTTCAACGAGGCATTGAGCTACAAGGGCAACTGGAAGAGATTGGCCTGGCCGGCGGTGCTCACGGCGGTCATATGGGCCAACGAGATCGTTCGGCTTTACCTGATCATAGAGGCCCTGGGCGTGGACGTTTCCATGGTGGCGGTCATCGCCTCCGCCAGCCTGGCGTCCCTTAGCCAAGTGGTGCTCACCGCCGGAAGCGGAAACGTTCTGATGTCCTCGGCGGTGTTCACCGCCAGCGGGCTCGATCCGCACGTGGCGGCGACCGCAGGGCTTTTAAGTGCGATAACCTCTATCTGGCTGTCCGTGCCGGTCAGCATGCTAGCCATGTACATTGACCAGCGCGTCAGGCCCTCCTCCAGCAAGGGGACTGACAAGAACAAGAGGGGATTCAACTGAAGTGCACCACCGTCTTGATGCTCAAGAACGAGGAAGGGAACGTGGGACCGCTCACCGAGGACATCCTGGCGGTCTACGCTGACAGGAACATAGACGGGGAGGTCCTCCTCATCGACGATGGCAGCAGCGACCGCTCCGGCGAGATATGCGACCAATTGGCCAAGGACCATTCGAACGTGAGGGCGGTCCATCACGAGAAGAACCTAGGTCGTTCATACGCCATCCGCACCGGGTTCCAACAGGCCAAGGGCGACGTGGTCATAATCATGGACGCCGACCGTCAATACGAACCAAAGCAGATACCTCTATTCCTTTCCAAGATGGACGAGGGTTTCGACGTGGTCACCGGCTGGAGGCGGGAGCGCACAGATACGTTCATCCGTCGCTTCATCTCCAAAACCTACAACCGTTTCATCATCCGCAGCAAGTTCAAATTGCAGATAAAGGACCAGAACAGCGGGTTCAAGGCGTTCCGTAGGGAGAAGGCGGTGGCCATGGGCTTCGATCCCGAGGGCTACCAGGGGCTGCACCGTTTCATACTTCCGTTGGCCGCGCTCAAGGGCATGAAGATCGCCGAGGTGCCGATCGTCCATTACGATCGTCCTTCAGGCAAATCCTACATCAAGTTCTATACCGTCCCCTTCATCACCCTGCGCGACTTCTCCAAGTTCAAGAAGGACCACAAGGAGGAGATCGCCGCCCTCCGTCAGAAGGGTTAGTGCATGCCCAGCATGGCGAAGCGTTTTGATGGTATCCTAATAAAGATAGGCGCCCTGTCGCCCGGGCGCAAGCTCTTGCTCTACGCGGCGATCGCTTTGCTCGTCTACGGCACGATGATCGTCGCCGACAACGCCTTCCTCATGTCGGCCATAGATCCCGACCTGTCGCATCCGGACATGGATGTGTACCGGGCGAGAACGCAGACCATCCTGGACGGAGGGCTGCTCTATCGCGACGTGCACACCGAGACCCCGCCGGTGATCAACTACATACTGGTGCCTGCGCAGCTGCTGGGAGGAGCGGATTACGACTGGGTATGGAGCGCCTACTTCTCGCTGTTCGCCTTCCTGCTTTCCGCGTTCATGTATCTGGGTTTGCGCCACCTGGACGAGAACAAGGCGTACTTCGCTGGCATGATCGTTCTGCTCTCACCGTACACCATAGTGGAATCAGGCACCGGGGAGGACGAATCGATAGTGGCCTTCATCTTCATGCTGGCCGTAGTTCTCATGCTCATCAAGCGGCATAACACCGCCTCCGCCGCCATCGGCGTAGGCGTCTGGACCAAGATGTTCCCGATACTCCTTTTCCCGGTGCACTTCCTGCAGCAGCGGGATTGGAAGGGGCGGATCACGTCCGTCCTCTTCCTGGGGCTCGCCACAGGGCTGATCGCCCTACCCTTCGTGGTCATGTGCTGGGACGATTTCTCCTTCTTCCTGAACTTCTATTTCCTGGGGGAGGAGGGAAGGCCGACCGGTGGGCACTCCATATGGCACTTCCTGTACATGGGCGGATGGAACCTGCCGAGCATCGTTCAGCTAGCCATACTCGGCGGGGCCATGGCCTTCGCCTACCTCTACCCTTACTACAAGAAGATGCCAGTATGGCAGAGCGTCACCCTGATGCTCATGACCTTCTTCATCTTCTACCCTAAGGTGCACGGCGGATACTGGATCATGCTGGTCGCTCTGCTCTCTATCTGGGCGGTGCAGGACCGGCGGATCTGGATCAGGACCTTCTTCGCCTTCGTGCCGATGATACTGGCCACCATGCTCGCCCAGGGCGAGACGAAAGCCCCGCCGGTGGAGTTCTACGGCAGCTGGCTGCTGGGGTTCTTCCTAGCGCTGATCGGCCTTATCATGTTCATCGACGCGGTGCGCCTAGCATTGAAGCAGCCGGCCTTCACCGATAAAGCGTAGCTCAGAGCAGGCGCTTTCCCGCTTCCGCCCCGGAGCGGCAATCGAAGACGTCGGTGATCTTCATGATGAGCAGGCCTTTGCACTCCAGCGTGGGCTTGCGCTCCTTGACCATTTTGTACATCTTCTCATAGTCCGCACCCTTCTCCACCAGGGTGATGTCGCCCTTCAGCTTCAGGCATCCTGGCACCCCGGCGGTCCATACCAGAAGTGAGACCCGGGGGTTCTCTTTCACGTTCTGCAAGGTCTGGTGGAAGAACTGGTTCCCGATCCAGATGGTCTCCGGGTCCATCAAAATAGCCATTCCTATGGGCACCACGTTCGGGTCCCCTTTCTTGGAGGCGGTGGCTATGGCGAAGTATTTCGTTCCTTTGAAAAGTTCCTGCATCTCTGGGGTGAGCGCGACCATGCCCGTCCATGGCCGTGGTTGATATTAATCGATGTCGGGGCGTTCAGGCCGTTCGGATATTCTCTACGTTCCTGGCCTTGGTCAACATCTGGAACTTGGATATGCCCTTGGGCAGGACTAGCATCTCGATGTTCTCGATGGACCTTATCCGTTCGTTGACCAGGGGCCAGTCCAGGTCGTCCTCCAGGGTCAGGCGTTCTATGTTCTGCAGGACCACCGCTCCGTCCAACGATTCCAGGTCGTTCCGGTTGATAGCGATGTCCTCCATGTTCCCGATGCGGTAGATCTTTCCCTGGTCCTTTTCCAGGTAATCCTTCATGGCCCTGGTGGCCAGCTCTCCGATGGGCACGCCCTCCAGGGTGGCCTGGGCCGAGAACTTAAGGTACGTCTGGTCGTCGATGCCCCTGATGGTCACGTTGGTCATCTCAATGGTCTCCCGCTGAACGCTCTCCCCTATGGTCCAAGGAGGAAATAAAAATGACCTCTCCTCCGATGAGCGCGGCCAATGGCAACAGCGTGACCAGATGCCCGTCGATCGCAAGAAGTCCCAGTACCACCGCTCCCATCACCTGCAAGGCCATGCCCAGGGCGGTGGGGCGGCCGGATCCCCTAGTGAACGTCCAGTTCATACCCTTCCGAACCCTGACCTTCGGTTCGGCATGCAGCGCCCTTATCCCTTCCTCGCTCCTCAGCCACGCGTATTCCGCGTCCCACTTCGCTGGTGTTATTCTCACCTATATCACCATAATCACCATATGATTACATGTAGTATTTGTATTTTATTAATTGAGGGAGGTTACGAACTTCTTAAATCCCTGGCAAGGGCGTAATCGTCACGTAAGATATGGTGGCTGGTTGATATGGGTACCTTTCCGAAGACCTTCGTTCTGCCGATACTGATGTTGTTCATCTTGCTGATGCCATTCCTTGCGTTGGTACCGGGCGAGGTCTCTGCCCTCACGGACGGGGATTACGAGTACGAGATCACCGGCGATCCGGCGGTGGCGGCCATCACCAGGTACACCGGGGCCGGGGGAGCGGTGTCCATTCCGGCCACGTTGGGAGGATATTCCACGGCGATAATCCGTCATGACGCGTTCAACTACGGTAACGGTGTGTTCACCACATCGGTCATCATACCAGGCAGCGTTCACACCGTCGAGAACTACGCCTTCGCCAACTGCGACGATCTCGTGGTGGTCTCCATAGGCAGCGGCGTTTCCTCGGTTGGTGAGGCCGCGTTCTACAACTGTCATAATCTGGAGGCCATACAGGTCCACCTGAGCAATCCCATCTATTCCAGCATTAACGGTATCCTATATGACGAGGCGATCACAGCACTGATAAAGTGCCCCTCGGCCAAGTCGGGGGATATGACCGTACCGGACACCGTGACCTCCCTCCATGATGGAAGCTTTGACGATTGCCGGTTCATCGAGAATCTGGCCTTAGGCAGTGGGCTGACCGAGATCGGTGATTACATGTTCGAGAGCGCTGACGACCTGAAGACCGTGACGTTCTCATCTGGCAGTCAGCTGCATACCATCGGCGAGAGGGCGTTCAGTGAATGCGAGAGCCTGGAGTCCTTCGATATACCGTCCGGATTGAGGACGATCGCCGACGGCGCCTTCCAGAACTGCAAATCCCTCGCCGCGTTCGACCTTCCATCCGGCCTTGAGAGCATCGGCAGGGGTACGTTCGCCGGTTGCACGTCCCTGGCCAACCTGACCATTCCGGCTAGCGTGGTGGATATTGGTCCGTACGCGTTCGCCCAATGCGATAGCCTGGCCTGGATCGATGTGGATCCTGACAATGATGACTTCCGGAGCATTGATGGAGTTATGTACAATAAGACCGCCACCGTCCTTTTACAGTGCCCGAGCGGGAAGACGGGAAATCTGACCATCCCGGACAGCGTGATCGAGGTAGCCATGCTCTCCGTGGCCGGAAGCAGCATCACCGCCGTGAAGATCGGGGACGGAGTGGAGAGCATAGGTGTCATGTCCTTCTACCTATGCACCAAATTGAAAACGGTGGAGATGGGGGACAGTGTGGAGATCATTGGCACGTCGGCGTTCGCAGGCTGCAAGCTCCTACGGGCGATCGAGATACCTGCCACCATGGTGGATATCCAGCCATATGCCTTCGGCGACTGCCTGAGCCTGAGCAACATCACCTTTATCGGCTTTTCCGACCAGATAGGGGTGGGGGCAGATTGGATAATACAAACTCCGCCCGAACTGCGCGGCCACGCCCCGGCCGGTTCCGAGTTCCCCGAAACCGGGACTACGTACTATGGGCTGCTAATGGGCACGAACGTCGGCGAGATGCCGCATGAGAAGGACTTGACCGAGACGTATCTCCTGCTGGCCATCACCCTACTGGTAGCGATAATAGTAATGCTCGTCGTCCTGATGTTACTCAAAATAAAACGAGGTTGAAGGCACTAGTGAGCGCTCAAGTAAAGGAAGAAAAGTGCAGGGGAAGGGATTTGAACCCTCGGACCACTAAGGACTAGACCCTGAATCTAGCGCCGTTGGCCAGGCTTGGCTACCCCTGCCTAGGATTAAGGCGATTGGTATTTTGCTACTAATACCTTATGCCCCTCCCTGGGGCGGATGCATGGCGAACCAGTCGCTGGCCAGTATGGCCATCATCACGTCGTCGATGACGCGCCCGTTCTTGGTCCGATACTGCTTCATGAGCCCTTCGACATGAAAGCCGCATTTCTTGTACGCGTGCTGCGCCCTATGATTTTCGGAATCGGTGATGAGATCGACGCGGCGCATGCCCAGCTCCTCGAAGCAGTAGCGCAGCAATGTCGTGATGGCATCGCTGCCGTAGCCCTTACCCCAGTGGTCCTTCTCCCCGATCATTATACCAATGGTGACCCGGCGGTACCTCCAGACGATCTCCTCCATGCCGATGTTGCCTATCGGCCGACCGTCCTTGGTAAGGATGGTGAAGGCGATCTTCCCCTCCCGGCGCAGCCTATCCACCCATCCGTGCTCCATCTCCGTGCTGAACGGGGGGTCGGCCTTCAGCCATTGCGTCACCTCCGGGTCGTTGATCCACTTGACGTACATCGGAACGTACGCTCGTTCCGCCGCCACCAGGTCCACCTTCTCCCCGCTCAGCATGGCCTGGCCTCCGCCGACAGCAGCGAAAGAAGGACCGAGTCCTGCCACGTCCCCTCACCGAAATGGTCCTGGCGCAGTACACCCTCTTCCCTGAAGCCAACTTTACGGAAGTGATCGAGCAGACCCTTCTCCCTGGCCGGGATCCTTGTCCACAGGCGGTGCAGTCCCTGGGAGTTGAAGGCGTATCCGACGGCCAGTATCAAAGCCTCCGTTACAAGCTCCTCGTCGCCCTTTTCCCCCCAGATCAGGGAAATCTGCGCGGAATCGCTCATCGGCTGGAGGTGAGCCAGCTCTATGAGCCCCATCGGTCTCTCCTTTCTAAGCTCTACGATCACCAGGTCGAAGCGGGAAGGTTGTGCCAGCAGTTCCTTGATCAGGTCCTGCACCTGCTCCAGGCTGTAGGCGGGCTTCCAGGTCGGGCGTCCAGAGGCCCTGCGCACCCGGGGGTCGTTCAGCCATTTGTATAACGCCAGCTCGTCTGTTGTCTGCAAAGGCACCAACCCGACCAAATCCCCACCTAGCATGCGGATTTGATTGCCAGACTAGGACATAATCCTATTGCCGCTGAGACGTAAAAATCACAAAGATGATTTATGGGGAGTGGCATGGCCGAGCATGGACCTGAAGATCGTGCTTTTAGGACCTCCGGGATCGGGCAAGGGAACGCAGACCGAGAGGCTGGTAGCTGAGTTCGGTTTCACCAAGATATCCACCGGGGACCTGCTGCGCGAAGCGGTCCGCAACGGGACGGAGCTCGGAACGAAGGCGAAGTCATTCATGGACGCCGGAAAGCTGGTCCCGGACGACCTGGTGGTCGGACTCATCCGGGAGAAGCTGAAGGGCCTGAAGGGCGGCGTGCTGCTGGACGGGTTCCCCCGCTCCCTGGAGCAGGCCAAGGCCTTGGACGAGTTCTTCAAAGTGGAGATGGCCGTCGATCTGGAGGTGGACCAGGAAGCCTTGATAAAGCGCCTCACGGAGAGAAGGTCCTGCCGCGCCTGCAATGCCGTGTTCCATCTGGAGTTCAACAAGCCGAAGAAGGACGGCGTCTGCGACAAGTGCGGCGGAGAGCTGTACCAGAGGAGCGACGACACGGAGAAGGTGGTTCGGGAACGCTTCAACACCTACACCGAGCGCACCGCGCCGTTGACCGAGTTCTACCGCAAGAAGGGAGTGCTCAAGTCCGTGGACGGCATGGGCGCGATAGACGATGTTTATAAGCGGATATCGGCGGTCATCAAGGCTGCCTGAACCATCTTCCTGCGAAAAGGTTAAGACCAGGGATTAATTACCACCGTTTCGCACAGCCCCGTAGTGTAGCGGTCAATCATGCGGGATTCTGGATCCTGCGACGGCAGTTCGAATCTGCCCGGGGCTACTCCTTCTCCTACGGCTCTTCCAGACGTTCCTCGCCCGAGCACAGGTCCTGGAAGTACTTCTCGGCGTCCGGCGGTCCGCGGGAGATGACCACATCTCCGACCTCCAGGACGGCGTTCTTGTCCGGTCCGTAAAGGTACTTGCGCCCCCTTTTTACAGCCACTACCCACATACCGCTCTGGCTGGCCAGTCTCATCTTGCCCAGTCCTTTCCCGACCAGGTCCGAGCCCGGTTTGATCTCGGCCAAGGTGATCGTGGTGTCGGCGTCCTTGATGCTCAAGCGGATGACTGGATGCGGTTCATCATCGTGGATGGTGACCATGGCGATCTGCATCGCCGCGTCCGATATCTCCTCCACTGCCGCGGCCAGCTTGATAGCGGTGAATGCCTTTCCCTCGTCCCGGTCCTGCATCACCCGGGAGATGGCCTGGCGCTGTATGTCGTTGGCCAGTTCGTCCAGCATCTCCTCCATCAGGATGACCTCCTCGGCGATCTCCTTGTTGTTGTAGAGCAAGGACGAATACGCCAGATCGATCATCAGTTCGGAGGAGTCCTTTAGCTCCAGCAGCATCTCGTCCAGCTGGTCCATCAGTCTTCCTCCTCCTCTTCGTCCGGGTACACCGGCCATTTCTCGTCGCCGTTGGCGAACGAACGTAAGATATCGTAACCGTCGTCGGTGCCGCGCACGATCAAGGTGTCCCCGGCCTTAAGCTTGGTCTCTTCCTCCGGGTCGTAGATCCAGCGTTTCCCGCGCTTGATGGCGATGATGCGCATTCCCGTTTCCGACTCCACTCCCAGGTCGCCTATCTGGCGCCCGACCATGTCCGAGACGTCGGCCAGGACAAGGCGTTTTATCTTCTCTTCGGCTTCCCTCAGGATGAAGGTCAGGAACGGCCGCTTGTCCACCTCGCACTCCATGAGCTTGACGATGTCCCCGGCGGCGTTCGATATGCGCCTGGAGGCGGCGGCCACCTCCAGCAAGGACGATAGTTTCGTAGCGTCCTTGTGGGTGCGCGCGGAGAGCATGGCCTTGATGCGGATGTTCTTGCTCAGCTCTTCCATGTCCTCCTCGAGGTTCTTTACTTCCTCAGCTATCTCCTCGCTGTCAAACATGATTGATGCGTAGGCCAGGTCGACCATTATCTCCGAGATGTCCTTCATCTCGGTGAGGATCTCCCTGACCGTGGCGTGAGCCAGGTCGTACTTGTCCAGACGTTGCTCCCTTCCAAGGTCATACATAAAAAGAACACCTGCGCCGGGTCACGGCGATGGATCTCCAGCTATTGCGGGGGTTGTACAAGGATATCGCTCGTGACATCTCAGTTGGCCTCACGGGACCACCAGCCTTATGGGGCCTGGCGAACCCGCTGTTCCTTCCTTATGAAAGTAGCCATATATCATCGTTGCGAAATCTGAGGAAAAACGGTCTCCAGATTTCCATTTGTAACCATCTGGTCGCACAGATGGCTTAATATTAATAGGGTCAAATCCTACCTCTAGCGGGTGCTAGGATGAGCGGTGCAGTGAAGACTTTCTTCTCCAATAACAAAACGGTCTTCACCCTGGGTTTCACCGCCCTCCTGATCTCGTCGCTCGGCGATATCATGGCCGGAGTTACGCTCGGTTTCATGACCGACACGCTCGAGCTTCTCCCCGGACTGATGATCCTGATCCCGGCGGCCATTGGGATGCGGGGCAACATCTTCGGAGCGCTAGGGAGCCGTCTGGGAACGTCCATGCACGTGGGTACGTTCGAGCTGTCCCTGCGCAAGGGAAGCATACTGCGCCAGAACATGGAGGCGTCCCTCATCCTGACCATGGTCGTCTCGTTCCTAATGGGCTTCCTGGCCAAGGTGGTATCCTCCGCCCTGGGGGTGAACAGCATCAGCATGCAGCAGTTCATCTTCATCTCCGTTTTCGGCGGGGTGCTGGCCGGGCTGGTCCTGTTGGTGGTGAACGTGGTAGTGGCCAACCTAGGGTTCCGGCGGAACTGGGACATAGACAACATAAGCGCGCCGCTTCTCACCGCCGCCGGAGATATAGTCACGTTACCGATGCTCTTCCTGGCCGGCATCCTGGTGCTGAACTGGAACGGTGACCTGGCGCACTTGTTCTACGATATAATGATGGTACTGTTCTTCGCTGTCACCTTATACCTGATCTACGAGGCTCTGTACCGGAGGGACGAGGAGGCCAAGCGCATATTCGTACAGAGCTCTCCCGTTCTCGTCATATGCATCCTTCTGGACCTGGGCGCCGGCCTCACCATCGAGGACCAGATCAGCCACCTGGTGGCGTTCCCCGCGCTCCTGGTGCTCATCCCGCTCTTCCTGCAGAACTGCAATGCCCTGGGCGGAATACTCACCTCGCGCATGTCCTCGCTCCTGCACATGGGCATCATGCTTCCGGGCAAGGTGCCGGGAAAGGTCAGCTACGAGAACTTCGCCATCATCTACATCTTCGCCCTGTGGGTGTTCACCTTCGTCAGCATAGCCACCCACTTCGTCTGCATCGCTCTGGGGCTGGCATCCCCCGGCCTGCTCATCATGATCACCCTGGGCCTGGTGGCCGGACTGGTGACCGTCACCGTGCTGAACTTCCTCTCCTATTACGTGGCGGTAACCACCTTCATGTTCTCGCTAGACCCGGACGACCACAGCATTCCCGTGACGTCGTCAGCCATCGATTTCATAGGTTCGCTGGCACTCATGGCCGCCATAGTCATGCTAGGTCTTTCCGTCTGATTTGGCACAACTTAATATTCTATGGGACATTCCCTAACTATTCCTGAGGGAGCTGCATGATCGACAGGGACACCATCCTGGGCAAACTGGAGGCTTACGATCCGGAGAAGATTAAGATCGGGGTGCTCGCCTCGCACTCCGCGCTGGACGTCTGCGATGGCGCGGTGGAGGAAGGATTCCGCACCCTGGCCGTGTGCCAGGAGGGACGTGATTCCGCTTACACCAAGTACTTCAAGGCCTACCGCGAGAAGGACGGGAAGCTGAGAAGAGGTATAGTCGACGAAACGTTGATGCTCAAGAAGTTCAAGGACGCTACGAGCGAACAGGTGGTCGACCGTTTGCTCAAGGAGAACGTGCTCTTCGTTCCCAACCGCTCCTTCACCTCCTACTGCGGCATAGACTCGGTGGAGAACGATTTCTCTGTTCCACTGGTCGGTTCGCGCAACCTGCTCCGCTGCGAGGACCGCGGCGGCGAGAAGGACTACTACTGGGTTCTGGAGCAGGCTGGAATGCCCTCCCCGCGCAAAGTGAAAAGGCCAGAGGACATAAGCGCTCTGACCATCGTCAAACTGCACCACAAGCAGAAGAAGCTGGAGCGGGGGTTCTTCACCGCCTCCACTCCTGAGGAGTATTGGGAGAAGGCCAAGAAGCTCATCCGCGACGGGGTCATCGAGGAAGAGTCGCTGGGAGACGCCCGCATGGAGGAGTACATCATCGGCCCGGTGTTCAACCTGGACTTCTTCTATTCCCCGTTGGAGGAGAAGGGCTCCCGGATCGAGCTGCTAGGCATCGACTGGCGCTTCGAGTCGTCCCTGGACGGTTTCGTCCGGCTGCCGGCGGAGCAGCAGCTGGCGTTGAACGACAAGCAGCGCATTCCCGAGTACACCGTCTGCGGGCACAATTCATCCACCATGCGCGAGTCGCTGTTGGACGGGGCGTTCGAGCTCGCGGAGAAGTTCGTCAAGGCCGCCGAGAAGCACTTCGCTCCCGGCATGATCGGGCCGTTCTGCCTGCAGACCTGCGTGGACAAGGACCTCAAGTTCTTCATTTATGACGTCGCGCCACGCATCGGAGGCGGCACGAACGTGCATATGTCGGTCGGACATCCGTACGCCAATTCCCTGTGGCGCCAGAACGTCAGCACCGGTAGGCGCTTGGCCATGGAGGTCAGACGGGCCATTGAACAAGACCGCGTAGCGGAGATCGTGACCTGAGCGATACTTCGCAAACCCCTTTTCTATCATTTTTATCATAGTGGCCAGTATTGTTTTTTCGTTTGGATAACCTTTATAAAGAGCAATACTATTCCGAGATAACCCGAGACTCAGTCAGCACTATAGGTGCGCCTATCGTGAGGGAGGGAAATAATGCAATCGAATAAAACATGGAAGCTAGCGACCGGATTGATGGTCCTGATGCTCTTGGCCATGCCGCTCTTGGCGGTCATGCCAGCTAATGTCAGCGCCGCCACCGGCAACACTCTATCGATCAATGTGAAGGATGACAATGGCACGATTAGTGGAGCTATCGCCTCCCTCACTGAAGTGCGAAAGGCCACCTCTTACGCCGATACCTCGGACAGCGCCGGGCTGCTGGAATTCACTCCCGCTCCCGGGTATTACCGCCTGAAGGTATCCGCCGCCGGCCACTATGATTACACCTATGACGCGGTCATACGCTTCGATGGTCTTACAAACGTAAACCTGGGGTACGTCATCATGGTCCAAAAGGGGACCCCAGACACCACGCTGACCTTCAACGTGACCTCCGGAAGCACCGCTCTTAGCGGTGCCCTGGTCACCGTCAAGTACAACCACCTGGGCGACCTGCAGACCATGACCTCTGGGTCCACCAACGTCTCCGGCATCGTGGCGCTCAACGTCACCTCCGCTGACTACATAGCGGTCATCAGCAAGGCGAACTACGTGACCAAGCAGGTCGCGATCAACGCCCTGACCGACATGACCCTGAACGTCTCCCTCAACGCCTCGGTCCCATACGATGGGTTCGTGACCGTCAACGGAGCGGCCGCCAGCGGCGTGAAGGTTTACATGGTGTACAAGAGCGCTCCGCTCTCTGCCCCGAACGCCAAGATCCTCAACCCGGTCGTTCTGACCTCCAACTACTTCAAATTCGACGCCTACCCGGGCGACTTCTACATGGTAGTGGATGCTAACAACGCTCTCGGCGAGGTCTCCAATGTCACCGTCTCCACCGTGGCGACCGTGACCATCGACCTAGCTGCCCAGAACCTGCAGGACGAGAACAGCTCATTCGCCTTCGCTGCGGACGAGTGGAATAGCGCAGTGCAGACCAAGACCCTGAACCTGGACTACGACTATACCGTCCCCGGACTGGCCTACTCCTACCTGCCCAGCATAAGGATGCAGATCGACCTCGCTCTCGGTAACGGTAACGGTATCGTTGATGCGGCCGAAGTTATCGCCTTCAACGACCTCATGGAGTCCTACGGACCCCTGGACGTCACCACCGAGAATATGATGACCGTATCCTCTCAGATGTTCATCTCCGAGGACGCCGCCCCGACCGTTACCAGCACTGGGCTGGCCGCCGCGGTGACCAGCACCGACGACTTCCAGATGGTAATGGTCGCGAACTACGAGTCCGCCGCAGCCATAACCAACGCTCAGGCCAGCTACTCGGCCAAGGTAACGACCAAGGCCGCCACTTCCGCCATGGGATACACCTACGAACTGGCGTTCCCCAGCGGCACTGACAAGTACGAGATGGTCAGCAATGTGACGACCAGCAGCACCATCGCCGTGTCCGGCTACACCACCGCCGTGGTCAAGGCCGGGTCCGTCGCAGGATCCGCCACCCTGACCATCCAGAAGTCCGTGGCCCCGACAGCCGCCGCCGCAATAGTCACCGGCGTCGACGCCTACAAGGTGATGAACGGCTCGACCTTCCTGCACTACATCGTAGCTCAGAACGTCACCGTGAACTTCACCGCCGCCGGCTCCAGCGACCCCAACGGTAACCCGTTGAGCTACACCTGGGACTTCGGCGACGGCAACAGCACCACCGTGAGCACCGTCACCGCCAACCACACCTACGCAGACGCGGAGATGTACACCGTCAACCTGACCGTGACCGACCAGGCTGGTTTGGTCGCCTACAAGTCCTTCGACGTGAAGGTGGATGGCGTCGACCCGACCGTGGCCGCCAAGTTCAACGTTACCGCTCTCGGAGCGACCCTGAACGTCGATCAGAACAAGGCGTACACCTTCAACAGCGCTGATTCCGCCGACATGCTGAACGAGACCGAGGCCGGTCTCATCGCCAGCTACAAGTGGGTATGGGGCGACGGGAACACCACCACCGTTCTGATGGGTGAGAACCAGACCGTGACCAAGACCTATGCCAATGCCGGCGTGTTCATCATGTACCTTAACGTGACCGACGTGGCCAACCACACCTCCAGCAAGGCGGTCACCGTCACCGTGAAGGACACCGTGAAGCCCACCGTGAAGTTCTCCGTAAAGCTGAACGGCACCGTGGTCACCAGCGCCAAGGAGAACCAGACCCTGACCTTCGACGCTTCGGCATCTAGTGATGCCAGTGGCATTGCTAGCGACGGATACTTCTGGGACTTCGGCGACGGAACCAACAGCACCCTGGCCTCCCCGACCCACGTCTACCAGGCCATAAAGACGTTCACCGTCAAGCTGACCCTGACCGACAACGCCGGTAACGTGGCCAACACCACCTACAGCCTGAAGATCGAGTCCTCGGCCCGTCCGGACCTCCGCATCGGCGCCGTGACCTTCGATCCCACCAAGTTCACCGAGGGCGAGGATGGATACATCTACGTCAACGTGACCAACGTGGGCACCGCCGAGGCCAAGGGCATATACGGCCAGCTGTACAAGGTGAACCTTGACGGAACCAGGAAGCTGCTCACCGATGTGGGCGTCCTGCTGGTCAACGACACCGAGGATGACGAGCTTCAGGTCGGAGAGACCGGCCAGCTGAGGTTCAAGTACGCCTTTGATTCCAAGGGCGACTATACCTTGCAGGTCAACGTCAGCGCCAACGATGAGGTCACCTCCAAGATGACCGACAACTCCGCCACCAAGTCCCTGACCGTGGAGGAAGCTGCCTGGAAGTCCTGGTTGCTCTACGGTGGCATCTTCGCCGTCATCATCGTAGTGGTGGTCCTCTTCCTGTTCAGGAAGAAGCTGCCCATGATGTCCGGCAAGAGGAAGGAAGCCGCCCCGCCGACCAAGAAGAAGTAGGCAAAACCTTTTACCATCCCTTTTCTTTTTATTTTTTATAATGCTGCGTCTTATCGACTCCGGACTATGTCATCCTCTTTATTCAGTAGCGCTCGAGGAAGCGATACTGGAGTCCTGCTCCAAGGGGCTGATGCCGCCTACCCTGCACCTTTACGTACGCGATAGACCGACGGTATCGCTGGGATACTTCGAGAAGTTGGAGGCGGCGGTCGATCAGCAGGCGCTTCTGGATGAAAGGGTCTTCCTGGTGCGCCGTATGTCAGGCGGGAGCACGATATTCACCGATCAGGGGCAGCTGATATTCTCTCTTACGGTCGATCAAGGCGCCATACCCAAGCCGGAGGACGCTTACGCCCTTACCTGCGGGGTCATCGTCAACGCCCTGCGTTCGCTAGGCGTGCAGGCGGAGCACAAGCCTCCCAATGACATAATCGTCAACGGCAGGAAGATATCCGGCAGCGCCCAGACCCGGAAAAAAGGTATGCTGATGGTGCACGGCACGCTTCTGGTCGACACCGACCTGGACCGCATGATGCGCGTTCTCCGTCCGAGACCGAACGGGCATTCCCGTACCAGGGATCAGATGACCTGCCTACGCGATGAGCTCGGAAGCGCTCCGGACATGAACCTTGTCAAGGACGCACTGGTCCAGGCGTTCTCTGAGGAGCTGGAACAGAGGGCGGTGTGCATACCGGTGAACGAAAGGGAGAAAGGAAGGGTCAAAGCGCTAATAGAAGAAAAATACGGAAAGGAGGAATTCATCCTCCAGTTCTGATCACTGAAAGTTTTCCAGGTCCAGGAAGGCGAACTTCCTGCCGTCGATGAAGAAGCCGACCTTCTTGTGCAGCATGACCGCGTCCTTGGCGTCCGGCATCACGACGCTCTGCACCGCCTTGGCGCCTTTCTTCTTGGCGTCCAGAGAAGCGCGGCGAAGCAGCTTCAGTCCAACTCCCTTGCGGCGGTGGTCCGGGTGCACTCCGATGTTCTCGATCCAAAGCACCTTCTCGATGTTGTTGACGTGCTGGATGATCTGGGCGAACAGGAACCCCACGACCTGGCCCTTTTCCAGGGCCACGTAGCTCATTCCGGCCTCGCGATAGTACTCGTAGGAGTCCTTGGTGGAGGCGCCCAACTGTTCCATGAGCTCAGCCGGCAGATCGTCCCAGCTCTTCTGCAGGGACCCTTCCAGGTATTCCCGGATGCAGAATAGCTCCAGCGTCCTCACTTGCGGTTTGTCGTCGTCCTTGAGCTTCCTTAAGTCCACCATTACATCTCCTCCGGAGCCGCTATTCCCATGGTCACCAAGGTGTTTCGCAGCGCCCAGCGGGCCGCTTCCACCAGGCATAGCCTGGCGTCCTGATGCTCCGACCGGAGCACCGGAACCGAGCCGTAGAACTGGTTCAGGGCCGAGGCCAGCTCGTGACCGTAGGTGGGGAGCATGTTTATGCGGCGTTTGTCCCCCGCCTGCCGAACCACTTCCGGGAACTGCGCCAGTATCCACACGAGCTTACGCTCGTAAGGGTCTGTCAGAACCGATACGTCGGCGCTTTTATTAAAATCTCCCGTCTTACGAAGTATGGAGCAGCAACGGGCGTGAGCGTACTGAACGAAGGGAGCGCTGTTGCCCTCGAAGTTCAAAGCCTCCTCCCACTTGAATATGAGCTGCTTCTCCGCCTGCACGCGAATGATGTTGTAACGCACAGCACCGACACCGATGTCCTCGGCGATGCCGCGCTTCTTCTCCTCTCCCAGCTCTGGGCGGCGCGTGCTCACCTCCCGGTAAGCGCGTTCCACCGCCTCCTCCAGCAGGTCGTCCAGGTAGACCACCACGCCCTTCCTGGTGGACATCCTGCCCTCCGGGAGGGAGACGAAGGAGTAGTAGATGCACTCCGGGGAACGGTCGAGGCCGAGTATCTTGAGCGCCGAGGCCAGCTGCTTCTGTCCCAGCTTCTGGTCCTCGCCCAGGATGTTCATCAGCTCATCGGCCCGCTTGAACTTGTCCATGTGATACGCAAGGTCTCGAGTGGTGTACAGCGTCGTGCCGTCCTTGCGGGTGAAGAAGAAGCGGGTGTCGCGCCCATGCACGCCGAACTCTTCCAGATTGAGGTAGTAAGCGCCGTCGTCCATCTCGGCGTAGCTGGACGCCTTTAGCTTGTCGACCACCTCGCGCGCCGACCCGTCCAGAATGAACTGTGATTCGTAAGTGTAACGCTCCAGGAAGACGCCTATCGCCCCCAGGCTCTCCTTTATCCCCTCGAGCATGAGATCGACCGTGCGGCGAACTTGAGCGATGACGTCCGGATCTCCCGCCTCGAACCTCTGGGTCATGACCGCCACGTCGTTGGCTACCTCCGCCGACGACTCCATCATCTTGTTTGCCGTCTGGTAATATCCTACCAGGCGGTGGTCGTTCTTGTCCCGGTCCGAAGGAGGAACATCCTTCTCCGTGAGATGCGCCAGGGCCCAGGTGAGCAGCACTACCTGTTTACCGACGTCGTTCACGTAATACTCCGTGCTGACATCATGTCCGCACATTTTCAGGCACCGGGCCAGAGTATCTCCGATCAACGGATTCCTCGCTCGACCGACGTGTATAGGTCCGGTGGGGTTCACCGAGGTGTGCTCCAGCAGCACCTTGCCCGGTCTAGGATCGCCTTTTCCGAACTCCTCCTGGCGCTGCAATGCGTCACGGATCACTAGTTCGCTCAGCAGCGTTTCGTTGATCCGGAAATTGATGTAGCCCTTGTCCGCCCAGACCTTCCCGATCTGATCGTCCGCTGTGATCAGGGCGCTAAGTTCCTGAGCGATCATCGGCGGAGCCTTGCGCAACTGCTTGGCGAACTGGAAGCACGGCAATGCCAGATCGGCCATCTCATGGTCCGGCCTCTCCAGGACCACCTCGCCGGTGAATCCCATCTTGCCGAGCTCCGCGGTTAACTTGGAAATGATATGCTTCTCGAAATGACCCAGGGCGTCCATTTACCCACCTATGCTGAACCTTAGAAGTCCGGCTATGCCGCCGAACGCCTTCAAGAGCATCTCTCCCTCTTCTGACTCAGGGGAGATGAGCTCGACCCTGGTGCCCATGAGGCCGGCCTGGTCGAACAGATCGTCCACCAGGTCCACGTCCTTGGTGACCGTGCCGACCGTTCCGCACTTAGGGCAGGTCATGCTCGTTCCGTCCGGACCCTTGTCGACCGTAAGCTCCAAGATACCGCACTGAGGGCAATCCAGGGTGACCCTTCGCTTGCGTAGACCTTCCGACACCAGCAGTACGTCCACCGCCCCGATCAATATGGCGTTCCGTATCTGGTCCTCGCCGTAGACGGACAGGCCGTCAGACTGGCGTATCTCGTTCAGGAACTGCTGGAAGAGGCGCTTCTCCCTCATCAGGTCCAGGTCGTACAGCTTGTCCTTGGCCTTCTCCACCAGCTCCTTCAGGCCGTACTCGTCCGTGTAACCGATATCGAAGGTGTCGACCACCTTCTTCGCCAGTTCGTGATGGAGGTAGCCCTCTTTGATGAAGAACTCCTTAGAAGGCCCTGGTCCGCCGACGAGGATGCCCTGCAGTCCATCCAGGTTAAGGAACGATTCGGTCATTATGTCGCTGACCTTCTTGTAATACTCGTTGGCGGAGATCTCGATGAGGCGCTCGAAACGCTGCGCCGACTGTCCTCCCATTCGGTGCTTGGACGGCACCAGGGAATCTAAGTTGCGGATTACGTGAATGGCTTTTCCGCGCAGAATGCCGACGGTGGCCTCGCTGCGGTCTATGACCACCAGGCCGTAGACCTTCTTGTCCAGCAGCATGCCCTCCAATGGCTCCAGGTAGAAGTCGGAGTCGCAACGGTAAAGGAAGGTGGTGATGGGGTCCGGTGGCTCCAGCACATACTGGACCATCCTGGTCTGGTCTCCAGTGGCGGAGATCTCCCCCACGAAGAAGATGACGCCGTTCGCGGGAGCGTTCTTGAAGTACTTCAGGCGGGCCAGGATCGAAGATATCGCCCCCTGCACGTTCTTGCGGGTGCCTGCGGACTTGATGTTGGAGGACTGGGAGAACTCCTCGCGAAGATAGGCGGCGACATCGGAGATCTGCTTGGTAGGGGGCACGTAAACTGATATGAGCTCAGTTCCTCGGCCCTTCAAGTTCCTTATCTCCTCCAGGGACCTTCTGAAATCGTACTTCTGACGATCGGAGAGGGTCTCGCCGGTTATTCCTTCCATAATCCAACGACCTATCCTTTTTTTAGGTGAAAACGGTTCACACTTATATCTGTTGGTATGCAAATGGACAAGGTCGTGGTCTCACTCGGCGGATCTGTCATCGTGCCAGATGATAACGATGACGCGTTTCTGAAGCGATTTTCCGAGATGATATCATCCCTCTGCGACCGTTATCAGATCTACCTGGTCTGCGGAGGCGGGAAGATCGCCCGGTACTACATCAAGGTCGGGAGGAACCTGGGGTTGCCAGAGTACGACCTGGATGAGATGGGGATACTCTCGACGCGCATAAACGCCACCCTGGTGGCCTACTCGCTCGGCGAAAAGTTCGTAGGGAAGGTGCCCGAGGACATCCTGGAGGCGCACCGCCTGGAGAAGAAGGGGAGGGTGGTGGTGATGGGTGGTACGGTTCCGGGGCATACCACTGATGCCGTTTCAGCCATGCTGGCCAAGGAGGTCAAGGCGACCCGCATCATCAACGGGACGTCGGTCGATGCGGCGTACACCGCCGACCCCCGCAAGTACCCTGACGCGGAACGTTTGTCAAAGATAACTCATCAGCAGCTGTACGAACTGGTGAACGTCGGGATGCATGGCGCCGGGCCGTCCAACGTTTTCGATAGGTTGGGGGCGCAGGTCGCCCGGGACAGCCACATCGACATCTGCATCGTGGATGGACGAGACCTCAACGAGATGAGGGCGGCCATCGAGGGCAAGCCCATCAAAGGGACGGTGGTTTCAGATTAGCCTGTTCTCCAAGGAAGGGGCTAAGGAAGGCAAGGGGAAGCGCCCTCCCAAGAAGGCGGAGAAGAAAGCTCCAGCATCTCCCTCTCGCTCCAAACCCCAATCCCAGATGCCCCAGGTCCAGCACGACGCCATCCTGGCCGGGGGAATGTTCACCATCATCGGCGGCATCCTCATGCTGGTCTCCGCTCTGCTTCCCTGGGTGACGTTCGAGGACGAACCTCTCATGTCCCTGGACCTTCTCGATCTGGACACCGTCTACGCGGTGCTCCCGGCGGCCTCGGCGGTCGGAGGACTGCTGGTGGTGCTCACCTCTCTCATATTGGTCAAGGTGTTCGTTTCCCATAAGCCGCTGAACCGGCTTCCGCTGCTGCAGGCCTTGATCTCCATGGCCGGCGCCCTGCTGGTCATAGCCACGTTCCTGATGGTCCGAAGGGACTACCAGGGATCGGACTCCCTGTACGGGGCTGGAGCTTTCACCGACGTGGTCGGCGCCATATTGCTCATGGCCGGGGCCATGCTGATCCACCTTATGTCCGGGCATCGCCGGAAACCCTCGACCACCGGGTTCAACGCTCTGGCGGAAAGAAGCGGTGAGCCATCCGGAAGAAAGGAATGGAAGCCTCCGGAAAGCTCCGTGAAGGCGCCCACCTGTCCTTCCTGCGGCGAGGAGCTCAGACCAGGCTGGAAAGCCTGTCCCGGCTGCGGCTACGCGCTGTTGTCGGATGAGAGGGGACGCGGCAGGCTCTGAAGGTCATCCAGGTCGCTTCCCTCCAGTACTTCGTATCCCGCCCCTTCCAGCAGTTCGCTGAGGCGCCTTGCTTCGGGTCGGGAGAATGACTTCTTGTGCACGTAGGCGGACCTGGTCCCCGAGGCGGTCATGGCCTTTCCCACTGAATCCAGGACCTCACCGTCCGTTCTGCCGTCCAGAACGTGCTTGGCCACCATATGGCCGAAGCGGACCTTCTTGGCCAGGGTGACCTCGGTGAAGCGCGGGGCGTAATGTCCCCCGCCGATACCGACCACGATAGGGCCGTCGGCCGGGACCCAGTTCAGCAGCGCCTCCGACATGGCCCGTGCGGCGTCGACGTTACCCCATCTGGTCTCGTCGCTTCCTATCTCCACGTAAGTTGTCGGTACATCAAGGAACGGTCCGTGATGGGTGACCTCGTAGGAGACCTCGAAGGGCAGCCCCTTGGCGCTCGATGAAAGGGCCCTGAGCAGTCCACTGAGGAATGAAGGGGAGGCGGGAACCAGCGTACCTTCCTTGCCGCCGAAATCGGCCTTGCCGAAGTTGCCGATGGGATGCATGGTCAGCGTCGGTTTTCCCGAAGCTGCCCGGTGCTTGGAGAGGAACACCACCTCATCAGCATCTATCCCGAGAGCACGCCCGACCGTCTGGTCGACGTGATCGAGATGCAGGTGCAGCTGGTCGATGGAGACCATCAGCATGTCGCGGAGCCGGTGGTACGGGCGTCCTTGGTACAGTCCTTCCTCCGACCAACCGGCCGCTTCCAGGAGGCGGTCACGAAGGTTGACGCTCGCCGGATCGGGAATGCTCGCCACTAACAGACGCATGGAACCGCCAAGAAGCTCAGGGAATATTACGGTTGCGGAAATTGCGTGGGTGGCTTCTTCTGATTATCAAAAACGCTACATGTAACCGTATTCAGTTTAATGTCCCGAACCCTTCGATGTCCGGATTGATATGGCTACGCCCATCACGGTAGGGGAAAGGATCGTGCTGCATCTGGCCCAGTATTCTAAGCATTCGAACGATTTTGACGCTCCGTTCGAGGTGAGCCAGGACGGCATTGGTGAGGCATTGCGAATCTCCCGCGCCCACGCCGCCATCGAGCTTAAGAAGCTCAAGGAGGCGGGGACGGTGACCGAACGCATCGCTCATATCAGGGCCGGTCCGGTGAAACGCAAGGTGTACTTCCTGAGCGAGTCGGGAGAGTCCAAGGCCATGAACCTCAAGGACTTCGCCAGCCGCCAGGGTATCGAGATATCCCCTCTCCTGGACCTAAAGAAGTGCAAGGGAGAGGACCTGTGGGTGCAGCTGAACTCTGACTCTCGATCGCTCATAGCCAAGGCCGCGGTGTTCCGCAAGCCCTTCAAAAGGTCCGCTCTGCCCCAGACCACCGTCAGCCTGCTCCCGGAGGACAAGGAGGGGATGGCCGAACTGCCGGAACCCCTCCGTGCATCGATCCCCGCTCTGCTGGATAAGAACGCTTTGCGAGGGGCTCATAGCTTTGCCGCCGACTACTGGCTCAAGGAAGGCGATTACGTGGAGAGGCTGCACCACCTGTTGCAGGCCAATCGGACAATGGAGGCGCAGATGTTGCTGTCCACCAGGGGCTGGCAGATGGCCCGCTCCGCTGGTCCGGAGCTTCTGGAGTCGCTCAAGGGAATAGGGGACGTGTTGCCGCGCTACGCCAAAGAGGTTCGAAGGATCAAGGGGCAGGTGGCGCTTCGCAATTCCGATCTCAAGTTCGGCCATCAGGTGGCTCAGGAGATGTTGCTGACCGGCGATCCGGCGGAAACCGTCGACGGCCTGGAGCTCAAGGGCCGGACGCTATTGATGGAAGGCAAGGCCCAGGCGGCCTTGGACGACCTGCTTGAAGTAAAGAGAACAAAACCATCTCCGCTCCTAGATTGCGACATAGCCCAATGCTATGGTCTCCTTGGCAGAAAGGACGAGGCGTTGCAATTGATCGAGTCCATCGGCCGCCGGGGCGGCATAGAGGACCCGGACATGCTGGAAGAGGTCTACTACCGCAAAGGTCAGGTGTTGGCCTCAATAAACCGTTCGCAGGAGGCCGTGGCCAACTTCAGCAAGGCCCTAGGGCTGGCCAGGCCGGGCGACAAGCGCGAGATCTACAAGGCCATGTCATCCTGCTACGAGAAGCTGGGGATGGAGGACAAGGCCCGCGAGTACTCCCGCAAGGCCATTAAAAGATAGGGCTTTGCCTGAGCATGTCCAGGTCCGTGACGTACAGCTCACGGATGTCCTTGAGGTTCCACTTCAGCATGGCCAGCCTCTCGAAGCCCAAACCCCAGGCCAGCACCGGGTGCTTTATGCCCAGAGGTCCGGTGACCTCCGGCCGGAAGACGCCCGCTCCGCCCAGCTCCATCCAGGAGCCGTTGTAGTAGATGTCCACCTCCAGCGAGGGCTCGGTGTACGGGAACGGTCCCGGTCTGACCCGGACCTTATCAAATCCCATGCGGTGATAGAAGTCCTTGAGCGTGCTGACCAGCATGTCGAAGCTCGCCCCCTCCTCCATGATGATCCCCTCGATCTGCTGGAACTCCGGGAGGTGGGTCATGTCGATGCTCTCGTTGCGGAATATGCGGGAGATGCAGAAGACCTTGGCCGGCGGGTCGGGATGCTTGGCCAGATACCTGATGGTGTTGACCGTGGTATGCGTGCGAAGCAAAGCCCTCTCGGCCTCCTCGCGGCTCCAGGCGTAGCGCCAGCCTAGCGACCCGGTGTCCCCGCCGTTCTCATGGACCGCCTTGACCTTCTGGACGATATCCTCGTCATCCAGAGGGAGCCTACAAGGGTTTTTCAGGTAGAAGGTGTCCTGCAGGTCGCGGGCTGGATGGTCCTGCGGGGTGAACAGGGCGTCCATGTTCCAGAACGCCGGCTGCACGTACTCGTCGTCTATCTCATTGAAACCCATCTCGATGAATATGCGGCGCACTTCGTCCGCTATCCTGGTGATGGGATGTTTCTTGGAAGGGTATTGGCATGGAGCGAAGGTCCGGATGTCGTACTTGCGGAAGGAGGCTCCTTTCCACTTGCCGGTCTGCAAAAGCTCAGGCGTCAGCTGGGCCACCTCGTCGGTGATCTCCACACCCTGGGCCACGATCTCCTGCCCCAGGCGGCTGAGGCGCAGGACCCTGGAAACCACCAGCTTGTCCTGCAGCACTCCCTTCCTTGCTTTCAGCAGTTCCAGGGCGGCCTTGTCCGCCTGGTCCTCGAAGATGTCTCCGTCGCCCATCCTCTTCAGCAGGGCCTCGTCCGGCATCTCCACGCCCAGACCGTTGCGGCCTTCCTCGCTCAAGTGCAGCATCGGCTCCGCCCCGGACTTGTCCAGGCGGGCCAGCCGCTTCTTCATCAGCCAGCCGATGGCCATAGAGGATTCCTCCTTCCCCATGGCCGCCTCCAGGTCCTTGACGCCCAGCGAGCCGCCCTTTTCCCCTATGAGAACGAGAGCCCTTCTTTCTGGCACGCCCTTCTCCAACAATGAGCGGTCCCGGAGAGCGTAGGCCTTGCGGGCGCTCTCATCAATTTCCACCGCTCCCTTGGACTGAAGCCAGGAAGAGGCGTTCATCACTTCCACCAGCTGCTGGAAGTCTCCCGCCTCGAAGACCTTTTCCGGCGATGCCCTGCCCTCTAGCTTATGCAGGGCCACCAGGACCTTCTTCTCGGAATGGCTGAGACCTTCCAACACCTCGGTGGCGTTCATGTGCTGGGAGATTTGGTCATCGATATAAGTTACTTATGGGCTCGTCGAACGGAGGTTCGGCGGGCCATCTTCCTCATCTCCTCCGGGTCCCAGGAGAATCCTTTTCCCATTACTCCCTTGATGTCCGCCACCGGGGTGTCCACGAAGGCGTCCAGCCCTTTGACCTTAAGGACGTTGCCATTCCTCTCCAGCAGAGTGACCCTGGTGAGACCGACGGGGCTGGGCCGGCGAGGGCTGCGCGTTCCGAATAACCCGGCCAGAGGTATGGACTCATCTCCTTTCGGATGGACCTGGAGGTCATACCTCTCGCTGCGGTCGAAGATGAACAGGATGTCCAGCTCCTTAAGGAGCTCGATACGGTAGAGCCCTTCGGAATACTCCGGGAAGACCTCGATCTCCGAAACGTCCCCGTCGACCGATATGACCCTTCCGATGGGGGTCAGCAGGTGTCGGGGAGCAGGAACTCGTGGAGGCGCTCCTTGGCCGCCTCCCTCTTCCTCTGATGTTCCTCTAGGAACTCGTTTATCCTCTGGGTCAGCAGCTGCTTGCACTCTCCGCACAGAATCTCCCCCTTGCGGCACCTTTCCGTAAGATCGTCCAGGGCCTTGTCGTCCTTCTCGAAGAGGTAGTACTGGTACTTGAAGACCGAGCAGATCTCGGGACGGCCGCCGAGCTTGCGCTGCTCGTCGACGGAAACCTGCCCGCCGGTGAAGGCGTTGCCGATCTTCTTCTTGACCTCTTTAGGCTTGTCAGTGGTGAAAATCGTGGTCTGCGGCTGGGAGGAGGACATCTTGTCCGTTCCGGTGAGCCCGGGGAACATCTTGTTGTAGATGAGCGCGGGTTTCGGATAACCCAGCAACGGCGCGACGTCCCGAGCGACACGGAAGTGGGCGTCCTGGTCGATGCCGCAGGGGATGAGGCAGGGCGTCTTCCTTCCGTACAAGGCGTCCTCTATGAAGCAGGGGGCGGCCTGGATGCTGGTGTAGAATATGCTCCCGATGTTGTGACTGTTCTCGAAACCGAAAACGGCCTTGGCCGTGGAGAAGGTGACGCGTTTAGCGACCTTGAGCGCCAATGGATAAAGGAGCTTGATGTCCTTGGTGTCCAGGATCACCTTGGTGTTCTCCGGTTCGAAACCGAGGGCGATGAAGTCCAGGACGTTCTCGTAAGCGGCCTTCTTCGTATCCTCCAGGCTGAGGTTCTCGTTGAAGAGGTACTTCTCGTCGTCGGTGAGCTGGAAGTACATGTTGACCTTGAACAGGTCCTGCAGGTAGCGGTTGAACATCCAGGGCATGAGGTGGCCGAGGTGCGTTCCGCCGGACGGTCCTCTTCCCGTGTAAAGGAAGAACCGATTGCCCTTGTCGTACTGGTCCAGAAGCCAGTCGAAGTCCCGGTGCGAGTACACCACGCCCCGACGGAGCATTGGATGCAGTTCGCCGTAACCGGCTAAACGGTCTATTAGCTCCTGGTCCATCTTCTTGGTCCCGAAGCGGGTTATGAGCTGATCGTAATCGATCTCCCCGGTTACCTCCCAGGGGGTGACCTTGAAGTCATCGTTCATCGTTTCCAGGGGCCAGGAACGGCTTACTGGTTCAAAAGGATTATTGAGCCTTCTCCGCCGAGGTCCGGGCCAGCTCCCTGGCCCGGTTCAGGAACCTGGACAGGTTCTTGGTGCCGCAGGGACGGTTCTCGTGGCGCAGGCCGAGCTCGTCAGCGAACTTGCGCGACAGGCCCTCATAATGCTCCGCGTCACCAACGTCAGTGTCCACGTAAACGCACAGCTCGTAGTTCTCGAACAGCATGTCCAGGAAGTACTTCGGTTCGTATCCCTGGTCCACCAGGGCGTCTAGGTGCAGTTCCTTCACCGCTCCATCGATCCCGCGCAACGCCCAGCCGGGGGTGTTGAACCAGGTCCCTCCGCAAAGGCTCTTCTGCCTGGCGTATTCCACCGGTCCCAGTATCGCCGCGATGCAATCGTCCCCTTCCAGCATGACCGTGGGCAACTTGAGGTGGTTGACTATTCCGGACAGGGACTGGCAAACGGCATATCCCAGGAACACCGCGTCCACCTGGCCTTCCAGAGCGTTCACCTTGTCCTGTACCGTGGCCTTCAGCTTCTCGGCGTCGATATGCAGGGCGAACTCCAGGTAGTCCTTGTGCACCACGTCTTCCCAGCCCTCGGTGAGCTTCTCCAGTTCGGGCTTCAGTATCTCGCAGGCGATTATAGCCAGGCGTCCCTTTCCATCCTCCATGGGCGATCAGCTCCTCTTGGGCAGCGCGAATAGCCGTCTCAGGTATCCCAGGACCTCGTCCCAGTCCTTGCAGTCGATGATGGAATCTCCGAGGGGGTTCTCGTCGTCCAGGGTCCACATGTGCTCCGGGGCGGGGGAATCGTAATAGATGAGCATCATACGGTATCCTCCTTTGTTCTTCACATCGTTCTTGGGACTGGACACCACCGACGCCCCGTAATCGTTCGGGAAGCGGTAGATGTTGTGGAAGCGGTCACCCTCCATGCAGCCGCAAGGGCAATTCGCATTCAGGTCGATGACGTACTCGTCGAATTCCAACTCGCACCCCGTGCCTATTTAATCTTTTCTTCCATGGGCGGGAGTTCCCCGCGTGCATCGAAGTATTGTTCACCTAACGCAAAGCTTGGTGATATTTTTTCCTAGAGAAGGCGAAGCGTTTTATATCTCCATAAAGTAGTAATGATTACTATTATGAATTCGTACCCCACCCGCTGGACGAAGCAGATGAAGGTCGTCCTTGACATTGTCTACGACGGCAAGTCCCCGATAACCGCGGACCAGGTGTACGGGCTGGCAAGGAAGCAGATGCCCAGGATAAGCCTTGGAACGGTGTACCGGAACCTCAACCGTCTGGTCGTTTCCGGTCTCATTTCAGAATCGAAGGTGGGAACGGTGCAATGCTTCTACCCTCACCCTTATTCAAACACCCATCTGGAATGTCGAGTGTGCGGCCGCCTGTACAGCGTGCCATTCGACCTGTCGCTGCATCAGGTGGCCAAGGAGACCGGTCTCACCCTCGACGGCTATGAGCTGCGGTTGAAAGGCGTATGTAAGGAGTGTGCTTCCCGATGCATATAATGGAAGGTTACCTGGACCCGCTCTGGGCCTTGGTGTGGATATTAGTCGCCGCGCCTTTCATCGTGTACGGCTTTTTCTGCATACGCCGAATCATGAGGGAGGATCCGGCGAAAAAGACGATGCTAGCCCTTTCCGGCGCCTTCATCTTCGTCTTATCCTCCTTCAAGCTTCCTTCAGTCACTGGATCGTCCTCTCACCCCACAGGCACCGGCTTCTCAACCATGTTCTTCGGTGTGGGTGTCACTTCGGTTATGTCGTTAATCGTCCTCATCTTCCAGGCGCTGCTGTTGGCGCATGGAGGCTTCACGACCATGGGCGCCAACGTGTTCTCCATGGGAGTGGCCGGACCGTTCGTTGCCTACATAGTCTTCAAGGCCATGACCAAGGCCAAGGTTTGCACACCGGTCAAGGTATTCTTCACCGCCTTCCTGGCCGTTATGGTGACCTACACGGTCACGGCGGTGCAGCTGGCCCTGAACTTCGGTCTGGATAATGGCAATTTCATTACATTCTTCATCGATTACATAGCCATATTCGCAGTCACCCAGGTCCCGCTAGCTATCGTAGAGGGCATATTGTTCATGATCTTCATCGACTACCTGGAGAGAGCGCGTCCGGACCTGACGGAAAAGGTCTTTCCCAAAGGGGGCCGTCTATGAAACGGCGCAACTATTATCTGTTGGGATTCCTGGCAATGGCTGTAATTCTCATCTCGGCTGTCGCACTGAACCCCGACTCCGATTTTTCCGGGACGGACGACGCAGGTGGTGATGTCAACCCGGATTACGAACCATGGCTCGAGAACATTTGGGAGCCTTCAGGCGAGCTGGAGACGCTGTTCTTCACCCTTCAGGCGGCCATCGGAGCCTTGATCATAGGATATTTCCTGGGATCTAATAAGGTTAAAAAGGAAAGACGGGAGGGCTGACATGTTCGAGCTTGACGAGCTTGCTTACCGCTCCTCCGCTTTGAAATGGTCGCCTTCCGGAAAGTTCCTCTTTGTCCTGGCGTTGTTGGTGGCTTCCCTCACAGCAAGCACCCTAATGGTCCCACTTGTGGTGCTGATCATTGGTGTTCTGCTTTTGGGCTATTCGGTCCGCTTCCGCTTCCCCAAGGTCATCGGCCTGATCATATTGGAAGGGCTGGGTATAATTCTGATCAGCGGTCTCGTTATAGCTCTGGCCACGCCCGGGACCACGGTCTGGACATGGGACCTGCTTCTGTTCAAGTTGGCCTTCACAGATGCTGGCCTGTCCACCGCGACCCTGATCACCCTACGGGCTCTGGCTGGCATCAGCGTAATGCTGTTCTTCTCCACATCCACCCCCATACCGCACTTCGCCGATATGCTTGTACGGCTGAGGGTGCCCAAGGAGTTCGCCGAGCTAATGGTCCTTGTCTACCGCTACTCCTTCATGCTTCTGGACGAGGCGGGACGGATGCATTTGGCCGCCCAATGCCGTTTGGGATTCCGCGGGCGCATGAACACCATGCGGACCTACGCCAAGATGATGGTAGGCATGTTCATCCGGTCCATCGAGACGGCCGAGAGGTCGAACGTCGGCATGCAGTGCCGCAATTATCAGAGCAGTGTCGGGATGCTCAGGCAGCCCAAGGGGATGACGCTCTCCTGGACAGCCTTGTCGGTGGCCAGCTTCATACTGCTCTATCAACTGAATGAACTCTGCGTAAGCTCTGGCATTCTGATGGGGTAAGAGCATGACCGCGCTTCTGGAATGCAAGGACCTGAGCTACGATTACCCCGGCCGGGGGGCAGCCCTCCGTGACGTCAGCTTGGAGATAACAGAAGGTCGCAAGACGGCCATTATCGGTCCCAACGGGGCGGGTAAGTCCACCCTCTTCCTTCATTTCAACGGAGTCCTGCGTCCGAAGAGCGGCCAGATGCTGTTCCAGGGCCAGCCCCTTGTCTACCGCAATAAGGAACTTAGCCATCTCCGCAAGGAGATCGCCGTCATCCTGCAGAACCCGGACGATCAGATATTCTCCGCCACGGTGGAGGAGGACGTGGCCTTCGGCCCGTTGAACCTGGGATTGCCTAGGGAAGAGGTGGAGGCCAGGGTGGACGAGGCTCTGGCCCTGGTAGACATGAGCAACATGCGTGAGCGGCCGTCCCAGCAGCTGTCGTTCGGTCAGAGGAAGCGTCTGGCGATAGCCGGGGCGTTAGCCATGCGCCCAAAGGTCCTGATCATGGACGAGCCGACGGCCGGGCTCGATCCGCACATGGTCCAAGAGGTCCTAGAGCTGACCGAGGAACTGCACATGAAAGGGATCACCCTGATCATGTCCACGCACGAGATGGAGGTGGCCTACTCCTGGGCGGACGATTTCAAGGTGGTGCACCAGGGACGCCTGCTTTTCTCAGGGTCGGCAAAGGAACTGTTCGCTAACAGGACGTTACTGGAGCTGCTCGGCTTCCAAGCCCCCTCCGTTTACCGTATGAACGAGGAGATGCACCGCTCCGCCCTGGTAGACCTGGAACCGATACCCAAGAACATGGCCGAGCTTAGGCTGAAGTTCTGCCGCATGAACCGCCGTCCTATAGGGGGGCTTCATATCAGAAATGTGGACAAGGATAACCTGCCGTCGATCCTGGAGGTCCACGGGCTCCTGTCGCAGGGGAAGGCGGTCGGCTACTACGGTTCGCAGGCCAAGCACTTGCTGGCCATGACCCTTCCCTCCGACGTCCGGCTTCCCGGCCTGACTGGATGTTTGGACAAGATGATCGACGGTAGGGAGGCCGTGCTTTACACAGAACCGAAGCTGATCCCTGCCATTATGAATCATATAAATAATTTGGCTCAGAGATATGCCACATCCATCGAGGTGATGGATGAATGATCCGAAACCGGCTCCTTTCCATTTGGCATTAAGGGGGTTTAACGATTGCCTTATAAAGGCTGGATGGATTGAAAGTTCTACCGTTCAGAGGCAAGGGGGAGCATCATATGGACCTGGGACTGGGAATTGACACCGGAGGCACGTACACTGACACCGCTTTGGTGGAGCTATCTACCGGAAAGGTATTGGCAAAAGCCAAGGCCCTGACCACCAGGAACGACCTCAGCATAGGCATATCCGAGTCCATCCGGAACATGGGTGACGTATCGACCAATGACATACGCCTTGTCTCGCTGTCTTCCACCTTGGCAACCAACTCCGTGGTCGAGGGCAAGGGCTGCCGTGTAGCTCTTATCATAGCCGGGGAGGAGTACAAGGAGAGCGTGCCGGTCGAGCATGTGGTCCAGATCCAGGGCGGGCACACCATCCGGGGCTCTCCCAACTGCCCGGTGGACCTGGAAGCGGCAAAAGACTTTGTTGCTGGTATATCCGATCAGGTGGACGCCATCGCCATCTCAACTTTCTTCAGCGTACGCAATCCGGAGCACGAGAACGCCCTGAAGGAGATGATCATCAGCAACTGGGATCTGCCGGTGGTCTGCGGGCACGAGCTCTCCACGCAGCTCGGGTTCCACGAACGGACGCTGACGGCCGTCCTCAACGCCAAGCTCATCCCCATCAAGGCCGAGCTCATCCATTCGGTCCGTAAGGTTCTAACAGATTTCGAGATAGCCGCCCCGCTCATGATCGTCAAGGGAGACGGCTCGCTGATGGGCGAGAAGCTGGCCAAGGAACGGCCGGTGGAGACCATACTATCCGGTCCTGCGGCAAGCCTCATAGGCGCCCGCAACCTCACCGGCGAGGACGAGGCGGTCGTGGTGGACGTCGGCGGCACCACCACCGACATCGGCATTCTGAGAGGGGGCAAGCCCAGACTAGATCCTGAGGGCGCCATAATCGGCGGCTGGAGGACCAGGGTGCGAGCCGCGGACATCTCCACATCCGGCATCGGCGGTGACAGTCGGGTGGTCATCGTCAACGGGCAGATCGTTTTAGGGGCGCTGAGAGTGATGCCGCTGTGCGTCGCTTCCTCGAAATATCCCCGGGTCAAGGAGCATCTGGACAAGGTCAGGAACGTCAAGCTCACCCCCCAGGCCACCCATATCGCCCTGGAGAACATGGTACAGGCGGACGAGTTCTTCATCTTCTCGCGCATGGTCAAGGGATACGTGCTAACCGAGAACGAGAAGGTGCTCATCGATCTGATCAGGACCGAACCGAGGACGCTGCACGAGGTGTCCGAGATCACTGATGTTCACCCTTACAGTTACAACGTACGCAAGCTGGAGGAGCTTGGGATCATAACCAGGATCGGCTTCACACCCACCGATGCGCTGCACGCCTCCGGGGAGTATGTGCAGTATGACGCGAACGCTTCCAAGATCGCCGCCGAATACAGGGCGAACCTGTGCGGAATGGAGGCCACGGAGTTCTGCTCAGCGGTCAAGGAGGAGGCCATTCAGAAGATCGCCCGGGAGATCATCTATCGGCTCATCTACGAGGACTGCGGCAAGATGCCCCACTGCGACATTTGCACCGAGCTCATCCAGAAGTTCGTTACGCAGAGGCCGGGCGTGGACTTCTCGGCCGATCTCCGTTTGCACAAGAAGATCATCGGGATCGGGGCGCCTATAGCGGCATACCTACCGTCGGTGGCCAAGAGGCTGAACACCGAACTATTGATGCCCGTGAACTCGGACGTCGGTAACGCGGTCGGGGCCATCACCAGTAGCATCATGGAAACCGTGGAGGTGTTAGTTAAGCCCAAGCAGGGGCTGGGCGTCATGGAGGACCCGCCGTGCACTCTGCACTCCGTGGATGAGATGAGGGAGTTCGAGACCATCACCGAAGCCGTCGGATACGCCAGGTCCTGGGGCGAGAACCGGGTGCGGCGGAACGCCGCTCAAGCCGGGGCCGACAATATCGAAGTGGTAGTGGAGAACGAGCGGGTCATGGGCCAGATGGGCAAGTCCTGGGGCGATGGGCTGTTGCTTGAGGTCCACGTAAAGGTCACTGCCGTAGGCAAACCGAAAATGGTCTTCGAGGAGGAGAAGGAGACCGATGAGTTCGATTGACGTGGCCATATGCAGTGGCTTTAGTCCGGGGGCCAGGGTGCTTCGGGCGGCGGTGCGTGAGCTGACCTCGGAAGAGGACATACGCGTCGTCACCGTAGCACCGGCGTTGGCCGAGATACCCAAGGCCATGGACGAGATGCGAGGCCTGAAGGAACGCCGGGTCATCGTGGTGGACGGCTGCGAGGGCGGTTGCGGGTTGCAGGTGCTGAACCGCTTCGAGGTTCTGCCCTCGAACATCGTCATGATCAGGAAGCACTTCAACGTCACCAGGAAAGGCATAGACGAGGCGAAGGAACAGATCCGCCAGGCCATCCGCGAGGTGCAGGGATGAGGAATGGAGTGGTGGTCTGCGGGGCCAACGGGGAACGTGGGTTCATCTTGGAAAGGGTCACCGAGGCTTTCTCCAAGGACAACATGTCCAAGGTCATCCAGTTCTCGGTGTGCACCGTTGGGCTTAGTCCTATAATGCTGGAGATGGGCGGGGTGGACATGAGCTCGCTGGTGACCGTCAACGGCTGCCGCAACAGGTGTTGCGACAGGCTCATGGAGACAAACGGGCTGAAGATCGGGACGTCGGTCACCATGGACGATCACATCGAAAGGAAGGTCGGGCCATGCGAGTTCACCTCAAAGTTCGACTTTCCTGAGCCGACCGAGGAAGAGATCAGGGCCATGGTCAAGGCCATGGAGAAGGCAATTAGTTGATCAGCGGTTCTTCTTCCAACCCTGTTCGTCGTAGTAGTTCTTGACCACCGACGTGACGTGTTGGGATATCTGGCGTTCCCGCATCTCCCCATTTATGTGCGGGGCCTCCTTGAAATAGAACTCGTAATCGCACTTGGCGCAGCGGACCTTGGGGCAGGAGTTCATGACCTCTGGGCATCCGCGGCAGGCGAATGTTCTGGCGTAAGTTATGGAGAACACGAAACCGCAGTTGGGGCAGGTGAACTTGCGCAGGGAGTCCACGGTGTTCCTGGACAGCCCGTGTGCCCTCATGGCCTGGTAGTAAGTGTCCATCCTATCACCCGTGATGCGCGGCGGACTTCTCCTCCTCGAAGAAGTCCTTGATGATCTCGAACTTCGCCTGATACTTCTTAGCCACTGTTCCAAGGGTTTCCAGGGTCTGCTCGCGGACCTCGGGGTCCCAGATCCCGTGAACGATCACATGGACGATGACCTCCGCCCTCTCGATGGTCTTGGTGTTCAGCTGCCTGGTCACGTTGACCTTCATCTTCTGGTGGATGAGCGAGAATCCGACAGTCGAACCATCCTCGACCATCATGAACGCCTTCACGTGGCCGACCAGGTCCGCGCCGTGATGCAGGCAGGCGTCAGTGGCTTTGATCAGCAGTTCCTCGACGAACGAAACGGCCTCGTCAGCTGACGTACCTTTTCCGAAATCGACCTTCATGTGCAGTGAGAACTTACCCAGCTCGTCCACCGCCCTATGCATTTCCAGATGAAGTTCGTCATCCTCGTCCAGTTCCGTCATCAGGACTTCCCCCCGTACTCCCTCTTCAGCATCTCCTTCTCGTATGACTCGTCATAGCGCGGAGATGTTCTCGTCTCTATGAGGTCAGCGGCCTCCCTGACCCCCTGGTTGTTGCGGCCGGACCCGAACATGATCTCGGCATTGGGGTTGATGGACTTTGAGAAATTGACCGACAGGTCGATCTTCTCCTGGGTGGCGCTGTCCACCTTGTTTATGAACACCACGTCCGCCTCCCTTATCTGGGTCTCCACCAGTCGGCGCACCGAGGTTATGAGCTCGTCGATGCGCAGGGCGTCCACCAGGGTGATGACCGGCGCGTGAACTATGACCTCCCCGTCCATCTCCTCTTCCGAGTACTCAGCGGCACGCTTCAGCCCCCAGGGGATGGCCACTCCGGACGGCTCCACGATGATCAGGTCAGGCTGGAACGTCTTCTGCAGGACGGCGATGGTGTTGGCGAAGTTACCGGCGATCTGGCAGCATATGCAGCCGCCGGAGATCTCCTTGGCTTTCAGGCCATACATCTCCACGATCTTGACGTCTACGTTGATCTCCCCGACGTCATTGACAATTATGGCGATCTTGTGCCCGCGATCCACCAGGATCTTGGCCAACTCGATAAGGAATGTGGTCTTCCCGCTTCCCAGGAAACCTGCGACCTGCGCGATCTTCACCATGGGTTCACCAGTATCATCTGGAATCGGGTTCGTAGTATGAATAGGTTGGCCAGAACGCTTTGTAGACTGGTCATTTCTTAAACAGGACATCTGTTAAAAAAACAAGGTTCGAGGAAGGGTTTCAGAGGAGACCGCTCTCACCGGTTGAACATTATTCCGTCCACGAATCGTTTGCTGAACAATATCTCTCCGCATCGGGGACAGAGATACTCCTTTCTGGTGATCTCTGCGTCGATCTGCTCTTTCAGGAGATTATCGTAGAACAGGAGGTTCCCGGGTCTTTCCACCAGTTCATCATCCTCTCCCTCCCATTCGCACTTGTAGCATCTTGCCATGAGTTTCGTCCGGATAACGGCCGTGCCATGAAGATATACATTTCCTTTGGAGTATCAAGATGGCCCGAAGAAGAAAAAAAGAAAGTAAAAATAAAAAAAGGGTTTGAAGGCCGATGCCTAGCATTTGATCTGGCCGTATTGCTTGACGGTGTCCACGCACTCCTTGATGTTCTCAAGGCGGGTGGTGACCGTCGGCGGGACCTCGCATCCGGATGCGATGCAGTACCTGGAGTGCAGCCCGCGGGCGCACAGGGCGGTCTTGACCTCCTGGCACAGGTTCATGGTGGTCCTCTGCATCTTCTCCTGGCTCCACCTGACGAATCCCTGGGGGTCGATCTGTCCACCGACCAGGCAGTTGTCCGCATATCCCTTCTCGATGGTCTCCTTCGGAGACGGGGAGCCGGGTATGAGCGGGTAATATGCCATGGAGTAGATGGCCGGCTTGAAAGCCTTTATCTGGGTGTCCAGGTGAGGCAGGTCGGCGCAGTTGTGTATGCACATGGCCATTCCCTCCTTCCCGGTCAGCTCGTTCAGCTTCCTGGCGTATTGACCCTCGAACTCCTCATACTCCCCGTCGCCTAGGCAAGAGTAGGATCCCCACAGATAGTCCCAGACCAGACCGGCGGGCTTGGCTCCAGCCATGCCTTTTACCATGTCTCCATTGTACTCGGTGATGGTCTTGAGAGCCTTGTGCACCGCGCTGCGGTTGTTGTACATGTCCATGAAGACCTTCTCGGCGCTGGCCGCCTGGGTCAGGCTGAGTAAGGGTCCCTCGAGGAATCCGGCGGTGATGACCTGGCTTCCCAGGGCGTCCACGAAGAGCTTCGTTCCCTCGATGAGGACCTGGCTCCTGCCCTTCTTCACGTCCGGGACGGTCAGCTTCTCGTAGTCCTCGACGGTCTTCAAGGCCGGGTCGGTGACGAACGGGGTGTTCTGGTCATCCATGCGCACCACCGATCCCATGTCTCCGGCCGCAACGGACAGGTCCATCAGCCCGATCGCGAAGTCGAAGTCGAAGTATTTCTGTCCCTCGATGAAAGCCGCGGCGAACTTCTTAGGGTCGGAGACCCAGTCGCGGTAGGTCATCTTCCCATCGCCCACCAGCCTGCGGCATACGCCCATGGCCAGGGGGTATGCCGTGATCCGGTCCACTGGTTTGTCCTGAAGGCTTGCTACGGCCCTCTCGATATGATTCATCGTGTCAGCCATTTTACATCGCCCCTTTTACCTTCTTCACCGCCTCTTGCGCGTTGATGGCGTGCCAGTCGGCGCCGATGTCGTCAGCGAAGGGCTGGGAGGTCGGAGCGCCGCCGATGATGATCTTCACCTTCATGCGGTCGCCGTTCTCGATAAGCCCGTCCACCACGGCCTTCATCCCATCCATGGTCGGCGTCATCAAGGTGCTCATGGCGATGAGGCTCGCCTTATCACCCTTGACCGAGTTGACGAAGTTCTCTATCGGGACGTCCTTGCCGAAGTCGTGCATGTCCAGCCCGGCGGCGGTCAGCATGGTCTTGACGATATTCTTACCGATGTCGTGAACATCACCCTCGACCACTCCGATCACTCCGATGACCTTCTTGCCCGCGTCCTCCTTGGGGATGTGCGGCAGAAGAATATCCAGACCTCCGTACATGGCGTTCGCGGCCAAGAGGACCTGGGGCAGGAAATATTCGTGCTTGGCGTACTTGTCGCCCACGATGGTCATTCCCTTTACCAGACCCTTGTCGATGGCGTCCAGGGCTTTGACTCCCGAGTCTAACGATTCCTTGGCGAACTTGATCGAGTCAGCCTTGTTGCCAGTTATGACGGCCTTCTCCAAACTCGCCAAAATATCCTGTGCTTGCATTTTTTAACCACCTCTCCTCCAATACCAACTAAATTGGTGAAAGAATTAAACGAACAAGGGGGTTATAAACCATTGTTATGGATGGATTATCCATCCTAGCATTTTTCACAGTTTTTCTGCGCATCCAGTATTAACGGGGGTAGGCATGGATGGATGAACATTTCTAAACATTGCAAACACATAACAATAATTAAATAAGAAGGAAAAAACGCACTTCGGTCGAAGAGGTGCGGGTCACCTCTTATGGAACGTTTTTAAGGCCTCTATCCCCCCGTCAAGCACCGTTATCTGATGAAAGCCCATCTCATGGAGCTGATCGACCGCCTTCACGCGCCTTTTGCCGACCTTGCAGTACACGAGCAGCGGCGTGTCCCGGTCCAGTTCCCCCAGGTCGGTCCTCAGGGAATCGACAGGCACGTTCCTTGCCCCTTCAATCCTTTCCGCCCTGTACTCCTCGGGTTTACGGACATCGATCAGTAGGCATGCGCCCTTCTCAGCCATCGCCAGCATTGCCACGAATCGGTCCGGGGATGCCTTGACGGCCTGACCGTCCGTTCGACCTTCCATGTACCTCAATCTGACCTAGGGATTAGATTAGGATATCGTCCGGGCAACGATTATCTATCACCGGCTGCGTATCTCGGCCGACATGACGCTCAAGGAAGGGCTGGTCGAGGAGATGGTCCTCATCGTCGGCGGAGAGAACTGCTCCACCCGGGTCGCCGACCTCTACACCTACGGTTTCGATTCTTCCATCTATCATTACACTCCGGACGTTGTCGTGCGTCCCAAGAGCGCCGAGGAGGTTTCTGACCTGGTCAAGCTGGCCTCGCGGGAAGGCATTCCGGTGGTCCCCAGGGGCGGGGGCACCGGGCTGTGCGGCGCGGCGGTACCGATCAAAGGAGGTATGGTCATGGACCTCACCCGCATGAACAGGATAACGGAGGTCAGGGTGAACGACCTATACTGCGTGGCGGAAGCCGGTGTCGTGTACGACCGTCTGAACGAAGCTTTGGCTCCGCACAAGTTCTTCTTTCCTCCCACGCCGGGAAGCGGCGAGGCCTGCACCATCGGCGGGATGGTGGCCACGAACGCTTCGGGCATGAGGGCGGTGAAGTATGGTGCCACAAGGGACTACGTGCTCGGGCTGGAGGTCGTTCTCGCGGACGGCTCGATCATCCATGTGGGCACGAACACCATCAAGAACTCCTCCGGCTACCAGCTGGAACGGCTGTTCGTAGGCAGCGAGGGAACGCTAGGGATAATTACCAAAGTGACCCTGAAGGTCGCTCCCAAGCCTAAGAGATCGGCCATGGTGCTGGCGGCCTTCGACCGTCTGGAGGACGCCGGGAAGTGCGTTTCAAACCTCATTTCCGTCCCGCTCATACCGTCAGCCACCGAGCTGATGGACGACATCTGCATCCGAGCCGTCAACAAGGCGGTCGGGGCCGGCCTTCCTGATGTCCAGGCTATCTGCATGATCGAGGTGGACGGGGAGCCGGAGCTGGTGGTCAAGGAGCTAAAGGTGGTGGAGGACGTGGCTCGCAGGAGCGGCGCCTCCATGGTTCAAGTGTCCGACGACAGCAAGCAGATGGCCAAATGGACCAGCGCGCGCAAGTCGGTCATGTCCGCCCTCAGCCGCCTGGGGGACCAGCTCGTGTCCGTTTCGCTGGCGGACGATATGGCCGTGCCGATCTCAAAGATCCCCGATGCCGTCGTTGCTTTCCATCGCATAGCCGAGGAGAACCAGGTGATCGTGGGAACGTACGGTCACGCGGCCGATGGCAACCTGCACACCAAGATGCTGCTCGATCCGTGCTCGGAGGATTCCTGGAGGCGGGGTGAAAGAGCTGTCGGCCAGATATTCGATGCGGTCATCTCCCTCGGCGGGACGGTTACCGGGGAGCATGGGGTTGGAATTTCAAAAGCCCCCTACATGATGAGGGAACGGCCGGACGCCTGGCAGACCATGCTGACCCTGAAGAAAGCTCTGGACCCCAGGGACATCCTGAACCCCGGCAAGATGATGCAATGGGAGGGTGGGATTATCCGCGATCTGAGGTACCCTTGCCAGGACCTCGGCCCTAGATGAAGCCGTAACCGATGGCCGCAGGGATCGCGGTAACGATGACCGCCAGGACCCATGCCGCGGGGCTCCAGGCGAACACCTTTTTGCCGTCCAATGGTCCCAGGGGGATCAGGTTGAACCCCGCCAGGAACAGCGACAGAACCCCTATCCAATTGAAGGCCGATGACCACATTCCTTCGGACGGGAAGGCCAGCCACAGGATGATGAAGGCGGTCCCGAAGATTATGTTGGTTGCTGGTCCGGCCAGGGATATCAGGCCGTTCTGCTTCTTGCTTATCCTGCCCTGTATGTAGACCGCACCAGGGGCGGCGAACAGCCAGCCCAGGAACGCTAAGATGAGGGCCATGAGAAGCCCGGTGGGATACATGCGGTACTCCGCCCAGGCGCCGTAACGCTGGGCTATGAACTTGTGGCCCAGTTCGTGCAACAGAAATCCGGTAAGGGACACCGTTGCCGCCACCCCGAAGGCGAAGTACCATGGAACGCTGCCCATGAGCACGATGGTGAACGCGGCGGTGAGAACCGCCACGCTGATGAATATCTGGATGAGCTCCTGGCGACCGAAATGGAATCGCCCGAAGTTGCGCGGGATGATCAAGTTCCCGTACTCGTCGTACATCTCGGACGCCAACTGCATCCCCTCGTAAATAAAAGTTGTCCGTCCACGCCGCAGGACAAGGTTGAAGTACGTCCGCGGCAGATAGCTTGCGGAAATGAGACATTACCAGCACGGCAAGGTCATCTTCCGGTGGTGCGACACCTGCGGCACCCTGGTCCTGGGCGAGGTCTGCGGGATCTGCGGCCGCCCCGGAAGGGAGTTCGAGGTCTCCGCGCCCGGCGATATGCGACCCTGTTTCGGGAAAGGGGTGGACACCGTAGCCGACCTGTTCCACAGGCACTTCGGCACATCGGGGCTGCTCCGCACCAGGAACGTTTTCCTGAACAAGGTGACCGGCGAGGACCGCACCGACGAGGTGATCCTGGACGGACGGATAGTGGCCGTGCTCCGCTTCGAGCTGGTGAAGGAAGATTTCACCCTGGAGCTGAAGGCGGAAGGAGCAGCGCTCCTGGCCAAGATGGCGCGCAAGGGCGTGGTCAGGGCCAGGCGCCCGCAGGGCCACCTCAAGGGCAAGAAGCTGGACGGCGCGGACATCATCGAGTTCTCTGGCGATTTCAAGGCCGGCGACCCGGTCGTGGTGGTCATGGGCAACAACATCGCCGCGGGGGAGGCCCGGGTCGACTCGTCCCAGGTGAAGAAGGGCGAGAAGGTCATCCACCTGCGCAGCGTGTGCAAGTCTGACGTACCATTCCCGCTGGTCTCGGCGGACTGGAACGATTTCGTCAAGGCCAACCGCAAGCACCTGGAGCAGCTGGAATCCGTGGTAGTGAGCGATATCCGCTCTTTCGTCAATAACAGCAAACTACCCATCACTTTATCCTTCTCCGGGGGCAAGGACTCCCTGGCCTGCTACGGGCTCGCTAAAAAAGCTCTCAGGAAGTTCGACCTGCTGTTCGTGGACACCGGTCTGGAGTTCCCGGAGACGGTGCAGTACGTCCAATCATTCGCCAAGAGCAGGAACGAGCGTCTCAAGATCGCCAAGGCCGGCAACGCCTTCTGGGACAACGTCGGCACTTTCGGTCCGCCGGCCAAGGACTTCCGATGGTGCTGCAAGGTATGCAAGCTCGGTCCGCTGACGTCCTTGATCGAGGAGAACTATCGTGACGGGACGGTCACCATCGAAGGAAACCGTGCACTGGAATCGTTCGCCCGGATGGACATCGGTTTCGTGGAACGCAACCCGTTCGTCCCCAACCAGACCGTCTTAAACCCAATCCGCCACTGGATCGCGGCGGAGGTCTGGGGCTACATCTGGAAGGAGGACCTGGAGTTCAACCCCCTGTACGAGGAGGATTTCGAGCGCATAGGTTGCTACCTGTGCGCTTCCTGTCTAGGCAGCGAGTGGAAGGCCACCGGGGAGATACACCCGGACCTGCACGCGCAATGGGAAAGATCGCTCGGTGAATGGGGAAAGCAGGTCGGGGTCTCACCGGAGTTCGTACGCTACGGATTCTGGCGCTGGAAATCCCTGCCGCCCAAGATGAGGCTGGTGGCCGAGGAGTTGCAGATGAAGGTGCCGCAGATGAGAAGCGATAGCATGGAGCTTAGGATATCCAAAGGGGCGAGTCCCTGCGTGGCCGGCGGTTACTCTATGGAGGGCGTGCTGACCGTGCCGCGAAAGAGGGACTTCTCACAGGTGGCGGAGGCGCTAAAGACCGTGGGTAATGTGAAGTACTCCCCGGAGTTCGAGGTGGCGATGGTGAAGACCAGGGACGGCACCCTGAAGATGTTCGGGGGCGGGCATATTTCCGCCGTAGCACCGACCAAGGAAGCCGCGCAGGCGTTGTTCCAGGCCGGAGCTGAGGCCTTTCTGCGTGGGCAGCTCTGCACCAACTGCCGGATATGCGAGCGCAACTGCAAGTTCGGAGCGATAACTGCCGACGGGCAGCTCAAGGTCGACGATCGCAAGTGCCGCCAATGCGGCAAGTGCGCTGAAGCGTGCGTCGTTGCGCACTATTATGACAAGCTGGTCAAGGCCGGGGAAGGAAGGCCGGCCTACGCAGGCGTTAAATAATCGCAGGGAAGTGGAGCGAGCCGGACATGGATTGGACGATGATGTTGGCCGCGGCATTGGGCATAGGTCCGGCCCTGGCCCTGATGTTCTGGACCCTTCGCGATTACACGTATCCAAAGGTGGAGAGGCCCTTCTTCGACGACCGCAAGCTGTTCGCGCTGCTGGCGGTGGGCATGGTCATCGGGGTCATCGTCTACGTTCTGCAGTCCTACTTCAACCTGGGCTACCTTCTGTTCGCTTTGCTGTTCGCGGTCTTCGAGGAGCTCATCAAACTGATAATACTCAACATGCCGCGTTTCGCCCGCAAGCTGGACACCTCCTTCTACGGTCTTTCGTTAGGACTGGGCATAGGCAGCACCATGGCCTTCGGGGCGGTGTTCTACACCCTGCAGCAATCGGACGGACTGGACGCCCTAGGCTGGCTCACCGCGATCGTTCTCGGCTTCCAGATGGTTCTCCTGCACGCTTCCGCCGGGGCGATGATCGGCACCGGCGCGGCCCGCGGGGAGGTCCGGGGCTATTTCGCTCAGGCCGGACTTCTGCACATCGGTTTCAACCTGCTCATGGCCATCCCGCTCAATTTCGACAACATCTACCTGGCCTGGGTCGGCGTGATCTTGGCCACGTTGCTGGTCGTCTATTACTACCTCCAGGTGCACCGCCATCTGTTACCGGCAGTGGTGAAGGACGCCCTGAAGGCGATGCAAAAGGCGAAAGCATGATTTAGCCAGAACTCGCTGGAACGAGCGTGTCCGAACGCAGCCGCAAGGTCGGCAGAACTCTGGTGATAGCGGCCGTCATCCTGGTCGTGGTCCTGCTGCTTCTGTTGCCGCCCACCCAGGACCTTCTCAGGAAATTTCTGGTGGACCCCTTCTCCCCTCAATATCCGGAGGAGGTCCAGATGGAGATCGTTAGGACGCTGACGCTGGACGCCAACGGCGGGGAAATATCCAGCTACACGGTCGATCTTCCCAGGCCAAAAAGCATCGTTGGTGACGGCGCGTATCTCCAGAAGGTGGACCGGCTGACCGTCTCCCCGCCTTACACCGATCTTACGGACAACGGAACGTACGAGACCATGGTATGGGAAGGGGAGGACCTGCAGGGCACGTTCACCTTGACCATGACGATCGAGGTGACCCAGAGGATACACGCGTGGGAGCTGGACGAGGGCAGCGTCCTGGATAAGGACGAGGTGCCTCAGTACTACCAGGACAATTACCTGGACGACCAGTGGAAGATCGTCGTGAACGATCCGGCTATCCAGGCGCTGCGGGAGGACATCGTGGGCAACGAGACGAACGTGTTCCTCATCGCCAAGGCCATCTATGACTGGATCGATGATAACGTGGACTATTACATCTGGACGGGAACGGACGGCCCCCTGTCGTCCCTGCAGACCTACGAGGAGCTGAAGGGCGACTGTGACGACCAGTCCATACTGTTCTGCGCCCTGGCCCGTTCGGCCGGTGTCCCCGCATGGCTGCAGCTTGGCGCCGTCTACAGTCCGGGCAGCGGCGAGATCGGCGGGCATGCCTGGGTGCAGATGTTCATGCCCACCGAGGGCGGCGGGACGAACGTCACCATCGACATAGTGAACGACAAGTTCCTGGTCTGGATGCCGAACCTGTTCTGCGAGTATACCGACAACGGGGACGCGGACGATCTGTTCAACGCATACCATCACGTCAGGTATTCCGTGCCTCTCTCCACGCCTGGCAACAGGATGCCCATCTACGAGGAGCATTGGGAAATGGTCAGCTACGAGGAGAGCGAGGAGACGGTGGCTCTGGATATGGTCATGGCCAGAGAGGATCTCTAGGCGATACGGTAGCGGCCGGGTGCGCACTCGAAAATAGATCCGGAGGAGATGAGGCGCCGCAGCGCCTCCTCGGCGTCCATCCTGCCGTCCAAAGCCTTGTCGAGTTCACCCAGGTCGAACTCGAGCAGCTCCCTGGCCAGTTCCTCCAGCATGGACGGCTTGAAGGGGAGCGCTTTCTTCTCCACGTCCATCTTCCCCTTGAAGCCCTTCAGCTCACGGCCCTTGGTGTTCATTCCGGCCACGGCCTGCGCGGTCAGTGATGCGGAACTAGAAGTGAAATGGGTCTTCATCCGGCGGGTCTGCACCTGGCGGCCGCAGTGCGGGCAGGAGGAGGAGCGATGCTCCAGGTCCACCGCGAAGCCCTTACGGCAGCGGGGGCAGACCACGGCTCCGAACATCAGTATTCTACGAAGACCAGGGCGCCCAGGCAGGTACCGTAGTGGTCCATGGGGATGGACAGCTCCTCGATGGCGTAGTTGATGCGGCAGAGCTTGATCCCGCGCAATGCGGACATCTCGTTCATCTTCCACTCCAGAACTTCCTTCAGGGCCTTCTTGGTCCCGTGCATGTGGCCCTCGGCGACGTAGCCGCCCTTGCCATCCTTGCGCTGGGCGTAGGCGATCCCGGCGGAGATCATCTCACCCTCGCCTCCTCTCATCTGGGCCAGAACACAGTGGGTTATGGCGCCCATGGGCAGCTCCCTGGCGGCGACCTTCTTGGCGCCAATGGGAAGCACGGAGGATACGGACACCAGGTTCTGCTCGCCGATCTTCGCCTTCATAAGGGCCTCATCGAAGGCATTGAGGTCGGAGACCTTGCTTACGGCAGATCCCTGGGTGACGAAGAACTTCTTCGGGACTAGATTCATGGTTCCGAAGTAAAAGTGAATGCTGATATAAGGTTTGCCTTCAATCTATTTCCAAAACGCGCAGCTCGCGCTCCAGCATCTTCACGTCCTGCGGGTTCAACGCTTCCGCCACCACCGGGATGATGAGCATGGACCCGGTCATGGACACATTGTCGTTGAGCAACTGGAGCAGCTTGAGCACCTTCAGGAAGTTGTTCTGGCTGATAAGGTACTCCAGTCCGGACAGGAGCACCACCGCCCTGCTGTTCGCTTCGAAGAAGTTCTTGATCTCGCTGTAGATCATGGGGATGTCGGTCGGCTCCCGGGCGAATCGCTTTCCGCGCTCGTACGAAAGCCAGAGCAAGGCGCCTTCGCCGACGCCGTACATCTTCTGGACCTTTTCCGGGTATTCGCGGGCGAGCACCATTCCGGTGCATCCCTCGGCCACCTGGTCCCGGTACATCTGGTATGCGGCATCTAATGACGACGATTCCACCAGATAGGACGTTCCCGGTTCCAGCAGGTATCTCCTGCCGGCATCATCCTTCTTGGGCACGTCCCCCTTCTCCGTCGGATACGTGGTAGATGGCGTCAGAACATGAACGCACTTTCCGGCCCCGTCGGATATGCACGACGCCTCGTAAGAATCGTAACGGCGGCGCATCAGCGAGGAGATTATTCCGGAGATATAGCCGCGGGTGAAGTCGCAATGATCTCCGTTATCGGCCTCCACCGACTCCTTGAAGGTGATGACGATCTCCGTCTCGTTGATCATCTCTATGTTCATCCTGGAAAGCCCGGTCTCCGTCCAGACCTGCTCGATGATGGCCTTGGCCTCCTGTATGTCGGCGCATTCCAGACCGAGCGTGCGGACCAGTCCGACCCCGGCCCGGAAGCCGTAGCGTTCCATGGTCCGTCCAGCATCGTTCCCGTTCAGCAATTCCAGTTCGTCGCGCAGGTCCTTTAAGGCCGATCCGGGCATGACGAAGAAGGGCCGCATATCTTTGCCCACGTCATCCCTCCATGGTGAGTTCGCCAAGGGCCTGGAACGCTTCCTGGACGTTCTGTCCGGTCTTGGCGCTGGTCAGCAACACCGAGCAGCCTAGCGTGGCGGCGAAGTCCTCCAGGTCCAGAGGGTCGATCTTCATTTCCAGGTCGCACTTGTTCCCCAGGATGATGACGGGTATCTCCCCGGACACCTCCAGCAGGTCGGCCGCCCAATGCTTCATGTGCTCGAACGTCTCCGGCCGGGTCATATCGCAGACCAGGAACGCCCCGTTCGCTCCCGCGTAATAAGTAGAATGAAGCGCCTTCTGGGTCTTCTGGCCCAGCACGTCCCAGATCATTAAGGTCAGGTTGACATCTTCCAGGTCCAGGACCTTCTTGCTCACCTTGGCCCCGAAGGTCTGTATGTACTGGTCGTCAAAAAGGTCCAGCACATAACGTCTAATGAGACTGGTCTTCCCCACCTCTCCGTCCCCCAAGAGGCAGATCTTCTTAACAAACTGGCGCTTCGCCATCCCATTCACAGTATGCGGCCAGCGTCTATATATTCATTTCACTCGGCTTTGTTTCTACCTATCCAGCATTGATGCCTCCAACGGTATCCGCCGCAATCGTAATGTATCCTTACTCCGAATGACCCGGCATGCCTAAGACCGAGAAGAGGTTCGAGGACGTGCTAGTGGACGACGTCTTCGACAAGTTCGTGCTCAAGCCCTCCCTGGTGGGCAAGGACGCCACCATCGCCATGGTCGTCGACCAGATGCTGGTAAATCCGTTGTCCCGGAAGGTCTATGTGACCGACACCGAGGGCAGGTACATTGGAACGGTGAGCACGGAGACCGTCCTCAGGCTGATGGGCTACCGCCTGGGGATACGCGAGTACGGAGGGACGTCCTTCATCCGTTTCTTGAAGGACACGCTGAAAGAGAAGGCGGAGGACATCATGGTGAAAGGGCGCACCGTGACCAAGGGGACGAAGCTTTCGGCGGCTTTGAAGATAATGATCGACGATCATCTTAACGACCTGCCGGTGGTGGATGGCGACGGACGGTTGATCGGTGAACTGGTAAGCATGGAGCTGTTCATCGCAGGAAAGAAGGTGTTCGAGGCCAAGGACCCCTCCCCGCCGCCGAACGAGCACTAGCCGTATAGCTGGGAGTATTCCGTCTGCTTCTTCGGCTGCTGCACTGACTCCATGGCCTTCTGCATCTCGGTCTCGATCTGCTCAGCCTCCTTGATCAGCGGCTCCGGGTCCAGCTTTATCTCGGGCAGCATGTCGCCGACCACCTCCAGGAGGTTCGCCGCTCCCCGGGCGTCCGGGACGTCCGTGCGGGCGGAGCCCAGCAGGCAAATCACGTCCATCTGGTAGCGTTCGCCTTCGGACAGCAGCAGTCCGGATATACCGGTGACCATGCCCTCCCTCAGCTCCTTGATACCGTACGTCTTGAGCATCTCCCGCGTGCGTTCCGTGGTCCCCACACCGAATACCTTGGTCTCGCCACCCCCGCCTACGTTTATCCCTTCCAGGGTAAGAATGGTGGCTATCCCCTTCTTCTTGCACCAGCCCAGGATATCGTCCGACAGTTCCTTGATGAGGTCCGGCTGGGGCATGAACTCACACGTGATGACGGCGAGCTTCTCGCAACGTTCGCCCTGCCCGCAGTCCCTCTGTCCGGCGTATATGCGGACCGGGGGCGAGGGAACGCCGTCGTGAATTATGGTGAACGGAGGAAAATGCTTGGAGATGATGGCCGCCCTCCGCGCCAGCTTCATGGTGCGGACGATATAGTTGGAGGCTATCGAGCTCACCAGCCCGACGCTGGGGAACCCGACCACGACCATTCCGTCCTTCAGGTCGACGTCATCGTACTCGTGAATGAATATATCTCCTTCGTTCATGGGGTTCACGAACTTTGAAAGGTAGCTGAGGGGCTTAATACTTGACGGTTCCCCAATCGAAAGGCCATTATCCAGGGAAAGCGTTCCAGGGACGTGGTTGATTCGAGGTTGGGCTTGCACAGGACCGCGGCGGGGATCCCGGTTATCGTGGAGGAGGTCCCCCGCTCCCGGACGGCCGCGCTGTCCGTCAATTTCAGCGTGGGCTGTAGGGATGAGGACAAGGACAGTTCTGGCACGGCCCATTTCCTGGAGCACATAATGTTCAAGGGAACGCAGAAGCGCAACGCTAGGCAGTTCTCGGAGATGGTGGAAGGGGCGGGCGGGGAGATGAACGCCTACACCACCAAGGAGTCCACCTCGTTCCACGTGTTCTCCCTGGACGAGACGTTCGATGTAATGAAAGGGCTTATGGCGGACATGATGACCGCCCCCCTCATAGACGAGGAGCATGTGGAGCTCGAAAGGGGCGTGGTGCTCCAGGAGATCAGCATGCTGGAGGACGACCCGGAGGATTACAGCCGGGTGCTCCTGGACCGCTCGATCTGGGAAGGTCATCCCATGGCCAACACCGAGACCGGCGGGCCGGAGCGCGTGAAGAACCTCAAGGCCGCCGACCTGCGCAAGTTCTTCGAAGGGCATTACCGTCCGCCGAACATGTGCGTGGTGGCCTGCGGACACGTTTCCGCGGAGGACGTGGTTTCCTGGACCGAAAGGACGTTCGACGATCTGGCCTGGGCCAAGAAGCAGAACGGGCGGACGCCGCCTTCGCCGAAGGCCTGCACCAAGGTGTTCCCGAAGGAGGGGGACCAGGCCTACGTAGAGCTTGGCTTTCCGGGACTACCGGGCAAGCACCCTGACCGCAAGGCGCTGACGGTGGCCTGCATCATACTCGGCGGCGGAACGTCGTCCCGGCTCTACCAGACGGTGCGGGAGGACCAAGGACTGGTGTATCACATCAGTACCTTCCCTCAATCTTACACCGACTGCGGGATCGTGGACACCTTCTTCTCCGCGTCGATCGGAAAACTGGACCAGGTCATGAGGACGTTGGCCAAGGAGATGTCCTCCTTCAAGGACCAGGGGCCGACGGAAGAAGAGGTGAAACGGGCCAAGCGCTGGATCAAGGGCATGCTGGTGCGGAAATTGGAAGGCACCGACAGCCGCCTGTACTGGCAGGGCGAGCATTACTTGATGAACGGTGAGGTAGCCGATGCCGAACGGTCCATCGCCGATTTCGAGAAGGTGAACCGCGAGGACGTGATTCGCGTCATAAATGAGATATTCCAGAGAAAAAGGATGTGCGCGGCGTTGCTCGCCCCCCAAAAGGAAGGGGAGGCGGCCGCCAGGCGCATGCAGTCCCTCGACTTTTAATCGTTCAGGACCTTAAGGACCGCTTGCACGGCGGCCGGAACGGCCTTCTCCACGTCCTCGGTCATGATGTCGGTGACGGAATAAACGTCGTTGACCTCCACCGCTATGAACTTGATGTCCACGGGCATGCGCTCCGGGAAAAGCCTCTTGCCGAGCTCGATGGCCATGTGCACGTTGGTCTCGTGCGGGTTCGTCCCGTGCACAGCGTTCTTGAAATCCTCAGGCTCGAGCAGCATTACCGTACCGGCCGGAAACTTCTCGGTGACGATGGCATCCACCACGACCACCTTCTTGTAGTCCATCATTATCTCGATCAGGTCAAGGCCGCTCACCGACTGCTGGTCCGTATCCAGGTCCGGCAGGTCCATGTTCTTGATCTCTTCCACGACCCGGAAGCCAAGTCCATCATCGCAGACGATGGGGCTGCCGATACCCAGCAACAAACGGGACGCCTTCATCGTGCCGCCGAAGAAGGGCGGCGGTTATTAACTTTGCCATTTGCGGCCCGGGACGGCGGATTAATCTAATCCCTAGGTCATCAGTGGTACATGGCCCGGGTGCAGGCGTCGCTCACCGTACAGGTCAACGGTCACCCGCTGACGGATAAGCAGTCCAAGGCTGTACTGGCTCTTTACATGGAGGGAACCCAGAGGGCCGCCGCCCGTTCGTTAGGCATATCCGCCCCCGTACTTTGCCGGCATCTCCGCCAGGTGGAGGTGAAGGCCGGCGCCCCGATAATGGAAAGCGGCGCCCGGGGTACGGTTCTCAACGAGCTCGGGGAGAGCATAGCCAAGGAGCAGCTAGCTCTGCAGGGCAAGCTCAAGGAGCGGCAGCAGCTGGCGGTGGCCTGCACGCCTCTGACGGAAGATCTGCTGATGCAGGCCTTGAACGCGGCGGACCCTAAGGGCGAGACCGACGTTGTGATATCGGACGATAAGCACAACATCACCGATTTCCAGGCCGGGCTGCTGGACCTGGTTCTATTGGACGATCCGTTGTTCGCCTACGAGTCGGAAGGGTACAGCTGGGAGGAGGTGGGTAACGACCGGCTGCTGCATGTACGCAAGGGCGAGGACTACGCCTCGTTCCGTTTCGGACCGCAGAGGCTTGGCTTCCTTTCATTGGACGCGGAGAAGAGGCCGTACCGGGTGGTCAGGACCTATTCCTCTTTGGGAGCGCTCATAAGGAGCGGGCACAGTTATTTTGTGAGCGAGGGGCTGCTGGTCCGCAAAGGTCACCGTCCCCGGGGCGACGAGCCGTCCATCCCTTACTCCATATTATGCCTCTTCCGGCAGGCGCCGGGGGTGGAGGATGTGCTGAGGGCGCTGCGTCCGAATACCGTCCATTAGTGTAACCTATTTAGGTAACACTCGGACGATTTTTCGTTCACTTTTATATAGGATATCTCCGCTCCCCGGAACAAGAGGAAGACTTTCATGTCTAACGTCAAAATACCAGACCCGGACTTCGCCCAGAGCATCATCGATGCCGGCGGCAAGACCTTGGACCTGTGCTACCAGTGCGGAACCTGCACTGGCAGCTGCCCCTCCGGCCGCACCACCGCGTTCCGCACCAGGCAGCTGATCAGGAAGGCCCAGCTCGGATTGAAGGACGACATACTCCCCTCGGAGGACCTGTGGATGTGCACCACCTGCTACTCCTGCGTGGAGAGATGCCCCAGGGACGTCGACATAGTCGACATCATCATCCTGATGAGGAACATGGCCGTCCAGAAGGGCTACATGGCCGAGGACCACAAGAAGGTCGGACGCTCCCTGCTCAAGACCGGGCACACCGTACCCGCCTCCGACAAGCTGAAGCAGCTGCGCGTCAGCATGGGCCTTTCCGCCGACCCGCCGACCACCCTCGCCGACCCCCAGGCCATGGCCGACTTCAAGAAGATCATGGCCAAGACCGGGTTCGAGAAGCTGATCGGAGGTGCCTAAAATGGCCGCTGACAAGTTCGCCCTGTTCCTGGGCTGCGTCGCGCCCCTGAGATACCCCGGCATCGAGAAGGCCACCAGGGAACTGTTCAAGACCCTGGGATACGACCTGAGGGAGATGACCGGAGCCGGCTGCTGCCCAGCGCCGGGAGTCATACGCTCCTTCGACCAGGCCACCTGGTTGGCGCTTGCGGCCCGCAACCTTTGCATCGCTGAGAAGCAGGGCTGCGACATACTGACCATCTGCAACGGCTGCTACGGCTCTCTATACGAAGCGAACCACATGCTGCAGGAGGACCCCGAGCTTCTGAAGAAGGTCAACATGATCCTGGCCGAGGTCGGCATGAAGTACGAGGGCAAGGTCCACGTGCGCCACTTCGCTGACGTCCTGTTCAAGGACATCGGCATAGAGAAGATGAAGCAGAAGTTCACCAAGCCGCTGTCCTACAACGTCGCGGTGCACTACGGTTGCCACTTCTCCAGGCCCACCAAGATAAAGCACATCGACGACCCCGAGAGGCCGCACGTGCTGGACGAGCTGGTCGAGTGGACCGGCGCGAAGAGCATCCCCTACGCTGACAAGAACATGTGCTGCGGCGCCGGCGGCGGTGTGAGGAGCAGGGACGCCAAGTTCGCCCTGAGCTTCACCGAGACCAAGCTGAAGAACATGAAGGCGGTCAACGCCCAGTTCATCATCGACGTCTGCCCGTTCTGCCACCTGCAGTTCGACCGCGGCCAGAAGGACCTGCCCGGATACGACATACCGGTCATCCACCTGGCGCAGCTCTACGGCCTCGCTCTGGGCCTGCCCGTGTCCTCCCTGGGACTCGAGGCCCACGAGATCAAGGTCACCCTGTGAGGCGTTGGATTGGACAAAGCGCACCTGGTCGGGATATACACCCAAGAGGAGATGCCTGAGGAGCTGGAAGGCTTCATCAGGTATCAGGCCGCCCTGGATGGCCACCAGATCAAGGCCGGGGAGAGGATCGCCGTGCTTAACGTCACCGGCACCTCCTCATACGTCCCGGTCTTCCTGGCCGACCTCAAGGACGCCAACGACCTGGAATCCAAGCTCTCGCAGCACGGGGTCCAGGCGGACCAGGTGAGCATGGTATCCCTGCGGCGGGTGCTGCAGGAGATGGGTCACAGCTAAACCACTTACTTTCGTTTTTTATTATCCAGCAAAAAGATGGTGATTGTTATGGCAAGGAGAAAACTTATTAATAGGGTTACTTGTTTCCGAGTTCATCTCACGATTGGAGGCTATTAATTGGCTGCTACTAAAAAAGCGTCTACGAAGGCCGCCTCAAGGAAGGTCAAGGACCGGTGGAAGGCCAAGGAGTGGTACAAGATATACGCTCCGCGCATGTTCAACCAGGCCCAGCTGGGCGAAACCCCCAGCGCCGATGCCACTAACCTGATCGGCAGGACCACCGAGGCAACCGTCCACGATATAAACGGCGACTTCTCGAAGATGCACGTTAAGCTCAAGTTCAAAGTTCAGGACGTCAACGGGTTCGATGCGCACACCGTGTTCATCGGCCAGGACCTGACCAGCGATTACATCAGGCGATTAACGCGCCGCAAGCGGACCAAGACCGACCACGTCATCGACGTCCGCACCAAGGACGGATACCTCATCCGCGTGAAGCCCATGAGCATCACCGAGAAGCGCATCCAGTCCTCCCAGGAGACCGCTCTGCGCACCATGATGGACGCCGAGATGGCCAAGATGGGCGAGGAAAAGACCATCTCTGAGATCATCAAGGCCATCATCGATGGCGAGATGGCGCACAGGTTGGGCAGCGTTTGCAAGGTCATCGTCCCCATCAAGAGGGTCGAGATCCGCAAGACCGAGGTGCTGGAGATGGGTGCCGGTCCGCAAGACCAACCGGTGTTCGCTCCCGAGGCCCCCGCTGAGCCTGAGGCCGTCGTCGAAGCTCCGGTCGAGGAAGCAGCCCCCGAGGCTCCGGCTGAGGCCGAACAGTAAACCCTTTCCCCGAATGCCGGGGTGGCTCAGCCTGGTGGAGCGTCGGACTCATAGGGATTAGGAACAAGACCCTCTCCAGGGAAATCCGAAGGTCAGGGGTTCGAACCCCCTCCCCGGCACTCCCCCGCCACTCTCTTATTCTACTCATCATCGCTTGGCAGGGCAATCCTTCAAGTAGGTCCGCTTATCTTGCATCCTTCCGGTGAGAGAACGAGGGTCATAATCTATACTGGCAAGGGTGGCGTTGGCAAGACTTCCGTATCCGCGGCGACCGCCCTGCGCTGCGCCAAGATGGGCTATCGGACCATAGCCATCAGCACCGATGCCGCTCATTCGCTGGCCGATTCCCTGGACGTGCCGCTGTCCGGGGTGATCAAGAAGGTCAGCAAGAACCTGGACGCCATCGAGGTGGACGTCATTCATGAGATGGAAACGCGGTGGCAGGAGATAGGGAAGTACCTAAGCGACTTCATGGTCTCCCAGGGCCTCGATCCCATATCCTCCAAGGAGATGACCGTTTGGCCTGGCATGGAGCTGATGTCGGCCCTTTTCTACATCGAGGAGTTCAAGAAGAGCGGGGAGTACGACGTGGTGGTGATGGATACGGCGCCTACGGCCGAAACGCTCAGGCTGCTGAGCTTCCCGGACACCGCCGACTGGTACTTCGACAAGATGTACAAGATATTCAAGAACACCGTGCGTCTGGCCAGGGCGACCGTCGGCAAGGTCATGAGCATGCCGATGCCCAGCGATGCCTTCCTCAGCGACCTCGATCTTCTCAAGGACCGCATGAAGACCGTGCGCCAGATCTTGCTCGATTCAGAAACGACGTCGGTGCGCCTGGTGCTCAACCCGGAGAAGATGGTGATCAACGAGACCAAGCGCGCCTACACCTATCTTTCGTTATACAACCTGACCGTGGAATGCATAGTGGTGAACCGGCTACTGCCCGAGGATGCGCGCGGCCACTATCCAGAGGCCAAGTACGAGGAGCAGTCCCGATACATGCAGATGATCGAGGAATCCTTCTCACCGCTGAAGATGCTCAAGGCCTACCAGTCCTCGACCGAGGTCGTGGGGAAGAGGTCATTGGAGGTGCTCGCCGAGCAGCTGTTCGGAGATACGGACCCCTCGCAGGTGTACACCACCGAGAAGAGCATGGAGATATTCAGCAGGGACGGGGTGGACCAGCTATCCCTGAAACTGCCCTTCTCCAGCAAGGACCAGGTAGAGTTATATAAATCGAACGATGTTTTAATCGTGACCGTCGGCTGGTACAAGCGCTCGGTAGCGCTCCCTTACTCGCTGGTGAGGAAGGAAGCGCACAAAGCCGAGTTCAAGGACGGCCGTTTGGTGATCAGTTTCAAGTGAGGTATGCAAATGGCAAGCAAGAAGGAAAGTACCGAGGAGAGGCAGGAAGGACCATCCCAATCCTTCACCGGAGGGCCGCTGCCGCAGGACGCCGTGGTCCACCTCATGAGGTCGGGGACCGAGTTCCTGGCCGCCATGGACACCCTGATGCCGCGCAACGTCATGCCCCCCGAGGTCAAGGTGCACTACAACAACATCCGCAAGGAAACTCTGCTGATGTTCCGCTCCTTCATAGACTCCCAACTGAAGGATATGGACAAGAAGAAGGAGGCCCCGGCCCCCCGCCTGCGCAAGATCGACCTCGATTGATCTATTCCTCGCGGCAGTCCGGGCACAGCAGGGTCCCGTTCTCCAGCCTCAGGTCTATGGAATAGGAGTCACAGCTCTCGCAGTACCCGGCCAGGTTCCCGAAGCCGTTGGCGCGGGCGCCTGGTTTGACGCCTATCTTCGCCCATTCCCTGGTCAGCTCTATCAGCGACGGGGACAGCTTCAGTATGTCCTTCTCGGTGAGCATTCCGATGAGCTTGCCGTTCTCCACCACCGGCAGACGCCTCAGGTGCAGATCCGACATGCGCTTGGCGGCGATGGACACGTTGGACTCCGGCGTGATGGTTATCACCGGCGAGGACATCACCCTCTCCACCTTGGTCTTCGACGGGACCTTTCCGACCGCCACCACCTTGTAGAGGAGGTCTCTTTCGGTCAATATCCCGACCGGCTCTCCTTCCTCCAGTATGATCAGGCTGCCCACGCCCTCCCGGAGCATCAGGGCCGCTGCTTCCTTCACGGTCATGTCCGGCCTTCCCGTGCGCGGGCGGCTGGACATCACCTCCCGGACCAGTATCTCCCTTACCTCCTTGGCCTGCATGTTAATCATATTCCCGAGGGCACTAGATATCTTTGCCGTCAGAAGTTCTGAAAATTGAAATGCCCTTCGGAGCGAAAAACCCACAGTATTAAGATGGCGCAGGTCAACATCCACCGGGATCGGGCATGAATGACCAGGAAGGAGCCATGGCGGTTAAGCTGGCCCGCAGGGCCATCGACGCGGAGACCAGGGACCTGGACATCGACCGCATAGACGTCCCTGACGGTTTCAGGGGGAAGAGCGGAGCGTTCGTGACCCTCAAGACATTTCCCGGCGACGAGCTGCGCGGTTGCATAGGCTATCCGGAACCAGTGTTCCCTCTGGCAGAAGCGATTCTAAGAGCGGCCCAGGGGGCCTGTCATGACCCGCGCTTTCCGCCGCTGCGGCCGGAGGAACTGGACCAGGTGGTGGTGGAGGTAAGCGTACTTACGCCGCCGGAGGAGCTCAAGGTTCCTGACCGAAAGGAGGTGCCGAAGGCCATCCTGATCGGCAGGGACGGTCTGATCATGGAACGGGGGATGTACAGGGGTTTGCTTCTTCCCCAGGTACCCGTGGAATGGGAATGGGACGCTACTACCTTTCTGGAGCAGGCCTGCATGAAGGCGGGACTGACGCCGGACATGTGGCTTGACCGGAGGACGAAGATATTCACCTTCCAAGCGGAGATCTTCCACGAGGAGTCGCCATACGGTCAAATACTCCGGGAACGTACGCAGTGATGGCATGGACGTAGTAGAGGGCAAGCTGTTCTATCAGGGAAGGCTGCAGAAGGCCTGCGTTGGAATCGAGGAGGGGCGCATCGTCAGCGTGAGGAAGGTCCTCAGGGGCGACGAGCACTTCGATTTCGGCGACCGCCTGGTGCTTCCTGGAGCGGTAGATCCTCACGTTCATTTCCGCGATCCCGGCCTGACCGGCAAGGAGGACTTCTCTTCCGGTTCGTTATCAGCCTTGCACGGCGGCGTCACCTGCGTCCTGGACATGCCGAACACCGTGCCGCCTGTCGTTGACGTGACATCGCTGAACGAGAAGCGGGAGGCGGTCTCCGGCCGCTCCTGGATAGATTATGGGATCATCGCCGGCATCTCTCCAAAGACGGATGTTGCTTCGTTGGGAAAGTGCGTCGCCTACAAGATATTCCTAGGATCGTCCACGCAGAGCGTGCTTCTGAGGGAGGAGAAGGACCTGGCCAGGTCATTGGACGCCGTGGGGCGTTCGGGCCGGCCGGTGAGCGTGCACGCCGAGGAGGAGGCCATGCTTTCCCGCATGGACGAGAGGTCCCTGCGCGATCACGAGGAATGCCGGCCACGCCAGGCGGAGCTGGCGGCCATCGAGAGGCTTAAAAGATATCACGAGCGGGCCCGCATCAACGTGTGCCACGTGAGCTGCCCCGAATCGCTTTCATCGCTGAAGGGAAGCGGAATCACTTTCGAGGTAACGCCGCACCACATGCTTCTGGACTCCAGCATGGACCTGGGCGCCTGGGGCAAGGTCAATCCTCCGTTGAGGCGCAAGGCCGACCGGGAGGCGCTGTTCCAATCGTTCTGTCGGGGAGAGGTTCCCATGCTGGCCACGGACCACGCCCCTCATTCTCCTGACGAGAAGGAGAGAGGGTTCGGCGAGGCTCCCTCCGGGCTCCCCGGCGTGGAGACGGGCTTCGCCATGATGCTGGCCTTGGTCAAGAAGGGATTCCTGTCCATGGACGTCCTGGTCAGGTCCGCCTGCTCGAACCCGGCCGCTACGTTCGGATTGAACAAAGGCATGATCGCGGAAGGCCGGGACGCCGACCTGGTGGTCATCGACCCCCGGGAGGTCGCGGTCATTAAGGGGCGGGAGATGCACAGCAAGTGCGGCTGGACGCCTTATGAAGGGAGGGAGGCGCTGTTCCCGCAGGCGGTGTTCCTGAGGGGAAAGCTGGTCCTGAACGAAGGCTCGACCGTGACCGAGCGCAAAGGAAGGGAGGTATCGTATGCTTAATGGACCGCTTCCGTTGGACCTGAGCGAGCTTGATGGACGAAAATTCGTGTGCCAGGACCCCTGCAAGCTGTGCTGCCTGTGCCAGCCGGAGTGCCTTCCCGGGGAAGTGGAATTCTTCAAGAAGAACTATCCCAACCGTCTGGTGTTGAAGAAGGAACCGCACCGGCATTACGCACTAGCGCTCAAGAAAGGTCAGGGGTCATGCTCGTTCTTGCAAGATGGAAGGTGCGAGGTCTACCCGCACCGTCCTCATTTCTGCAGGCAGTTCCCGTTCCATATTCACGTCGGTTCCCGGGCCCAGATCGAGCTGGACCTCAGCTGCCGCGGGGTCTGGCTGGACCAGGGCGAGGACGCCATGACGGAAGGGCTCCGCATGGTGCAGGAGAACGAGTCGGAGATAAGGCGCACTCTGAAGGAGTCCGTTCCCGTTTACCGGGAGTTCACCTATAACTGTCAGGAGGCCGGTCTGGAGGTCGACGTAAGCAAGGTGCGCTCCCAAGTGTCGGCGCGCCTGGATGAGCTCACCGACCTAAGGCTGATCGCGACGCTGCTGGAGGAGAGCGTGGAGGAGGACGAGCTATCCATTCCCGAGCTCAAGGCCAAACCCGCGCTGGACGCCAAGACCATGAACGAACTGTCAAAGTCCGCCCTGGAGATGGTGACCGATTCCATGGCTGCGGACGAATTGTTCCAGGCTCCGGTGTACTGCGCTCCGGACGGCAGCTGGAACCTGTTCCGGGTGCTGGGCCCAAAGGTCGAATGGCATGTCATGAGCGTCGAGGGCGACGTGACCAAGAGGGGGGAGCTCCCCATCAAGGACATCAGGCTGCAGCAGCCCGAGGGCCGGGACCGTCAGGTGCTGCGCGATTACCTCAAGGTACTGAACAACCGTGACAGCTTCATGGGCTACGCCTTCTACCTGATGGACGATTACGATTACGAGGACCCGTGGCCGAACGTGTACGGCGGCGTTCTCTCCACGTCCGTCCTGGACCTGCTCTGGAGAACGTCCCTGCTCGCGGCCTTCTTCCCCGGTATGAAGGACGGGGAACGCATGAGGGAAGGCATAATATTCTACGACATGGACCGTTTGGACGCGCCTACGCTGGGGGCATTCATATGACTGGCTACTACGCAAGGAATACTGGAGCACAAAAACTTCATATAGTGAACGCTCATTCGCACGGTAAGGTGAAGTGAGCATGCAGAAACCCCTGAATGTCCTCAACCAGGCGATAAACAACCAGGTCATCGTCACGTTGAAGGGCAACCGCGAGTACCGCGGTGTGCTGGACGGCTACGATCCACACATGAACCTGGTGCTCAAGAACGCGGAGGAGCTCATCAACAGCGAGGTCGTCCGCAAGCTCACGGTAACCATTGTCCGCGGAGACAACGTAATTTACATCTCACCCTGAGGTTACTCTTATGACGAAAGGCACGGCAGCACACGGAAAGATGGGAGATAAGAAGACGCACGTCCCCTGCCGCAGGTGTGGAAGGAGGGCCTACAACATACGCGCTTCCTTCTGCGCTTCCTGTGGTTATGGCAAGACCGCCACCATGAGAACGTATAATTGGGCCAAGACCCATTAACGTTCGAGGTAGCTCCCTTGGAGGATGACCGTCCGAAGCATTTTTGCGGAGTTGTCGGCATGGCCCTGGAGGGCGATGCCGTTCCCCATTTGAAAAAGGCGCTGCGGATCATCCAGCATCGTGGCCAGGAGGCTGCGGGCATAGCCGTTTACAACGGCAAGACCATTTCCTATCACCGGGGAATGGGCCTGGTGCACGAGGTCCTGGCCGGCCGGCAGTATAACAGCCTGGTCGGAAACATTGGGATCGGGCACGTCCGCTACTCTACGTCCGGTTCGTCCTGCGCGGAGAACTGCCAGCCCATCACCGTCACCACCAAGGAGGGCGATCTGGCACTAGCTCACAACGGTGACATCGTCAACGCCGCTTCCATCCGGACAAAATTGCAATCGGAGGGCTGGGCCTTCTTGACCTCCACCGACTCCGAGATCATCGTACGCATCATGGCCACGGAGCTTTCTATAAGCCCCGACCCGATCCGGGCCATCAAGACGGTCATGAAGACCCTGGAAGGGGCTTACTCCATCACCATGATGCTCGGTGGCCGCATCTTCGGCTTCCGAGACCCATACGGATTCCGGCCGTTATGCCTAGGAAAGCTCCCGGGCGGTTACGTCCTGGCTTCCGAAAGTTCCATCTTCGACGTTCTCCGGGGGGAGTTCATACGGGACATTCTTCCTGGCGAGATAGTGGAGATCACTCCGACCGGAGTGACCTCGACGCGAACCCCCGCCGCGCCGCATAAGGCGCACTGCATGTTCGAATGGGTGTACTTCGCCCGTCCGGACGCGGTGATCGACGGGCGCGAGGTGTACCAGGTCCGCACCAAAATCGGTAATATACTGGCCAAGGAGCAGCCGGTTAAAGCCGATGTCGTCGTTCCAGTTCCCGACTCAGGCCGCGCTCACGCCTTGGGATACGCGGAAGGCTCCGGCATCCCGTACGCGGAAGGGTTCATGAAGAACCGCTACATCGAAAGGACGTTCATCTTGCCTGACCAGTCCCAGAGGGACGAGGGCGTTCTGTTGAAGCTAAATCCGATCCGTTCCACCGTGGCCGGGAAAAGGGTCGTCATCGTGGACGATTCGATCGTCCGCGGAACGACCATGCTCAAGATAGTGCAGATGACCAGGAGGGCTGGCGCCAAGGAAGTTCATGTGCGCATCGGCTGCCCGCCGGTGATCGCGCCATGCTTTTACGGCGTTGATATGAAGACCAGGGAGCAGTTCGCCGCTTTGAACCGGACGCCGCAGCAGATCGCCGAGCTTATCACGGCCGACTCGGTCGGTTACATCAGCCAGGCCGGTCTCGTTGAGGCGTTGGGGATCCCGGAATCAGAGCTGTGCCTGGCCTGTGTGAACGGCGAGTACCCGACCAGGATCGTCGGCGAGAAGATGCGCTTCCAGAAGACCCTTGAGGTCTGAGCAGTTCGGTCTTTAATAACCGGCCGGTAAGCATTATTATCTCCTGGAAATATTGCCAAGCATGGGTAACAAGGTGCGTAGGGACCGCCCGCTCGGCGTGACAATCATTGGCGTGTTGCTGTTCCTGTTCGGACTGTTCATGATTCTGGACGGCATAACCGTCGGTGCCCTGTTGGACCTGGAGGGATTGGACCTGGCAATAGAGATGGTCGCTCTGGTCATGGGCGTAATCTACATCCTGGCCGCCTTCGGGTTCTTCAAGGGCTGGGGTTTTGTCTGGTTGCTGACCATGATCTTGGTGATCATCGGCATCATCTGGAACATTCTGTCCTGGGTCCTCGGCGGTCTGGAGATGGATAATGTGGGAAGCCTGTTGATCGGTCTGATCATACCGATCATAATCGTGCTGTACATGAACAGCAGCAACGTGAAGGCATTCTTCCGCCGCAGCTGAAATCCTTTCCACGATTCCTTTTTATTACAACTGGACCAGATCGGTCCGTGTCATTAAGATAAGATTAAATAGCGAAAATAGCTTTGCCAATTCCACTGGGCAGGTAGATCAGCTGGAAGATCNNCGCTACCTTGGCATGGTAGAGGCCGGGGGTTCAAATCCCCCCCTGTCCACTTTTCATCCGTTTCTTCTAGATTTTTTTCCAATGGTGTCCTCTGGTCGCTATTGGCTGTCATATGATTGGAGATCTTACTCGCGGTTTAAATTGCGACGCCCGCTTCTCTGTCAAGATAAAAAAGATTTCCACGCTAGGAATTTTAAACATTTGAATCTGATATAAGGACTATTTTCTAATGGCGTTTGCAGTTAAGAAACCATTTATTTAGATACTAAAAGATGCAATTTTGTACATAATCGTTTATCAGTTTCAAGTGGTTAAATTAAATACACATAAGTGTGATAACCAAATTAGTTAGTGAGCGTGGGAGGGTTAGTCGATGGCATATCCTGAACCAATTCCCGTTGTCGAAAGTACTGACGCAAAGGAATTTGAAATAAAGTTAAAGTCATTCCGACTAAATGGTGCTCAGAAAGAATTTTATCGAGAAGCGCTAAGAATTTTCGGCTCCAAGAATAAAAAATAGGGGGCCTAAGAGATAACAAGATTGTTCGACAGCCTCTCCGAGGTAGAACCTCTTGATTTAAATTTTGAGCAATATAAAACAGAATCCAGATCTGTAGATTCTTTCGACTGTGGGAACGTTGAGTTAAATGATTTCTTATGCACCGAAGAAGTCGGAAAATATGAAAAGGAATTATTGGGTAGAACTTGGCTAGTATTCTACAAGGGAGTGCTCGTTGCATATTACACTATTAGCAATGGGTCTTTAAGAATTGAATATTTAAAGTGCCACAGGGGTTTTTCGAATGCTGGAGAGTACCATATAGATACCATCCCCTCACTAATAGTTGGCAGATTGGCAGTGGATAAAAAATGGCAATATAAAGGGATTGGTAGGACGATAATGGCAAAAATTGCTGCTCAAGCATACGAGTCCTCCGAGACCGCTGGTTTGAGGTTGATTGTGGTCCAGGCAAAAAATGATGCTATTAATTTTTATGAAAAACTAGGATTTATTCCTGTATTCGAAACCAGTAAAGAAAAGAAAAGAATTAAGAATAGGCATACTCGAACGATGTTCTTTGATCTTCTCGCATTGGATGATATTTAATTATAGAAATCATTTTTTAATTAAAAAGTGATTATTGGATAATATTTATAAATCAGCTATACTTTTTTTTTCAAAAAGGTCCCTTTCTCGTTCAAAAATTCTATAATGAGGAAGATGCCTGATTTAATAGCTCAAAATGGATTCGTATCTTGGGGATCGAATGAAGGCGGTTGTTTGGACCAGATATGGCCCTCCCGACGTCCTGAAGTTGAAAGAGGTCGGGAAGCCCGTTCCAAAGGAGGACGAGGTCTTGATCAGGGTGCATGCGACATCCGCTTTCGCAGGGGATTGCGAGCTTCGTCGATTCCAGGTCGTCCCATCATTCTGGCTGGTCATGAGGCTCTACATAGGTTTGACCAGGCCTAAGCGGATCACCATCCTCGGACAGGAGGTGGCCGGGGTTGTAGAGGCTGCTGGTAAAGGCGTCTCACGTTTCAAGGTCGGTGACAAGGTCTTCGGACTGACCGGGATGAGCTTTGGAGGCTACGCCGAATATGTATGCGTGGCGAAGGACGCATTGTTGGTCGCGAAGACCGACGACCTCACGTTCAAGGAGGCTGCGGTACTGTCCGTCGGGGGTTTGGAGGCTCTGCATTTCTCCAAAAGGGCGAACATTCATAATGGGCAAAGCGTGCTCATAAACGGAGCTGGGGGCAGCATTGGTACCTTGGCCTTGCAGCTGGCGAAGGCCTCAGGTGCGACCGTGACCTGCGTGGACAGCCAAATAAAATTGGATATGCTGAAGGAACTAGGTGCCGACCGTGTTCTTGATTACACGAAGGAGGATATCATCAGCCTCGAAGAGAGGTATGACGTGATCTTCGACCTGGTAGGGAAAGTACCGATCTCCAGGCTTATGCGTTCGCTCAAGGAAGAGGGCTTGCTCATTCTAGGCAACTCTGGTTTGTTCGCTCCCAAGCTCTACGGCCTGTGGACCACGATCTCTAGTAAAAAGAAGGTAGTATCTAATCAATCAACCGGGACCACCGAAGAGCTTGAGGGGCTAAGGGACCTCGTGACATCTGGAAAGGTAAGATTGGTGATCGACCGTAGTTTTCCATTGGAAAGGACCGCTGACGCCCATCGCTACATAGAGGAAGGATCGAAAAAGGGAAACGCCGTCATCTCCGTAGTCGACGAGCCAATGAGCTGACCCCGTAGCTCCCCCATACCAGATGCCCAAGCACCGCCATCACGCTCAGATCAATATCCCGTCAATATCTCCCTAAGGATCCTGCCTTCGGCCTTCCTCAAATGCTCCATCATCGTCCCCTTGCTGATATTGAGCCTGGCGGACAGTTCTTCGCTCGATATCCGCTTGGGATAATCGTAGTAACCATGATGATAGGCGGCGATGACGGCCTCCCTCTGTCTTTCCGTAAGGGCGGAAAGCACGTCCTGCTTCTGATAAGCCGCCCTCTTGAAGGTCATGTTAGTGATGCTCTCAGCGGTGGGTCTCACAAGCTCGAGGAATCTCTTGAGCTCAGCCTGCTCCCCCAGGATGCTGATGACCATTCTGTTCTCCGATATCATCGTTGGAGCGGTATAGATAATATTGAGATCGAACTCCCTGAACTCATCCCTGCTGGCCTCAGGTTCATGATGTTTGATCAGGCAGACATGTCTATTCCCATCCGACCTCATGACGCTCAGTATCTCCATGTCGCCTATGTATCGCAGGTCATTGATATCCACATCATCCTTTAGGACGAACTCTACCAGATCGATGCAGATGCACTCCTCCAGGTCGATCTTCAGTGTTTCAAGTATCTCGTAGGAATGGATCTTATCAAAGAGGGGCCGCATCGCCTCCCTCGTCGATCTGCTCGGCACCATCTCCAACGTGAGCTTCCTCATGATCGGCGATTAAAACGTATAGGTATTTAATGAACCCCACATGAAAGGCTCAATTTGCTTGAAGGCGTCGCTCACTACCCTGGAACAAGGAAAAAAGGACGTGACGATAGATGTACAACGGAACATTGTGGAAAAAGAGGGCGGGAAGGCGGACGAACGTGCCGATCATGAAGGATCGGGGCGGAAGGCGATTTGGCCAAGTAAAAAGGTCGCGCTCACCGCCGGGCTTCTGTACCTGGGCCTGATCCTGTTCGGGGTGTTCGCCCAGGTAATGCGAATGGGGGTGATAGTGCCTGGGGATGCAGCGGCTACGGTAGACAATATCATGAGCTCAGGCGGCATGCTCGAGGCTGCTTTGGTAAGTGACATCGCGATGATCGCATGCTTCGTTCTGCTGGGGGCGGTCTCCTATATTATGTTCAAGAGGACCAACGACTGCGTTGCCTCGATCATGCTGCTCTTCGTGATCATCAGCGGTGCATATGCCTTCTTCAATCTGCACAATGTGCTCGAAGCCGTTCAAATGGTCAACGGCGCCGGTCAATTGACCGCTGCCGAGCAAGGGATGGTGCTGGATCACCTGAACGCTCACGAGGACGGCACCTACATCGCCCAGATCATCGGGTGGGGGCCGTGGCTTGTTCCCCTGGGTTATCTCGGTCAAAGGTCAAGCATAGTCCCGAAGGCTATTGGTCTGGTCCTGATCGCCGGAGGGATCGGCCTGACCGCGAGGGGGGTCCAGTACTTCCTGCTACCAAATATGGGCGACCTTTTCGCACCCGGAGTGGTACTCTCAATCATAGGGGAGTTCTCCATATGCGCTTATTTGATATACAGGGGAATTAAAGGCCGAGAGTCATCAGCGGAGAAGGACGAAACTGGGGATCCCGTAATCCTGGCATGAGCGGGTCTAAGGGGCGGGTACATTAACATCCCCGCCCCACCTTTCCTTATTTTTAACCGACCGAGTTCATTCGCAGGCCTAATGTTAGCAGGTCTCAATCAACCTGGATGGAACTTGATAATCTGGACGATTCATTACAATGTACCGGGTTGTAGGTATCGCTGAGATCAATCGGCGGTAAAAAGCCCAGTGCTCAGGTATTTCTCTCCCCGGTCGGCGAAGATGGTCACGATGGTCCCTTTGTCGATGGTCTTGGCTATCTCTGCGGCAGCGTACATGGCCGCCCCGCTGCTCATACCGACGAAGATGCCTTCCTGCTTGACTATCTGGCGGGTCATCTCGTACGCGACGTCGGTCTCCACCATGATGGTGATGTCGATCTTGCTCGGGTCGTATATGGCCGGGACGATGGCCTCCTCCATGTTCTTGAGTCCTTGGATGTAATGCCCCTTCACCGGGTGGGCGCTGACGATCTTGATGTTGGGGTTATGCTCTTTTAGTGCTTTGCCGACGCCCATGATCGTCCCGGACGTTCCCAGAGCGGAGACGATGTAATCCACCTTCCCACCGGTCTGCTTCCAGATCTCGTCGCCAGTGGTCTTGTAGTGTGCCATCTTGTTGTACCTGTTGGAGAACTGGTCGGGCATGAA
>DAML01000033.1 GCA_002497075.1 Methanomassiliicoccaceae archaeon UBA472
CCCAGGCGAACTCGAAGGTTGCCTTTCCCTTCTCATCGGCCTGCTTCTTGAACTTCTCGATGACGTAGGGGTCGATTGCACCGGTGTCGAGCAACATTCTGCCGACGGTGGTGGACTTTCCGTGATCTACATGACCTATGAATACGAGATTCATGTGAGGTTTGTCTGCCATTTGTTTTCCCTCCAGATTTTTCCTTATATACTATGAGTTGATTGCCTCTCGATATTATTCATTCTATATAACCGTTTTTCATCTTCAGCCGGAGTAATATCCTGCGTCGTAAGGCTGGGGGTTCAGTCCCTTCCTCTTTCTGATATCTCCGACCACCTTGTCCTGCAGTTCCCTCGGCAGGATCACGAAGCCTGAGTTCTCGGTCGACCATAGGGCGCGTCCCTGGGTTGCCCCGCGTATGGCGCTGGCGAAACCGAACATCTCGGCGACCGGCGCCTTGGAGATGATAACCGTGGCGTCGTGGTCCTGGTGGATGTCCTCTATGGTGGACCGGCGTCCCTGCAGTTCGCGGGTAACGTCACCCATCATGTCCTGCGGACAGTTGATGTAGACCTTTTGCATGGGCTCAAGCAGCGACCTGCCAGCCTGGCACATAGCACCGTATATGCCGGAGCGAGTTGCCGGGATGACCTGTCCTGGGCCCCTGTGGATGGAGTCCTCGTGCAGCTTGGCATCGACCAGCATGACCTTCAGTCCGGCCACGCGCTCGTTGGCCAGCGGACCCTGGTCCATTGCCTCATCGAAGGCCTGCTTGCACAGCTCCATGGTCTCGTGCAGGTTCTGGATACCCTTGGTGGTGTCCAGGAACACGTTGTTGTTCTTGAAGCAGACGACTCCCTTGGCCTGCTCCTTGTCCATCCCGAGGTCGCTGAGCTGCTTGGCGAGGGCCTTGGGGTCCTTGATCTTCCCATCGACCTTGACCTCGCCGTTCTTGATCGCTTCGACGATGGCTTCCTCGAGCGGCTCGACGATCATGTAGAACTTGTTGTGCTTGTTGGGCGACTTGCCCTCGAACGGACCGCCACGGCCCTTGACGGCCTCGCGGTAGACGACGATAGGCGCGGAGGACTTGATCTCCACCTTGTGGTCGTTGACTATGCGGTACTGGGTGATCTCCAAGTGGAGCTCCCCCATTCCGGACAGCAGGTTCTCCCCGGTCTCCTGGTTGATCTGCACCTGAATGGACGGGTCGGCCTTTCCGATGGTCCTCAGCACATCGACCAGCTTGGGCAGGTCCTTCATGTGCTTGGCCTCGATGGCCACGGTGACCACCGGTTCGGTGTAGTGGGATATCTTCTCGAACGGCTCCATGTCCTTGTCGGATGAGCAGGTGGCGCCAGAGATGGCATCCTTCAGTCCGGAAAGGGCGACGATGTTGCCCGCTTCCACCTCGTCCACTGCGATGCGGTCGGCGCCGACGCTCATCGCGACGGTCTGTACACGGTTGGCGTTGGGCATCCCGAGGATGTACATCTCTTGCCCTCGGACGACCTTGCCGGAGAACAGCCTTCCCATGGCCACCTCACCGGCGTGAGGATCGATGACTATCTTGGTGCACATGAAGGTCGTGGGACCCTGCCGGTCGCAGTTCATCATGGCTTTGCCGACCTCGGACTGGAGATCGCCCTTCCATATGACCGGGATACGGATCTTCTGAGCCTCCAACGGGTTGGGAACGTGGGTGATGACCATGTCCAGCAGAACCTCGTGCACCGGGGACTTCTTGGCCAGGGTCTTCTGGTCCTCGTTCTTGCAGAAGTTGTATACGTCCTTGAAGGAAATGCCGCTCTTCTTCATGTACGGGGCGGATATGGCCCAGTTGTTGAAGGCGGAGCCGAAGGCGACGGAGCCGTCCTCGACCTTTACCTGCCACTTCTTGCGGAGGTCCTCCGGCAAGTTGGCAATGATCCTCTTGTTCACTTCAGCGATGATCTGGATGAAGCGCTGCTGCATCTCCTGCTCGGTGACCTTCAGCTCGTTGATGAGGCGGTCGACCTTGTTCACGAACAGGACCGGGCGAACCCGTTCCTTCAGAGCCTGACGAATGACGGTCTCGGTCTGGGGCATTATGCCCTCGACAGCACAGACCAGGATGATGCATCCGTCCAGAGCCCTCATGGCCCTGGTAACGTCCCCGCCAAAGTCAACGTGGCCGGGAGTGTCGATCAGGTTGATCAGGTAATCCTTCCCGTCGCCTTGCCAAGTGTGGACCATCGAGGCGTTCGCCGCGTTGATGGTGATGCCACGGGCCTGCTCCTGTTCGTCGAAGTCCAGCATAAGCTGCTTGCCGGCGAGGTTCTCCGACATCATACCGGCCCCGGCGATGAGGTTATCGCTCAGGGTGGTCTTCCCGTGGTCGATGTGCGCGGCGGTACCGATGTTCCTGATGAACTCAGGAGTCATCATGATGTCCTGAGCCTTTTTGATGTTGTCCTCTTTTCTGCCCATTTTCCCCACCTGGTTTAACGAGCTGAAGAAGCGACCCTTTCGATCTCTTCTTTCTTGGCCACGGAGAAGCTGTTCATGTCGCCCTTGGAGGCCAGGATGAGCTCTTCAGCCAGGCATTGCTCGATGGGCTTGGTGTTCTTGAACGAGGCGTTGACCGAGCCCTTGGAGATGTTGCGCAGAGCGATGTCCAATCTGCGGGAGGGAGCGACATCCACGGCCTTCGGTACGGATATTCCTCCGAACTGCAGGCGGGTGATCTCTTCCCGGGGAGCGGCGTTCTCCAGAGCCTCGACCAGAACCTGGATGGGGTTCTTCTTGGTGCGCTGCTCTATGATATCGAAGGCCTTCTTGGTGACGTTGTAGGCCTTTAGCTTCTTGCCGGTGAACACCTCGGTCCTCATCATGTTGTTGATCAGGCGCTCGACGATGTTGACCTTGGACTTGCCGAACCACTTGTTGGCGTGCCGGGCGGTGGTGTGGGGCACGGCGGTGGGGGTCAAGTTGATGTACTTGGCCAAACCCCCGTCCTTCACTACGACCTCGCCGCTGGCGTACTTGCCGAACAGCAGAATGTTATCGAATTTGAAACTGCTCTCTTCCACAGAAATCACCTGACCGGCTTCTCCTTCCTCCCCCTGACCAATTCGTTCAGGGAGACATTGTTCACTTGGATGACCTTGTATCTGACCCCGGGAATGTCACCGTAGGAACGGCCCATTCTGCCTCCGATGCCTTCCACAAGGACCTCATCATGTTCATCGATGAAGTTGATAGCGCCGTCGCCGACCGCGAATGCGGTGATCTGGCGACCGTTCTTGATCAACTGGACCTTGACACACTTTCTGATGGCGGAGTTAGGCTGCTTGGCCTCGATACCGACCTTCTCCAGCACGATGCCTTTTGCCTGCGCTGCACCCTCGAGCGGATCGGACCTTTCCTTGAGCTTCAACAGCCTTCTCTTGTAAGACCTGTCGCTCCACCTGGACGCCTGCCGATCGTTCCTCAGCTTTCTGGCAGTGAATAATCCTTTAGCCAAATATTTCACCTCTAATACAGGAGCATCGCACCTATTACCGATTTTGTATATAAGAATATGGGATTATGGACATCGGCCAAATCACGATGCTGGACGGTAATGAGGCCATGTGGTTTGCCACCGTTCACGGCCTATGATGTGTAAGGCGCATCAGGCGCCTTCCGGTCGGGAGGGAAGGGCCTCAGGACCCTTACTAGACGCCCGGCGCTGTCATAGCCATAGACCATGTAGTAGAACAGCCACCAGTTATTAAGTTCTAGCATCATGTAGCGGACCCTCATGGCGTCCGATCGGGGGGCCAAAACCACAAGTCTTATCTTCTTTTTAAGAACGTCGCGATAGGCGAGGAGCCGGTCCTTCTCCTTCCACGAATCGGCGGTCTCGATTATATCCTGACCGATCAATTTCCCCTGATAGAATATGTCAATAAGCCCGCGCCCGGCCTCGTCTACTGAGAAATGCGTGGCGATATCGGGGTGCGGAAGCTCCTCTTGAATCTCCTGCAGGCGCCTTTTAGCGACCTTGAACATCAGGTCATCGGCCACGCAAGGATAACAGGGAACGCGTACAGATAATGATTTCCAGACGCTCATGCCCTTCCGTGGGATTCCCCGCGCACCAGAGCGGTAGCGACCAGATGCGCCAGGCGTACCGGCTCCGGGAGGCATCCCCGGACGATGCACCGGCGAACCATGGCATCGGCCTCCCCCTCATCGATACCTTCCGAGGTAACGAACACCCGACCATCGGGCACCTCCACTGGACGTGTGCGGTTGCGGGAAATGATCTCGAATCGCCGTTCCCAGTCCAAGAAATGCGCCATCAGGGCATCACGAATCGAGGTCAGGTCCGGTTCGTCGCGGGAGATCGTCAGGACCGGAACACCGAGGTTGGCGCTCAGCTCCCGGACGTCAACCACGTTGAAGCCGCCCAGGGCTGCACCGTCCACCATGACCATGCGCACCTGTTCGGAGAAGCGGGAGTCCCGGACCATGCTCAAGATCGCCTCGTTGGCATCCTCGCCGTCCACCTGGCAGGATGAGATCATCACACCTTCCACATAACCAGGGGGGCAGACCAGTACACCGACCAGAGGTGCTCGCCCTTGGCCTTTTTGGAAAGGCCCGTCGTCTATGCCGAGCACGCGGGCCTGACCCTTCAATTACATCAGCCCCAGGTGTCCGGTCACCCGGTCCACCTCGGCGTTAGGAGCCGGACCTATGCCCAGGCAGGTCGTGGTGTTCGGTGGCAGCTCGGTCATCCCGGCGTCGGTGATGAGCGATGTGACCAGACCGAAATCCTCGGCGGCCTGCTTGATCTTGTAAAGCTCCGCCAGGTCCTGGACCTTGACCACCACCTTCTTCTGCCCCTCGTTGTACCAACGCTCGAAGTTCGCAGGCTTGCGCTTCTTGCTGGCTAGAGCGCAATTGACAGCGGCGTGCGCGACCTGCGCGGCCATTTTACCAGGTGATATCTTGAGGTCCTTGCGGACCACGATGACCATCTTGAGCTCGAAGTCCATGGAACCTTCACACATCCCCGAAGGCCAGGGGGAACTGCCTGCGAAGCGCCCGCTCCTGGTTCTTCTTAGCTATCTCCAACATCTGCTCCGTCTCTTCGGGGGTGAACTTGAAGCAGACGCTCTTCCCGCATATGGGGCAGGGGAACTCCCGGCCATCGAGGCAATCCTGGACCTGCACGGTGATCAGGATCTCGCATTTCGGGCAGCAAATTACAAGGGATTCCATGTTAACCGCCTAGCCCATTTCCTGCCGCGGATATATCCCTTTGCCGTCAGGTGCGGATATTACCTTTAATATAACTAGAGGAAATGGGGCGACTATGTTAGAGCTAGTGAGACGCGACGGGTTGGCGCGCATTTGCCGTCTGCACACCCGCCAAGGGGAGCTGGAGACCCCCTGCCTTCTGCCGGTCATCAATCCCAGGCTCATCACCGTTAGCCCGAGGGAGCTGTACGACGTGTTCGGTTTCCGGGCCATCATCACCAATTCGTACATCATCCGTGGCGATCCAAAGATCAGGGAGGACGCCCTGAGCAAGGGGCTGCACGAGCTACTTGATTTTCCCGGGGTCATCATGACCGACTCCGGGACGTTCCAGTCGCACATGTACGGCGAGGTGGACCTGATCAACAAGGAGATCGTGGAGTTCCAGAGGGACATCGGGTCCGATATCGGGACGGTGCTGGACATATTCGCCGAACCGGACTGGAGCAAGGAGAGAACGGCCGAATCCATCGAGGTCACCCTGGAGAGGACGAAGGAGGCGGCAGATCTCAAGGGGGAGATGCTCCTGGCCGGGGTGGTCCAGGGCTCGATATATCCTGATCTGAGGGAGATGTGCGCCAGGCGGCTCTCGGAGATGGGAGTTGACGTGAACCCGGTGGGCGGTGTAGTTCCTCTTATGGAGACCTACCGCTTCGCTGAACTCGTCGACGTCATCGTGGCGGCCAAGAAGGGGCTGCGGCCCGATAGGCCTGTACATCTATTCGGCGCCGGTCACCCCATGCTCTTCGCCCTGGCCGTGCTGCTCGGATGCGACATGTTCGATTCGGCCTCCTACGCCAAGTTCGCCCGGGACGACCGCTTCATGTTCCTGGAAGGAACGTTCCGATTGGCTGACATGAAGGCGTTGGAGTGCAACTGTCCCGCCTGCCATGGCCACGACCTCGAGGAGATCAAGGCCCTGCCGCCGGCCAAGCGGATGGCCCTCATCGCCAGGCACAACCTCTGGGTTTCCAAGATGGAGCTGGAGAGGGTCAAGAGAGCGATATTGGAGGGAGACCTCTGGGAGCTGGTGGAGAGGCGCTGCCGCTCCCACCCGGCATTGCTGGATGCTCTAAGGGCCTTAGGCAAGCACCAGGAGTTCCTGGAGAAGTACGAGCCATTGTCCAGGGAGCATGCCCTGTTCTACACCGGCCCGGAAACGCTGAACCGGCCGGCGTTCCTCAGATTCCACAAGAGGTCGACAGAGAGGTACGAGCATCCCAAGACCGAGGTGGGCATGACCTTCGAGGAGCCGGAGAAACCGTACTCGAGAACTTTGCGCCCGGCCATGGACTCGATATTGGAGATAAGCGATGCGCATTTCCACGTCATAACGCCCTTCGGGCCCGTGCCCATAGAGCTGGACGAGGTCTACCCGATATCCCAATCCCTTTTCCCGAAGAACCAGGACCAGCAGACGATAGAGCGCACCAAGGAGCTCATGGAGGAACTCGGACATACTCACAGCTACAAGATGGGCGCCATATGGGATGGCGAGGAGACGCTGGAGTTCCTGAAGATGTTCTCCCAGGGGAAGGGCACCTTCGATATCGACATGGCAAGAGTTCGTGCCGTAGCCGATTACCAGTTCGGGAAAGGCGCGGCGGACGCGCTCCTTTCCGGCAATATCGGTTTGGTGAAATCAAAGAACGTGGACCGCATCCGGAACGTGCTCGTGGACGGCGAGCACGTCGTCTCCATGAGGGCCGAGGATGGTTTCCTAACTCTCCGCCCGGCCGGGGCAAGGAGATTGATCAAAGGCATCCCGGCACCAAGGATGAGGGTCACCATTCATGATGACGCGGTGGAGTTCAACAAACAAGGCAAGAACGTCTTCTGCTCCTTCGTGACCGACGCCGATCCTGATATGAGGCTGCAGGACGAGGTCATGGTGGTGGACAAGGACGACAAACTGGTGGCGATAGGCCGAGCACAGCTCACCCGCGAGGAGATGCTGTGCTTCAAGAAGGGCGTGGCCGTGAAGGTGCGCGAAGGCGCTTAATCCTCAACGTCCGTGATCTCCTCGGCCACCTTCAGGCAGGCCATGAGGTCCTCTATCGTATGGAGCAGGGACATCAGGCTCTTGGCCTTGCATTCCACCTTTAGAACGGAACCTTCCACCCAGGACCTGGCGTGTTCACCGTTGTCCATCTCCAAGGAGCGGTTGACGTTGCGGGCGCGTTCCTCGCTCCCCAGGTCCAGTTCTAGAAGGCAGCTCACTTCCACGGACGGCTCATGTCCGAGAGGGGATAAAATCCCTTTGCTGCGGCGGGATGAGAGAATTGGTAGCCCCGTCCAGATTCGAACTGGAGTCACCGGCTCCAAAGGCCAGCATGATTGACCACTACACTACGGGGCTCTAGTTGACCTCGATGCGATATCCCCTATTTAATTTTCCATCCCTGGGAACATCGCCCCGTATAGGTGGGTCGAGGCGTATCCGGTGATGCTCACGTCCACCCTCTGCCATAGCTCATGGTCCCCCTTTATGACCACTGGTAAGTAATCGTCGGTGCGGGCCATGACGCTGTCTCCCTTTCCTTTTTCATCAATCAGCACCGAATAGGTACGTCCGACCTTGGACGCGTTTATCTCCGAGGAGATCTGGAAGCGCAGACGGGTCAGTTCCCGGGAGCGCTCCTTGGAGACCCAGCCAGGGACCTGCCCCTTCATTAGGTCGGCCACCGTGCCCGGGCGGCGGGAGAACCGGGTGACGTTGATTATGTTCGGCCTGAGCTGCCCCACCATCCCCACGGTCATCCGGTGATCGTTCTCGGTCTCTCCGGGAAATCCAGTTATGACATCTGTTGATAACGTAAGCTCGGGAAGCGCGGAACGCATCCTGCGGACCATCGCCATGTACGCTTGGGAGGTATACGCCCGCCCCATCTCCCTGATGACGCGGTCGCTGCCGCTTTGGACGGGCAGATGAAGGAACTGATAGACCTTGGGATGCTGGTACGCTTCGATAGTTCCGTCCAGTATCTCCGAGAGATTATCGGGGTTCATCATACCGACCCGAAGGCGGAAGTCGCCGGGAAGGTCGCAGATCGCCCTGAGGAGGTCCGGCAAACGGTCGTTGCCGTCCATACCGTAGGCGGCGGTGTCCTGGGATGTCACCAGTATCTCCTTGGTCCCTTGGCCCAAAGCTAGCTCCACCCGGCGCACCAGCTCCCTCAACGGATAGCTGACCAGATCGCCCCGGGCCAGCTTGGTGATGCAGTAGGAGCAGGAGCCGTTGCAGCCCTGGGCGATCGGAAGGACCAGCTGCCCATGCCTTCCCGACGATATCGCCTCACCGCATCTATGGAACTCCCCTTCCAGAACGTTCAAGAATCGAGGATAGTCCGAGGTTCCGCTGATCAGTGCACCGGGAAACTCCTCGTGCAGCTGCCTTGGGTTGACGGAAGCCATGCAGCCCACTATGATGAGCCGTTTTCCTTCGTCCCGCAGATGCCGGAGACGCCGAAGTATCTTCCTCTCCGTGGGTTCGATCACCACGCAGGTGTTGACGAGCACCACGTCCGCCTCGTTCTCGCCGACGACCTGCTGATGCCCCAGGGAACAGAGGCGGGCGGCGAGCTCGGCCGACTCACCCTGGTTCATCGTGCATCCGTACGTCTCGACGAGGAACTTCACGGCGGCTGATACGCCATCTATTTATTATAGATAGTCCGAAAAGGCTTCGATCCCTGACATATGCTTCTAGATATCCTGTACCTTCTGGGCGGCCTGGCGCTGCTTATCGTCGGAGCCGACCGGCTGGTCAAAGGAGCGTCCGCTCTGGCCGCGTCGCTGGGCGTCAGCACCTTCGTGATTGGCCTGACGGTGGTGGCCATGGGCACCTCCGCTCCTGAAGCGACACTGGCCCTGATATCCAGTTTGGAGGGAGACCCGTCCATTTCCTTTGGGAACGTGATAGGCGCCAACGTCGCCAACATCGGGGTGGTCCTAGCGGCGGCCTGCATCGTGTGCCCGATCGCCTCCGGGATGACCTTGCTCAGGAGGGAGGCGGTGTTCCTGATAATATCAACATTGGCCGTCGCCGCCCTGGGTTTCAACGGCGTCATCGACCTGGGAGAGGCCATGGTGCTTATCGCGGCCGCAGTGGCCTTCAATTACTTCGTACTGAGGTCAGCCAGGGTTGAAAGGGCGGCCAAAAGGATAGAGGTGGTGGAGGAGCGGCCTATCATGGAAAAATGGCGGATGCTCGTATACATCATTGGCGGGCTTATGCTGCTGATCCTAGGCTCCGAGCTGGTCATGCGCGGAGGCGTGGGCCTGGCCACGGAGCTGGGGGTGGACGAGTTCACCATCGGCCTTACGATCGTGGCCATCGGCACCACCATGCCAGAACTTGCCGTCTCCATATCATCGGCCTGCCGCCTGGAGACCAATCTGCTGCTGGGCAACGTCCTTGGCAGCAACATCTCCAACAGTCTGCTGATAGTGGGAATGGCCGGGCTGTTCTCACCCATCGCCATCCCGGGGGACTTCTACACCTTGGCTCTGCCTATAACATTAGTGATGTACGCCACCCTGGTCTCGTTCATGTACATGAAGAGAAAATTGAACCGGACCACCGGCGCCATGCTGATCGCCATCTACCTGGCGTACCTGGTGCTCGTATTGATCTGACGGTGCGGCTGATCGAGCCATGGAGATCGTTTATCGTGAATTGCCTCAGGAAGTGTTCTTCTCCTGCTCCGCACCTTATAGGGCGTCGATCAAGGCCCCGAAGAAGCAGCAAGGCTTGTACTCCCCTTCCGGCGCCTCGGCCGCTTTCTCGTTGGCACCCTTCAACGTGACGTTCGGATGACCTTCCATAGGCACCATGAGCGGCCTTTCCTTGTCCTGCTCGTTCTGGTAATGCAACGAGCGATCTCCTTCTCCCTGTCCGTGTCCACTTAGGCCAAATTAATTTGCTCACCTTCGGCCTCGTTCTTTACTGTCAATGTGATCAACATGATCTCACCCCTCCGTTTGTTTTTTCAGGGACCATTTGGGCTCCACGCCCCTTAAGGCACGGTGTGGCCATCATGCAACGGGCGTCTGCCCCATTATAGCGTGATGACCCTGTCGCTCTCCGCGATGATCTTGTAAAGGTCAGCCATCTTGGATAGGGGGCAGGCCGCTGACTCCCCCTTGGCCCTAAGCTTCATGCAGGAGGTGCAGCTGAATGTTTTACCGCCTGCGTCCAGGAAGGACTTGATCTCCTTGGTTATGTTGAACTGTTCGTTGTCCAGGTCCTCGCACTCTACACCCCTGGCCAGTAGGAACATGTTGACGTTATCCCCTTGACCCAGGGAAAAGATACCTAGACGGAAGGCCTGATAGACGGTCTCTGGATCGTTCGAATAGAGGATCATTCCTAATTTCATGAATATACGATATTTCCTTCAGATATTAATCAGTACGAAGAATTGTATGGTCATCACGAAAGGATATTGTAATCACGAAAGAACCTTGGAACCTGGAATACACTGCGTAGTTACGTATTACGTATAAGGAAAATAGATGATGAGAATAATGGCGCGAAGGGGGGGATTCGAACCCCCGGGTCCTTGCGGACAATGGATTAGCAATCCATCGCCTTGCCGGGCTGGGCCACCTCCGCTTTCCGGCTGCAAAAGCAGGAGTCGTTATTAAAAGCTTTTGCCAAGCACAGACTTTTCTTCCAGCACTGGAGATTTTCATGATTCTGAAGCCTCGCCCTGGCACCGATCGGAGGGATAAACGAATGAGGACCGGCGCCTTTTGACCATTTTCGCCTCCATATCGCGTGCGGAGCGCCCTTTCGGAGCCTGTTCTAGATAAAAAGTTAAATAGCACTGCCATAATGGGAGGGATGGAAGCGTTGAAATCGCTTCGACTGAGGCGCTTTAGTCGCTTCAAAAAATTAGAACCCCGAAACGGTTATATATGAGACCGAAGTTAAGGGGATTCTGCGCTGAAACACAGCGTAAAAAACGCCGAACTGGATGCTTGCATCTAGGGGGGCAAAAGAATGGGAATGGAGAAACAAGATCTCCGTCGAAAATGCGTCGACGTGCTCTCTTGTTTCTGACGCTCGATGGCAGTAACGTTTCTAACGAAATGGTACTGCTGGTGAAACTTGGTAACTCTGCCAATTTTCTTTAATACACATCCTAGGCGATCAATTAATAATGGTTGTCGAAGGATCAATTCCGGTTGATCCTGCCGGCGGCCACCGCTATTGGAATTCGATTAAGACATGCGAGTCGAGAGTCGCAAGGACTCGGCGGACCGCTCAGTAACACGCGGATAACATGCCCTTGGGTGGGGGATAACCTCGGGAAACTGAGAATAATACCCCATAGATCTAGAAAGCTGGAATGCTTTTAGATCGAAAACTCCGGTGCCCAAGGATTGGTCTGCGGCGTATCAGGTTGTAGTGGGTGTAACGGACCCCCTAGCCTATGACGCGTAAGGGCCTTGAGAGAGGGAGCCCTGAGATGGACTCTGAGACATGAGTCCAGGCCCTACGGGGCGCAGCAGTCGCGAAAACTTCACAATGGGGGAAACCCCGATGAGGGAATTCCAAGTGCCAGCACATTGTGTTGGCTGTTCTCTGGTCTAAAAAACCGGAGAAGTAAGGGCCGGGTAAGACGGGTGCCAGCCGCCGCGGTAATACCCGCGGCCCGAGTGGTGGTCGATATTATTGAGCCTAAAACGTCCGTAGCCGGTTTTGTAAATCCTTGGGTAAATCGACCAGCTTAACTGTTCGAAGTCCGGGGAGACTGCAAGACTTGGGATCGGGAGAGGTGAGAGGTACTTCTGGGGTAGGGGTAAAATCCTGTAATCCTAGAAGGACCACCGGTGGCGAAGGCGTCTCACTAGAACGAATCCGACGGTGAGGGACGAAGCCCTGGGGCGCAAACGGGATTAGATACCCCGGTAGTCC
>DAML01000009.1 GCA_002497075.1 Methanomassiliicoccaceae archaeon UBA472
TTAGGACTGTGAAAACGGAGGCCATCAATCCGGCCTCCCGGGCGTACTCCGCCTTTCCCTGAGCATAGCGAAGCCGGTTCGGAAGGCTTCGTATAGGCCAGATTCTTCGCAAAATCGAGAATCATCCATGCTGGCCAGAGGTGGGAAAATCCCAGTGCCCCCACCTCATTTCCTTTCCAATATAGGCCAGCACCGTAAAAGGTGCGGCCCACCTTTTGCCCTTTTAATTCTGTCTCGTTTTTTTTGGTCCTGACATGATCGTTCCCTGCTTTCCTATCGTAATGACGAGTTGTTTAGGCGACTGATGCAGCTCGTCGGGACGGGTATTTATATCAGCAGCTTTCATGCACTGGCCTGAGGTCGCACTTGAACGTAACGGTCTTCGCCATCATCTACGTCATCTGCGCCGCCACGGCCCTTTACATAAGGGTCATATTCATGACGAGGATCGGCGACAGGAAGGCCTACAAGAGCTCCCTCATGGACAAACTGCTGGTCTTTCTGATCGTGGCTAGCATGGTCGCTCCGCTCGCCTACATACTCACCCCGCACCTCAATTTCGCGAACTACGCCATCCCGGACCCTGTAGCCTGGTTGGGTGCTTTGCTGATAGTGGCGTCCCTACTGCTTCTCTGGAGGTCCCACGCCGACCTGGGCGTCAACTTCGCCCTCACCCCGGGGGTGCACGGCGAACAATCTCTGGTAAAAAATGGTGTGTACCGCCACGTACGACATCCAATGTACACCTCGCTTTGGCTTTGGGCTTTCTCCATGCCGCTGCTGCTTCACAACCTGTTCGCCGGAGCTATCTTTTTAGTGGTGTTCGGTTCGTTCTATGTTGCCCGCGTTCCGATCGAGGAGGCACATATGGCCGAAAAGTTCGGTGAAGAGTACGAGGAGTACATGGAAAATACTGGCAGACTCTTACCACGGTTGAAGTGAGCTACCAGCATATGCTCATTAAGGCCGCCTAATAATTTGTGTTAACAATATATTAATAAATATATCCTTATAAATTATTTCTTTCCTCAACCATCTTCGGATGTATATACACAACACCGATCAGTTTATGACCAGATCAGTGCAAATCCAATACTAATCGTGAATCTAACCAGCCCGAAGGGGCTGGAGGTCGAGCCTATTCCGATCGTGACTGCCGACCCAGTGAGCTACCGGTTACTTCACAAGCTTTCTTGCTTCCACGGCGGAAATCGCTACCAGCGTCTCTGTGGCCATGCATTCCCCGCGTCTGAAAGCGTAATTTAAGGCAGCCTTCTCATCGGGCGCATCTAAGATAACGACAGCATCAAAGCGACCCAGTGTCCAGTAGTAATCGATCACCTTGATCTTCTCTTTCGTCGCCTCATGCTTAATGCACTTGAGGTTCTGTTCTACACTGTTCTTCGTCGGTTTCTCTTTAAATCTTACCAGGCATATGAATCTCATGCTTTCGCCTCCTCAGGTTTCCCCTTAATATTCCACTCTTTGGTCCGGTAATAAGGATTTCTGAAGGAAGATCAACCTAACACTTTTCCCGCGAATTACGCCCCCGCTGATGAGGTGACCCGGTTGGTGGCCTTGCTGAATGCATCCGTCCGGATGGCTTCTTTCCTCCGCACCGATCTCAAACCAGCCCCTTCTTTTTTTATTCGCCTGAACAGATTATCAATCGTCGAACCTGTTCCTGATAGCTTTATAAAACTCCCTCGGCATCGGAGCCTGAACCACATATGCGCACGGGATCACCGGAACTATTGGAACGGGGCTGGCTCCGATGATGCGATGCCTTTACGTTGACGATGAGGAAGCTCTCCTCGAGATCGCCAAGGAGTTCTTGGAGCTGGAAGGCGACATTTCGGTGGACACGGTCTCTTCGGTCGATACGGCCCTCAAGCTGATCTCTGGTACCACATACGACGCCATAATATCCGATTACCAGATGCCCGAGATGGACGGCATCAGGTTCTTGAAGCGTTTACGCTCCGAAGGCAAGGACCTCCCTTTCATTTTGTTCACCGGCCGGGGGCGGGAGGAGGTGGTCATCGAGGCCCTGAAGAACGGTGCCGACCATTACATCAAGAAGGGCGGCGACCCCATGGCCCAGTACGCGGAATTGGCCAACCTGGTTCGCCAGACCGTCCGCCGCAAGGAGGCCGAGGAGGCCATCCGCTACAACGCCATAAGATTCAGGGCGCTGATCGAGAACACCCGAGACCTGGTCACCATCATCGACTGGTCCGGATTCATTATTTACACCAGTCCTTCCACCAAGAACGCCCTGGGCTATACCATGGAGGAGATCCGCGGGCACAGTGTGTTCGATTACCTTCACCCCGACGACCGGTACATAGAGGACATCCTGATGTACAGCGCCCAGAAGGACAAGTGCGGCCTTCCCGCCGAGTTCCGCCTTAGGGCCAAGGACGGCGGCTACCGGTGGTTCCGGGGCAGCGCCTCCGGATACCTGGACGAGAAGGACAAGCGTCAGGTGATCCTCTACGCCTGGTACATCGACGACCGCAAGAGCATCGAGGACGAGCTGGTGGCCAGAGACCAGGCCTACCAGGGGATAATGGAGCACCTGGGGGAGATGGTCTTCATGCTCGACGAGGTCGGGCGTTTCCTGATGGCCAACAAAGCCCTCTGCTCTTTTCTGGGCCGGTCGCGAGAATCTCTGCTCGGTACCCCGGTGACCGACGTGGCCGCCCCGGCCAGCCAGGATCTCATGTTCTCGGTGGTCATGGGCAAGCTGAACGGGCATCACGCCCGTTCCAAGCATATCTACAAGGTGATGAACGGCCAGAGTTCAGAGGTAGAGTTGGAGGTCACCTCCTCGGTCATGGTGGCCAACGGTCTCAAGCGAATACTGGGGGTGGCCGTTCCCCGGGCGAACCGCGTTGATAATGACAACACCGCGATGTGACCTTCCCGGAGGATCGACCCGCTCTGAAAAAGTTCGATCTTGACGGCTCCCTAAACTCGGAGCGACGCACTTTTTATCATCTGGAAACCAATCGAAATTTTCTGCGGAATTCACGAATACTTATCCGTATCTGTTGGTGTTCGAATGGAAGAGGGATAGTGGGTGGCACGGGCTCAACGCCCCTGAACATTTGCGCTGTTTGTTTTCAATTAATGATACAACTAAGGCGTAATCTTTATATCCAGCAATTAATTCAGAATATGGGAGTACCCCGCGGACCTNNGACCTTCTCCAACTTCCCCACCATTTACGTTTTGCGGGGTCTCCTTTACCTTCTCCCTCATCTGATCTCCCTCCAGGGGAACCTGCTCTTGATCGCCGATATCACCCTCAGGTCCGTTGCCAGCCTATCGCCTAGCACGGAACCGTCCGGTACGCTCACCCGCACCTTCTCGTTCCTGTAATCGTCGACGGTCTTGCCCATCCACTCCCCCTTTATCCGTATCCCGGTGCCTTTCAAGGTCAAGGACGTATGCAATATGCTCAGGTCATACAGCAGCTCCGTCATCAGCCACGGGTCGTAGGAGATGGTCGACGGAACCTCATAGGGATAGCTGATCAGCAGGGATGGCACCTTGTGGGCGTTGGCGTGCGCTCTCGTCTTATCGTCATTGGTCAGGAACAGCACGTCCACGCGTTGCTCGAACATCTCAGCCGCCACGGACCGCAGCATCTCATCGTCCCTGGCCTCCCTGTCATCCACGAAGGAACCGCCCTGCGCCGACCAGCAGTTGTAATGTTGCTTGAGCGCCACCACCTCCGCCTGGCCGTTGAGCGCTTTCCGTCCGTTCTTGTTAAGACAGTTGAAAAGGTCGTCAGCGACGCTCCGGTCCCGCACCGCCCTTCTCAGCTCCTCAACGTCCCTCCGGTCGTACTTCCTGCCGACACGACGGGACAGCTCCTCCTCGGCCATGGATGGTATCAGCACCTGCACCTTCTGGGGATCGAACGACCGGACGTTGCATCCTTTTCCCGCCAGAAGCAGCCGGGAGAAGAGCCTGCGGTACAGGAGGTTGGTGTCCNNCCCGAAGCACATCTGGCGCGGGAAGCGGTACGGGTCGCCGCGCCTCTCGTTGAAGCGGTAGATCTCGGCCATAAGGGCGTCCAGATTCGTTGGCGGCATGAACAGGGACGCCTGCAGCGCCTCGCGCAGGTCCAGGAACGTGGGGATGTCCCTGGCCAGCTGCTCGCCCAGTGCGCTGACCGTTCTGGCGTACGCCTCATCATAATCCCTCTCCCTGGCGACCCATTGCACCTGATGATGGTCCAGGTCCAAGGCCAACAGGTCAACGTCGAGAAGGTCCGAGCGTACGATGATGTTGCCCCGGTCGGCCAACTTGGACTCGTTGAGCACGACGTTGATGAACTCCTTGTCCACCTCCATCAGCGNNGCAGCGATTCGATGTACAGATAGAATATGTGGTCCACTCTGACCTTTCCCGCGCCTATGACCGTGCCCAGCACGGTGGCCTTCGTTCCTGGCGTTACGTCCACGGCCACCTCGTTGCCCCTGGCGTTCTCCGCCCCTATTATCTCGTTGACCCTTTGGCCGATCTCCTTGATGTCATCGCCCGGGATGTCCACCAGTTCCACTTTCGCCGGTGAACCGTGCTCCTTCAGCAGCACGATCAACATATCCCTGGCCATCTGGCCACGGGCGGTCTCGCAGCCCGCGGTCAGTATGTACACCTTTTCCGGAAGGTAATCAAAATTGCGGATGTTGGACCAGACGGAGTTGAACAGCCCCCACACGCTCCGTCCCATCATGGTCAGCAGGACCTTGCCCATGGCCTAGCCATGGCGATGAGGAATTTATCATCCTTTCCCCTATTTAATCAGCTTGACNNCTGGGCCAGGAACTGCCGGAAGAATTTTTCCCTGACGCTCATCTTCCGTTCGTCCCGCACCATCTGGTGGGGGTTGCACAGGTCGTTCGCCGAAAGATACTCCCACGCCTCGTCCGGCGTGAGCTCCCGCACCAATCGGGGATCGCCCTTGTCCCGCTTCAGCATCACCACATCGTGGATGGTGGTCATAGGAACTACGGAACCTTTTCCGGTGACCCATCGTACGTTCACCACCGCTCTCTGGCGGTTGTCGAACTTGGCCTTCTCGACCAGTCCGCGGTAATCCTCCCAGATGTTCCCTATGTCCGCGTCGATATAGCAGTTCTTCTCCGAGCCGAAGGCCATCGGCCGTCTTTCCGACAGACGGACGAAGTACCAGTCATCCGTCACCAGCCGGGCGTCCTTCGATCTTAGCAGACCCCAGGAATGGGTGGTCTTGCCTGTCTTCGAAGGGGCGATGAGGGTTATTCCCTTACCGTTGATGTCCAGGGCTGCGCCGTGGACGGAGTGGATCTGGTGCTCGTCCTCCAGTATATCGCCCGCCAAGGCCAGAGCGACGCTCTTTATCCACCCGTAGTAGTCGAAGTTGAACAGGAAGGCGGTCTTCGTGTTGGGTTCGAACAGCACCTCCAGAGGCCGCTCGGAATCTTCCAGGCATATCACCCGTCCATGGGAGCGCACCGTTTCCGACATGGAGTAGAAGTTGTCCTCCCACATGTCCTTGATCGAGCTGCTCAGCGTGTACAGCTTCACGCAGCAGCCGCNNAGCCGCTGATGTCCGCCTTGGCGGTGTGGAAGGGGTACGAGGAGTATTGCTCGTAGAGGAGGTCCTTCTCGTCGTACGATATCAGCGTGACCGGATAGCTCATGGAGAGCGGAACGCATTACTGGCAGTTCAAGCTAACGCCGTTCCCGTTGACGCCCGCCCGCATCAGCTTGTACTCGATACTGTCGATCAAGGCCATGAGGGACGCTTCGATTATGTTGCCTGAAACACCGATGGTCGTCCAGGTCTGGTTGCCGTCGGTGGACGTTATAAGCACACGGACCTTGGCCGCCGTGGCCTCCTTGCCGTCGATGACCCTCACCTTGTAATCTATCAGGCGAACTTCTTTCAGCACCGGGTAGAAGTGCTCCAGAGCTTTACGTAAAGCGCGGTCTAGCGCGTTCACCGGCCCGTTGCCGTCGGCGGCGGTGTGCTCCATCGTTCCGTCGGAATCCACCACTCGTACGGACGCTTCGGAGGTCATCACGTCGCCGGTGACGTCCATGAAGGTGCGGAAACCTTCCAAGCGGAACGGGGAAGTGTTCTCCCCCTTCAGCTTGCGTATGAGGAGTTCTAAGCTAGCCTCGGCCACCTCGTACTGGAAGCCCTCCGCCTCCCGGTGCTTCATCAGCTCCAAGATGGAACGCCCACCGTCCTTTTCGGTGTCTATCCCCATCTCTCCGGCCTTGGCCATTATGTTCGAGACGCCGGATAGTTCGGAGACGAGAATACGACGCTGGTTCCCCACCAGCTCCGGTTCCACGTGCTCGTACGTCCGGGAGTCCTTCAGCACCGCGCTGACATGTATTCCGCCCTTATGGGCGAAGGCGCTCTTGCCCACGTACGGTGCTCTTGGGTCTGGTGAAACGTTAGCCATCTCGGCCACGAAGTGCGATAGCTTGGAAAGCTGGTCCAAATTACGTATTCCGGTCTCGACCTTCATCTTGAGCACGAGGTTGGGGATCACCGAGCACAGGTTGGCGTTGCCGCAGCGCTCGCCCAGGCCGTTTATCGTCCCTTGCACCATTGAAGCGCCGGCCTCGACCGCGGCCAACGAGTTGCCGACGGCCAGCTCGCCGTCGTTATGGGCGTGAACGCCCAACGGCACCTTGATCTCCTTTCGCACGCGGGAGACTACCTCGCCGACCAGGCTGGGGAACGCCCCTCCGTTGGTGTCGCAGAGGCATATCCACTCCGCACCGGCGTCCTCTGCTTCGTGGAGAACCTTCATGGCGTAATCTGGATTGTTGCGGTAACCGTCAAAGAAGTGCTCGGCGTCGAATA
>DAML01000024.1:0-154 GCA_002497075.1 Methanomassiliicoccaceae archaeon UBA472
TGCATCACCATCGTGAACAACGAGCTGGACCGCCGCTCGCCATGACCGAATCTTTATATTCCCCTTCAAAGGTCCGATAACCATGAACCAGAAGATCGCCCAGCACAGACATTGCAGGTCCTGCGGCAAGGCCTTCGTGGGCGATGACAAGTAT
>DAML01000024.1:219-2589 GCA_002497075.1 Methanomassiliicoccaceae archaeon UBA472
GCGTAGGCGGCACGTTCAACGTTCTTCACAAGGGTCACCGCAGGCTGCTGGACACGGCGATGGCCAACGGTGACGTTCTGGCGGTCGGCCTGATGAGCGACGATTATTGTCGCAGGCACAAGACCGTGGTGCTGCCGTACGCGCAAAGGGAGAGGGCTTTGCGAGAGTTCCTGGACCTGAGGAACGCGCGGTCCACCATCGTCCCTCTGAACGTCAGGGAGGGAACGGCTCCGTCCGATCAAGAATTGGACGTTCTCGTTGTTTCACAGGAGACGCAGTCATTGGGACCGAAGATCAATGACATGCGACTGCGCAACGGCCTGCGGCCGGTACGGATCGTCGTGGTGCCGTACGTTCTGGCCGATGATTACCGGCCGATAAGCTCGACCCGCGTGCTGGATGGGGAGATAGACGCGGAAGGACGCTTGCTCAGACCGTTGGTCGTCAACGTCGGCTCCGAGAACCCGGTCAAGGTCGCCGCCGTGCGCGAGGTGCTGCAGAGGTTCCATCCGCAGCTGGCGGTGAACGCCATCGCAGTACCCAGGACAGTAAGGGAACAGCCCTGGGGCGCCGAGGCCGAGCTGGGAGCGGAAGCCAGAGCCATGGAAAGCATAGGCAAGGGCGACCTGGGCATTGGCATCGAGGCGGGGGTCCTGGAACGGGCTGATGGATTATACGACGTGCAGCACTGCGTAATCGTTGACGGAACAGGCTGGACCACCCGAGGCCAGGGCATGGGATTCCGCTATCCCCCGGCCGTGGCGGATCTCGTGCGGAAGGGAATGACCGTCGGCGACGCCTGCGCCCAGCTGTTCGAGGAGGGCGACCAGGGATCCGGGAAAGGGGCCATCGGCATCCTGACCAACGGTGTTCTCGATCGAAGATCGTTAACGGAACAGGCCGTGCTGGCGGCCATGGTCCCCCGGATCAGAAAAGAGCTCTACCTCTAGATCAGCGCCCGGTCCCTGGCTTTTCGGATGTAGGTGAGGTAATCTTCCTTGGTGGCGCAGTTGCTCGGACCGACGCATCCGAAGCGCCCGTACTTCAGACAATAGTCGCCGCCGATGCAGTGAGGGCAGGACGCCTCCCGGTCCTCCATCTTGCACTTGTCCTTTATGCAGGCGAAGCCGTAGTAAAGGCCGTTGCACTTGCCATCCGGCCCGAGACGGGGGCAGTCGCTCATTTCCGCCGCACCCCTGGATACAGACAATCGCGCATCGAGCTCCCATCCTGCTCTGACAGTGGAACCTAATTGATTCTGGGATGTTAAATAATTTGCCAGGGATCTATCGTTCCGACGGTACCGGCTTGTTCTCCCAGAGCCCGAACTTGTTCCTTTCCGTATCGACGCATACCGCCAAATAACCGAACTCCCCCACCTCGGTCCGGGGAAGCACTATCTTGCCGCCGAGCTCCACGAGCTTTATCAAGGTGTTCTCCACGGAATCCACGCCGACATAGTTGGTGATGCCAGTGTCCCACTCGTTCTTCTTTCCCATCCCCCCTCCCAGAGAGGGTCTGCCTTGCCCGTCGAACGTGGTGATCCCGAAGTACTCGATCGGACCGGGCATGCGCTCGAACTTCCAGCCGAAAAGCCTCCCGTAGAAGGAAGCGGCCCTCTGCAGGTCCTCCGCCGGGAGGTCAAAATGTACTATGGTAGCCATGTTGTCGCACCTGCAAAAAACTAGAACCTAGAACGATAAATCGATTTTCATGTGCTCGCTGCATCTATCGTCCCAAGGCATAACCGAACCTTACTTTTCGAAAACGCATAAATAATCGCCTCAAGCTCAAGAGCGCATGGCCAATGATGAAGAGCTTCGGAAGGCGGCGATGATCGCGCTCACGGACTGTCTCGCGGTCAAGGAAGGGGAGCGCGTCCTGATCATCACCAACCTGGGAGGGGATGTGCAAGAGATATGCCAGGAGCTCTTCAGACAGGCGGCTGAACTGAAGGCCGTACCGGTCATGATCGTTCAGCAGGACAAGGACAACTTCACCTTTGCCGACCCGGCGGTGCTAGACGCCATCAAGGGGGAGCCGGAGGTCATCATAAGCATCGGCCGCGGTCGCATCGGTAAGGATCCGTACGGAATGCGCATAGGATACGTTGGTCGCGATGGACAGAAGTACTCCCACCTCTACAACAAGGTCCTGGACGGAGATAAGCGCAGCCGTTCCTTCTGGTCCCCCAATTGCACCCGGGAGATATTCGAGAGAGGCGTGCCGATCGATTACTCATCGCTTAGGAGTAACGCCAAGGCCCTCAAGCAGCGCATTGACGCCGGCAAGATGATAAGGGTCACCTCCCCGGCCGGAACTGACCTTCGATTCGGGATCGAAGGCCGCCAAGGCCATTACGATGATGGT
>DAML01000025.1 GCA_002497075.1 Methanomassiliicoccaceae archaeon UBA472
CCGGTGCCCATGTCCCCCGGGATCAGCACTGGCTGGCCCACGGAGCGGTAGATCGACGGGACCTCCGGGTGCTCGGCCGGGAAGGCCCTGGTCGCTCCTTTGCGGTGCACGTACACCTTGCGCCTCTTCCCCTCGTAGGTATGCTCCTCCACCTTGGCTATGTTGTGCGCCACGTCATAGACCAGGTCCATCCCCATGTCCTCGGCGGGACGCTGGAACACCTTCTCGAAGGATTGGCGCACCCAGTGCATTATCATCTGGCGGTTGGCCCAGGCGTAGTTCGCCCCGCAGGCCATGGCGGCGTGATAGTCCTGCCCTTCCCTGGAGCTGATAGGGGCGCAGGCCAATTGACGGTCGGGCAGGCGCAGGTTGCGGTCCTTTACCGCCTTTTCCATGACCTGCAGGTAATCGGTGGCTATCTGATGGCCGCAGCCGCGCGAGCCGCAGTGGATGGAAACGGTGATCTGCCCCTCCTCCACCAGTCCGAAGGCCTTGGCGGCGACAGGGTCGAAGATCTTCTCCACTCTGTCCACTTCCAGGAAGTGATTGCCGGAGCCGAGCGAACCTACCTGGGGCACGCCGCGCTGCTTTGCTTTCACGGACACCTTGGAGGCGTCGGCGTTCTTCATGCGGCCGTTCTCCTCCGTGCGCACCAGGTCCTCGGACCAGCCGTATCCTTCGGCCACCGCCCATTCCGCGCCCTCTTCCAGGATGCGGTCTATCTGGTTGGCGGCGACGTCAACCACTCCCTTGGAACCGACACCGGCCGGGACGTTCTGGAACAGGGTGTTGATGAGCTCCTTGATCCTCGGCGTGACGTCGTTCACGCCCAGGTTTGTGGTGATCAGCCGAACGCCGCAGTTGATGTCAAAACCGATGCCTCCGGGTGAGATAACTCCCTCCTCGGCGTCCATGGCCGCCACCCCGCCGATGGGAAAACCGTAACCCCAGTGGATGTCCGGCATGGCCAGCGACCTGCCGACCAACCCCGGAAGGCAAGCGACGTTCGCCGCCTGCTCCGGCGAGTTGTCAGAGACGATGGTCTTGATCATCTTCTCGTCCGCGAATATGACCGCGTCCCCGTTCATGCACTCCTTGTAGGAGCGGGGGATCTTCCAGCGATAATCATCGATCTTTTCCAGCGGACCGTTCCAGCTCATAGTCTTCACCTCAGGCTCAAAAACCCATGCAGCTTCCCGGATTTATAGGAAACCCTCCAGGGTGGTTCCCAACTATGATAATCGGTGAACATCATTAATAGCCATAGGATTCATAGTTCTGCAAATTCCATGGTAGAGCTTAGTCCCCTCGCGCCTGCCTTCCTGCTTCTGGCGATATCAGAGGTCATGCTAGGGTCGTACGTGCTGGTGAAGGGGCGCCTATCTCCAGTGAACCGCTCCTTCTTCGCGCTGACGCTTTTGGCGGGTGTCGGCAGTGTGCTGGACCTCGTGGTGGCCAGCGTCAGTTCGGAGGAGCAGGCCATCTGGACCTTCCGGCTGCTGGTCTTCCTGCTCATAGTGGAGATGGGCGTGGCGTACCGACTCAGCACCATGGTCCCCCACCCCGTGCCCATGCTGCTCTTCGGCAACAACCGCTGGGCGTACGAGATTTCCGTGGTGGCGGTCGCCCTGCTCACCACGTTCTCGGTGTGGGGGATGGTGGATGAAGATTACGGATGGGTGCCGGAGACCGACCTTCCGTTCGTTTTGCTGGTCCTGCTCACCTACCTGGCGCTGCTGTCCGTCACCATGATCAAGCGATGGGAGGGCCTCCGCGGTCTCCATAAAAGGCAGGCCGTGGTCTTCAACACCGCCCTGGCCGTTCCCGCACTGGTGATGATAGCCATCATGGCCCTGGCGATGTTCGGCGCCGAGGTCCCTCGCATCTACGGGTTAGGTGAATCGATCTCCGTCTTCGTGATTGCTTACGGGATACTGCGCTACAAGATGCTGGTGCTTCCCAGGGTGGTCGAGCCGGCGGTTCACCATCGCACCGTTCCCACGCTCGTAAAAGGCAGGGCCTACCTCTTCGAGATCGCCTCCCCCGACCGCATGTTCGAATCGGTGGCCCAGGAGATGGCCGGCGGAATGTCAGCGTTCATAATAGCCCGAACGCATCCAGATCAGATCCGGGCCAAATATCAGATCATGCTCACCCCCATCCTCTGGCTGGCCCAGACCCCTGGACCGGACCGGGTGGACCCCTCCAACGTTCAGATGCTGACCCACATGACCATGGAGTTCGTGCGGAAAGGCCCTTCCGTCATCGCCATGGAAGGCCTGGAGTACCTGATGCTGAACAACGACCTGAACAAGGTGCTGAGGTTCCTGTCGCAGCTGAGGGACGAGGTCATCGTGGAAGGATCGATCCTTCTCGTTTCGGTGGACCCGAGAACGCTAACGGAAAGGCAGAAGGCCATACTGGAGCGGGAACTGGAGGTGGTGAAGGAATGAAAAAGGGGCCGAGACCGCGATTTGAACGCGGGTCCGGGGATCCACAGTCCCCAAGGATAACCAGGCTACCCCATCCCGGCCATGATGGGATTTCAGCATTGCGTCAAGCTTAATAAATATTCGCCCTCTCACTCGAAGGGGAACACCGAATAAAGGATGGCGAACTTGGGCTTCCCCTCTTCTGGATGCTTGTCCGAGAGCTCCTTCAACCGGTCGTCGAGGTCGGATATGAGCTTCTCCGCCTCCCGGGCGGCGGAATCGCTCACCGGCAGGATGACGTAGTTCGCACCGAACGGGTAGTTGGGCCGCTCGGCGACGTTCATGAAGTAATCCTTCCGTTCGTCCATGGTGCGTATCCCGCGGTTCAATATGCCCTTGATGGCGCCCAGCGCAGCGAAGACGATGTTCAGGCGCTCAGCGATGTCCACGGAACTGACCCCGGCGGCGTCGCCCATTATGCCCGGCTCGAACGCGGAGCGATAGTACTTTTCCACCAGGTTGCCGACCAGCTCCGTGCGGGTGGGAATGATCAAACCGGCCTCCAGCAGTTTCTTGATGTGGTACTGGGCGTTCTGCACGCTCAATCCCAGAAGGTCGGATATGGCCGTGGTGGTCATCTCTCTTATGGCAAGCAAGGATAGTATGGCCAGACGGTTGGGGTCTGACAGCACCTTGATCTGTTCGACACCTATCTCGGTCATTTTGCACCACTAAAATCATTTTTTAACGTTGTAGTAGAAAGGTAATGATTAAATATTATTTCAATCGTCGTTCAAATGCGATTATACCGATAAGAAATCACTAAAGAGGTGAGTTAAGTGAAGAAGAACCTAGGCCAGCCGAACTTTGTCATAGTCAACGGCAACATATTTTTCCTCCGCGCGTAGATCACCGCTGACGATGACCAATCCTCCTTTTTTTATTTTTTTCTTATTCACCAGTCGATAGTAATTAATCATGCGCCTTCGATCAAGGGCCGATGCGGGACAAGGCCGGGCTGTTGCTTCCGATATTCATTATCGCGGTAGCCGAGGCGTTCTACTTCGACGGTTCGGCCGAGTCCTGCCTGGGATTGCATGCCATGAACATCTTCGTGTGCATACTGTTCCCGATCTGGTCCGATAAGCGCATGCTTCTCTACCAGTCCTTCGCGTTGGTATCCTTGCTGCGCGTCCTCAACATCGGGATGCCGGTGTTCTTCACGGAAACGCTTCTGTGGATGCCCTTCGTCTATGGTCCGATAATCGTCGCCGGCTTCATCGTCTGGAGGCAGACCGTGGTTGACACCGGCAAGATGCACTGGCGAAACCTGCTGCGTTTCCTCAATGGTCACGGCCTGCGGCCGAACGTCAAATGGAAATGGGAGTACCTGCTCATCGCCATCATTTTCGGTTATCTGGTCGCCAACGTGGAGTACTTCGTCCTGGACAACACCGCCTTGGTCAAGGACCTGGGCCCGCTGGACCTCGGAAAGCTTTTCCTGGTGATGGTGGTGTTCGTCGGTTTCGGGGAGGAGCTCATATTCCGTGGGCTGCTGCAAAGCTCGGTAGAGAGGCAGCATGGCAAGTACGTCTCCATCTTCGTCTCTGCCCTGATGTTCTCCATCATGCACTCCGGCTACCAGAGCGTTCCCTACCTCTTTTTCGTCTTCAGCGTGGGGCTGGTGCTCGCATACGCTTACGAAAGAACAGGCAGCCTCGGTCTGGTCGCTCTGATGCACGGAATACTGAACTTCTTCCTGTTCTCTTTCCTGCCGTTCGGCTACGGACTGCTGCCTTGAACCCATTCTAGGAAAAAAAGGGGTGGCGACCGTCAAGGGACATAAAACAGCCGCTTTGTTGAATTCGAATCATCCCCTTTATTATCGAAGGCGGAATCCTACAGACTCCCGGCGATACCAATATCATCGCCGTGACGAATGATTATGACGGTGCAGAAGATGAAGCGGGACCTAACCACCATGCTGGACGTCCAGAAGGACATACTGGACATATTGGAGACTGCCGAGGTTATGAAGAAGAAGCGGGACTTGGACTTTCAGCCCCTGAAGGGGAAGGTCCTGGCCATGATCTTTGAGAAGTCCTCCACCCGCACCAGGGTCTCCTTCGAGGTGGGTATGATCGAGCTTGGTGGTTTCGCGGTGACGCTAAACACCAAGGACCTGCAGATGGGCCGCGGGGAGACGGTGGCGGACACCGCGCGCGTTCTTTCCCGCTACGTGGACGGCATAATGTACCGGGCCTACGAACACGAGATGGTCATGGAGCTGGCGAAGCACGCCACCGTTCCGGTCATCAACGGTCTGGACAACTTCGAGCACCCCTGCCAGATCATGGCCGACCTGCTGACGGTGAAGGAGCACCTGGGCAAGCTGAAGGGCATCAAGATGGCCTACGTCGGAGACGGCAACAACGTGTGCAACTCGCTCATGCTCGGCTGCGCCATGGTCGGAATGGACCTCTCCTGCGGCTGCCCCAAGGGCTACGAGCCCGATCAAGGTGTCCTGAAGAAGGCAAAGGCCATCGCGAAAAAGAACAAAAGCCAGCTTAAGGTCGTTGAATCCCCCAAGGAAGCGGCCAAGGACGCTGACGTCGTTTACACGGATGTCTGGGTCTCCATGGGCCAGGAGGAGGAGCAGAAGCTGAGGGAGAAGATCTTCAAGCCCTACCAGGTGAACGCTGACCTGATGTCCGTGGCGCACAAGAACGCTATCGTCATGCACTGCCTGCCCGCGCACCGGGGCATGGAGATAACCGATGAGGTCATCGACAGCAAAGCCTCGGTGGTTCTGGACCAGGCGGAGAACCGGCTGCACGCTCAGAAGGCCATCATGGTCGCTCTGATGGGCTGAACCGTTCCTTCTGCCCACCAATTTCTTCATCCAAGGCCTCCAGGAAGGCCTTTATCTTCCTTTTAGGGATGGTGGCGCCAGCAGCGACGTTGTGCCCGCCGCCCACACCTTTCACTTTCAGGGCAGACTGCCTCATCGCTTCACCCAGGTGTATCCCCTTATCGACCAGCTCCCGCTTCATGCGTCCGGACACCTTGACGCGTTCTCCGGAAGGGCCGTTCTTACCCTGAAGGGTGAGATCTTCGTCCATGGAATCAGGGGAAACATCGGTCAGGGCGATGAGGGGCATATCGTCGCGAACGGAAAAGCGAGCACCGTCGATATTGGGCTTCTGGTCCAATGCCATTCCCACGATGATCCCCAGTATCGTGTCTTCGGCGGTGAGGGTGAACTTGGACTTGTTCTTATTTTCCTTGCTGTCGATGCGACCTTTGATGTACTGGATGTGTTTCATGGCGACTACGGAATGGATCTCTTCCATTCCCTTTTTCAAATTGTCGCGGTGATTCCCGAGCTTCGCCATGGCATCAGATGAGAAAGACACTGGATCAAGACAGGTCTTGATTATCAGTTCACCTTGGAACCCGCCGCTCTTCTCTTCGCCTTCCACCGCCGATTGCTGATCGGCGTTCGCCTCGGTCGGTGTTGTCTCGCTTTTCGAATGGAGATACCTGCCAGAAGCGTTCAGCATGGTGGCGAACTCCTTGGCCTCCCGGCTGGCCGAGCCGATGGGATATTTAGGGAACAGATAGACGTCCCCCAGCATGTCCTTCAGGATGGCGGAATCTACGCCCTTTTCACCAAGGGTTCTCTTGAGCTCATTTATGATTTTTTCACGATTTTCTATTTTAAGCTCGGACCAACTGTAGAACTTACTGAGGTTCTCGTCCTTGATGGATGGGTTACGTCGACCCCGATAGGTGGGTACATCCTGTTTCTTGAACCATTGGCTCACGTCGCTGAACGTGCACTCGCATCCTATGGCCTTGAGATCGTTGGAGAAAGCGATCATGGCCACCGCTGTCCGTGTGACCCAGCCAAAGAAGGGCAGGTCGTTCTCCACCACCTGGAGGACCCCAGTTCCCAGGGCGTCCTCGATCACTGACGTGTGTAGGGCTCCCTCCAATCTTCGAGCTTTCTTATCCTGCAGATCGCCGACCGCGCCGACTATGGCCAGGTAGGCCAGGTCCACGTTCGCCGGATCGAGCTCCCTGGCCACGAAATAGGTGCAGCCCGCCCCGCTCAAATGAGTGGAGCCTTCGAAACCGAACTCCACGGGATTGAGCATGTTGTCCATGCCCCCGAAGAACTCCAGGAACGACTGGCCGCTACCGAAGATGTGATGGTGATCGGTTATTATGCAGCGGGACCGGTCGATGGATTTGTACGACCCAGCTCCCAGGTCGCAGATCCACACGAGGTCCTCCCCAGAAGAGTTGATGAAATCGATGTCCTTCTCGCTCATGGATTTCAGAAAATGGACCCTGGGGTTCAATCCCAGTCTCTCCACTGCGCGGTAAGCGATGGCCGCGGATGAAACGCCATCGGCATCGATGTGCGAGAAGATGGCCACGGACCTGGCCTTCCTTACGCGGGCGGCCAGGCTCTTCGCTCTTTCTACGAAGGCATCATAGTCCCCGGTCATCTGCCGCACCCCAAAAGCGACCTCTCCTCCAACCTTCCATACACGACCTCGGCCAACTGCTCCAGGTTCTTGGTATCTTCCTGGTTGTAGCGACGCAGCAGTTTGAGGGCGTTCTCGTTGCCCTTCCGCTCCCAAAGATGCCAGAGGTAGACAGCCTCCTCACCGGTGACATATGCCACCTCCTGCGGACGGCGGTAACCGAGCAGAACCTCGACCTGTTTCAGTCCGCCGCGCAATCCCACCTTGGGGCAGGCGTGCCTCAGATCGTAATGGGGGACCTTGGGAACGGAGAAGGGGAACTCCCTCTCGATCATCGGAAGATCGAACGTGCTGCCGTTGAAGGTCACCATCATCTTCGTTCCGTCGAGGGCCTTGCTCAAGTTCTCCGAGCTGAGGTCCATCCCCCTGGTCAGAGTGGTCGTTTCGCCGTTACGGTGAACGGATATCATGGTTATGATGGCACCAGGCCCGAGTCCGTTCGTCTCTATGTCCAGGTAGGCGGTGTCCTCCTTGAGGCGGCGGTACATGCGCCAATGCTGTCCTGATGGAAGGAGCTTGGTGAAGTATTCCGTGCTCCCCCGGTCCCAGAACTCCTTCGCCGTCCCCAGTTCCTGGTCCAGGGCCTCCTTCCTTTGCACGGATATGCCGGCGAGGTGCCTCCTCTCGAGGAACTCCTCCCAGGATAGCACGCCGTTCTCCCAGAGCCTGCGCTCCTTCAGCTGCCCGATGCCCGGAAGTAGAAGGAAGGTGCGCCTGATCATCACCCTTTCAGCGGAGCATCCGTATAATATCCTATCGTCCCCAGATACGAAAATGTGCAAGGGATTGATATCCCACCTGCGGCCTTCAGGGGATCATGCAGCATATCGACGTCACGCCCGAGATCCGCATATCCAACGGGCGTTGCGCCATGCTCCTCCGGTCCCGAACCCTCGTGCTCGGAGATATGCATCTCGGAATGGAGGCCAGCCTGGAGCTTGAAGGGATGCAGCTCCCCCGGGCCCAGGCCATTGAGATCAAGCGGAGGATCGACGAGGTGGTCAAGACGGACCCGCCGAAACGGATCGTGGTGCTCGGCGACCTCAAGCATGAGTTCTCCCGTAACCTGGAACAGGAGTGGTCGCAGGTACGGGCAATGCTGGAGCATTTACATTCAATGGCCGAGGTCACCGTGGTCCGCGGCAATCACGATAACTATCTGGCCACCATAACCTCTAGCCTAGGTCTCGAGCTTGTCGACGAGGCGGTGGTGGACGGGATCCATCTTTCGCATGGACACATAGCCAATCCCGGCCGGCCCTTGGTGCAGGGGCATGAGCATCCCTCCGCTCGCCTGTTCGACGGCGTGGGCGGTTACGTAAAGCTTCCGGCGTTCCTCTACCACGAGCAGGCGGAAGTGCTGGTCCTACCGGCCTTCAGCCCCCTGGCCTCCGGTAACGACGTCAGCACCCTTCTGGCCGGAGATGTGCTCTCGCCCGGGCTTAGGGAACTGGACATGGGAGAGGCGCAGGTCTTCGGCTGCAGCGACATCGGACTGATCCGCCTGGGCAAGGTGAAGGACCAGGGCAAGGGACGCCGAAGGGCATAGGTTCAATAGCGTCCATTGTTCTTCCGTAACGTCCAACATGCGAGCGATCAAGAATAAGAGGGTCCTCATCACCGGCGGCGCCGGGTTCATCGGCTCAAACATCGTCCAGGCTCTTCACGAAAATAACGAGGTCCTGGTCCTGGACGACCTCACCACCGGGAAGAGGAACAACCTTGACGGCATGGACGTCGAACTGATCGCAAGCAGCATACGGGACGCTGACAAGGTCCGGGGGGCCATGGAGGGCGTCGATTACGTGTTCCATCACGCGGCCATAGCCTCCGTCCCGCGCAGCGTGGACGATCCGGTCTCCAGCAACCAGGTCAACGTGTGCGGCACGCTCCGGGTGCTCATGGAGGCCAGGGACGCCAAGGTGCGAAAGGTGGTCTTCGCCTCATCCTCAGCCGTCTATGGCGACGCCCCCTCAGAGATCAAGCGGGAGGACGACCTGCCCTCCCCCATCTCCCCGTACGCCGTCACCAAGATGACCGGAGAGATGTACTGCCGCAACTTCTGGCTGAACTACCGTTTGCCCACGTGCAGTTTGCGCTACTTCAATGTCTACGGTCCCAGACAGGACCCGGCGTCCGATTACGCCGCGGTCATACCCCGCTTCATCTCCGCGGCCAAGGCCGGCAGGGCGCTAACGGTGTTCGGGGACGGGGAGCAGACCCGGGACTTTGTGTACGTCAAGGACGTGGTGCAGGCGAACATATTGGCCGCCACGGACCAGGAGCATAACGGCGAGGTGTTCAACGTGGCCAATCAGGAGAAGGTCACAGTTAACCAATTGGCTTCCCTGGTCCTGAAGTCCCTGGGGCGGGAGGAGGGGGGTATCGTGCATCTGGAAGAAAGAAAGGGGGACGTGAAGCATTCCCTGGCCGATATCAGAAAGGCTCGCCGCATGCTCGGTTACGTACCCCGGATCGGTCTGGAAGAAGGGCTCTCGCTCACGGCAGCTAGCATGAACTAGTTGTCGTCGTTCAGCCTTAGATTGCTTCTCCATTTTATGATTCGGACCGAAAATTAATTACTGTCATAACCCCTACGCATTTTAGAGGGTTAGATTGGTGGAGTGCATCGTTTGTGGATGTATCTTGAAGAAGAACCAAGACAAATGCCCTGTTTGTGGTGCATCCCAAAATGAGGATGACGATTATTGATCCGCGGTCAATAGGCGGGATTCGGCCGGCTAGGTGGGGCGTTTCAGAAGGGACCAGCATCGCTTGCGGACTGTGTCCTCACCGTTGCCTCATTAGCGAGGGCAGGCTAGGAAGATGCCGGGCGCGCGGGGTTCTGAATGGCAAACTCGTCACGTTCAACTACGGGCGCATATGCGCCCAGATCATCGATCAGATCGAAAAGAAACCGATCTACCATTTCCGTCCCGGTTCCAAGATCCTGTCGATAGGCACATTCGGCTGTAATCTTGATTGCGATTGCTGCCAGAACGCCGCCTTGGCCTCGTCCGGCCCCGAAGGTCGTTCTGAACCGATGACGTCCCCGGAAGAGGTCGTCTCGTTCGCCGTACAAAAAGGCGTGCAGGGCATAGCGTTCACCTTCAACGAGCCAGTGGTCTGGAGCGAGTTCATCCTCGACGTCGCCAGAATGGCCGAGGGGCGAGGCCTTTACATCATGATGAACTCCAACGGTTATGTGGAGGAGGAACCGTTGGAGGAGCTCCTCACAGCGGTGAGCGTTTTCAAGGTGGACGTCAAAGGCTTCACAGACCGATTCTATCGGCAAAGTTGCGGAGGGACCCTGGCGCCAGTGCTGCGCACCTGCCGGATGATCAAGGACAAGGGTAAGCATCTGGAACTGGCCTACCTGATAATTCCGGGTCTGAACGACTCGAAGGATGAGATGGATGGATTCTTCAGATGGGCTGCGGAACTTGGGAAGGAGGTGCCCGTGCACCTCTACCGCTTCATGCCCGCCCACCGGCTCTCGCACCTTGAGCCCACTGGGATGGGAGCGATGAGGGACGCCAAGGCCATGGCGAGATCTCACGGTCTGCGCTTCGTTTATCTCAGCGGAATGGTGGAGGGCGATGAGCACCAGACCTTCTGTCCGAGATGCGGTGCTTTGGTCATAAGCAGGGCGGCCAAGGAGGTGTCGGAAAAGATCGTTTACGAAGGCAATAGATTAAGCAAGTTCTGCCCCTCGTATTCCGATATCGATGACAGAACGATCGAAGGTTTGTGTGCATCCTGCGGTGAAATTATTTACAAAAATCCATGAATGTAAATCAATTAAACGGGCTTAACGATAGTGCATGGCCTAATGATGTGGATGTATAATCCATCCAATGGAATCGATATGGATGTCTCATCCATCCATCAAAGGGTTTATTAGTCTCGATTGAAATTTGGACGCAGAAAACTTCTTTGGAGGAAATCTAAAATGGCAAACATGGACCTATTGATTGACATAGTGGTTAAGGGGAGGATCAAGGAAGCTAAGGGGGAGACCCAGAAGCTCCTTGACGCGGGAGTCACCGCCAAGGAGATCATCTTCAACGGCTTGAGCAAGGCAATGGAGATCGTCGGTGAGAAGTACGAGAAGAAGGAGTACTTCCTGCCCCAGGTCTTGCTGTCCGCCCAGACCCTGTACCAGGGACTGAACCTGGCCCTGCCGAAGTTGGACACCGCGTCCGCTGACGCTGCCGGAAGGATAGTCATCTGCGTGGTCGAGGGAGACGTTCACGACATCGGCAAGAACATCTGCAAGGCCCTGCTGACCGGCGCTGGAAACACCATGTTCGACATGGGCCGCGACGTTCCCCTGAAGGACATCTTACAGAAGGCCAAGGACGAGCACGTCCAGATCATCGCGACCTCCACCCTGATGACCCCCACCCTGGCGGGCATGAAGGAGATCGAGAAGATGCTGGCCGAGGGCGGTCTGAAGGGCAAGATAAAGACCATGGTAGGCGGCGGTGCCACCTCCGCGGACTTTGCCAAGAGCATCGGCGCAGACGGCTGGGGCTACGACGCCAACGAAGCCGTTCGCGAAGCCATCAGGCTCCTGAAGCACTAAAGGGGCATCGCCCCAAATTTCTTTTTTTTATGATGTTTTTTAAAAATAATATTAATTTTATAAATATACTAGTGCATAAACTTATACATCTCGGTCATTATTATGCATCGGTGAGAGATGCCGACCAAAGAGGATGTCGTCAGTAAGGAGATATTTCAGCTCAAGCAGAAGGTGGAGGAGATGGGGCTGGAGCTTCGCTACATATCCACCCTCCTGCAGAACACGCAAGTTACCGATCTCAGAAGGCCGGAACTGATCGACATGCTGAGGGACGAGGCCCGGCAGAAAGCGGAGAGCCGATTGGATGCCGGGATGGCCAAGAGATGCGATATGCGGCCGGAGTGCCGGCAGAAGTTCATGGAGCTCCTGGACGAGAACCTCAACCTTCTGGATAGGCCGCGGGTGACCGAAGAGGACCTCGACCAGCAGTCTCAAAAATTGGAATCCCTCAAGCTCCATGCTGTGGCGGGAAGGTGCGACGGATGCTTCCGCGAGGTCGGTTCGCTCTTCCAGGACCAGACCGAACTGATGCGCCAGCTGCATTTGTATCGCAGCAAGGAGGAGATCAGGGACAGCATAGACCTCATGCCGGAGGATGTGATCGTCCGTGACCTGCTGGAACCTCTGTCCAACCCGCAGCGCATGGTGATCATGAAGGCTCTCAGCAGGTCCCAGAGGTCCTTCACCGAGCTTTCCACCCTAACCAACCTGCGCGGCGGAAACCTTCTCTTCCATCTGCAAAGGCTCACCGGCACTGGAATGGTATTTCAGAGAGGCGGCCGCGGGGATTATGCGCTCACCCCCAAGGGCCAGAGGTCCCTGGAGACCGTGAACGACCTGTACATGAGGACGTCCGAGGCGGAGCGGGAGAGAGCGGTCGCAGGCGCCACCAGCGAACACCCTCGCACGTCCGCAAGCTCGAACTGATTCCGCAACTTGTATAATCGAAGAGATTGGTATCTGACAAATCGGGGAAGAGAATGAAGGGCATATCCAGCCGGACGTTGCAAGGCATCCTTCTGGGCTGGGCCATCACTTTCGAGGGTTTCTTCGCCCTGAGCCTGGCGAACCAGGCCAGCATCGACGGCATCGGGACCATCATGGCCTCGACGTTCCAATTGGCGGCCATTCAGCTGGCCGCACTGGGCGTCTTCATCTCCGCCGTGTGGGCGTTCAAGATGGTATTCCCCGAACTGGAAAAGCCCATCGTGATCAGACTTCTCAACCTTCTGACCTATCTGGCGATGGGTCTGGTGGCAGTGGAGGGCATCGCGGTGGCGGTCCTCGCCGGCAATGTCGTGATCACTGATTTCGGCGGCGTCGGAAAGAAATGGATAGTTCTGGTCGGCGCCCAGCTTTTCGCCATCGGCATCATCTCCCTGCGCACGTGGAGGCTTAGGAACGTTAAGCCGGAGAACTGGTTGACCGACTCGTTCGGCCAGATCGCCGCGGCGCTGATCGCCCTGGAAGGGCTGGTCGCCTATGGTATAGCTGGAACCACCAGGGTGATCGGCGTCACCGGTTTCCAGGAGAGCACCATAGCCACCGGCGGGCTCCTCCTGATGTTGCTGGGGTCGATCGTCCTCATCCTCTGGACCATAGCCTACGACCCATGGCTCGCCCCCAAGCTTCCCAAGCTGCTCAACGGCTGGCCCGCCATGCTGGCCATTACCGTTCTGGGAGGCGTCATTTCCGCCGGATGCGTCGCCGCCACCTTTTTCGTCGGACCGGTGGCCGTGGACGGTGTTGGCAGCGTTATCAAGATCGTGGTCGTCGCCGGGGTCTCCCAGCTCTTCGCGCTGGGTATGGTGACCCCTATGCTCTGGAAGCTCCGCAAGGTGCCGCTTGACCGGCAATATATCAACGTTTTATTGGTGACCGTGGCCCTTTCACTGCTGGCCTTCGAAGGAGTCTTCGCCATGGCCTTGGCCGCGAACACCTACATCGAGGGTCTGGGCGGCATACTGGAAAGAACCTTCCGTTTGGCCGGCGCCCAGCTGCTGATCCTATCGGTCATCGCCATCTTCGCCTGGATGATCAAGGACAGCCCCCTGCTGACCAGGTGTCCAAAGTTCATCGTATCGTCCACGTTCCTGGTATCCACGGCCTTGATCGCCCTGGAGGGTCTGGCGGTCGTAGTGATGGCGGTCAACGTTCGCATAGACGATTTCAGCGGCGTCGGCGAAAGATATGTCGTTCTGGGCGGTCTGCAGATGGCGCTGCTCGCCTCCATCGCATTGTTTTTCTGGGCCAGGAGCCACGGGATCACAGCGAGGTTCAAGCTGGCAAGCACCGCAGCGGCGGCCTTCGTGATCCTGCTGCTACCCATAGCCCTGGTGCTTTGAAAGGGGAAACGATTCATTTATCTCCTGCATCCTTGATTCAGTGAGAGATAAATATGACTGGTAGAAGACTGGGGTTGGGGCTGGACACTGGCGGGACCTACACCGACGCAGCGATCATCGATATGGACACCCTAGAAGTGCTGGCCAAGGGCAAGTCCCAGACAACATATCATAACCTGTCCATAGGTATTCTCGGAGCTATCGACGAGGTCCTGCGAAGCGAGACCTATGACCGGGCGGACATCCAGTTCGTCGGGCTGTCGACGACACTGGCGACCAATTCCATCCTCACCGGAAAAGGAGGGAAGGTCGGGCACATCGGCATCGGCTGGACGCCCATGGCCGAATACCGTTCGGGTGCGGACCTGGACGCCTACATAACGGGCGGTCATGGGGTGTGGGCTCAACAGTTAGCACCTCTCGATACCGACGCGTTGGAGGAGGCCATCGCCAGGATGCAGGCGGAAGTGGATTCATTCGTGGTCTCCAGCCATTTCAGCGTTTACAACCCGGCCCATGAGCTGGAAGCCGCCCGTAAGATAAAGCAGCGCACCGGTCTGCCAGTCGTGCTCGGTCATCATCTCACGTCCCAGTTGGGAGTGCCGGAAAGAAGCGTGACCGCCGTTCTGAACGCCCGCCTCCTTCCGATAATCTCAGATTTCCTGGACGGCGTGGAGAGGTCTCTAAAGGAAAGAGGCATCGACGCCACCATATTGGTGTTCAAGGGCGACGGGACATTGATGAACATCGAGAAGGCCAGGGAGAGGCCGGTGGAGACCATCCTGTCCGGACCAGCGGCCAGCCTCATGGGCGGCAAGCTTCTGTGCAAGGAGGACAACTTCATCGTTGTGGACATAGGCGGAACTTCCACCGACATCGCCTACCTGGACGATGGTTTCCCGCGCATCTCCAAGGAAGGGGCGACGGTCGGCCACTGGCGGACCCGGGTACGGGCCATTGACATCTGGACCGTGGGGTTGGGCGGAGATTCCCACGTGGTGTCCGATCAGCGGGGCAACTTCAAGATCGGACCGGAACGCGTTGTGCCATTGGCCGTCGCCTCCGCATCCTATCCCGGGATCAAGGAGCGGATGAACGCCACCAGCGAGACGAACTACTATGTTCACGTCGATAGGGCGACCACCAAGCTTTCCGCCAAGGAGAAGGATGTGTACGAGTTCGTCAAAGCTCATCCCATATCCACCCTGGAGGAGATCCGTCTCGGCAACCCGGAGGTCTATACCTACCGGGACGTGGTCAAGCACCTCAAGGACCGCGGGTTCCTGCAGATGACCGGCCTTACCGCCACTGATTTCATGCATGTGCAGGGCTACTTCGAACGCTTTGACATCGAGGCGGCCCGCCTGGGCGTCCAGTTCATGGCCAACTGGTGCCGCAAATCCTTTGATGAATACGTAGGATCGTTCCAACAGGAGTTCATCACCCGCGTAGGAGAGGAGATCATGCGCAAGGTGGTGCTCGACGAATCGGGGGAGATGCCAAACAGCCCTGGCTTCAACTACCTGCTCCGTTCCACGGTGAACGGCAACCTCGGAAGCAGCATGACCAACAACACGGGACTGGACCGGCCCCTGGTGGGCATCGGTGCGCCGACCCACATCTACATGCCGCCGCTAGAGGAACGGATGAACGTCAAGGTCATCATGCCCAGGGACCACGACGTCGGCAACGCCGTTGGCGCTGTATGCAGCCAGATATCCGAGACGGTCACCGCGCAGGTCTTTCCGAACATGGACAATCTGTTCTTCGTCCTAGGTCCTTTCGGAACGCCCGTAACCTATAGCCACGTGGAACAGGCGATTGGAGCGGCCCGCCGCCAGGCCGAGGAGTATGTGCGTAATCGAGTATACGAGGCGGGAGCGCAGAACATCCGGGTGCGTTCCGACATCTACGAGAACAAGTTCTACGGCGGAGACAACGTGGAAGGGGAACAGACCGCCTGGGTGGACATCGTCGCAAGAGCTACTGGGGACCCTGCGCCCAAGCTAAAGAAGGCATGATGGCATTAGAATGAAGCTTGGGGTGAGGACCTGTAAAAGGTCATGCTGGCCGTCGCTGAGCATGTAAACTGTTTCTAGAATATTTTAAATAGTATTTATTGTTTACAGGTTGTAATTACAAAATAATTTGAAATTGAGGGTGGTCCGACGGAAGACATGTTGTTCGGGGCTTTGCAGAGCGGCATCGACGGTTTGATCGAATACATTTCACAGCATACCTTGACCTGTCTGATACCGGCCTTTTTCATTGCTGGAGCGATCGCGGCCTTCATCAAGAAGGAGGCGATCCTGAAGTACTTCGGGCCGCAGACCAAAAAGTACATTTCCTATCCTGTGGCCTCCATCTCCGGCCTGGTGCTGGCGGTTTGCAGTTGCACCATACTTCCCTTGTTCACAGGGATCTATAAAAAAGGAAGCGGGCTCGGTCCGGCGATAACGTTCCTGTTCGCAGGTCCGGGCATAAACGTGCTGGCGATTATCTACACGGCCCAGGTACTAGGTTACGATCTAGGTCTGGCCCGGGCGGTCGCCGCCGTGGGCATGTCAGTGATGGTAGGCCTGATAATGGCGACCTTGTTCCGCGGCGAGAAGCCCAAGGGCGAGTTCAAGCTACTATCCAGCGGCGAGGATAAGCCGAAATGGGTCATCCTCAGCTTCTTCGCCCTTCTGGTGCTCATACTGGTCATCGGCGCCTCCCAGCTGGATTGGCTGGTTAAGCTGCCCATCGTTTACGCCTTGACCTTGGTGGTCGCCTACCTGGCGATATACCACTTCGAGAGGGACGAGATCACCGACTGGGGAATGGAGACCTGGGACCTGACCAAGAAGATCTTGCCGATACTGCTCATAGGAACGTTCGCGGTCGGTGTTCTCGCCTATTTCCTGCCGCCGGAGACCTTTACCCCATACCTGGGAAACAACTCGCTCTCGGCGAACCTTGTAGCGTCCGTGCTGGGCGCCATTCTGTACATGCCGACCTTGCTTGAGGTACCGATAATCGGCACCACCTTCGGCTACACCACCGGGGCTATGGCCGCCGGTCCGGCTCTGGCGCTGCTTCTGTCGGGTCCGACCATAAGCGCTCCTTCCTTGGTAGTCTTGGCCCGGGTCATGGGCGTTAAGAAGACGCTGACCTACGCGCTTCTGGTGGTATTAATGTCCACCGTCGCTGGGATGATCTTCGGATCATTGGTCGGGTGATCCGGATGATAATAAGGTCGATCGCTAAAAACAAAATGGACAGGTGAGAATGATGAGGATAGAGGTGTTCGGTACTGGGTGCGCCAAGTGCAAGAGGCTGGAGAAGAACGTCAACGAAGCGTTGGCCAAGGGTGGGATAAGGGCGGAAGTCATCAAGATCGAGGATATAGACGCCATGACCGACCGCGGCATCATGGTGACCCCGGCCTTGGCGATCGACGGGGACATAAAAATAATGGGCAAGGTCCCCTCGGTCGATGAATTGGTAGCAATGTTCAAGGCGTGAGGGACATGGAAGAGAAGAAATGTTCCTGCCAGACCGGAACGGTCATCGTGTACTCGTGTTCAGGCAACGCCAACCTGGGCCAGGCCTGCAATGAGCTGGCCCAGCGGCTCATGGAGCGCGGTGTCGGAAGAATGGGCTGCCTGGCCGGCGTGGGCGGGCACGTGCCGAACATGGTCCTATCGGCCCAGAGCGCGGACGAGGTCATCGTCCTTGATGGGTGCCAGATGGGCTGCGCCTTGAAGATCATCGAGCACGCCGAGGCCAAGGCCTCATTTCATCTGGTGGCTACAGACCTCGGGCTGGCCAAGAAGAACGGGAAAAGATGGTCAGAGGACGAAGTGAAGGTCCTGGATGAAGAGCTGACCAGACTCAGACGCTCTCGAAACGGGTTCGTACGGATCGAGTGATGTCCTCCCTGGCCGTGCGGAAAGCGGCCAGCTTTTCCTCACGCTTTCCTTCCGCGGCCGAGGGGTCCGAGAAACCCACATGCTCATGGTACTTGGTTCGGAAAAGAACGGGCATATCTCACTGCCCCCGTCGCATACCGTTACCGCTAGGTCGAACCATTCGCTCTCGAACTAGTCCATGTGCTTGGACCGGTTCCCGGATATGTCTATGCCCACCTCGGCCATGACCTTGATGGCCATGGAATGCACCGTTCCCGGTCTGGTGCCGGCGCTGTGCGCCTCCACACGTCCTGGAAAAAGCGCGTTGGTTATTCCTTTGGCGAATTGGCTCCGGGCTGAGTTGTGCGTATAGATGAAGAGGACGCGGTAGTTCACGTTATTATGATAACAAGGCAAATAATTTCAATATATTTTGAACCATCTTATTTCAGAGCGTGAGAGCACTGGTCGAACCGATCTCGCCATTCCGCTGCTGATGTGCTTCCTGGCAATGTTCCTCTTCTCGTTCTATCTCTCCATCAAACTGCGTATCGATTATGCGCACGCCGCAGCTCGATCGTTCACCGCCTCTTCCAACGACTTCGAGCTGGCAATCGCCGTGGCCACAGGCGTGCTCGATATCGGTTCCGGGGTAGCCTTCGCCGCCGTGGTCGGGCCGCTGCTCGAGGTCCCGGTGCTGATAGGCCTGGTCGATCTTTCGCTGTGGTTCAAGGGACGATACTTCGACCAAGATAGAAAAGTGAAGAAAAAGAAAAGGTAAAAAAGGGGTTTGGGGGCGTTTAGCCCTTTACGGCCTTGACGATGGCGGCCAGGTTGTCGTTCGAGATAAGGGCGGACAGCCCGCATCCCGGAGAGATCACGTCGAAACCGGCGGCCACGCAACGCTTGGCATGGGCCATGCAGTCGGCAGGGGTTCCCTGCAGCAGCGGGTTGACGACGCCGATGTTTCCGATAAGGGCGGCGCGCTTGTTGACGATCTTGACACCCTCTTCCGGAACGACCTTCTCCTCGATGGACAGGGCCTTGCATCCGGTGTTGATCATGTTGTTCAGGATGTCGGTGGTGTTGCCGCAGATGTGCAGAACGCCAGTTGCTCCCTTGACCGGTGCCAGTGAGTCAGCGATGTAAGCGCCTGCGTACTCGTTGAACATGTCAGGGGAGAGCAGGTCGGTGCTGGCGGACGGCTCGGACATCTGAACCACGTCGGCTCCGGCGTCGGCCAATGCCTGGCTGTATCCCTTGCATATCACGTTGGCGACCTTTACCCACTTGTGCACTAGGTCCGGGTCCACCATGATGTACAGCACGAGGTTCTCGGTGCTGACCAGGTGACCGGCCAGAGTGAACGGTCCGGTGTTTCCGGCGATGACCGGGTACTCGGCGCCGAACTGGGCCTTCATCTTCTTGATGGCTTCCTGACAGATTGCCGCGCGGCCGCTCTTCAGGAAGTCATCGACCGACATCAGGGAGGGGTCGTCCTCAAGGGCGAAGGGGTGTCCCTTCACCATCGGGGTCCTGTCCTTCCGGCCCGGGTCGACGGTGGTTACCTTCAGGCTGTCGATCTCGGCGGTCAAACAGAACGGAGCCCTTACGGCCTCGAACCCGAAGACCTTGGCCTGTCCAGATCCCAGTTTGACCATCTTGTCAACGTCGTAGTGGGCTTCCGGCCAGGAAACGCCAAGCTTGTCCATCTGTCCCATGGTTGCGCTCTGGGTGAACACCGCGACCGGCGGCCGGTCGTGCTGCTTCCCCGCCAACGCATCCAACACTCTGTCCCTTGGAGTCAATTTTTCAGACAAATTCATTCCCCCTATAATCCAGTAGGATTCTGACCTGTTCCGAGTATCTTATTTTCCGTACATTAATCTATCGGGCATGAATGCGAACACACCATCCTTTAACGACGGTTAAAAATAATCATCTGGCTCGAACGCGAACAGATGAAACGATTGTAAAAAATCTTAACAAACGTTCAACCATCGGGCCTCGTACCGAAGGCGCACCTCGCCGCCGCCTCGCGCAGGGCTATTATGTTCTCCACCGGGGTCTTGAAGGCCATCTCGCATCCCGGGGCGATCATGTATCCCGGAGAATCGCCCCAATCGGACATCATCGCCTTGACCTCTGTCTCCACCTGCGCCGGGGTGCCTTTGAAGAGCAGGAAGGTCTGATCTATCCCGCCAATCACAGTAGTTCTCTGACGGAACATATCGTAAACCTCCTGGCGGTCCTCGGCCTTGGGGGTGAGGTGCAACGCCTCGATCTGAATCCTGGTGTAACCGTCCATATAAGGGTTCGCGGCGCAATTGTGGACTATGGACCTTAGCCCGTTGGAACGGAACGAGGACATGACCTTGGACAGGTAACCCAGATCGAACTTCTCCAGGCCCTCGATGGAGTTCACGTCCGGCGAGCAAGTACCATCTTCGATGAAAACGTGGCCGATCCCCATCTTCCCCAGATGTTCGCCGTACATCACCGAGGATTCCAGCATCCGGTCCATGAGCTGCATGGTCAGGTCCGGCTCGGACCACGTGGACATGAGCAGGTTCTCGTATCCCATGACCTCCCCGCTCATCATCATCGGGCCGTTGATGCAACCGACCACCGCAATTTCGTTGCCATAGCGTTCCTGCAGCAATCCCGCGGCCCTGAGCGGGACTGACCAGAACTCATCCTTCATAGGGTCTACCGGATGAACCTTGTCCAGCTCTGACAATGAGGATATGGCGTAGCGTTCCGCCCTCGGATAGTAGTCCTTCTCCGGCCATCTCCACTTGGTGCCATGCGCCCTCGCCTCCACCAGAATGTCACCCCAGCCGGCCATGACGTTGTCGAAACCGGTTATCCGTTGGGCCATGATGCAGATCTTGGCGAACTTCTCCGGGTCGTGGAACCCCTCCCGCATGGTGAGCCCGGCGGCGTTCAGGACGGTCCTCGCCGCTCCAAGGTGCTGGTACATGATCGGCGGCCGGTCGACCGGCGTCCTATCGAATGCTGCCTCGAACCTCTCCCGCGGGAACATATCCCATAATGGACATGCTCTTTAGATATCCTTTCCCGGTCAGTCCTTGATCCGCTTCTCCTTCTCGTAGAAGTCGTTGATCACTTCGTAATCGATACCGTGCTCGGCCATGAACCCCTTGGTGAACTCCAGGGAGGTCTCGCGCACCTGGGGGTCCCACATCCCATGCACGATGACGTGGACGATCAGCTCACCGCGCATCATCTTGGTGCCGTCGAAGCGGTTCTGCACGGTCGGCGGGATGTCCATGTCGATCAGGCTGACGGATATCGTGGAACCTCCTTCAGCCGTAAGGAACGATTTGATGTGCCCGATCATGTCCGCCCCCCGGGCGAAGCATTCCTTGGTGATGCCGTTCATCAGGTCCAGGACCATCTTCTCTGACCGTTCACCGTCAAGAGGGTCCTTTATGTAGAGCCGAATCCACATGGAGAACTTGCCCAGCTCGTCCGAGGCCCGGTGCGTGAGAAGCTGCCTTTCCTTGAGGTCCATCCTTTCACTCCCTGTACTTCCTGTCGAAGCGGTCCTCGGCATCGGTGAGATCGTATACCACGGCCTTTCCGTTCACCATCAGGTCGGCCACGTCCTTGATGCCCTTCCCCGTCCGTGAGGAACCGTAGAACAACCGGACGTCCGGGTTCAGCCCCCTGACCATTTCTGTCACGTAACGTAAACGGTCCTCGTCGACCGCGTCCACCTTGTTGATCAGCACGGCGTCAGCCTCTACGATCTGCGTTTCCACGAGGCGCCGCACGTTGTTCATGAGCTTGTCTATGCGCATGGCGTCCACGAAGGTCACGATCGGGGACTGCTCCAATATCTTCGGCATCTTCTTCACCGTCTCCGCCGCGGCCTGCTTGAGGCCGAGGGGTATGGCCACACCGGTCGGTTCGACCAGTATGACGTCCGGTTTGAAGCTCATGTAGATGTTGGTGACCGTGGTGGTGAGCGTGCCCTGCACCTCGCAGCATATGCACCCGCCAGAGATCTCCATGGTGTCGATGCCGTGCACCTCCATGCACTTGCGGTCCACGTTGATGTGACCCACGTCATTAACGATGGTGGCCACCTTCAACCCCCGCGAATTCAGCTCCTTGGCCACCTCGATAAGGAAGGTGGTCTTGCCGCTCCCCAAGAAACCAGTCACCTGGGCGATCCTCATATAATCACACTAGCGCCGTTAAGGTTCTTCCGACTATAATTTCATTGTCCCGGTTAGAGGTCGGATAATGGCGAGAAAGACGGGGTCTGGACGACCCTTCGGAGGACGGAAGGAAACGGGGACAGTATTATAAATCCGACGATGGCATTCTCCCCTCGAGGTTATCCATGGCATTGGGAGTCGCGCTGGATTTGGGAACTAGCGGTTACCGGGGGCACCTGGTAGACCTGGACAAGAAAGGCAAGATCCTGGCTACGGCCATAACCATGAGGCACCCGCTGCCCGGGGCCAACATCATGGACCATCTGCACTTCTGGATGGAGAACGGTTCCGACGTTGGGCACCGCATAGTGATCGAGACGGTCGACAAGCTGATCGAGACCATGGGCGCCAAGCCCGAGGAGATCGACCGGGTGTCCGTCTGCGGCAATCCCGCCCAGATGTCCATGTTCGAGAAGATCGAGATACGCGACCTGGCCTTTGCCGGCCAGTCCATATTGAAGAGGCTGAACGTCAAGGTCCCCGAGCGTAAGGCCCATACCATCAAGGCCGAGGAACTGGGAATGCAATCGGTAAAGCGCACCGCTGAGGTTCGCATACCTCCCTCGATCCGTCACGAGATAGGCGCTGACGCACTGGCCATGATCATGAAGACCGGGATGATGGACAAGAAGGAGACCTGCATGGTCACCGATTACGGCACCAACGCCGAGATGGGACTGTTCTTCAAGGGGGAGCTGTACACCGGCTCCGCCGCGGCCGGTCCGGCCATGGAGGGGCAGTCCATCGACTTCGGTATGTTGGCCGCTCCTCAGGCCATCTCCGACATAATCCCAGGTGATGACGGTTACTGGTACAACGTGGTCCTCAACGACAAGCTTCATCCGGTCAGGTCCGCCCTGGTCCATCCGCGCACCGGCGACGAGAAGCGCTTGGACGGGGTCGTTGCCAGGGGCATCACCGGCACCGGGACCGTGGCTGCCATGGCCGTCGGTCTGGAGACCGGGGTCATCAAACTGCCATACGTGGACACTCCCGACCGCAAGATACACCTCACCAATGGCATATACTTCGGTGAGGAGGACGTGCGCGAGGCTGGTAAGGCCACCGGGGCCATCCGCGCCGGGCACCGTACGCTCATAGAAGAGGTCGGGGTGGACGACACGGAGATCAGGACCATGTACATGGCCGGAGCGTCCGGTACTTACGTGGACCCTATCAAGGCGCAGACCGTCGGGCTCATCCCGAGGGTGCTGGAGAAGACGGTACAGGCAGGTAACACCTCACTGATGATGTCCTACGACATCCTGGTGGACGACGACGGCCTGGACAAGATGCAAGACGTGGCCAATGCCATATCCAGCAAGCACATCATGTTCGCCACCAGCAAGGTCTTCGAGGACATATACGTCAACGAGATCGCCTATTGGACCGAGGGCATGTCCATGACCATGTACAACGATATGCTCAAGATCGCCGGTCTGCGTCCGCTGCCTGAGATCGTTCGTCCAAAGGAGACGGTCCGTCTGGTCCTGTCCGATATCCCCGTGATAGGGGCCCGCGGCCTGAAGACCTTGGACGATGTTGGCGTTTATCTCATGGGCTCCTTCGAGGGCTGTATCGGCTGCAAGAAGTGCCAGAAACAGTGCCCGGAGTGCGCCCTGCAGGTGTCCACCATCTCCGACAAGAAGTACCAGATCAGGATCAACACCGAGCACTGCCTCGGTACGGCATGCAAGAACTGCCAGTCTGTGTGCCCCGAGGGCGTCTTTGACTTCTCCGCGCTCAAGATAGTCAAGAAAGGAGAAGCTTAATTGCGCCTCACATGCTTGGTCGACGATAATTCGGGCACGGCAAACCCCTTACATTCCATTTCCAAGGCCCCTGGCAACTTTCTAGCTGAGCATGGGCTTTCCATTCTGATCGAGACCGACCGCGGAAAAAAGGTCCTGCTGGACACTGGCTCATCAAAAGAGACGTTCCAGCATAATCTGGAACTCGTAGGCCTTCGGCCTAAGGACATCGACCTGGTCTTCATATCGCATGGGCATTACGATCATCTGGGCGCTTTACCGGTCCTGCTCAGGGAAGGTGTTCCAGTGCACACCCATCCCCTGACGTTCCAAGGCCGGCGCTTTGTGGAGACGTCCGGCGTCCGCAAGGAGATAGGGCCATCGGCCGAGCTGCTATCCCTTCTCAAGGAGAACCCCCCGGTCTACGATGACCGGCCAAAGGAGCTGGTCACCGATGTAAGCACCTCTGGGGAGGTGTTCAGAAGGACGGACTTTGAGAAGCCGGTCTCCTTCCTTATAGAAAGGAACGGCGAGACCGCGCAGGACATCATAAAGGAGGAGCAGGCGCTGTACCTGTCCACCCGGAACGGGTTGGTGGTGCTCACCGGCTGCGGTCATCCGGGAATAGTCAATATCCTCACCCAGGCGCAGATGAGCACCGGGCGGAAGCTGCTAATGGCCGCCGGAGGGTTCCATATGTGGAAAGCGGACGCAGACGTCCTGCTCAAGACCATGGACGGGGTGAAGCGGACCGGGGTGAGCAAGGTTGCACCCATGCACTGCACCGGGTTCGCCGCTACCAAGACGTTCTCGGACCGCTTCCCCGGGTTCTTGTTGTTGGGTGCGGGATGCTCGATGGAGCTCTAGAGGTCCCGCACCGCCTGTTCCATCATCTTGTCGGCGAACGACGCCACTGGCATGGTGCGTTTGGCGTACTCCAGGGGGCCATAGACGACGTAGTCAGCTCCGGCCATGATGCTTATGGCCACCGCCGAGGCGTCCACGCTTCGTCTCGCCTCCTTTGGGTCCTCCAGTCCGTCCAGGCGCAAACACTCCACGGCGTTATGAAGGGCGCAGCCGGTCGGCAGTCCCCATTTCGCCTTGGCCACCAGGATGGACCGCAGGGCGGACCCGGCGCTCAGGTCCGGCGAGGTGACCGCGGTGTCTATCAGCAGGTTCTCTATCCCCAGCTCCTTCGCTGCCGGGACCAGCCCCTGGGGGATCAGATCGTCCCCGCTCTCCAGCATGTATATCCTACCCTTGACGTCGTCCCCGCGGGGGTTGAACGCTAGTACGACCGCATTGACCGGCGGACAGGCCCGCAGTGCTTCCGTCTCCTCGTTCGAAAGGCCGGCGTTGATGGTGTTGTACACCACCCGGTCCAGTACTCCCATCTCCTGCGCGCTCTTCAGGAACGATGACCGGACCTCGGCGCTTCCGGAATCGGCGAACAGCGGTCCGGGCACCCGGTCGCAAACCGCCTCGAGGTACGCTCGGGCAGATCCAGGGCTTTCGGCATAGAGCATCAGGCCGGAGGGGCAGCCGCAATTAGCTATCGTCGCGAGATAGCTGTCCAGCCTTTCGTTCAACTTCGCCTTGTCCAACGTTCCTTGCCGGGGGTCCAGGACCACTGAATGCCTCGGGTAGAACAGGGAACCGACCAGCATGGTCCGTCTCTTTCCAGGCTGTCCTCCGACGTTCACGCCTCCGATGCTCAACTCACGCTGTACGGTCTGGAACTTGTACATGTCAGAACCCCGTCAGATAGGAACGCATTCTCAACGCCAGATCCACTGAAGGCACGGTGATTATCCTGCCCTGCAGCGGCTCGAGCACGACGCCGAACTCCTGGTCCAGCAGGACCATCCCCATTTCCGTGTTAAGCCCTTCCGAGGGAAGACGAAGCATGGGGGTGATGAAATCGTCGGAGGCCAGGTGCAGCTGCTTGGCCACGCTCCCCCCCTCTCCGGCGAAGGCTTTGGAACGGACGAAAATAGCTTCGCCGGGGAACGGTTCATAACTTCTCCCGGCTAGCTCAATCAGCTTGCTCTCCAACTTGTCTCTGCTGTCCGGCTCGAACTCATATATCGGATCGTAAGCGGCTATCTCCTGCACCGGCGAATCGTCCATCACGTCCACCAGCTCCACCTGTTGGCGGAATCGTTCGATGGCCTCGGGCGGCAGGTCGCACAGGAACGGGATGGCCGATCTGGTGCTCCGGATCCTGCGGTGCTCGTCCACGCCGTTCTTCATCAAGGCGTGTATGGCCTCTCCCGGAAAGTGCCCGAACTCCTCCTTGCCGCACATCACCAGCACTCTTATCCTCGGATTGGAGATGACGTTCGCGATGACCCGTTCCAGCCCAATGTTCTCCGTCTTCAGGATGCCTTTGATGCAGTACAGCTCTCGCGGGACCTCCACGGCCCCTCTTCCGACTATGAGCACCGCCACAGGCGAAGCTTCGTTGCCCAGGAGGTAGTCACCGCTGGCCATAGGCCACGTGTCCGTTTCCGCCATTGCCATTCCCCCAGTGTATTCAATTTCAATAATATATAAAATATCTCATAGCCAGCTAGTACCTGTTAACCCCTTTTTGTCAGACAAAAATCAATTTCAGCGTTATGGGGACAACCGATATATACCGCCGCTTTTGTAATACGCGGCAGGAAGGGATAGAATGGGAGTCTCAATAGCAATATGCGAAGTAGACAGCGACTGTGCTTTGTGCAAGATCGGGAAGACCACCCTGTTGAAGGTCAACCTGAAGGACGTCTCCGGCTTCGAGGACCTGGCCGAGTTCGACCTGGTCGTGCCGATAAGCCAGGCCAAGCTGCTGATGGGCGCGGACTGGGAAGCTTTCCTCAAGCGGAACCGGCTGGACCCGGAGATGGAGACGCTGTACCTGGAGAAGGTCAAGAACGAAGGGGACCGCCAGCTGCTGACAGCCGAAAGCCAGAAGCTGTACACTGGATGGATATCCGTGGACAAGGTGCCTGCCGACCGGATGAACGCCCTTATGGAGAAGGCTGGCAAGGACGACCGTCTCACCGGCTGGGACATGCTATCGTTCGACGACATGGCCGCTACCTGCCTCAGGTGCCCGCTGTCCTGGGACGAGGGCAGGGGCTGCATGGGCACGTTCGGGCCGGAGAACAGCGCGCTGCCCGGGATCGCCCAGAAGTACAACTGCGCCATCGTGGCCAGCGTCCCGTCCTCCGTGGAGAGCAAGAAGATATTCTCCGTCGAGGACGCCAACAAGCTCCTGGAGGAGGTCAAGCTGCTCAGGGAGAAGCTTCCGGACGAGGGAAAGGTAATGGTCCGCCGCTACTCTGGGGTCCTGGACCGCCTGGAGAAGATGGGGAACGTCTGCCTCACCTACAACACCCGGTTCTACTTCCTGTAGACCGAAACCCTTTTTTTTCCCTATTTGCCTTCTTTTTCTGAACTGAGATGAGCGGCGACGATTTCAAGAGCAACTGCACGGGCTGTGATACCGGACTGTCGTTCAACGAGGGCGAGAAGATACTGGTCAACGGGCAACTCGTGGAATTGGTCGGACTGGACGAGATCATGGAAGAGGTCCGCAAGCTCAAGTTACCGCAGCGGAAGAAGGTGGCCGATGAGCTTTTGGCCCGGGCGAAGGAACGTAAAGCGGTGCCTGAGGGATCGGAGAGGCAATACCGCGACGCGCTGATGGACGAGTACGACCGGCGCTATCTGACCGTGATGTGATCATTCCGTAACGCGCAGATTAAGGTTCAGGCTCTGCACCTCGTTCTCCACCGCCTTGATGATTCTATCCTCGGCTGAGGTGCCGGTGTAATCGAGCATCGGCGAAGGGGCGAAGGGAAGCGCGGGAGCGCCATCCTTGTAGAGCAGGAACCACAGCTTGTAGTTGCCGTCAACGGTCACATTGAACTCGTAAGGCAATTCCCACTGCGACTGCCACTCCCCTTCCAGATCGACTTCGGTATGATCCAATGTCACATTGAACGAATCGAAGAAGTACATGGCGTGCACCTGCGTGGCGTTGTCCACGAAGCTCATGTTCACCAGCCAAAGTTCGACGGTGTACTCCACCGTGCGGTGCTCGTGATTGGCTATGCCTATGATCACCGAAGCGTCCTGTCCCACGGTAAGGTTCCTGGGATATCCGGTGGCGTTGCCTCCTGGTCCCAGTATGTAGAACTCGGTGAAGCTCTCTCCCTGGCGGGGAACGGCGACCACGTAGACGAGGGCGATCACCGAAGAGAGGATGGATATCACGAGCACGATGGTCAGGAGCTTGTCCACGCCCTTCTCGGCCTTGAACTGCGTCGAATACTTCTTCCAAACCACGGCGGGATCGAACGGCAGGTACGGCGCTTCGGCCTTTTCGCGGCGGTATAGCCCGCCGGCGCTCAGAGCCACGTTCAACGCGGCCAACGAGAACAGTATCGGCGCGAGCCGAATTCCGAACGGGGTGTAATTGAGGCCGAAGCCCACCAGCGGGGATATGGCTATGCTGAGCCCGAAAGATAGTGCCACCCGCTCTATTATCTCCAGGTCCTTGTTCTCTGGAAAGAGCACCGATAACGCGGAATATCCAGGGAAGAACAGGATGAACGGCAGCCCAATGACGATGCGGAACGCGCTGTCCGGTAGGGCGTATATCACTAATATAAGTACAAGGGAAAGGATCCCAATGGACCAGAGGTCCCAATCCCTCCTGGGCTGTGCTCTCATCCCTGAAGGGGAGTGTATGAGGATATTTATCGGTTTGCGGAATCTCTCGCTAAATTGACCAGTTATTAATAATCCCAGCATCGATACCCGCTCGCTATGGCGCTATGCGAGCTTTTCGACCTGGAGGAACTCCGGTTGCTGGAGAACACCCTGGAGGACCTGAAGAACGAGAGGTTCCTGGCCCAGATACTGAGCGGATCGGAAAAGGTCCGGCTACTGATATCTCGCGATGAGACGCCTTTGGCCATGGCCCGGGAGGACGGCGGTTGGAAGGCGGTCAGCTTCCTCTGGAAGGAGCCGTCGGACGAACTGATAGAGCTTCTTCCCGAATTGGACATAAGTGTGTTCACCTGTGATACTGATACGTACCGCGAGGCGGTGTTCGACCATTTCGCCCGGAAGATCATGAACGAGGTGGAGCCGGCCTTGGACGATCTTCCCGAAGATCGGACCAAGAAGGTCTCGGATCTGATCTGGAAGGAATGGAACTTCAAGCCTGGGGACCTCTGTTACGATTGCTGCTGCGGCTCAGGCGTCGGTAGCATGGCGCTTTCGAAGGTGGGGCTGCGTTCCTTCGCCTTCGATGTGGATGCATCGCTGCTATCTCGCGGTCTGCATTCCGGCCGACTGCAGACCTGGAGCACTGTCCAGCTTGACGCCACCAAGGCCTCCCAATATCTGGAGAGGGCGCCTTTCGCCCTGATGCTGATGGCCGGGGACATAAACGTCGGGAACTTCTGGATATGGAAGATCATCTTCGAGCAGGTGCTGCTGATCGCCGACCAGGTCATGGTGACCGTGGGAACGAAGGAGGAGGCCGAGATGCTGAGGTCTTGGGCCGAGGCCAAAGATCGGTCGCCCAGGGTGTTCGAGAACGAGCGGGATCCCTTCTACGATCGCTGGGTTTGTTCCATTCTATGAACCGCTAATTTACCATCCCAACTATTAACTACGTTAACATCAATTTTCCATCAGGTGTTAAAACGACCGATTACGCCAATTGTTCTCGCATCATCATGGATGTCCTGGAGCTGCCGACCGAACCTGTGGCGATCACCCTGGTGAAGAAGGGCCAGACTCTGCCCGATGGCTACCAAATCCCGGAAAAGAACATCAGGCATTGCCAGTCCGTCATGCGGGCCAGGAGGGGAGAGAAGCTTTTGCTTACGGGTGAGAAGCACGCCTGTCACGTCGGAGCGTCCGCTCTGGGCTTGGTCCCCATTCCCGACAAGGTGAGGTCTGGGGAGTTCCATTACAACCTGGGCATGTTCGACAGCGTCGCGGCCGCCAAGAAGATGATCGACGAGCGGCCCCAGCTGGACTGTGGAAGTGTCATCGCTACGGCCGTATCCCCGCTTAGCAAGACGGAACTGCCGCCGGACGTGGTGGTGGTGACCGGAACGCCCGAGCAGATGTACTGGCTACTTCCAGTGGCCGCCAAGTTCTTTGAGGGCGGCAAGATCTCGGTAGAGCTGGAACCCTTCCAGGCCAGTTGCGCTTATTCCACCGTCTACCCCTTCCTGCATGACACCCTGAGCCTGTCCATCGGCTGCTATGGCTGCCGGAAGTCCACCGACCTGGAGCCGACCGAGATGCTGGTCGGGATACCGGCGACCAAACTGGAGGCGGTGGTGCAATCCCTGCAGAAGATCAAGTCGGTCCGGGAGAAAGGTAAGATCAAAAGCGGCTGATCCTGAACTTTCTTACAATTTTTTTTATTTTTTCATTTATTTTTGAAACAAAGGTCAATATAATAGCGTTGTCAATGGTTGGCATGCAATTAATTTGCAGGCCTTATCATGGACCTCATCGATCTAAAGATACTCAGGATGCTGAGGAAGAACGCCCGGGAGAACCTAGGGACGATCGGGGACCAGCTTGGCGTGTCCAAGGCCACGGTCAGCAGGCGTATCTCCCGTCTCGAGCAGGACGGATACGTCAACGCCTATACCATGCAGGTCAACACAGGGAAGCTGGGTCTGATGCGCGCCTTGATCGGGCTGCAGGTGGTCGGGTCTCCGCTCGGCGCGGTGATCGACGAGCTCAAGAAGTTCCCTGGCATACAGTACGCATATAAGGTGTTCGGGGACCATTCCCTGATATGCGAGGTCTATGCCAGCAGCGTGGACAGTCTTTACGACCTCATCCAGGACAAGATAGTCAACATACCGAACGTGCAGAGGGTGGAGGTCGACATTCTCATCGAACGGATACCGATCAACGAGGATGCCATGTTCGATCTGGCCTTACCATTGGCAGAGAGCGAAGGGTCCCGTGACCGATGACGCAAAAGCTTTTTGATTCTGCCGATGTTCTCCCCACCCATGGAACTCCACCCTGTTGCCAAGACATATACCAAGGACGGTCACCGGGCGATCAGCCCCGAGGCCACCCTGAAGCGGGTGGAGCCGCTGCTCGCGACCGCAGGGATAACCCGCGTGGCGGACATAACCGACCTTGACCGTATCGGCATACCGGTTTTCTCCAGCATAAGGCCCGGGGCGAAGGAAGGAGCGATATCCATCTACAACGGCAAAGGTGCCAGCCGAGAACAGGCGCGCGTTTCGGCGATCATGGAGGCCATGGAGCGCTACTCCGCCGAACCGAAGGGCGAGAAGGTCCGGCGGGACCTGATGGAGAACATGCTGACCTCGGAGAACGCCATCGACCCTCGTTCCCTCATACTTCCGCAGATGATCAACGTTCACGTCAACTTCCATCCCATCGCCTGGGTCAAGGGGTACGACCTCATAGAGGGCGAGGACATCTGGGTTCCGGCAGGGGCGGTGTACCATCCTTACGAATCCAACAAGGACCTTCAGCTATTCAGGAGCAACACCAATGGACTCGCGTCCGGCAACAATCTTGAAGAGGCGATACTTCACGCCATGTGCGAGGTGGTCGAGAGAGACGCCTGGTCGATATGCGAGGCAAGGCGGAAACCGCGAGGAGAGATCGTCGTCGGGGACGACTGCGCGGTGGTAAGCGACCTACTTCAAAAGTTCAACAAGCAAGGGGTGGAAGTGCATCTCAAGGACCTCACCAGCGATATAGGCATTCCGACCATCGCTGCCGCGGCGGACGACGCGAGGATGAAGGACCCTGCGCTTCTTAACCTGGGTGTAGGAACGCATCTGAGCCCCAGGGTGGCGGCGATCCGAGCTCTGACGGAGGTAGCGCAGAGCCGCTGCACGCAGATACACGGCGCCCGCGAGGATACCACCAAGGCCGACATCAATCGAGCGCTCGGATACGAACGAATGAAGAGGATGAACTCCATGTACTTCTCCCCGTCCGACGGGGTCAGCATCTCCGACTTCCCGGAGTTCGACACCAAGGACCTGCTGGAAGACATAGAGGTGGTCCTGGACCATCTGATGGACCGTGGCTTCGAGAAGGTCATCGTGGTGGAACTTACCCGGCCGGAGCTTGGCGTTCCTGTCGTGCGTGTGATCATACCAGGAATGGAGATCTTCGCCATGGACATGGACCGCATGGGGCCGAGGCTGGTGGCATGAGACCGGTGGTATTTTTGGGGCCAAGCCTTCCTCTTGCCGAGGCCAAGGAGATCATCGATGCCGATTATCGTCCGCCAGTGAGGAGAGGTGACCTGCAACAACTGGAAGGCGTTGAGCTGGTATGCATAATCGACGGCGTGTTCCTGCAGAGCTGTTCGGTCGGCCACCGTGAGATCCTTTCCCTTCTGAACCGAAAGGTAACGGTGGTCGGAGGGGGGAGCATGGGAGCGCTGCGGGCGGCCGAAATGGGTCATTACGGCATGACCGGCGTCGGGCGAATATACAAGATGTATGCCTGCGGAGAGGTCCAGGGGGATGACGAGGTGGCGTTGGTGTTCGACCCGGAGACCATGGAGCCATTGTCCGAGCCGCTGGTCAATCTGCGGTCGTTGTTGGACGCGGCATGGATGGCCGATGTCATCGATTCGGCGCAGAGGGCCGGGATCCTAAGCGACATGCGTTCGATATACTACCCTCGCAGAACGATCGCTGCGTTCATAGAAGTGGCGCACAGGCGATTGGGCGAAGGTCGAACGGGAACGTTCGACCGTTTCTTTGAAGAAAATTACCGAGATATTAAAAAGGAGGATGCCATAGAAGTCCTCAAACACGTTAAGAATGTCTGCTGATGGGTGAAGATATTATTATAAAGGCAAATTAAAAAATTTTAAAAATTGAAATTCTAATTATATTCAATTTGAAAAATTATAAAAAATTTTAGGTCGTTAAAACTTAGACGTTTTTGTCTGGGGTGAGACAAAAATTAAGCTATTGTTTAACATGGATGGACTATCCATCCATCATCAAGCTTATATTCTAACTACACATTGTCGAGTCCGCAAGGGGTACCGGTTTTCTCAGGATTGATGTAAGTCTGCTTGAGAGGACCGAGCTATTGAAAGGAGGTAAAAAATGGCAAAATACAAGGACAAGGTGGACTTGTATGACGACAGAGGCAAACTAATCGAAAAGGACGTGCCTCTCGACGCATTAAGTCCGTTAAATAACGCCGCCATTAAGCGAACCATTTCTCTGACGAAGAGAACGATCGCTGTCAACCTCGAGGGTGTTGAGAAAAGTCTCAAGACCGGAGCGGTTGGTGGATTGAACGTTCCCGGCAGGGTTTTGGACATCGCTGTAGTGGCGAACGCTGACAAGCTGGCCAAGAAGATCAAGGACACTCTGAAGGTCGTCAAGGACGATGACACCGAAGTCAAGACCATGGCGGACGGAAAGAGGATGGTTGTGACCTGCCCCAGCGCAAGGATAGACTCCGGAGCAGAGTACACCACCGGGTTCACCGCAGTGGCCTCAGCGGTCACCGAGGCTATCATCGACCAGTTCGACGTGAACATGTTCGAGGCCTCGATGGTCAAGGCTGCCGTCTGGGGAAGGTACCCGCAGACCATCAACATGATGGGCTCCAACCTGAAGACCATCCTGGATGTGCCGCAGTTGAACGAGGGAACTGGCTTCGCGCTCAGGAACATCATGGCTAACCACATAGTCATGCTGACTGGCAGGAACGCCATGAACGCCGCAGCGCTGTCTTCCATATACGAGACCGTGGCCGCCTACGAGATGGGTGACGCGGTCGGTAACTTCGAGAGGCAGCACCTGTTGTCCCTGGCTTATCAGGGTCTGAACGCCAACAACCTGGTCTACAACTGGGTAAAGGAGAACGGCAAGACCGGCACCGTCGGTGATGTCGTCGCCAGCATGGTTGGCACAGCCTTGGAAGACAAGGTCATCAAGAAGGGAAAGAAGTTCCCGTCCGGATTCGTTGAGTACACCACCAACGACTTCCCGCTGTGGAACGCCTACGTGTCCGCCGGAATGCTCGCTGCGATATGCGTGAACATCGGTGCCGCAAGGGCCGCGCAGGGTATCCCGTCCACCATTCTGTACTATAACGACTTGGTGGAGCACGAGACCAGCCTGCCCGGTGTAGACTATGGTAGGGCCATGGGTACTTCCGTCGGTATGTCCTTCTTCAGCCACTCGATCTATGGCGGTGGCGGTCCGGGACTGTTCCACGGAAACCACGTGGTTACGAGGCATGCTAAGGGAACCGTCATACCGGTCATTGCAGCCGGATGCGCTCTGGATGCTGGTACCCAGTACTTCAGCGCTGAGAACACCTCCCTCGTTCTGAAGGAAGTGTTCGGTGACATTGACGTGTTCAAGAGCCCAATGAAGATGGTCGGTAAGGAGGCCAAGAAGCTGAAGGAGCTGGTCTGAACATGAGTACACCTGCCTCCGAGGAGGTCCCCTTACCCGAGATTCAGATCTTCCCTGAGAGGTTACTGCTGGCCTCTACCACGGAAACGCTGCTGAATAAGCTGTACGCCGTCAAGAACGTCCGGCAAATAAACATCCAGGGCGAGGGACTGCCTACAGTAATGAAGGCCGGTCCCGGGACTGGCGGTCCGGTCAATCATCCGGAACGCAAGAAGATCAAGGTCAAGGGCGAGGAACTCGAGCTAACTGTACAGGTCGGCCGCATATTCGTTGAGATAAGCGACATCGACTTTGTCCAACAGGCTCTGAAGGACATTGAGGAGGTATGCAAGGAAGTGCTACCCTTCAGTTTTACATTGGAGGTAGGTCGCTACAACAAGTTCAAGCCCACTGTTTCAGACTACAAAAAAGGATTGGTGAAATAACATGGCTAAGACAAAGTACAAGGCACAATTCTATCCTGGCAACACCCTGCCCGCCAAGAACCGCAGACGCTTCATGGACCCCAGCGTCAAGCTGGAGAAGCTGCGCGACGTTCCGATGGACGACGTGGTCAAGATCTTGGGACACAGGGTCCCCGGTTCCGACTACGCCACTATCCACCCGCCGCTAGCTGAGGGCAACGAGCCCGACTGCCCCATCAGGGCGTTGGTCGAGCCCATAGAGGGTGCGAAGAAGGGAGACAGGATCAGGTACGTTCAGTTCACTGACTCCGTATACTGGGCCCCCATCATTCCGTATGTGAGGGCGCAGATGTACATGTGGAGATTCAGGGGAATCGACACTGGTACCCTGTCCGGAAGGCAGATCATCGAGATGAGGGAGAGGGACGTCGAAAAGGTGGCCAAGGAACTCATCGACAACGAGACCTTCGATACCGCTAGGACCGGTATCAGGGGAGCGACCGTGCACGGCCACGCCGTTAGGCTGGACGAGAACGGTTTGATGTTCGATGCCTGGCAGAGGTTCCGCTGGAACGCGAAGAAGGGCGAGGTTGAGTACGTGAAGGACCAGGTCGGTGTCCCGCTGGACAAGCCGGTTCCGGTCGGAAAGCCCATGCCCGAGAAGTGGTTGAAGGAGCACACCACCATGTTCCGCGC
>DAML01000035.1:0-4174 GCA_002497075.1 Methanomassiliicoccaceae archaeon UBA472
TCTATTCCACCCTCTTCCGCTACGAGCAGAACGGCTTCCGCGGACACGAGATGGTCCTTTCCACCTTCGGACCCGAGAACTACCGCGAGCTGTGCAACCTTACATTTTACATGATCGATGCCCCGGGCGCCTGCGCCCAGGCTTCCAAGTTCTTGGCCGACAGGAACGTCGACATCCTGAACTCGGTCTCGGTCAGCATGACCTGCGGCATATCCATGGTCTGGAAGATGCTGGTGGACCTCTCGTACTACGGCGACTCCACCCAGCTGATGGAGGACTTCGCTTCCCTCCGCCGGACGAGCCCGGCCGCCCTGTCCAAGGTCGAAGGTCTGGAGATCAATCACTCTCACATAAGCGACCGCTACACCAAGGGCATGACCGGTCCGACCTCCGGGCGGATAAAGGTCAAGCCGCTGCGCAAGGTGGCCCGCTCCCCCTCGCTCATAAGCGACGGGAACTTCGCCATTCCCAAGGACTATCTGGAGCACATGGAGGACGTGAAGGAAGGAACCCCGGTCATGATGGTCGGGGACGTGGACTCCTGGGTGCTGTCCATGTCCTTCCTGCCGGAGGATTGCCGGCTGGCCGAGATATCCTTCGAGATCCCGGACAAGCCCGGAGCGATCTACAAGGCCACCGAGGCGCTGGCCGCTCAGGAGGTCAATCTCCTGGCGGTACAGTCCCGCGTCGTGGTCTACGGACAGATAATGGCCCTGGACCTGGTCGCCGATCTGCACAAGGCGGGGGACCTGGACCAGGTGGTCGCCAAGGTCCTGGACTCCCTGGGCGGGGAGTTCAAGCTCCGCAGCAAGGGGCCGGTGACCTTCTGAGGTCTGCCAGATGCTCATAGGCCGGAAGGTGCTGGTCAAGGGCGAGGTGGACTCCACCAACAATATCGCCAAAGCGCTTGCCGTCGACGGGGAGCCGGAGGGCACCGTCGTTTCCGCTCTAAAACAAACAGGAGGCAGAGGCCGCACCGGCCGCCCCTGGGAGTCGCCGGAGGGTGGACTATACCTATCCATCATCTTGCGGCCGGACCTGCCGGCGCAGGATCTGACACTGCTAACGGTCCTTTCATGTCTGCCTGTGGCGCAGGCCATTGAGGAAGTGTGCAAGGNNAGTGCCGCGGATCAAGTGGCCCAACGATGTCCGGGCGGATGGGAAGAAGGTCGCAGGCATTCTGACGGAAGTGTGCTACCGCGGCGGAGAGCCGAGGTTCATGGTTCTAGGGATAGGGATCAATCTCAACACCGAACCGTCCGCACTGAACGTCCCGGAGGCGGGAAGCCTGAAGGACATCTGCGAACGGGACCTGGACCCCGAGCATTTCATGAACGTCCTGCTGTTCAAGCTGGACGAGTTCTATGACAAGTTCAGGAAAGGTGACCGGAACCTCGATCTGTACACCAGGTACTCGGAGTCCCTGGGGCAGGACATAGAGGTGCGTTTGGGAGACCAGAAGGTCAAGGGAAGGGGAATGCACCTGGACCCCGACGGGGCCCTCGTTTTCCGTTCGGAGGACGGGATGATCTATCGCGCCACGTCCGTCCATGACGTGGTGCCTTTGGACCGCGGTCAGGTGAGGTTCGACAGCAAGTAACGTTCATTAATCATGAGAACGCATAATGAGGGGAACAACATGGGCGAGGACAAGGTCAAGGAACTCCGGGAGATGAAGAAGAGGTCTCGGGCCGGTGGAGGAGCGGAGAGGGTCGAGGCGCACCGCATGCAGGGCAAGATGACCGCCCGCGAACGCGTGGACGCCCTGCTCGATCCGGGCTCGTTCTCCGAGCTGGACACGTTCGTTTCGCACCAGGCCTATCATTTCGGCATGGAGANNACGCCAAGAAGATCTGCAAGGTCATCGACCTGGCCGTCAAGACCGGCTGCCCCATCATCGCTCTTTATGATTCCGGAGGAGCCCGCCTGCAGGAGGGCGTCGATTCCCTGGCAGGTTACGGGGAGATCATGTTCCGGCACTCCCTGGCGTCCGGTCTCATTCCGCAGATCGCCATGGTCATGGGGCCGTGCGCCGGCTCCGGCGTCTACGCGCCGATGCTCAGCGACTTCGTGTTCATGGTCAAGGACAAATCCTTCATGTTCATGGTCGGCCCGGACGTCATAAAGGCCGTACAGAATGAGATCGTCTCGTTCGAGGAACTGGGCGGGGCCAACGTTCACGCTTCCCGCTCCGGATCGGCGCACTTCGTGGCCGAGGACGACCTGGACTGCATCAAACAGGTCAAGAAGCTGATGTCCTTCCTGCCGAGCAACAACCTGGAGCAGCCACCGAAGAAGCAGATGGGCGACGATCCTGAACGAAGGGAGGACTCCCTGGACACCATCATTCCCGAGGACCCGATGAAGCCCTATGACATGAAGGAGGTGATCCGGAAGGTCGTGGACAAAGGTGAGATCTTTGAGGTACAGGAGCAGTTCGCTCGCAACATCATCACGGCCTTCGCCAGAATGAACGGCGGTCCCATCGGTATCGTCGCCAACCAGCCCATGGCTTTGGCGGGAACACTGGATGCCAGTTCTTCGCTCAAGGCCGCCCGCTTCGTGCGCTTCTGCGACTCCTTCAACATTCCTGTCGTTACGCTAGTGGACGTACCGGGGTACATGCCGAGCGTGGAACAGGAGAACGGCTCCCTGCTCAGGGATTCCACGAAGCTCCTGTACGCTTACGCGGAAGCAAGCGTTCCGAAGATCACCCTGGTCACCAGAAAGGCCATAGGCGGAGCTTACTGCGTCATGGGCTCGAAGGCTTTGCGTTCCGATGCCAACCTGGCCTGGCCGACGGCGGAGATAGCCATCGTCGGACCGGAAGGCGCCATCAACATCGTGTTCAAGCAGGACCTGATCATGGCCGACGACCCCCAGGAGAAGAGGGACGTCCTTATCTCGGAGTATCGCAAGCTGTACGCTTCTGCGTTCTTCTCGGCCGAGCGCGGATATCTGGATGATATCATCGAGCCTAACAACACCCGCATGCGCATCATAGAAGCGTTGGAGATGCTGGACCGCAAGCGCGAGGCCCGCCCGGCCAAGAAGCACGGCAACATGCCGCTCTGAGGTGCTCACATGAAGATCAAGGTCATGGATACCGTGCTCAGGGATGCTCACCAGTCCCTGCTCGCCACGCGCATGCGCACCGAAGACATGTTGCCGGCGGCAGCGATGCTGGACGAGATCGGCTACTGGTCGGTGGAGATGTGGGGCGNNTGCTCCGCGGGCAGAACGTGGTCGGTTACCGCCACTACTCTGACGATATACTGGAGAAGTTCGTCAAGAACGCCTGCCGCCGCGGCATCGACGTGTTCCGCATATTCGACGCCCTCAACGACCACCGCAACATGCAGATGGCCATGCGCGCCGTCAAGAAATACGGCGGCGTCGTAGAGGCTTCCATCTCCTACACCATATCTCCGGTGCACACCATAGATGGCTACATCAAGTTCGCCCGCAAGCTGCAGGACATGGGCGCCGACACCATCTGCATCAAGGACATGGCCGGTATGCTGGCGCCGATGGATGCTTACGAGCTTGTGAAGCAGCTCCGCGAGGACATCGGGTTACCGGTGCACCTGCATTGCCACGCCACCTCCGGGATGGTCATGTCCACTTACATGAAAGCGATAGAGGCGGGGGCGGAGATCGTGGATACGGCGATATCCAGCATGTCCCTGAGCACTTCGCAGCCGCCGACCGAGGCGGTCGTGGCCATGCTCCGCGGCACAGAATTCGATACGGGATTGGACCTGAAAAAGCTCACGGCCATCTCCGACTATTTCGAATCGGTTCGAAAGAAGTACCACGCCTTCGAGAGCGGATTCACCGGCATAGACACCAACGTGCTGGTGTACCAGATCCCCGGCGGCATGATATCCAACCTCATCTCCCAGCTGAGGGAGGCCAAGAAGGAGGACCGTCTAGCCGACGTCTACGATGAGGTTCCTAAGGTAAAAGCGGACCTGGGGCACGTTCCGCTGGTGACGCCAACGTCCCAGATCGTCGGAACGCAGGCTGTGCTGAACGTCATCACCGGCGAGCGGTACAAGATGGTTACGAACGAGACCAAGAACTTGGTCCGCGGGCTGTACGGAAAGACGCCGGCGGACATAGACCCGGCCATCAGAAAGAAGATCATCGGCGACGAGAAGCCCATAACCGT
>DAML01000035.1:4242-6506 GCA_002497075.1 Methanomassiliicoccaceae archaeon UBA472
AGCACCGCCAGATGATGGAGAAGGGGGTTAACTTCCGCGACCTTGCGGCCATCGCCGTCCTGTACATGCGCTCCACGGAGAAGCACGCCTCCTCCAAGGACCAGGGCACCGGCTACGTGGACGCCTGGAAGTGCGCGGCGATAAACGAAGCGGTGGGCCGCGGGGGGTGGCCGCTGTGAAGCTGCGCATCACCGTGAACGGCCAGGAGCACGAGGTCGTCGTGGAGAAGAACGGCGGAGATTATCGTGTCGCCATTGGCGACCACGTCTTCAAGTGCATATTCAAGGACGAGAAGGTGCTGGTGAACGGCGAGGTGGCGCCATTGACCATCGAGGGCGACCTCGAGGCAGGCGCCAAGGTGATGTCCGACGACCGCGTCATGGAGCTCAAGCTCCAGCAGGTGCGGGAGATCGAGCACATCGCCCTGGAGGAGAAGGAGGACGGCGGCAAGTCCGAGAGCTCGTCCGGAGCCGTTCTTTCCCCAATGCCCGGCAAGATCATGTCCGTGAAGGTCAAGGTCGGCGATACGGTCGCTGCAAACCAGGTGGTCTGCGTCCTGGAGGCCATGAAGATGGAGAACGAGGTCCAGACGGAAGTGGCCGGCAAGGTCAAAGAGGTCAAGGTCAAGGCCGGGGAGATGGTGGAGGGCGGGCAGCCCCTCATCGTCGTGGAGCCTTAGAAGTCCAGGGTCTCCGCGGCTTCCGTCATCTCCGCCCGCATGGCGTTCGCGGAGCAGATGGTCACGCAGGCCTTGTTGCCGATCAATAGCTCATCGGCCGCCTTGAGGATCTGTTCGGCCGTCACCGCATTGATCTCGGCCAGCTGCTCCTCGATGCTCATGACCTTTCCCTTCTCCAAGTATTGCATGAGATGAGAGGTCATGTTCTGGTCAGGACGGCAGGCGTTTCGTAATAGCGAACCTTTCAGACCGTTCCTGGCCTTCTCCAGCTCCCCCTCGTTCAGCCCTTCCTTCTTGAAGCGGGAGAGCTCCTGACCGAAGGTATCGAAAAGACGCGGCACGTGCTCCATGGACGTCGAGCAGTAGGTCATCAACGCTCCACAATCCTGGAACGTCAGGGGATACATGCTGATCGAGTACACCAGACCTTCCACCTCCCTTATCCGGTGGTTAAGGCGGGAAGAGGTGCCGCCGCACAGCACAGTGGTAAGCATCCCTTGCGCCAAGGACCTCTTATGAGAAGCGGTATAACCCGGAACGCCGATGCCGATGTAGGCGCGGTCGGAGCCCTTCTCAAAGAAGTTCACCCCGGTGCGCATGTTAGGTCTCCGGCGCCTCTTGGGCGCGGCCTTGCCGCCGACGTCATCGAAGCGCCTGGCCCACTCCATGACCCGTGAGAAATCGACGTTTCCGACCGCGCAGACCACCACATGCGGAGGGTGATAGTGCGTTCCATGATAGTTCAGAAGGAACTCGGAATCGAAACCGTCGAGACTTTCCGGTGTTCCCAGTATCGAGCGGGAGAGGGGATTTCCCTTGAACATGGACTCGGACATTCTCGTACGAAGATGAGCCGCCGGATCGTTCATGCGCATGCCGATCTCCTGCTTGACGATGTTGCGCTCCAGATCGACCAGGTCAGGGTCCATGCGCGGGTTCAGGAAGACGTCCGAGAGCAGGTCCTCGGCGACCGTCAACGATTCGTCGATGGTGAAGGCGTAGAAGCAGGTGTGCTCGTGCGTGGTGTAGGCGTTCAGATAGCCGCCGGACGCTTCGATCCCCTCGTTGATCTCGCGGTAGTCCCTAGTTCTCGTACCGCGGAACAGCATATGCTCCAGGAAGTGAGACACTCCGCTCTCGTTCTTCCTTTCGTCGCGGGAGCCGACCGTAGCGGCGACGGAGAGCGCCACGGTATGAACGTAAGGCAGGCTCTCCACGATGACCTTGATGCCGCCGGGGGTGCTTCCGACCTTGATGTTCTGGTCCACCCTCCGGCCGTTAACGGACCGTTCCATGAGCGGGATATGGATCCCCCTGATGATAGGTATGTCGCCCTCAGGCCTTTTCAGCCTTCCGCTCCTTCCGGCGGCGGAGCCAGCGGTACAGGTCCGATTCGTAGCCGTTCTCGTGCATGCACTGGGGGCACTTCTCGTAACGAACGTCCACGGCATTCCAGCCCCGGGTGCGCTGGGGGAACTGGTGGCCGTATTCTTCGCATGAACGGACCGTTCTTATTTCTTGGACACTGGCTTCTTGTTCAGGTAATCCTTGAGGCCTTCAAGGTCCAGGCGCAGCATGACCATGT
>DAML01000006.1 GCA_002497075.1 Methanomassiliicoccaceae archaeon UBA472
TATCCTCAGAGCAAATGTTATGAGTCGGCGATGGCATGGCTGGTCTCCGGGGCGCAGATGGTGCCCTCGGTCTTGGCCCAAGTCAGCGCCGACTCATAACATTTGCTCTGAGGATAGGCCCGCGGCGTGAACAACCCTTCCACGATGCACTGGCACACCAGCGGCGCCATGCCGTGGTAGCGGAGGCCGCCCGCGTGAATCGGCGGCGGGACGAACGCGTGGCCCAGCGAGTGCATGGCCAGCAGCGGAGTCATTCCGGCGGTGTCCCCGTGGTCGTAGGAGAACGGCGCGCGGGTCATCGTCGGGCAGGCCGCCGGCTCGACCGGGATGATCTCGATGTTGGCGCCGTTGATCTTGTCGGTGGTGTACGGGAAGGCCAGCCCGGCGAAGTTGCTGCCACCGCCGGCGCAGCCGATAATGACGTCCGGCAGTTTCTCGCCGGCCATCTGCATTTGCTTCTTGGCCTCCAGGCCGATGATCGTCTGATGGAGCAGGACGTGGTTGAGCACGCTGCCGAGGGAGTATCGGGTCTTGCCGGTCGGGTCGGTGACGGCGGCCTCGATGGCCTCGCTGATGGCGATGCCCAGGCTGCCCGGGGTGTCGGGGAACTTCGCCTTGATCTCCCGGCCGTACTTGGTCTCGCCGCTGGGGGAGGAGTAGACCTTGGCGCCATAGGTCTCCATGGCTATGCGCCGGTAAGGCTTCGAATCATATGAGGAGCAGGTCATGAACACCTTGCAGCTCATGTCGAACATGGAGCATGCTAAGGACAAGGCCATACCCCATTGGCCGGCCCCGGTCTCGGTGGTGATGTGCTCCGTCCCGGCCTTCATGTTATAGTACGCCTGGGGCACAGCGGTATTGGGCTTGTGCGATCCGCAGGGGCTGAGGTCCTCGCGCTTGTAGTAGATCTTCGCCGGGGTCTTCAGCGCCTTCTCCAGTCTTACCGCCCGTACCAGCGGGGAGGGGCGGTTCAGCATCACATAGGCGTCACGAACTTCCTCTGGAATGTCGATGTAACGCTCCTGGGAAATTTCCTGCTCGATCAGGTTCCTGGGGAATATCGCCTCCAGGGCCTTGGGGTCCATGGGTTCGTTCGTCGCCGGGTTGTGCGGCGGCGGGAGCGGGACCGGGGAATCGGCTGCGATGTTGTACCAGCGCTTGGGGATATCGTCAATGCTCAGTGAGAACTTTACGTCATGTCTCATGGAGAAGGGAGAAGTTGAAGTCGATATATATCATTTATGGTCATTAATGTACATAAATGATGATTAAGTGCTTAACCAGATACGATTTATATCTGATGACCACAAAATACTGACGACCCTTTCCAGCAACGTTTAATATCGGTTGCTGGCCTATTTTATCCCGATTAGGGGGAGGAGCATGCCGATCATCAGTTGCCACGACGTCATCAAGACGTACGTCACGGGGGATATTCGTGTGGAAGCCCTGAAGGGAATTACTCTGAAGATCGATAAGGGAGAGATGGTGGCGGTCATGGGCCCCTCCGGCTGCGGCAAGACCACCCTGCTTAACTGCCTCTCAGGCATCGATGATGTCACCTCCGGTAAGGTCGTCATCGAGGGAGCCGAGCTCACTGATATGGACGATAACGCCAAGACCCGGTTCCGGGCGAAGCGCATGGGTTTCATCTTCCAGTTCTACAATCTGCTTCCCGTTCTTTCAGCAGCGGAGAACGTGGAGCTCCCCCTTCTCATCTCAGGAGAGAACCCCAAGGTGGCCAGGGAGAGCGCGTTGGCCTTGCTGGAAACAGTAGGTCTGAAGGACCGGGCCATGCTGCGTCCCGCATCGCTCTCCGGAGGGGAGAGGCAGAGGGTGACCATAGCCCGGGCATTGGTCAACCGCCCGGCGCTGGTATGGGCGGACGAGCCCACCGGCGACCTGGACAAGAGGACCGCGGACGAGGTCGTGGCGCTCATGCGCCGCCTGAACCAGGAGAACCAGCAGACGTTCGTCATCGTCACCCACGACCCGGAGGTGGGCATGAAGTGCGACCGCATCATCCACATGAGGGACGGGGAGATCGTGGATGAGGACGGAAAGGTGACCACGGTCTGCCAGGACATCCTGGCCAGGGGCTGAGCCGATGTCCCGCCTTCTGGGTCCGGCCAAGGCCGTCCTTGCCCTTTTCATCATCCTGGTCCCTTGGGCGTTCCTGGGCACCGCCCTTTCCATATTCGCCGACATACTGATCGTGATTGTCCTGGTATTCCTGGACGCCCGCCGCCACCGTCTGGTCTCGATAATGGCCATCCGCTACGCGCTGCGCCGCCCGGCCACCACCGCCCTGGTGGTGGGAGGGCTGATGGTCGGCACGGCCATAGTCTCCGCCACCTTCGTGGTCAGCGACACTCTCGACAATCTCATAGTGGGCCAGGCCACCGAGGGCCTAGCTGACGTGGACCTGGTGGTCGCCTCCGAGTTCGGCTCCTTTTACGTATACGTGGACGAAGGGGACCTGGACGCCCTGGCCGCGAACCTGACCCTGCTTAATGGTCTGGAGCACGCATCGCCTGCGGTAACGGAGAGCGCGGTGATATTAAACACCGCCAGCGGCCTATACTCCTTGAGCAACACCGCCCTGGGCTTTGAGGATGAAGCCACGGAGATCTTCGGAGGATTGACCTCCGGCGGCTCTCCGGTAGATGGCGCCCCTGGTTCCGGCGGTATCTACATAACGGACGATCTAGCTAGGGACATCGACGCGAACGTAGGTGACACGCTGCTGCTGGTCCGCGGGAACGCCTCGCTTCCCCTTCAAGTGGAGCGTATCATCGACAAGGAGGGACTGGGTGCCTACAGCCTGGGAGGGGGCGGCTTCGCCATATCCGCGACGGTGTTCGTGAACAAGACCGACCTGCAGACCTGGACCGGCAACCCCGGCCGCAGCAATCTGATGTTCATCTCACTGGATGATACGACGCCCTTCGACCGCACCGAGCTCGCCGCAGTCATGAACGGCTCGGGCATACCCGGACTGGAGGTGGTCCAAGACCGCCGGGATATACTGGAGGAGGGCAAGGAAGGCATGTCCGCCTTCACTTCACTCTTCTTCGTGTTCGGCTCCTTCTCGGTCATAGCCGGGATGGCCCTGGTGCTCAACATCTTCACCATGCTGGGCGAGGAACGCAAATCGGAGATGGGCATCACCAGGGCGGTGGGGCTGCCGAGGAGCGGGTTAAGGCGTCTGTTCACCTACGAAGGGGTGGTCTACGCCACCATGGCCTCCGGCGTAGGAACGGTCCTGGGCATAGTCGTGGCCTACCTGATCATCTTCTCCATTTCCGGGCTGTTCGGGTTCACCGACATCAACATCCTGTCCTACTTCACGTATACCCCCGAAGGGCTGGCGATATCCTATCTCATCGGTTTCGCCATCACCATAGGGACGGTGTACTTCGCTACCATGCGCATCTCGCGCATGAACATCGTGCGGGCCATACGAGCGATCCCCGAGCCTCCGGTGCCCACAGGTGACCGCCGGGCCTTCCTAATAGGGCTGGGCATGTTGGCCCTGGGGATCCTTATGACCGGGGCGGGCATGGCCTATAAGAACCTGGGCATCAGCATGAGCGGGCTTTCCCTCTGCACCCTGTCCGCCGGGCTCCTGTTGAGGCGCTTTCTGGGGGACCGGCTGGCCTGGAACATAGCGGCGCTGACCACTTTGGCCATCTGGGTGTCCGACGTGGCCGGGATACAGATATTCCCCTATTCCGCGGAGATCGAAATGCTGGTGGTCGCCGGGCTGTTCCTACTGATATCCTCATTGTTGCTGGTCATGTTCAACTCGGACGCTATAATCCGGTTGTTCACGGTCATCATCCGAGCCCGTTCCTCTTATCGCGCCGTCGTGCGGACGGCGATATCCTATCCGCTCAAGGCCAAGTTCCGCACCGGGCTGAGCATATTCATTTTCGGACTGGTGATATTCACCGTGACCATCCTGACCATGATCTCCGGGGTGATGAACTATAATATTCCAATAATGGTGGAGGAGACCTCGGGCGGTTTCGATACCATAGCTTTCACCTTGGACACCAGGACGGTGCTGGACAGCGATCCCTGGGCCAAGCTCAACAGCACCGACGGCTTCCTGGAGGGGAGCAACGTCAGCAACCTCCTGGCCATAGCCACCATCGAGGTGCGGGTCAACGATACGGTCGATCTATGGAACGGTGAGCTGAGGCATATCGAGTTCAGCATCCTTGCGCTAGGGGTCAACGAACGGTTCTACACCGAGGGCTATTATCCCCTGGCCGAATGGGACACATCTCGCTTCAGCTCGGAGGTGGACGTATGGGAGGGCATCATGTCAAATGATTCCTTGGTGGTGATCGACGGTGGCCTGGCCGGGGCCATGGGAGGGATGATGTCCTTCAACGACGCCGAACGGATCGTCCTCAATGACACCTTCCGGGTGGAGGCGTACGACGGTACCTATGCCAATCTAACGGTGGTCGGAGTGATGAAGCAGAGCGCCCTGGGTGGCATATTCATCAACGAGGAGACGGTGTACGATACGTTCAAGGCCCTCGGCCCCAACCGCATGCTCGTCTCCTACGCCGACGGTTTGGACCCCGCCGAGCAGTCGGTGCTGCTGGAGAAGGACTTCGTGGGCGCCGGGCTGACCACCATATCGGTCAAGGCGCTGGCCGAGCAGATCACCTCGAGCGTGAATTCCATATTCACCCTGTTCCGGGCCTTCCTGGCCATGGGCCTGGTCATCGGGATAGTCGGCCTGGGCATCATTACCATCCGGTCGATCTACGAGCGCCGCCTGGAGATAGGGATGATGCGGGCCATCGGGTTCACCAAGAACATGGTGGTGGTCAACTTCGCCCTGGAGTCCGCCTTCATCTCCCTGCTGGGGATCGTGGCCGGATCGCTGCTGGGCGTCCTGGTCGGCTATCAGCTCTACATGGAAGCGCTGGAGTCCATGGACTTCATATTCGTCATCGACTGGAAACCGATACTGGTGGTGGCCGTCCTGGCCTTCATCGCCACCATGCTGAGCATACTTCCCGCCGCTCGGGGGGCAAGCAAGGTCTCTCCGGCCGAAGTGCTGCGCTTCGAGTAGCCTGGACGGGAAAAGTTAGTTATCTTCCGGGGATATTCCCCCAGGGATAGCATGAGATACGGCGCCACCACCAGGCTGAGCCCGGAAAGGGCCTTGGAGAAAGCCCAGGAATACTTCGGCAAGCTGGAGCTGGCCTTGCAGGAGAGTTCCGAAAGGCACGCGCTCTTCAGCAGTGCCGCCGGTCACGTTCTGGTCACGGTGACCACGGAGCACGGCACCGAGCTGGACATCGAGACCATGGGTTACGATAACCAGGTAAAGACCTTCCTGCAGCGCATCGGCTAGCAGGACTGGCACTCAGTGTCCTTCATTTTGCCGCGGTCCTTCAGCAGACGCTTCTTCATCTCTTCCCCGGAGAGAACGCCTTCGTCCGTGATGACCGAAGTTACAAGTTCCAGGGGGGTCAGCTCGAACACGACCTCTTTGATGTTCATTTGATCAACGAGGCCCTCACCTTCCAAGGCGTCCATCTCCAGCACCGGTATCAGCTTGGATGTGGAGCAGAGCACAACGAACGGTTTCGCGTGCTCCTTGGCCGCCAAGGCCAACAGCATGGTTCCCACCTTGTTCACCACGCCCTCCGGGCACACCCCGTCCGCGCCGACCAGGACCAGGTCGGCCTTCCGCACCTCGGAGGCGATCATGGAATCCCTGAACAGGGAAGCACGGTGACCCTTATCAGCCAGCTTCTTGCAGGTCATTGTTCCTTCCCCCATAGGCAGAGACTCGGCCACGGAGATCTCAGCATCCTTCGGCAGCGACAGCAGAGAGCTCATGACCGTCCCGGAATAGGAGATGGTAAGCACCTTTCCAGGTTTGTACGTGCTCATGAGGGTCTTGGCGATCTTCTGTGGCGCCGCGGTCTCTCTATCCCTGAGGTCGGTTAGAAAGCCCTTGACGAAGCCATTGAACTGCTCGTCCGGTATCTGGGCGTTCAGCAGCACACGTATCGAACCGGCCACGTTCTGCAAGGGCGCCATGGACCTCTTGACCTTGGACAATCCGTCAGAGAAATCCCTCCACTCCTGCACCTTCGGCTTTTTTAAAAGCGCTTTCTGCAGGCCGTCCAGCAGTTCGGAATAGATCTCGGAGGAACCGGAGACCCGGTCGTTGGATATCTTGTCAAGCAATGATGCGAGGTTCGTCATGGGAACACCTACGATGATGGTTAAAAGAAAGGGATATTGAAAAAGGATGGGGTTTTAAGTTCGCCCGTCAGGTGCAGACCACTTCGTCGGAGATCCTTTCCAGGGCGCCGACGTAACCGGGGTTCTGCTCGTTGGGGTCCAGGCTGATGAAGAACTCGGCGTTGCCTAGGCCGCCGCGCGCCCTCTTCAGTGAGTCTATGACCGGGCGCAGGCCGTTCCAGGAGTACAGCACATCAACTCCGTTGAGCACAACGATCGGCGACTCGTTCTCCTTCAGGAACTCCTTGATCCGGGACTCGAAGTTCTCCAGGTTCATCGGGGGGATGCAATCTTCCTCCGGGCGCGGCGACAACCAGAACGCGGTCATGTTGTCCTTGACCTGGTCGAACTGCATCTCCAGCTGTCTCGGAGAGTTCTTGGAGATGTACAGCGCCTTTCGCCCCTTGCGAAGCTCGCGCCGGAGCATCTCATGGGTGCGCAGCGGCACGCGCTCCTTTATCATTACCAGCTTTCCTTCCTTGTCGTTCATTTTTCCCCTCG
>DAML01000004.1 GCA_002497075.1 Methanomassiliicoccaceae archaeon UBA472
GACTGGAGACCTACGCCGCCAACACTGACGCACAGCACCTGCTTGCCACTAGAGCACAGCACAAGATCCTGTTGGGACGCCGGAGCACCCGGGGACTTGGCGCCGGTGCGCTTCCGCAGGTTGGGGAACAAGCGGCGCGCGAGGCCGAGGACGAAATAAGGAAAGCCGTGACCGACGCGCATATCGTATTCGTCACCGCCGGCATGGGCGGCGGCACTGGTACCGGTTCCGCAGCCGTGGTCTCCAACATCGCCAAGGAGATGGGCGCTCTTACCATCGCCGTCACCACCACCCCCTTCAAGGGCGAGGGCAGGATGCGCATGGAGAATGCCGAGTGGGGACTGCAGCGCCTGCGCAGCACGGCCGACACCGTCATCGTCATCCCGAACGACAAATTAATCGAGCTGTATCCCCGGTTGGGACTGAACCAGGCCTTCAAGATGGCCGACGAGGTTCTTACCAAAGCGATAAAAGGCATCACCGAGCTGATCACCAAGCCTGGGCTGGTCAACCTGGACTTCAACGACGTGAGGACCATCATGAAAGGAGCGGGCGTCGCCATGATCGGCCTGGGAGAGAGCGACGGTCACGCTGAGGACCGCGCAAAGGAAGCGATCGAGCGCGCTCTTAGTTCCCCGTTGCTCGAAGTGGACATCAGCGGCGCCAACGGCGTCCTGGTGAACGTCGTCGGCGGACCGGACATGACCATCTCCGACGCGGAATTCATAGCCGAAGAGGTGCAGAGGCGGGTAAGTCCAAGCGCCAGGATCATCTGGGGTGCGGCGGTCGATCCGACCTTGGAGAAGACCATACGCGTCATGGTCGTCGTGGCCGGGGTCAAATCCAAGCAGATCATCGGGGCCACCAACGAAGCGGAGAAGCTGAAAAAAGCCGATCTGGACTTCATCAGGTGATGCCTTCGGACGCTGATCCGACCGCCCGCTTCGATGGGCGGGAGGACGATTACGACCGGTTTCGCCCAGGGTATCCTTTGGGGATCATTCGGCTGCTGCAGAGCAAATGCCTGCTCTTCCCAGGAGCGAGGGTCGCTGACATCGGTTCTGGCACCGGGATCCTGAGCGCCATGCTAATCGAGGCTGGCGCCTTTGTTTACGGCGTGGAGCCGAACGCCTGCATGAGAGGGAGAGCTGAGACCAGGTTCCATGGAGCCACCTCCTTCGAGAGCGTACCGAACAGGGCCGAAGCTACCGGCCTCCCCGATCGAAGCGTCGACCTGATCACTGCCGCCCAGTCCTTCCATTGGTTCGATCTGGTGGGTTCCAGGCGGGAGTTCGGGAGGATATTGCGGCCGGGAGGAGCGGTCATTCTGATCTGGAACAACCGCCTGGATGACGAGGGGACGTTCAACATCGCCTACTCCAGAATGCTGAAGTACAATGGCGTGGACGACTCCCGCGGGGGTTCGGACGGAGAGCAGAATAAGAAGATCGATTCGTTCTTCGAAGGCGTATACGAATACCACGAATTCGGGAACGACCAGAGCCTTGATCTGGCTAGCCTTAAAGGGCGTTTGCGTTCCTCATCCTACTGCCCCCGGCCGGACAGCACTACGTTCGGAAAGCTCATGGACGCGGTGGATTCTGTTTTCGCGGAGCACCAGCAGAACGGCTCCGTGCTGCTAAGATATCGCACCGAGGTCTATCTCGGATCTCTGCATTGATAAGAACTTTCAGGTCTCATCATACTGGAAAATGTCCTCGATGGACACCCGGAAGAACTTGGACAGCTTGAAAGCCAGCTCCAGGGAGGGGTCGTACCTCTCCTTCTCGATAGCTATTACCGTCTGCCGGGTTATCCCTAGTTTTTCAGCCAATTCTTCTTGCGTGAGATTGGTCATGGTGCGGTATACCCTGAGACGGCTCTTCATCATCCTCATCTGTGTAAAGAGATAGTTACATTTTGAATGATAAACCTTACTTTTTGTAAAGTAAATAATACATTTTGTAAATTAATATATACATTAAACAAATTAAATATTCTATTTGGAATCAAATAAAAGCTATTATTATTGTATGGACATTCTCTTAGAATACGATATATATTATAATATTTTTATTGTAATAGGCTGTTGGCACCGAAATGTTTTAAAGTTCACATTACGTCATCGTTCTCAGACGAGTGGCAGCTTAGGGCTTGAGCGCCAGCGGCACCCGTCCGAGGCCCCTCCATGAAATCATTCATCAGCGATGCCATGTCAAGAGCCGGTCCGGCGAACGAAACGAGCATATCCAGCTTCAAGGCCCAGACGGCCGAGGATGAAGAGCTGGAAAAGATCTTGATGAGCCTGAAGACCAACATCAAGATCATAGGATGCGGTGGAGGCGGCTCGAACACCATTGACCGCCTCTACCAGACCAACATAAAGGACGCTGATCTGTACGCGGTGAACACCGACGCGCAGCACCTTCTCATCACCAGGGCGCACAAGAAGATCCTGCTCGGAAGGAGAAGCACCAAGGGACTGGGCGCCGGAGCGCTACCGCAGGTGGGAGAGGAGGCGGCCAGAGAAGCGGAGGAGGACCTGCGCAAGGTGCTAATGGGATCCGATATCGTCTTCGTGACGGCCGGCCTGGGAGGAGGCACCGGCACCGGTTCCGCCCCCTACATCGCTCAGCTGGCCAAGGAGATGGGCGCTCTTACCATCGCCATCGTCACATCACCGTTCAAGGCGGAAGGCTCCATACGCGCGGAGAACGCCGAATGGGGCATGGAGAGGCTGCGGTCCGTTGCCGACACGGTGATCGTCATCCCGAACGACAAGCTGCTGGAGCTTGTTCCTCGTTACTCGATCAACGCCGCCTTCAAGGTGGCCGACGAGGTGCTGATGCGGGCCATAAAGGGGATCACCGAGCTCATCACCCGTCCCGGCCTGGTGAACCTGGACTTCAATGACCTGAAGACCATAATGAAGGGCGGCGGTGTGGCCATGATCGGCATGGGAGAGGGCGAGGGCGACGACAAGGTCGAACAGGCCATTGACGAAGCGATCAACTCCCCGCTCATCGATGTGGACATCACCGGGGCGAACGGAGTGCTGATCAACGTCGTCGGCGGCGAGGACATGAGCGTCAGCGAGGCGGAGAAGGTGGCCGAGGTCATCCAGAGCAAGGTCAACCCCAACGCCAGGATCATCTGGGGCGCTTCCGTCGATCCGGCCCTGGAAGGCAAGATCAGGGTCATGGTCGTGGTCACTGGCGTGAAGTCCAAGTTCATACTGGGTCCGAAGGAGAGCGCCATGCCCAAGGGGATGGCCGTGGACTTCATCCGGTAAAGAAAGGATTATTTATAAGGAAGGATTAGGGCGTTATCCAAGAGTGCGTGTAAATGGACATAGTCGACAAATCCTGGAAGATCCAAAAAGGGATCGAGGAACGGGTCAAGATGCTCGGCAAGGGCAAGTATGGCCGCGTCCTGAAGATGGCCAGGAAGCCCACTACCGACGAGTACACCAAGACGGTGATGATCACCGGACTAGGTCTGACTCTGATTGGCGGCCTTGGCTTCGCCATCTACCTGCTGGTCACCCGACTTCCGGGATGGCTCGGCCTTTAATGCCACTCCAGGAGGGCTGCAAATGAACGATCAGGAAACCAATCAAATCCCCCAGTACGGGAACGGCCCGCTCACCCTGTCCGGGGAGAGCAACGCCCAGAGGGTGACCGCCGGAAGCAGCGCCGTCTGGAAGCTCATTCTCAAACCGCGCCAGGCCAGCAAGATGAAGGCCAGGATCCTTCTGACCATATCCTACGGCAACGAGGACGAACCGGAGTGGGATATCATCCTATCAGACAATTCTGGAAAGCTCTGGGAGAGCGCCAAACTGACCAAGCCCGAGGCTGAATTTAACGTTGAAGGACTGGGCGGCAAGGAGATCACCCTTTCTGCGGAGGCCCCGCGCGGCGCCCGCCTGGACGACAGCGTCCGTATCAAGATGCAGGTCTTCGCCGAAGGGCAGGAGTGCGGAAACATGGAGTTCTTCGCTAACACCATGCAGTCCATCCTGATCCTGAAGACCTCCATAGGTCATGAGAGGGCCGTAGTCGACGGCGTGGCCGGCAAGGCCAAGACCGGGAGCGACAAGGGGATATTCGCCCTGCTCGCGCCTGGTAAGTTAGATGGTTACGTATTCATGGAGGCCATGAACACCGACCTGGTCAGGGAGACCTGCCGGGGAGTGCGCAAGGCCAAGGGACTGGTGGACGGGGAGACCAAGCTCACGGAGATCGAGCACTTCCTGACCCCCAAGCCTCTAGTGTCTGGAATATCCGAAGGGGATGTCGTGGAGCTCGTCGCCGGCCCCTTCAAGGGCGAGAAGGCCCGCGTGCAGAAGATCGACGAGAGCAAGGAAGAGATCACGGTCGAGCTTTTCGAGGCCACCGTGCCCATCCCTGTCACCGTCCGCGGCGACAGCGTGAGGGTCCTCGAGAAGGAGAGATGATAAAATGGCAGAGACTATCGAAGTGTTAGTGGATGGCGGCAAGGCCACTCCCGGCCCGCCGCTGGGACCCGCCTTGGGCCCGACGGGCATAAACGTCGTTCAGGTCGTAGGCGCTATCAACGAGAAGACAAGGGGATTCGTCGGCATGAAGGTCCCGGTCAAGGTCATAATCGACCAGAAGACCAAGACCTTCGAGATCAAGGTCGGCACTCCGCCCACCTCCGCCCTGCTGTTCAAAGAGCTGGGCATAGAGAAGGGCGCCGGGGCCCCCAAGGCCGGTAAGGTTGGCAACATCAGCATCGAGCAGGCCAAGAAGATCGCCCACATGAAGCAGGACTCCCTGACCGGCGCCGACATGAAGGCCCAGGTCCTGGAGGTCATCGGCACCTGCGTCTCCTGCGGTATCACCGTGGAAGGCAAGGACGCCAAGGACATGCAGGCGGACATAAAGGCCGGCAAGTGGGATGCCCAGCTTAAAGCCTGAAACCCCTTCCAACTCAAACATTTTAACCATACTTTTACGATATCTTTATAAACGGCATTGCAATTAGGGGCCTTTACCAAACTGTAGGAGAGCCTTCATTGGCTCGTTGGAACTACAGGAGGGATCGAATTGGCAGAAAAAGCAACCGTTACGGCCGTTAAGAAAGCCTTGGAGCATTCTCCAAAGCGCAATTTTGTACAAACGGTCGACCTGTCCATCAACCTGAAGGATGTGGATATGTCCATACCCAAGAACAGGATACAGGAGGACATCATTCTGCCGCACGGAAGGGGAAAGCCCGTCAAGGTCTGTGTATTCGGTAGCGGAGAGATGGTAGTAAAGGCCAGGGACGTAGCCGACAGGGTAGTGTCCGTGGAAGAGCTGAGCACCATCGCCGACGACAAGAAGCAGGCCAAGAAGATGGCTAACGAGTTCGAGTATTTCATCGCGGAAGCCCCGTTGATGCCCACCATCGGTAAGAGACTGGGTATCGTACTGGGCCCCCGCGGCAAGATGCCGAAGCCGATCCCCCCGGGAGCGGACCCCAAGCCCATGATCGACAACCTGCGCAAGTCGGTGTCGGTCAGGAGCAGGGACAGATTGACCTTCCACACCTCCGTCGGGACCACGGACATGACGCCAGAAGACATAGCCGACAACATCGAGCTGATCTTCAAGAGATTGGGGATGAAGCTCGAAAAGGGCACCATGAACATCCGGTCCGCTTTCGTGAAGACCACCATGGGACCCTCCGAGAAGGTGATTTGAGGAGGTCCCAAGCATGGCACATGTAGCGAAGTGGAAACGGGAAAGGGTGCAGGAGCTGGTGGACCTCATGGTCAACAGCCACGTCGTCGGCATCGTCGATCTGCACGGCATTCCCGCTGCCCAGATGATCTCCATGCGCGCCGTGCTGCGCGGTAAGGCCGATGTGAACATGACCAGGAACACCCTAATGGACCTGGCCATCACCGAGGCCGCCAAGCAGAGGCCGGGCCTGGAGAAGCTGAAGCAGCTAGTTGACGGACAGTGCGCGATCGTCACCACGGACGAGAACCCGTTCAAGCTATTCCGCCAGATGGAGGGCACCAAGACCCCGGCCCCGGCCAAGACCGGAGACATAGCGCCGGAGGACATAATGGTGAAGGCGGGGGACACCCCGTTCAAGCCAGGCCCGATCATCGGCGAATTGCAGAAAGCCGGCATCCCCGCGGCCATAGAGTCCGGGAAGATCATCATCAAGAAGGACAAGGTCCTCGTCCCCAAGGGCGAGCCGGTCCCCGATGAGGTCGCCAAGGTGCTGGTCAAGCTGGAGATCCTGCCCATGATCGTGGGTATGGACCTCCGCGCCGCCTTCGAGGACGGCATTCTGTACGGGAAGGATGTCCTGGACGTACCGGCGGACTACTACACCAACATGTTGGGTCTGGCCGCCAGAAATGCCCTAGGCTTGAGCTTGTCTATAGCTTATATCACACCTCAGACTGTCACGCCCTTGCTATCCAAGGCCTATCGCGAAGCGATGGCCTTGAGCGTGGCTGGCGCGTTCCCGACCAAGGAGAGCATCGGTGCCATCCTTGCGAAGGCTGACGCGCAGATGATGACTTTGGCTTCGATCACCGGTCTGGAAGATGACCGAATAAAGAACAGGATGGCTGCGGTCCCCGCGACCAAGCCGGTGAACGAACCCAAGGCCACTGAGGCCAAGAAAGAAGATGAAGAGGAGCCGGTCAGCGAGGAGGAAGCCGCCGCTGGTCTGAGCTCTCTGTTCGATTGAGGAGGTAAGGAAATGGAATACATATACAGCGCTTTGGTCCTTCACGCCGCTGGAAAGCAGGTGTCCGAGGACGCGGTTGCCGCTATCCTGAAGAGCGCCGGTGTCGAGCCGGATGCATCCAGGATAAAGGCCTTGACCGCTTCCCTGGAGGGCGTGAACATCGATGAGGCTATCGCCTCCGCGATGGTCGCCGCCGCACCTGCCGCCGCTGCCGCCCCGGCTCACGCCGGTCCGGCCGCTCCGGCTAAGGAAGAGCCCAAGGAAGAGGAAGCTGTAACCGAGGAAGAGGCCGCCGCCGGTCTCTCCGCTCTGTTCGGCTAAAAAGGCCAGAAAAGGGCCGGTCCATAATAACCGAGCCTTCTCAGGTCTTTAAAACCACTTAACTTTTCCATATTTTTTTGCTTCAGCGTGCGCTCCACATTTCGAGAGGAACAATTATCAGCTTGCCAGCCTTCTCAGTCCTGATGAAGCTAGGAGAGATCTACCGGTTCGCCGTTCAAATGGCCAAGGAGAACGACCCCCGGACCGCGGAGGAGATGGAGGACGACCTTCGCCGCACCGAGGAGCGCTACCGGAAGATGGACATGGCGGAGAAGGAACGATTCGACCTCGACTCGCTCTGGAACCCCTATCCCGATTCGAGACTCGTATATGGTAATGCGGAGACGGAGATCGAGGGAGTTCTGTGGGGAATTGACGTCTCAACCGGGGAGATGGTACTAGCCGATCGACTGCGGGAGAGGGGACGAATGATCGACGCGGTGATCGGGCATCATCCCTTCGGACGAGCGCGCCCGGCCTTCGGTGAGGCGCTGCACCTGCACGAGTACATCTATACCCAGCTAGGTGTGCCGGTGAACGTGGCCGAGGATATCATGGCACCGAGAATTCGCGAGGTGCACAACCTCAGCGCCCCGGCCAACTATGACCAGGCCGTGGACGCCGCGCGGCTTCTGGACCTGCCGCTGATGTGCCTTCACTCCGTTACCGATAACCTCGTAGACCGTTTCCTGAACGACCTGGTGGAAAAGGAGTCGCCCAAGAGAGTCGGGGACGTGGTCGACATGCTCATGCGGCTGCCGGAGCATCAGCACGCCGCAGGTAACAATAATCCCCCTGAGGTGTATGTGGGGGACAGGAAACGCAAGGCCGGCAAGGTGGTGGTGCGGATGACCGGCGGCACCTCGGGACCGAAGGACATCTACGAGAAGCTTGCCCAGGCCGGCGTAGGCACGGTGGTGTTCATGCACATCCCCGAAGCGCACCTGGAGGAGGTCAGGAAGCACCACCTGAACGTCATAATCGCCGGGCACGTGGCCTCCGACTCCCTGGGCATGAACCTGCTCGCCGATCAGCTGGAAGACCGGGGCGTGAAGGTCACACCCTGTTCCGGATTCATAAGAGCCAGAAGGTAATGTAGATGCGAAACCCACGCCTGTTCAAGGACCAATCCAAGCTCTCGTTCGATTACGTTCCCGACAAGCTTTGCCACCGCGAGGAGCAGCTGGAACGCCTGGAGATGCTATTCCGGCCGGTGCTGGATGGGAGCATGTCCCAGACCGCGTTCCTCATAGGCAGCGTGGGTACCGGGAAGACCGCCACCTCCAAGCGCTTCTGCCTGGACCTCATGAAGGCCGCCCAGGAGCGGGGGCGGCCGATGGACTTCATCATAGTCAACTGCCGGCAGCGCTCCACCGAGGTGGCCGTGCTCCGCAGGATAGTCATGCACTTCGACGAGAACTTTCCGGACCGCGGCTTCTCGACCGAGGAGATGCTGCGCTCCATCCGCAAGCACCTGGAGAAGCGCAAGATGCATTTGGTTGTCGTACTGGACGAGGCGGACGTTCTGCTGGTGAAAGGAGCCAGCGATCTCGTCTACCAGCTCACCCGCTTCGACGAGGAGATGGTCGGCGGGCGTCCCTCCATGTCGATCATCATGATCTCCCAGAAGAACGTCCTGGACATGCTGGACGCCGCCTCGTCCTCCACGTTCCGGAGAGCGAACGCCATTCGTTTCGACAAATACGGCGTGCGGGACCTGGCGGACATCCTTAAAATACGCTCCGACCTGGCCTTCTTTCCCGGAGCGGTGCGCCAGGACTCCCTGGACCTCATGGCCGACATAGCCGGGGAGTTCGGGGACGCCCGGTTCGCCATCGAGCTCCTGGACAAGGCGGGAATGCTGGCCGAGGAGGAGGGCGCGGAGCATCTGGCGCCGGAGCACGTGCGCGGGGCGAAAGCGCTGACGTACTCGGTGGTCACCGAGAGCAAGATCGAGGACCTGGACAAGCAGCACAAGATGGTGCTTCTGGCGGTAGCTCGAGCAATAAAGGACCAGGCCTACGTGAAAACCCCGGAGGCGGAAGCGATCTACAAGCTGGTGGCCGAGGAGTATAACGAGAAGCCAAGAGGGCACACCATGTTCTGGTCCTATCTTCAGGACCTCACCAATCAAGGTCTGGTCGGAACCAGAGTTACGAACGAGGAGACCGGCGGACGCACGACGTACATATCGCTTCCGGACGTCCCTGCGAAGGTCGTGCGGCAGAGATTGGAGGAGATCCTGGGGGCTTGACGGAAAGCTATTGATAATGTTTCCGCCATTGAACGGGTGAGAGCATGAAGAGAACGCCGCTTTACCAGGAACATCTGGCCGCTGGGGCCAGGATGGTGGAGTTCGCTGGCTGGGAGATGCCCATCCAGTACTCCGGGATCATCGAGGAGCACTTCCAGGTCCGGAAGGGTTGCGGGGTGTTCGACGTTTCGCACATGGGCGACCTGCTGATCAAAGGACCGCAAGCAGCCATACAGCTGGACGGCCTATTGACGAACCCGATAAGCAAGGCCCCGGTGGGCAAGGCCGTTTACGGACACCTGCTGAACATCGACGGTCAGATCATTGATGACGTTATCACCTATCACATATCCGAGGGACAGTACCTGATGGTCCCCAACGCCTCCAACGTGGAGCGGGTGCGCGAATGGGTCAGGAGCAGCACCAGGGACCTGGAGATCGTTGACCTATCCACTAGGCTGGCCTGCCTGGCCGTGCAGGGTCCGTTGGCCGAGGTGATCATGCAGGGGATGTGCTCCACGGACCTCTCCACGCTGAAGCGCTTCCAAGGCCGTTTCGCCTTCCTCTCCGGGAAGAGCTCGCACTTCCTGGCGGACCACTTCGCCATCGAGGGGGAAGGCGTGGGCTGCTACATCGCCCGGACCGGTTACACCGGTGAGGACGGTTTCGAGGTATTGGTGGAAGATCGTGACGCGGCCTGGCTCTGGAACAAGTTATTGCAGACCGGCAAGGTGAGGCCGACCGGCCTGGGGGCTCGGGACACCTTGCGCCTGGAGATGGGCTACCTGCTCTCGGGAACGGACTTCGACGGCAGCCAGACGTCTCTGCAGACCGGACCGCCGTGGGTGGTCAAGATGGACCACCCTTTCATCGGCCGTGACGTGCTGATATTGCAGAGGGAGCGCAAGTACGACGTGCTGGTGGCGTTGAAGCTTACGGGAAAGGGAGTTCCCCGGCACGGCTACGCCATAATGCACGGTGCAAAGACCGTGGGAAAGGTTACCAGCGGGAACATGTCCCCCTGCCTGAAGGAGGGCGTGGCCCTAGGCTACGTACCGCAGAAGCTGTCCGCGGTCGGTACCGAACTGTCCATCCAGATACGCGACGAGGCCGCTCCGGCCAAGATCGTGACACTACCGTTCTATCGCAAATGATGACATGACCCGAGAACTGGTCCGCAACCTGATCGAGCTGCTGAACGTGCGCAGCGATACCAACGAGGGCAAGAAGGCCCTGTTCGAGCTGGTGCGCTCCAAGCTGGAGGACATCGGGCTCTCCATCACCGTCGGCGGGGCCCACGACAGCCCGGCCATGCTGGCCTCCAACGGCGTCGGAGGCATAGCGTTCTCAGCCCACCTGGACACCGTCCCCGCCGGGGACGACTGGACCAGGGAGGACGGTGAGGTGGAGGCCGGCCGCGTCTACGGGTTGGGAGCGGCGGACATGAAGGGCGGAATGGCGGCCATGATGGCCGCGGCCCGGGTCCTGAAGGAGGATGAGGTGCCGTTCGCTATGCTCATCACCACCGACGAAGAGGAGCTGATGACCGGGGCGGAGTTCCTTGTGAAACGTCCGGAGGTCCGCAAGGCCAGCGGGATACTGGTCGGCGAGCCGACGGACCTCCGGGTGGCCTGGAAGGAGAAAGGCATATCCCGTCTGACCTTGACGGCGCATGGAGTGGCGGCTCATGCCAGCATGCCTTGGAACGGGGACAACGCCATCATGAGGATGGCCTCGCTCCTGGACAAGCTGGACCCATTGCTCAAGGTCCCCGAGGGAGAGACGGACGACCTGACCCTGGTCGTTTCCACGATAAGAGGGGGCACCCGCAACAACATCGTCCCCGACCGCTGCGAAGCCCAGCTCAACGCCCGCTTCCCTTACCCGCTCACCGCCAAAGAGGTCAGGGAGCGCATCATGCGCAATTTGGAAGGAGAGTCGTACGACATCATAATGCAGTATGAGCTGCCGGCCTTCGAGACCTCGCCTGACACCGCGCTGATACGGGAACTTCTTGACGCCGGGGCTGATGGCATATTCGCCGTGCCCTACGCCACTGAAGCGGCGGTGTATTCGACGGTGAACCCGTTGGTCGCGGTATGCGGCCCGGGAAGCCCGAACATGGCCCACACCAAGGACGAATACGTGGAGAGGTGGCAGCTGGAACGGGCCTTCCGCCTCTACTGCGACATGGGACGGCGCCTTCAGGGATAGACCCTTGCTACCGTTCTCGGGTAAGGGATGGCGTCCCGGATGTGCTCCAGATTGCAGACCCACTTGGCTATGCGCTCCACGCCCAGGCCGAAACCGGAATGCGGGACGGAGCCGAAGCGCCTGAGGTCCAGGTACCAGCGGTAGGGGTCCTCCGGTATTCCGGCCGCCTCCAACCTCTGCAGGATCTTGTTCAGGTCGGTCTCCCTCTCGCTCCCTCCGATCACCTCGCCGAAGCCGAACGGCGCTAACAGATCGGCGCACTTGTAGGTGCGCGGGTCATCAGGGTCCTCCTTCATGTAGAAGGCCTTGCACTCCTTTGGAAAATTGGTGACGAACACCGGGGCCACCTCTTCCTCGGTAATGGCCCTTTCCTCCACGGCGCCCAGGTCCGCCCCGAATTCTATGTCGAACCCTTTCTTCTTCAGCAGGTCTATCATGTCCGAGTAGCGCAGGCGCTTGAACGGCGGGACGACCGCCTTCAACGGTTCGATGTCCCGCTTCAGTATCTCCAGCTCGTCCTTGCGCTCCCTGAGGACCTTGGCCACCATGGCGGAGACCAGCTCCTCCTGGATCTTCATGTTTCCGTCGTTGTCCACCCAGGCCTCCTCCAGCTCCATGTGCCAATACTCGGTGAGGTGCCGGGGGGTGCGGGACTTCTCGGCCCGGAACGACGGGGTTATGGAGTAGACCTTCTCCAGTGAGAATATCAGAGACTCCAGATACATCTGTGCGCTCTGGCTCAGGTACGCTTCCCGGTCGAAGTACTTCAGCTTGAACAGCGTCACGCCTCCCTCGCAGGCGTTCTGGGTGAAGATCGGCGGGGTGACCTCGGTGAACTCGTTCTCGGCCAGCCATTCGCGGGCGCCCGCCAACAGGGTCGCCTTGACCTTCATGACCGCCGTCTGCTCCCGCGACCTGATCCACAGATGGCGGTTGTCCAGCAGCAGCTCCTCGCTCTGGTACTCGGTGATCGGGAACGGAAGAGCGGAACCTATGACCTTCAGATCGCTGGCCCGTACCTCGTAACCGCCAGGAGCCCGTCCATCCTGGTGCATGGTGCCAGTGACCTCCACGGAAGATTCTATGGAAGCGGAAGCGGCCCTCTCGAACTGCTCGTCGGGAAGGTTGCCCTTCTTGACGGTGACCTGAATGATGCCCGTGGAGTCCCTGACCACGGCGAAGACGATCTTNNGACCGGGGACCTGAGCAGCGAGCTGATGCTGGTGAATGGAGACATTTTAACACTGGCTGGTGAAGAACTGCATCTATGTATTCCATTATTTCGGTCCGCCGGCAAACCGATATAATCCTTGTGGCCGATGCTGGACAGTGCGCGTAAGAAAGGCGGAAGGGTCGGACCTGCCGGCGATAATGGCCTTGGAGGAGGGCGCCTTCGGGCCGCGCCGGTGGGACGAAGCGTTCGTCAGGGAGCTGATGAGCGAAGAGAACGTCCTGACCATGGTGGCTGAGGACGAACGGATAGTGGCTTACATCATGTTCTCCATCTCCCAGGCCTACGAGACGGCGGAGATCCTCTCCTTGGCCGTAACCCCCTCCCTCCGCCGCAGAGGGATCGCCAGAACGCTCATGGCCCGGGCGGAGTCGATGGCCGAGAAGGACGCGCAGACCGTGTCGCTGTGCGTCCGTCCCGACAATGTCGGGGGCGTCAACCTTTACTTATCTCTGGGCTATAAGGTGCTGGCGCTTTGCTCCGGTTATTACGAGGACGGGAGCGACGCCTATATGATGGTGAAGCACCTGGAGTGATCGGATGGTCAAGGTCAAGGAGGCCAAGAAGGGAGATCTCGCCGCGTTGGACGGCGAGCCGAACACGCTGGGCGGACCGAGCTTCTCCTATTCCGCGCTGGAGATGTTCATGATGGAGCCCGACTTCGCGGTGCTGGTGGCCGGGCCCTCGGGAATAGTGATCTATCACGAGGGGAAGGGCGGAAAGAGCAGGATACTGCTTATGGTCGGCGGATCGGTCTCCGACCTCCTCAAGGGGGCAGAGGACTCGTCCCGGAGAGCGGGGACATCCAAGATCACCCTGGAGGCGGCCGCGGACAGCGCGGCCCTGCCGGACCTGGAGTCCGCCGGTTACCGCGTCGCGGGGAACGTGGCAAACTATTTTGGCAAGGACCGTCCGGCCCTGTTCTTGGAGAAGATTTTGTAAACTATTTATTATATAATAATTGAAACATCTATTTGATGTGCCAGACATCTGGATGGGGCCAGCAGGCCCTAAGACAACTATTAAATAGGGAACCGTTCATTCGCCAAAACAGACCAACGCTCGTGGATGTTGGACTGGGGTGAACGATCATGGAAGAGTCTCTTTGCAATGTTGAATTCCTTAAAGACAACAACAACTTCGTCGCGCGGGTGCAAAGCGAACTCGGGGGCCTCCGGGAATACCAGAGCAGCAGCCTGGAAGAGGTTCTTGAACAGGTCATCATCGATCTGCAAGAGGAATTTGAGAACGCGATGTGATCGCTTCCGTTTTTTTCACTTAATGATGTCCAGCAAAGCCGTTTGAACGGCCTGCTATGAGCGTGCGAGGAGGGTTGCGCGTGCAACAAAGCGACAACGATTCGATATTATCCTCATATTACGGCGATGAGGAGGTCACCGCGATCATAACCCTCAAGGTAGAGACAAAGGACGCTGACGCGGTAAGCGAAGGAGTCTCCTTGCTGAAACCGGCCGTGGACGTGTTCCTCGTCACTGGGGACACCGACATAGTGGTCAAGGCGAAGTTCCGTAACTATAGCCAGCTCAAAAGGTTCCTGGTTGAGGAGCTGTCAGCCGTGAAAGGGGTCAAGGACACCAAGACCCTCATGGTGGTGGCGACCTTCAAAGAGAAGGGCGAACTGCGGTTCGCCCCGGAGTAAGGGACCGATCCGTATCGATTAGGAAGTGATTGCATGGAATATGATGCGAAAACGAAACTCAAACAGATCATCGATGTTTTGGACCAGCTAGCGGAGGACACATCTGTGCCTCGCAACATCAGGCGCGGAGCTACCGAGTCCAAGGCTAAGCTTAACCAGGACGGGGAGGCTTTAGATGTCAGGGTCGCCGGGGCCATCGGAAAGCTGGACGATCTGGCAAACGACCCGAACATACCGATGCACGGAAGGACTGTCATCTATCGGATCATATCCGAACTGGAGAACTTGCTGAAGACCATCGGCAAGTGAAAAACTTTAAACAAGAACTTGTAATCTACTAGCCCTAAGGCGGACATAGTCTAGTGGTCAGGACTGGAGCTTCCCAAGCTTCGAACCCGGGTTCGAATCCCGGTGTCCGCACCTTAAACATATCCAGCTATCCAATTATGATTTTCTATTCGGGGGCGATCGGTTAGATCCTTTTTCTATAAACGCATTAATATCGCGTGAACCAAACTATTTGAATGGATGAATATGACCCTGATTAAGAAGAATTTTAATAAACCCGATGCGACCCTGAACCCCCCCCCCAAAAAAAAAATTAATGGTCGAAACCATCATAATTGGGGAAATGACCGTTGTTAAGCAAACGTATCAACCTGGTTGGAAATGGTCTAAGCATATGAAGCCGCTTGCATGAACGGATACCTGTCAAGGACACCATTTTGGGGTCTGGGTCTCCGGTCGGATGCATGTAAAAACCGATGATGGCCAAGAGATGGAGTTCGGCCCTGGAGATGTATCGGACATTCCACCGGGGCACGATGGCTGGGTTATCGGAGATGAACCATCAGTATTCTATGCCTTTATTAGTGGTAATGTAACGAAGTAGTATGTTAGGGAAAGAGTCGCTCTGAAAACATATAGAAATAGAGAAGGGTTGTGGAATACCCCCTTCTTCATTATTCCCTATCTTGCGCTCACAGCCGGTTCCACTTATCCTGGTCGCTCTCCGCCTCGACGGGGGAGCCCTCCTTGGGCTTCCGCTTCTTCGCCGGTTCGAACTTTTCCCTTGGCAGGTCGTCCGTCTCGAATCCCGGCGGTCCCAGGTCCCAGCCCGGATCGGTCCGGCGTATCGGCGCGGGGGCGGGCGGTTCAGGCGGGGCGGCATCAAAGTCCCAACCGGGGTCGGGACGGGGCTCCGGGGCGGTGAAGCTCGGCTGGAAGGGCTTCT
>DAML01000016.1 GCA_002497075.1 Methanomassiliicoccaceae archaeon UBA472
ATCCTGAAGCCGGACATGAAGATCATCTTCATGCCCTCCAACAAGGTCGGCGAGGTTAAGAGCATCGAGATGCACCACGAGGTGCTGCCCAGCGCCAAGCCCGGCGACAACGTCGGCTTTAACGTCAGGGGCATCGCCAAGAACGACGTCCACAGGGGAGATGTGGCCGGACCGGTGGATAACCCGCCGACCGTGGCCAAGACCTTCACTGCCCAGATCGTCGTCCTGAACCACCCTACCGCAATACCGGTCGGATACACCCCGGTGTTCCACTGCCACACCGCTCAGGTCGNNGGAGGAGAACCCGACCTTCCTGAAGACCGGTGATGTCGCCATCGTAAAGGTCATGCCTACCAAGCCGTTCGTCGTGGAGAAGGCCAAGGACTTCCCGCAGCTGGGAAGGTTCGCCATCCGCGACATGGGTCAGACCGTTGCGGCCGGTATGTGCATCGATGTCGAAAAGAAGGAGATGTAAACCCCTTATTCCCTTTCCATTTTTTGGGGATTGACACATGGCACAGAGAGCAAGGATATCGCTGAGCGGCACCGACCCGGAAAAGGTGGACAGCGTCTGCACCCAGATAAAGCAGATCTCCACCAGAACTGGTGTGGCCATACGCGGACCGATTCCGCTGCCCACCAAGAGGTTACAGGTGCCCTGCCGCAAGAGCCCGGACGGAGAAGGTTCCGAGACCTGGGACAGGTGGGAGATGCGCATTCACAAGCGCCTAATCGACCTGGACGCGGACGAGAGGGCCCTGAGGCAACTGATGAGGATCCAAGTCCCAGACGGGGTCAACATCGAGATTGTTCTCAGGTCCTGAACGTAAATCACTTAACCAACACCTTTCCTTTCCAAATCTTTCCTTTTTTAGTGAATTGTTACTAATGGACATACCTTCGATAAATGCATCGAAGACCTGGCGGGACAATCATAATAAAGGGCATGGGCCTTAGTTGGGCTGATGGCGGACCCAACCATTCTCGGGCTATCGGTCACCGACCTGGTGGGATTCATAATGGTCGTACTGGCAACGGTGGTCCTGGCCAAGGGCACCAATATGCTCTCCCGGAGAATTCTCGATGAACGCGTATCCCGCGCCCAGTCCAAGGCCATGGCCAGGCTGTTTCAGTACATCGTTCTGGCGATAGGGTTGTACCTGGGCTTCTGGGAGGTTCTCGGTCTGGACATGGCCGCCCTGCTTGCATCCCTGGGGATACTTGGTATAGGTGTCGCCCTAGCCTCTCAGCAGGTGCTGATGAACGCCTTCTCAGGAATACTCCTGTCTATCATAAAACCGGTCAAGATGGACGAGTGGATCGAGGTGTCCGGCCTTCCGGTGACAGGCATCGGCCGGGTCAAGGACATCAACCTGATGAACACCGTGCTCAAGGACCTGGACGGCCGCATACTGTACGTTCCGAACTCAGTGATGGTGAACAACAAGGTCATCAACTACTCCCGGGCGGGGATTGTCGCCATCCGCATCCCGGTATGGCTCCAATCTTTGAATGACTTCGAAAGGGTCAAGAACATAGTGCTGGACGTTGCGGACAAAGACCCCCTGATCCTTCCTAATGTGGGGGAGGAGGAGCGGAAGAGAGTGACAAAGACCTTCGAGCTCAAGAGCGTAAGCAGATATCTGGAGAAGAGGGTTGACATTTCGCACTTCCCACCCTCGATAATCATCAAGGACATCCAGCGGGAGAAGGTCAAGGTGGACATCAAGATCTGGATCCGTGACGTTTCCAAGAGGGACGAGATCGTGACCGGTTATCTGGACTCCCTCCGGCTGCGCTTCGCCAAAGAAGGCATTGAGTTCGGGGACGACTGAGGGAAGAACTTAATCTAACCGGTTTCACATAACCGTTCCCGATGCGAAGCGACGCGGTCAAGAAAGGGGTGGACCGGGCCCCACAGCGCAGCCTGCTGCGAGCTACCGGGCTGACCGATGCTGATATGGAAAAGCCGTTGATAGGCATTGCCAACTCCTGGAACGATGTGGTCCCCGGGCACATCCACCTGAACGAGCTGGCCGAGGAGGTCCGAAAGGGAATTATCGAGGCCGGAGGAGTGCCGCTGACCTTCGGGGTCCCGGGAGTCTGCGACGGAGTGGCCATGGGCCACGCCGGAATGCGCTATTCCCTGGTGTCCAGGGATGTCATCTCCGACTGCGTGGAGATCATGGTCCAAGCGCACTGCATGGACGGTTGGGTGGGCGTAACCAACTGCGACAAGATCACCCCGGGCATGTTGATGGCCGCCGGCCGTCTCGACCTGCCTACCCTCATACTCACCGGCGGGCCGATGGAGCCTGGCCGCAGGGACGATAACGGTCTTGACCTGCAGAGCGTGTTCGAGGCGCTCGGGGCCAACAAGGCCGGGAAGATGAGCGAGGCCGAGGTCCTGGAGATCGAAAGATGCGCCTGCCCCGGACAGGGGGCCTGCTCCGGTCTGTTCACCGCTAATACCATGGCCTGCCTGACCGAAGCTCTGGGATTGAGCCTTACCGGCTGCGGTTCCATGCTGGCCACTGACTATCGCAAGAAGGAGCTGGCGCGGGCCACCGGAAGGCGCATCGTCGAGCTGGTCAAGGAAGGCATGAACGCCCGGAAGATAGTAACAAAGGGGTCCTTCACCAACGCCATCGTCCTGGACATGGCTATCGGCGGCTCCAGCAACACCGCCCTGCACATTCCAGCTATAGCCGCGGACTTTGGCATCGACGTCGATCTGCGCACTTTCGACGAGATATCCAAGAAGGTCCCGCATCTCACCAGCATTAAGCCCAGCGGTCCCTACTACATGAAGGACTTCGATGCCGCGGGCGGCGTCCCGGCCATGTTGAAACGGCTTCAGGACGATCTCTCTGACGAGATGACGGTCAACGGTAAATCCATCAAGGAGATCGCCTGCCAGGCCATAGTTCGCGACGAGGAGGTCATCCGTCCGAAGGACCGGCCGTTCCACGTTGAGGGCGGGATAGCGGTGCTCTACGGTAACTTGGCTCCACAGGGTTCGGTGGTCAAACAGGCCGCGGTGTCGCCGGATATGATGAGGTTCGAAGGCACGGCCAAAGTATTCGATTCCGAGCAGGAAGCGTACGAGGCGATATCCGCCCGGAAGATAGTGGCCGGTGACGTGGTAGTGATACGTTACGAGGGGCCCAAGGGCGGCCCGGGGATGCCGGAGATGCTCTCCCCGACCAGTTTGATAGCTGGAATGGGATTGTCCAACAGCGTGGCGCTGATAACCGACGGACGTTTCTCCGGAGCGACCAGAGGACCTTGCATAGGCCATGTGTCTCCGGAGGCCTTTGACAAGGGTCCTATAGCCGCGATTCGCGACGGAGACCGCATATCCATCGACATACCAGGCCGCAAGATCGATCTGCTGGTCCCACAGAAGGAGATCGATGAGCGCCTGGCCAAGGTGGTGGTCGTGGACCGCAAGCCGACCGGCGTTTTGGCCAAGTATCGCCGGCTGGTCAGAGATGCTTCCACCGGAGCCATCTGCCGTTGACCTCGAAACCTTTTTATTCAAACTTCTTTTATGCGGCCACACTGGGCGGGTAGATCAGCTCGGAAGATCGCCTGCTTTGCAAGCAGGAAGCCCCGGGTTCAAATCCCGGCCCGTCCACTTTTTCTTCAATTCCCAACAGAAATGGCATTCCCACCGGCTATCTCGCGCGAGATCAATACCTTCTTGGCCGAGCTCGCTGCTTGATGTTGGCAGTTGCTATTGACCTTTTACGGTCCCGCTTGCGGTCCTTCCTCTCCTTGCGGACCTTGACAACTGGCGCCTCGGCCATGATCCATTCCGGTTTCGTCATGTGATCTTATGAACATTCAGCCCGGAAGGGATTAATCATTTTGGCCGTTCCTGCACATTCAACCCTTTTTTCACCGGACTGCAAATGAATATGTGCATGGATGCTGCATATTACAGCAGGGGATTGGAATTGGGACCTTTCAGGGATCATCTGATTAAAAAAGGGGTCGGTGAACCCCGAGTCGAATCGGCACTGGCGAACGCGGCTGAGCTCGAAGGTCATCTCACCAGGTCAGGGCGCGATATCGGCAACTGTGACACGGCCTGTCTGGACCAGTACCTAGCAAATCTGATATCAGAGGGCCGTAACGAACCTGAGAGGTTGGTGGACATAGCCAGGTACTGCGCATTCCGATCCCGTCCGGACCTGTTCATACATCTGGCGACGATGATCAATTCCTATGACATCCTGCCCCTCATGGAATGGAGGCTTCGCAAGTTGCACGGCAGGGACAAGTGCGAGGCCGTTTTCCACGGTTTCGAGAGGCCACCGCTTGGCACCCCCACCGACGCGTACCCTCCCCTCACGGCAAGGATACTTCACCGAATGGAAGGAGAGATGTCATCGGAACAGGTCAGAGACCTGTTGACCTGGAACTATCACGAGATACCGCCCTCAGCGTTCCAGGCCATGAAGGAAAGGTACGAGGCCGCGGCGAGCATAGATGAATTCCTGGCTTCGGAACATGATAGATTGGTCGAAGAGCTGAAGGAACGTTTCCGTAGCGGCCAGGCATGGTACGAACAGGAGGTGACCCAGGATTTCGTGGACCACGTGGCCTCCGACCAGAGGTTGCAGACCGGGGTGAGGGACGGAGATCGCATAATCTGCGTCAAGGTGCCTTTCGATCCCAAGAACTACTACCGAGAGACGGAACCTCAGCTCCGCCGCTACCACTATTGCCATTGCCCACTGGCCCGCTCGGCCCTTAAGGATGGAAGGTTTCTGCCATCCTCGTCTCTATGCTATTGCAGCGCGGGGTTCACCAAGCTTCCCTGGGACATCATCTTCGAAGAGGATACAGAGGTGGAAATATTGGAAACGGTGCTTGGAGGAGGGAACCGTTGCGTTTTCTCCATACGGATACCGCAAGGCAAGATGAAGTGAGCTGGAAGGCCTCTGGCCTAGCCATCCCCTTTTTTCAATATTGCTTTATAGCATTCTTTCCATTCAAAACCCTGCCCATGCGAAGCAAGTTCATAACGCTCCTGGTCGCCATCGTGGTGCTCGTCCCTGCTCTTTACATCATTCCGGGGACCATCGCCGCCGGGGTGGACACTTCGGCCGCTGACGGTATCATCGATGAGAACTGGGACGGAGGCAACGTCATCTTCTTGACGGAGGAACTGTGCAACATATCGTCCAATTACCGGACCTTCCGGGTCAGCGGCTCACAGGGTGCGGACGAGGCGGCCCATTTCATCGCTGAACGTTTCGCTTCCTACGGTCTGCAGGTGACCATGGAGAACTTCACCATGCCGGTCTGGAACCTCACTGATGAACCGGCGCTCACGATCGATGCGGACGGCAACTCGTCCACAGAGGGAATATTGATCGGCTCCTTCAACTGCGAGAGCTTCAGCAAGCCCACTCCGCACGATGGATTGGTCGACGAGCTGGTTAGCCTTCCACTGCCTCAGGCCATCAATTACGACGAGATAGGCCGGAGGGCCATCGACCGGCAGGCCTGGGACAACATCAACATTTCCGGCAAGGTCCTTCTCATCGGGAGGGAGGTACGCTGGTCCACCGGCTGGGAGGGCGTGTTCAAGGAGAAGCTTCTGGCCCAGCCCCCGGCCGCCGTCATCTATCATTATCACTATCCCTGGATGAGCTACGCCCAGCAAAGCTCTCAGTCATCGAGCGGCGGATTGCCGTTGGGGGAAATGGGGCCGATCTTCTGGAACCTGAACATTCCGGTCGGCTCGGTCAACTACAGTGATGGACAGCTGCTGGTCAGAACGACCATGGACGGCGGTCTGGTGAACATGAGCGTTCCTTCGGTCATCACCCAGGGAACGCACAGGAACGTGGTGGCCGACGTGAGAACGGAAGGCAGCCCGAGCAAGCTGGTGCTCTTCGGGGCTCATTACGACACGGTCCTGAGCGAAGGCTACGTGGACAACTCCGCCGGGGTGGCCGCGGTCCTGGAAACGGCGAGAATGGTGCAGGAGGCGGTCGATGCAGGCGAACTGAATCTCAAGTACGGCATGCGCTTCGTGGCCTTCGCCGGCGAGGAGATGGGCATGGCCGGCTCCTTGCATTACGTGAGCATGCACCGTGACGAAATGAAGGACCAGGTGGCCAGTATAATCGCCGATTCCATAGGGTCCTCCGACCTTAAGGTGACCTTGGCCGGCTCGGACGGCGATGTCGACCTCAACTTCGTCGCTGACGAGGCATGCGGGAGACTGGGCATCGCTCGTGCCTACCAGGACCTGGCCGGTTCGGACCATTATGCCTTCATGTTCCCCAACTGGATGTCCAACGAGCTGAACAGCGCCTGGGGCAAGGACCTGGACATCGGCCGCGGACTGGAATCCACCAGCACCATGTGCGTCTATTCCGAACCGCTGACCATGTACGATAACCCCGGCAGCGAGGCCAACGGGCGCATCCACACCTCCCTCGATTCACGGGAAGCGGTGGAGGCCGGGGAATGGATCGAGGAGCAGGACCTGATCGACCAGGCCCAGGTGTACGCCCTTATGGCTTTGTACTCGGGCATCGGGATATACGAACCGAACTACGATTACCTTCCATACGTGATCGTTCTGGTGGCAGTGACCCTGATCATAGCCTTCTTCATGCTGCGCCGGTGGCGCATAGATACCTGATATCGTCAAGCGCAGGTTTCGATCCTAAAGTATTAGGGTTTACTTTATCGGCTATCATTTCCTAATAAAAATTAGAGAAAAGAGGTTTGGGCGGTAAGGGGTTTCACTCCCGGTCTTTGTCCAAGGATATCCGGGTTCCAGCCTTGATGGCCTCGGCCTCGCGCCTCTCCTGGGCCATGGCCACTTCAAGCTCCTTCATGTCCCGGCGGAGCTCTTCCTGGGTCGGGATTGGGCCTAGGATGACGTCGGCCTTTCCGACCGTCCTCTCGATCTCCTCGGGGTTGGATATCTGCCTTTCTGGTATGGTGCGGACTCCTCCGACATAGTCGGAAATGCCCTCAACCAGTCGGGTGAGCTCGAACGGCAGGACGATCTTGGTGGCTTGTCCTTCTCCCAGCTTCTTCACGGCGTCCAAGGAAAGAACGGTAAGGGCCTTGGTGTCCAGCGTGCTGGCGCCCACGCTCAGTATCCTGAGCTTCTGTGCCTCACCCTGGCTCTCCAGGATGATGGCCAGCCTCTCTCCTTCCGCCTCCAATATCTTGGCCTGGCGCAGACCCTCGGCCTGCAGCACACGGGACCTCTTCTCACCTTCGGCGTTGAGGATGGCCGCGGTCTTGGCGCCGTCCGCCTTCAGGATCGCCGCACGCCTCAGCCTCTCGGCGGAGGTCTGCTCCTCCATGGCCTGCTTGACCTTCGGGGCCGGGTCGATCTCCCTGATCTCCACAGCGTCGACCTTTACTCCCCACTGGTCCGTTGCCTCGTCGAGGATGTCCCTGAGCTTGAGGTTGATCTTCTCACGGTTGGAGAGGATCTCATCCAGCTCCATGTCGCCGATGATGGACCTCAGGGTGGTCTGGGCCAGATACACGGTCGCCGCCCGGTAATCGGTAACTTCGAAGAAGGCCTTCTTCGGATCGACCACCTTCACGTAGATGATGGCGTCGACGTTCACCGGGGAGTTGTCCTTGGTGATGACCTCCTGCCTAGGGACGTCCAGAACCTGCGTCCTCAGGTCCAGCTTCACCGTCTCGTTGATCAGCGGGGCGACGTAGTTGAAGCCCGGATTCAGCACTCTGATGAACATACCCAAGCGGATGTATATCGCCTGCTCGTACGGCCTAACGATCTTGACACCGTTCACCACGATCACGATCGCCGCGATGATGGCCAGTATCAACAAACCTAGGATCTCTACTGCTAATGCCATGATTACCTTCTCCTGATCTATTGGATTATCTCCTCTACGGTCACATGAACGCCTTCACTGCGGACCACCTTGACATGCTTCCCCACCGATATGGGTGTCTCCGAGGTGGCGCTCCAGATTACGTTGGCGATCTTCACCTTGCCCCTGAGGGACCCAGGCACGACCTCCACCTCCACCTGCCCTTCCTTGCCTATGAGCGAGGTGGCCACCGTGGTCTGCGGCGGAGCCGGAGGGGCCAGCCTTTGATACATCTTGATGGTCAGGAAGGTGGTGGGTACCAGTATTATTACCGCGATGATCGGGGACCAGATCGTCAACAGCAGGTCCGGGAAGATCAATCCGATGCCTCCCAGTGCCAATAGCACCGTGGCCGGCACCAGTAGAAAGGACCCGGGCTGGCTGATCTCCACCAGGAGCATCAGCACCCCGATCACTATGAACACCAACGAAAGGTCAGTGGCTAGGGTCATGGTAAATCCCATGGGTCTTTCGGTATTTATCCTTTATTTCCGTTAAAGGCTTCGCTTATCACAATTGGGTTAAGGAAGCCGCATAATTACCCGAATGGAACGCATATGGCCAGATGTCACGAAATGGTGAAAAACCGAAAAACATTAAATAATGTCACGGTGGGTATTACTTCACAGTGATAACTATGTGTGAAGACATGGAAGATACAATGGGGATGCCATTGATAGGGGACAGGTTCCCGGACATGACGGTGACCACCACCCACGGCCCGATGAGCCTTCCGAAGGACGTCGAGGGCAAGTGGTTGGTACTTTTCAGCCACCCCGCTGACTTCACCCCTACTTGCACCACCGAGTTCGTCGCCTTCGCCAAGAGGGCCGAGGAGTTCAACAAGATGAACGCTGTCCTGGTCGGACTGTCCATAGACCAGGTGTTCTCTCACATAAAGTGGGTGGAGTGGATCGAGGAGAACATCGGCGTAAAGATACCGTTCCCCATCATCGCTGACCACGGCGATGTGGCTATGAGGCTGGGGATGATTCACCCCGGAAAGGCCAGCAACACGGTGAGGGCCGTCTTCCTCATCGACCCCAAGGCCATCGTCCGCCTCATTATCTACTACCCGCAGGAGATCGGTCGCAGCGTCAACGAGGTCGTTCGTGCCCTGCAGGCCTTGCAGTTCTGCGACAAGAACGGTCTGGCCACCCCCGAGGGCTGGCCGAACAGCGAGCTCATCGGCGACCGGGCCATCATACCCCCGCCGAAGGATTACAAGACCGCTATGGAGCGGAAGAAGAACGTCGGAAAGGGCAAGGACTGCTACGACTGGTGGTTCTGCACCAAGAAGCTCTGAGCCTCCAAACCTCTTACCTCTAAACCCCTTTTCTCTTTTCACATTCCCAGGAAAAGCACGGATATCAGCAGCGTCACCAGGGTCACCGGCAGCCCGGCCTTGACGAAGTCCCATAGGCGGACCTCGACCCCCATGCTCAGCCCTTTCTCGACCACTATCACATTCGCCGCGGCTCCCAGGATGGTGGCGTTGCCGGCGAGGGTCGACGACGTGGCCAAGCTGAGCCAGAGGGTGTCATTGCCCGGCGGGACCACTGGCGACAACAGCATCACCGCGGGAACGTTGCTGATCAGGTTCGACAGCACCGATGAAATTACGGTGAGGCCGGCCACCCCGGCCATGCCCGCGCCCATGTCGGCGAAGGAGTCGAGCATCATGTCCATCAGGCCGGAGGTCTCCACTCCTTTCAGCAGGATGAACAGCCCGACGAAGAACAATATCAGGGTCCAGTCCACCCCCCGCAGGATCGGAGCGGTGCTGGTGTCCTTTTTAATTAGGGGAAGGGCCAGCAACAGGAAGCAGCCACCCAGGAAGGCCACCAACGAAATGGGTATGCCCAGCCAAGAGGAGGTGGTGAAGCCGACGAAGACGGCCACGAGAACGGCCAGGACCAGGAAGAAAGGCTTCTCCATCCGCGCCCTGGGGGCTGCGGACATCAATCTGGAGCAATCGATGGGACGGGGTTCGCCCAGACCTCCGTCGAAGATCTCCTTTCGGAACACCAGGGCGACCAGGCCCACGGCGACCGCCAGCGAGATGATGGCCAGGGGTGCCAGGGCCAGGGCGAAATCGGAGAAGGATATTCCGGACTGGATGATGATGTAAGCGTTCTGAGGGTTCCCCACGCCGGTGGCCACCGAGCCGATGTTAGCGGCCAGGGCCTCCCCTACCAAGAACGGCACGGGATTGGCGTCTATGGACCGGCAGACCTTGATCAGGATCGGCGTGAACATCAGGACCACGGCGTCGTTCAGGATCAGCGCGGACAGCAGGGCGGTCACCCCCATGCTCAGCCACAGAAGGGTGAAGCGGTCCGCGCACCTTTTCACCAGGAGCACGGCCACCCGGTCGAACAGTCCGGTTATCTCTAGGCAGGAGACGATGATCATCATGCCCAGCAGCAGGCCGATTATGTCCAGGTCGATGGCTTCCAGCACCTGGTCGGCGGTGACCACTCCCAGCAGGATCATCAGCACCGCCCCGAAAAGGGCGGCCGCCGGTCGGTCGATGCTAACGCTGCGCACCCTCCTGATGGATATGAGGGAATAGGTGAACAGGAAGACCAGCAGGGCCAACCAGGTTACGGTCTGCATCCTAGGGATATAGAAAATGGTGGATAATTAAGCAACACCGTCATACCGAGCCGGGATAGCGCACCGACCGGTCCAGGACCAGGCGCACGTCAACCCTTCTGAATCCTATGGGCCTTATCTTCCGGTCCAGGAAGCTCAGGAGCTCCTTGCGGTCGGAAGCCCGCACCCTGAACATCAGACGGGGCTCGCCAGTGACCTTCATGACCTCGCTGACCTCCTCCAGGGACATCAGGGCGCTCATGGCCTTGCCTTCCGATTGAGGGTCGATGTCCGCCAGGACCAGCGCCTCGGCGTCTATGTCCAGCCTCTCCTGGTCGACAATGGTGGAGTAGCCAAGAATCAACCTTTCCTCCTCCATGCGGCGCATGCGGTCCCGGATGGTGGAAGGCGAACGTTCCAGCTTCTCGGCTATCTCTTCGATGGTCATCTTGCCGTTGCCCTGCAGCATGCGCAGGATCGTCTCGTCCAGGTCATCCTGCCCCATGCTTATCCATAACCCTTCCCGGGGCTATAAAGGATGTTCCGCCGCCTTGACCCCGTCCGCGATCATCCTGCCGTGGTCGAAGGCCAGGTCCGGCAGGTCGGAGATCGCGAAGAATTCAGCTGAATCGGCGTCGTCTCCGGCCTTGAGCGATCCCCCCTTCTCCCTCAGCAGATACAGCAAGGTGACGAAATGCCCCCGGGGGTCCCTCCCCATCTCGGAGTAGACGCCGACCAGCCGCAGCACCTCCGTGTCAAGCCCGGTCTCCTCCCTGATCTCACGGACCACGCAATCCTCGGTGCTCTCTCCATATTCCACGAAACCACCGGGGAGGGCGTGGCACCCCCGGAACGGTTCCCTTCCCCGTTTGACCAAAAGCACCTTTCCATCCCGGAGGACGAGGCCATCACAGGTCAGACTGGGATTTTTCCAGAGATTTTCCAGCTGGGCTTCCAGCAATCGAACGAACAGCTGCATCCGTTCCACGAGCTCAGTTCCAAAAGGGCTGAGCGCGCCATTTTGCAGTACCTTGCCGCCCACATCACGCTCGATCCGACGCACCTTTCGGAGCACCGTTACCTTGGTGATCCCGAGGTCAGCGGCCGCTCCCTCCGTTCCGCCATCCCGGAGCAGGAGCAGCAGGTGAAGGTCGTCACTATCCAGGAGGTCCCGGCCATCATTGGTCAGCACCGGTTCCGCCCTCAAGGAAAAGGTCATGGCTGGAGCCATGTTTTATAAACTACCTCTACTTTGTGACGGACCGTGCAGAACCTTAGGAAGCGTGTCCCAACCATTCTTACAGCGGACGAGATATTGGACAAGGCGTTCCGTAAGGTCAACAAGATAGACAAGCAGGGGCCGGACAAGGTCGAGCTGGTCAAGCGCAAGTCCATGGCCCGCATCGCCTCGGCCACCGACGTCATATCGTCCACCCTCATGAAGTACGTCAAGGCCTTCCCGAGCATAAACGAGCGCACGGACTTCCTGGCGGAGATGATCGAGGTAACGGTCGGAATAGACAAGATGAAGAAGGCGCTGGGCAATCTGGACTGGGCCGCTTCGAAGATCAAGGAGCTGCAGAAGCAGTACACCAGCAAGGTGATGACCTCCTCGTCTACGTTCGCGGCCGACAACGCCCGCAAGGCCTACTACGGCCGAGCGTCATCCGTGGTCAACAAGATCGCACCGGACCTGGAATTCCTAAGCTACGCCAGGAACGAGTTCCGCAAGGTGCCCGACTTCAATGACGACATGCTTACGTTCGTCATAGCCGGTTTCCCGAACGTGGGAAAGAGCCAATTCCTGCGCACCATATCGGCCGCCGAGCCGGAGGTCGCCGCCTATCCGTTCACCACCAAGGGCATAGAGGTCGGCATACACGAAGCGAACCACCGGCGATATCAGGTCATCGACACGCCCGGTCTGCTCGACAGGGAATTGGAATACCGCAACCGAATCGAGATGCAGGCGGTGACCGCCCTGAAGCACCTGGCTAATTCCATTCTGTTCATTCTCGACCCTTCCGAGAGCTGCGGCTACCTTATGGAAGGGCAGTTGAGGCTTCTGGAGTCGGTAAAAACGTTGTTCCCCGGCGTGCCAATATTGGTCGTGGAGAACAAGGTCGACATGATCGACAGCGGTTCCGACCGGCTCAAGATGAGCGCGGCCACCGGGGTCGGCGTACAAGAGGTCATGGCCGCCCTGCGCGATTCGGTGAAACATCTGGAAGCGGTCGAGCCTCTCTTCTAGGCAAACTTATTAATTTTCTCTCCCCTTAGTGCGGATGGGGTGCCCTTGCAAGAACTGGCCTGTAGCGAATCCATGCGCCGATACTTCTCCGGACTTTTCCAGGAGAACGAGCGCTGCTACGCTCTGGCCGCCGAGGCCAGGGCGAAAGGGCTGGACCCCAGCACGAACGTGGAGATACCCCAGGCCGAGGACCTGGCGGCAAGGGTGGAGAAGCAGTTATCCGACTGGCATGTCGACGGCGTGGCGGAGCGCATCAGGGAACTGTCCAAGCGCATCGAGAGCCGCGAGGAGCTTTCCCTTTTCATCGCCAAGGAGCTGGCCAAGGAGGCCGTCGCCGCCAACGAGGGAAGGGAGATGGCCATGGACCGGGCGGTCAGGGTCGGTCTCTCCGTGCTCACCGAGGGAATACTGGTGGCCCCGATCGTCGGCATCGCCGGTGTCAAGATCAATCCGAACCCGGACGGCACGGAGTACCTTTCGGTGTTCTTCAACGGACCTATACGAGCTGCCGGGGGAACCGCCCAGGCCATGAGCGTGCTCATCGCGGACGTGGTGCGGCGAGAGTTCGGGATCGGTACCTACAAGCCCACCGTCGGGGAGGTGGAGAGGCTCAAGGAGGAGATTCCCCTCTACAAGCAGATCCAGCATCTTCAGTTCACCCCCAGCAACCAGGAGATCGAGATCATCTACCGGAACTGCCCTGTGTGCGTCGACGGGGAGAAGACCGAGGACGCCGAGATCTCCGGCTACCGCAACCTGCCACGCATCAAGACCAATGCCGTTCGTGGTGGCGTATGCCTGGTCATCGCCGAAGGTCTGTGCCTCAAGGCGCCCAAGATAGAGAAGCACGTCAAGAAGCTGGGGTTGGAAGGCTGGGACTTCATCGGTGAGTACCTTAAGCTGAAGAAAGGGGCGACCAAGGAGCAGAAGGAGGTCAAGGTGCTCCCCGACTTCAAGTACCTCAAGGACATCGTGGCCGGACGGCCAGTGATCGGGCACCCCTCGCGACCCGGAGGGTTGCGCCTTCGCTATGGAAGGGGAAGGACCACCGGACTGGCGGCCATCGCCCTGAGCCCGGCGACCATGTTCGCTTTGGACGACTTTTTGGCCATAGGTACGCAGATCAAGATCGAACGGCCTGGCAAGGCGGGGGCGGTCACCCCCTGCGACCGTTTGGAGGGTCCGATACTGCTATTGGACAACGGCGACCTGGTGCAGACCAACACCGTCAAGGAGTTCAAGGCCGTAAAGGAGAGGGTGAAGGAGATCACCGACGTCGGCCAGATACTCTTCCCGTTCGGGGAGTTCGTGGAGAACAATCACGTTCTGGTTCCTGGCGACTATGACCTGGAATGGCATCGCGCCGAGCTGTACGCCGCCAATGATTGGCAGCTGCCGGAGGGCTGGGAAGACCCCTCGGACTTCAAAGCCGCCCTGGAGATGTCCAGGCGCTACAACGTTCCGCTTCATCCCAAGTACAATCTGTTCTGGTACGACCTTTCCCTGGACAAGTTGCAGAGCCTGCGGGCAGATATACTATCCAAAGCCAAGTTGAAAGAAGGTTCCCTCAGAATTCCCTCGGAACCATATTCCAAGCGCATTCTGGAGACCCTCGGCGCCCTGCACCGGGTGATCGAAGGAGAGGTCGTTCTAGATAAGTACGCCGAGCCTCTCCTGGCCGGCCTGGGGCTGCTAGGTGATGGAAGCATCGAGGACCGCACGCCGTTGGAAGGGGCCACGGTGATGGACGCCGTGTCCAGGTGCACGGGCGTGAAGGTGAATCCCCGCTCAGTGACCCGGATCGGTTCACGAATGGCCAGGCCGGAGAAGGCCAAGGACCGTTCGGCGAAAGCCCCCTCGCACACCATATTCCCGATCGGCATGAACGGAGGCCCGCAGCGCCTGATGGAGAAGGCAGCCGCCAAGGGGAACATCACCGTCGAGCTGGGCGTCAGGAAGTGCCAGCTATGCGGGGAGCACCGTGTCTATTACCGGTGTCCATGCGGCGGCCACACCCAACCGGTCGGGGAGTCCAAAGAGGTGCCGGTCAATATCGCCGAGGAGCTTGAAAAGGCAAGAAAGCTCCTGGGAGAAAGATCGATCCTGCCCAAGCTCAAGGGGGAGAAGGAGCTCAGGTCCAAGGACATGTGCCCGGAACCCCTCGAGAAGGGCATACTGCGCCGCAAGCACGAGATATACGTCAACAAGGACGGGACCATCCGCTTCGACCTTACGGACGTCCCCCTGACCCATTTCCGCCCTCGTGAGATAGGGCTGAGCGTGGAGAAGGCCTTGGAGCTTGGTTACGATCATGACATCTACGATCGTCCGCTGATCGATCCCGAGCAGCTCTGCGAGCTCAAGGTGCAAGACATCGTCCCATCCAATTCCTGCGGGGACTTCATGGTCCGGGTGGCCGGCTTCATCGACGATCTTCTGGAAAGGTTCTACGAGCTGCCACCCCATTACAACGCCAAGAGCAAGGAGGACATAATAGGACATCTGGCCATCGGACTGGCTCCGCATACTTCGGGCGGGATCCTGTGCCGCATGATCGGCTTCACCAAGGCCAGCGTCTGTTTCGGCCATCCGTTCTTTCACGCGGCGAAGAGGCGCAACGCCGACGGGGACGAGGACAGCGTGGTGCTGCTGTTGGACGGACTTCTCAACTTCTCCCGTTCGTACCTGCCCGACAGTCGCGGCGGCCTCATGGACGCCCCACTGGTGCTGGCCTTGCGTCTGGACCCCAACGAGGTGGACAAAGAGGCCCAGAACATCGACGTGCATTGGCAGTATCCTTTGGAGTTCTACCGGGCCAGCGTGGAGTTCCGCCACCCCAAGGACATACAGTCCAAGATGGACCTGGTGGCGGACCGCATAAAATCGCTTCTGCAGTACGAGGGGTTCGGATTCACCCACGATACAAATGACATCGCGGAGGGGCCGGACGAATCAGCGTACAAGACGCTGGAGACCATGATGGACAAGATGACCGCCCAGCTTGAGCTGGCCAAGCGCATAAGGGCGGTGGACGAGGGGGACGTCGTTCATAGGGTCATCACTAAGCATTTCCTGCCCGACCTCATCGGCAACCTCAAGAGCTTCTCCGGCCAGAAGTTCCGCTGCACCAAGTGCGGGGAGAGCTATCGGCGGGTTCCCCTCAGCGGGCACTGCTATTGCGGTAACAAGCTGAACCTCACGGTCTACGAGGCCAGCGTCAAGAAGTATCTGGAGGTCACCAGCCGCATCGGGCGTGACTACGGTGTATCGGAATACACGCAGCAGCGCATACGATTGATAGAGAAGTCCATCACATCCATATTCGGGGAGCAGATGGACAGCTCACCGCCTCCATTGGACTCCTATGACGAGGGAGGGGAGGAGCGACCGTTGGATTTCCCAAGTGATCCGGACAGTGACGATGCGGTCGAGGAAGAATCAGTTCGGGAAACAGCCTGTAAAAAGGCGATCAGTCTGGACGATTTTTAAAAATTAAGAAAATGGGAAGATGGCGGGAGTGCCGCCGTTTCAGCCTTCCAGGGAAGCGACCTTCTCCCTGAACTCGTCGAAGCCCTTCTCCAACGATTCCAGGGCCTTGGTCAGTGCCACCCTCGCGCTCAGGGACCCGTCGGTCTCGAACTCGAAGAGGAACTTGTTTTCGGACCAATTCACCTGTATAGCGCCGGTGCGGCAGGCCTTGACGCACTCCTCGCACAGGACGCAGGCGTCATTGTCCAGGACCTGAACCTTCTGGTCCTTGAACTTCACGACCTCCTTCGGGCAGACCTTGACACAGGTTCCACCGTTGTCGCACTTGGATGGGTCGATGGTCACGGTGGGGAAGTACTTGTATCCCACGCCGTGGGTAGGCTGCCACTTGGCGTGCTTGCGGCCGGTGCCCAGCTCGGCGATGGCGTAGGCCAGTATACCCTGGCGTTCGCCCAGCCTGACAATGGGGATCAGTTGGTCCTTCACCTGGAACTTGGAGTCGCCCAGGCAGCTAAGGTCACCAGAGTACACCTCGCACGGCCCCCTCTTTTCCAGGGAGTAGTAGATGGTGCAGCTCGGGCAGCCCTCGCCGCCGCAGGAGCACTGGTCGCGGAAGCCGAACAGCTCCAGATCGGTAGGGATCGGGACCAGGCCCAGGCGGTGGGCCACGATCTCGTCGAAAACCGGGCTGATGCTCTCGTACTCGTTTCCCTCGGCGTCCACGGACGAACCCAGGTGGAACTCCACGTCGTCGATGGCCAGCTTGGGCACGTCCATGATCAGCGCCCTTCGCAGCGCGTTGACCTTCTCCGGACTGGCGTCGGTGACCAGGAACTTGGCCCTGGTCTCCATCTCCTCTAGCATCTTTATGTGCATAAAGCGCCTCTTTAGACCCTTCTGCCCCGGCGCCCGCCCTTCTTCTTGGTCCCGTCATGCGGGATAGGGGTGACATCCTCGATGCGCCCGATCCTCAGTCCAGCGCGGGCCAGGGCCCTGATGGCCGCCTGAGCGCCCGGACCGGGGGAGGTGGAGCGGTT
>DAML01000028.1 GCA_002497075.1 Methanomassiliicoccaceae archaeon UBA472
GGTTTAGACCGTCGTGAGACAGGTTTGTTGCTTTTTGGTGGAAGTGTATTGATGCCTGACGAGAAGGACCCTTGAGTACGAGAGGAACGGGGGTTCGGTGCCTCTAGTCAATCAGTTGTCCGACAGGGCATGCTGAGCAGCCACGCACTACTGGATAAGAGCTGAAAGCATCTAAGNNCTGGTCGATCGGTTGTCTGACAAGGCATTGCCGAGCAGCTACGCGCTAAGGAATAAGAGCTGAAAGCATCTAAGCTCGAAGCCACCTTGAAAAAGAGGCATCTTAGGGCGCTCATAATTGATGAGCTTGATAGAATCGGGATGTACGCATCGAGGTTTTCCGAGATGTTCAGTCCGCGATCACTAACGTCCTTTGCCGCGAAGCATTGTAGGCTTGCCTTAATGGTAGGCTTTGGCTTAACCGTTAAACAGGTTGCGTTTGTAACCTCTTCCAAAGAAATATTTTTTTTATTTATTATCAGGTGGAATATTGTTGCGTATGATCGTTTCATGAGCTTGCGCTATGCAAGTTTTTTTCAATAGGAGAACACGGTGTTCGTCGTTGTGGGCAATTTATCCCGGATCTCCTTTAGATAGGGATAGAACACCCTCATCTCATCGTCCTTTTCCGGCGTTCGGTTGATCAATTGAGAAAGTACCTTGACCTCCAATGTTCCGATTACCTTCCAATAGCCGTCACCGTAAGATGTGTCGGTCATGATCAGGATCGGCAACTTAAGACGGGACCGCTCCGACTCGTCCACCAATTCGGACAGGAATAGAAGTTCCTTGCGGTCCAATTTGTAGGACCTTCCATCCTTGCCCACGTAGGATGGGTCCGCGTCCAGGAGTAGCTGCTGCAGAGACCTCCTCCTGACCGGCACATGCTGGTTCATATTGGAGAACAACCTTTGCATGGCCTTCTCGTTGAATATGTCGGTCATGTCCGTAAAAACAGCGAGCTAGCAAATATATCATTTTCGCGGTCGCGCTTAACCGGGGCAATCTATAATAACGAATTGCTGGATATTCAACAATCGATGTATCGCATTATGTTTTGGAGGATCTGAATGAGCGAATTGCCATCTCATGTCCAGGAGATGCTGGACAGTCATCCTTGTTACAATGAGAATGCGCACAAGAAGTTCGCGCGCATGCATCTGCCTATAGCCCCGAGGTGCAACATCCAGTGCAACTATTGCAACCGCAAGTACGATTGCATGAACGAGTCCCGGCCTGGAGTGACCTCGGACCTGCTCTCCCCGCAAGAGGCCGTGGAAAAAATTCGGTATGTGAAGGAGAAGATCCCTTACATGAGCGTTATCGGCGTGGCCGGACCAGGTGACCCGCTGGCCAATGAGGAGACCTTCACCACCCTGGAGATGGTGAAAAAGGAGTTTCCCGATCTCACGCTATGCTTGAGCACGAACGGACTGAACCTACCAAAGGAGGTCCCCCGGCTCAAGCAGTTGGGCATTAAGTTCGTCACCGTGACCATAAACGCGGTGGATGTCGAGATCGGGGCCAAGATATACGATTTCGTCATCTGGGAGGGTAAGGCGTTGAGGGGCAAAGAAGCCGCCCAGAGACTGCTCACCAACCAACTCGAGGGCATAAAAAAATGCGTGGAGGCCGGGATCCTGGTCAAGGCCAATACGGTCATGGTCCCCAACATAAACGCGGACCATATCCCGGAGGTGGCCAAGAAGGTCAGGGAACTGGGCGTGTATATTCACAACATCATACCACTTATACCGGTCCCTGGAACCAAGTTCGCCGATGTTCCCGCTCCGACCCCAGAGCAGCGCAAGCGCCTGCAGGACATGTGCGAGACCAACATACGGCAGATGAGGCATTGCCGCTTCTGCCGGGCGGATGCGATCGGCCTTCTGGACAACGACCGCTCAGCGGAGTTCGCCCACTTCACCTGCGGCTCCAAGGAGCCGGCATCCGGCGGCCCCATCGCCATCGAGATGGAGGTCAAGGCCACATACAGGATCGCGGTGGCCACCTCCACGGGGGATATGGTCGACCAGCACTTCGGACAGTCCAGCAGGTTCTTGTTGTACGATATGAAAGACGGCAACATAACCCCGGCCGGAAGCGTGGAGACGGACCCCCTTATGAAGGAGCCTATGTTCGGGGAGAGGCACAGGCAGAAACTGGAGAAGATGGTCGCTGACCTGGTCGGGGCGGACATCGTCCTGGCCTCGGAGTTCGGGGAGAAGGCGGAGATGGAGCTGATGGGGCGGGGGATCAGACCTTATCGGCATGAAGGGAAGGTGGATGATGCCATCCGTTGCGCCGTGGCGGACCTGTTCCATTCCCGGGCCATGATGTTCGAGTGATCTCATGAAAACGGCCAGGTTGCTGGTGGATTGCCTGCGGGCAGAGGGTGTGGACCGGATCTTCGGCATTCCCGGCGAGGAGAACCTGGACGTAATGGACGAAATTCATCAGGGGGGAATGGAGTTCGTTCTGACCCGTCATGAACAGGCCGCGGCCTTCATGGCCGCTGCGGTCGGTCGACTCACCGGCAGACCGGGGGTCTGCCTGAGCACACTAGGTCCAGGGGCCACCAATCTGGTCACCGGTGTGGCTGATGCTTACCTGAGCAACCTGCCCATGGTAGCCCTGGTCGCCCAGGCCGGGGCAGCGAGAAGGGATCCGCCGCAGAAGCAGGTGCTGGACCTTTTAGCCATGTTCCGCCCTTTGACCAAGAGGTCCATGGACGTGGGCGGACCGGAGAATGTGCCAGGATCCGTGGGAAAAGCGTTCAAGATCGCGATCAGCGAAAGAAGCGGCCCGGTCATGCTGCAGCTGCCTGAGGACGTGATGAAGATGGATACCACTGGCTCTCCTTTTCCGCCATCTAAGAGGGGGGGTAGGAAAGCTGGCAAGGGGGACCTGGCCACGGTGCGGGACATACTGTCATCGTCCGAGCGACCCCTGGTGCTGGCCGGTCACGGGGTGCTTAGAGAGGGAGCCGTCTCCGCGCTGAAAAGGTTCTGCGAATCCTGGAACCTGCCGGTCGGCTGCACCTGGATGGCCGCCGGGGCGATCCCGTTCGATCATGATCTTAGCTTGGGCACGGTCGGCATGCGCAGCAGCGACCTGGTCAGGGACTGCTACGAGGAAGCGGACGCCGTTCTGCTCATAGGGTTCGATTCGACCGAATTCCAGCCACAATACTGGAATCGCGGAAGTACCAAGAGGATAGCGTATCTCGGAAGGTCCAAACCCATCGCCTGCCGGAACCTGCATTTGGAATGCACTGCCCTGGGAGATCTCCCTGATTCTCTTGACAGATTATCGTTGAACGCCACCCCCGGGAAGGAGTGGCATTCCGCCCATCGCCAGAAACTGATGGAAGATGTCTATAAAGAGGCCGAGGGACCCCAGGCCCTAGTGCAGGCCATGCGTCGCTGCATGGGCAGGGACGACATAATGGTGAGCGACGTCGGGGCGCACCTGATCTGGCTGGCCAAGTACTATCCCACCTTCGCGCCCAACACTTTGCTATTGCAGAACGGGCTGATATCCATGGGGGTGGCGATCCCATCGGCCATAGCCGCTAAGCTCCTGCATCCGGAACGAAAAGTGTGCGCAACGGTGGGCGACGGAGGATTCTTGATGTCCGCAGCCGAGCTGGAGACGGCGAAGCGTTTGGGCGTCAACTTCGTCACTGTGATCTTTAATGACGGCGGTCTGGGCCTGATAAGGGAAAAGATGAAGCGCGGCCTGGGAAGAAGCTCGAACGTGGACCTCGGCAACCCGGATATCCCGACCTTCGCCCGATCGTTCGGAGCAGAAGGTCATACCGTAGGCGAAAATGATTTCGAGTCGGTCCTGAGAGACTGTCTGGAACGAGATGCGTTGGCTGTCATCGACCTGAAGGTGGACTATTCGCACAATAGCTATCTGTTCTGAACGCATAAATATCCGCAGCTGCGTTTAATAAGAGAGGATAAAATGACGCTGAAGAAGGCGACGTTCGCTGCTGGGTGCTTCTGGGGAGTGGAGGCGACCTTTATGAAGGTGAAAGGGGTCGTCCAGACCGAGGTCGGGTACATGGGCGGGCATACCGGATCGCCTACCTATCGGGACGTCTGCACGGACCGCACCGGGCACGCGGAGGTCGTTCAGGTCACCTATGATGATTCAGCGGTCAGTTACGAGCAGCTGCTGGACGTCTTTTGGAAGTCACACGATCCAACACAGAAGAACCGGCAAGGACCGGATGTCGGGACCCAGTACCGCTCCGCCGTGTTCTATCACGATGAAGAGCAACGTTCGAGCGCTGAACGCTCCAAGGAGACCATGGACGCCAGCGGACGGTTCAAGAGGCCGGTCGCCACCATGCTGGAGAAGGCCGGACCTTTCTGGAGGGCGGAGGAATATCACCAGAAATACCTGCAGAAGAAGGGACTGGACACCTGCCACATATGACTGGATTGCATCTCGTACGTGCGATAGCATGACAATATTCTTATAACGACCCCGAAATAACGCCAGATATGACCGGTTCGGAGTTCGACCTCGCCTTCTTCCAGGAGAAGGGTTTCATGCGCAAGCAATGCCCCAAGTGCCAGAGGCACTTCTGGAGCCTGGGCGATTGGCCCTCTTGCGGAGAGCCGCCTTGCGAGGAGTACACCTTCATCGGCAACTCCCCCATGAACCGGAAGCTCGACCTGCATGAGATGCGCGAGGCGTATCTGGGATTCTTCGAGGAGAACGGGCACGGCCGCGTGAAGAGGTACCCGATCGTGGCCCGCTGGAGGGACGACGTGTTCTTCACCCAGGCCTCCATATATGACTTTCAACCGTGGGTGCTGAACGGGGTTATAGAACCGCCCTTCAATCCCCTGACCATTTCGCAGACCTGCGTCCGCTTCAACGACATCGACAACGTTGGTAAAACTGGCAGGCACTTCACCTTCTTCGAGATGTGCGCCCATCACGCCTTCAACAAGAAGGATGGCAAGTTCATCTACTTCAAGGACCGGACGGTCGAGTTATGCCACCGCTTCTTCACCGAGCGCCTGGGAACTGATCCAGGCAAGATGCGCTACATAGAGGAGTGGTGGGAGGGCGGCGGTAACGCCGGCCCCTGCGTCGAGGTCATCCTGGACGGGGTGGAGGTTGCCACTCTCGTGTTCATGATGTACCGGGACACCCCTGACGGAAGAAAGCCCATGGACATGACCGTAGTGGACACCGGTTACGGGCTGGAGCGCATGACCTGGGTGTCCCAGGGAGTGTCCTCCGCCTACGAAGCGGTCTTCGGACCAGTGGTGGAGTGGCTCAAGGGCCTATCCAAGGTGGAGCCTGATATTTCCGTTCTGACCGAGTACTCCAAGGTCGCCGGGGCCACTAACATGAAGACCGCGGCCGATGTTCGCCGTATCCGGGAAACGACGGCCGAGAGGATCGGCATAACCTACGAGCAGCTGATGAAGACCATCGCCCCCCTGGAGGACATCTATGTCATCTGCGACCACTCCCGGGCGCTCATGCTCATGCTGAACGACGGCGTGGTGCCCTCGAACGTCAGGGAGGGATACTTCGCCCGCATGCTGGTACGCCGGGCCCTGCGCTCCATACGCTCCCTGAACCTGGAGATCAGGCTCTCGGAGGCGGTGGGCAGGCAGATCGACCACTTCCAGGACATATTCCCAGAGCTGAGGGAGAACCGCGAGGACATCCTGAACCTGGTGGAGGTGGAGGAGGAGCGGTACTTCGAGACGCTGGGAAGGGGAAAGCAGCTGGTCGGCCGACTGGTAAAGGACCTCAAGAAGGGCGAGAAGCTGTCCAACGAGAAGCTCATCGAGCTTTACGATTCGCACGGCCTCAACCCGGAGATAGCTCAGGAGTTCGCGCCCGGACAGATAGACGTTCCCGACAACTTCTACATGCAGGTGGCCGCCAGGCACGAGAAGCCGGAGGCGGCCGTCGTGGAAGCAAAGGAGCGTCCGGAGAAGATGCCGGAGACGCGCATGCTCTATTACGAAGACCCGGAGATGGTGGAGTTCGAGGGAACGGTCATCGCCGAGATCGACGGCGGCATAGTCCTGGACCAGAGCGCCTTCTATCCTGAGGGCGGGGGGCAGGAATGGGACCTCGGCGTGCTGGATGGAAAGAGGGTCTGCCGGGTCATCAAGATCAAGACCACCATAGTGCACTTCGTGGAAGGGGACAACCCCCCGATCGGGGCCACGGTCAAAGGGTCCATCGACCTGGAGCGCCGGCAGCAGCTGATGCGCCATCACACCGGAGCGCATCTGATAAACGGGGTCGCCCGCAACCTGTTCGGAAACCACGTCTGGCAGGCCGGAGCTCACAAGGCCGTCGACCAGGCCCGTCTGGACATCACTCACTTCGAGAACCTAAGCACCGAGCAGCGCGATACGCTGGAGAGGGAGGTCAACCGGGTAGTGCTGCAGGACCGTCCGATAAGCATACAGTTCATGCAGAGGGACGAGGCGGAAAAGCTGCACGGCTACCGGCTGTACCAGGGCGGTGCTGTGCCGGGTAAGATCATCCGCGTGGTCGAGGTAAAGGGGCTGGACGCCGAGGCCTGCGGAGGGCTGCACTGCTCGCACACCGGAATGGTCGGCCCGATGCGGATCACCAGGACCAAGCGCATCCAGGACGGCATCGTGCGCGTCGAGTACACCGCCGGCATGGCGGCCGTGGCCGGCATGCAGTCCGATAAGCGTTTGGTGGAGAGCCTGGGGGATTCCCTTAACGTCCCCGGCGAGAAGCTGCCCGAGGCCGTGACCAAGCTGCAGGACGACCTGCGCGAGCAGCGCAAGAGCCTGGAGCACCTCTCATCGGTGATCAACGACATGAGCGTCAAGGAGCTCGTTTCGGAAGCGCCCAAAGCCGGCGACGCCCGCGTCGTCGTTCACGAGGCGCTGCCCGGCGAGGACCCTGAGGAGATGTCGAAGCAGCTCGCATCCATGCCCTGCACCGTGGTCGTCATAGGCGTACCGGGGGAGAAGGCGAAATTGCTCGTGGCCTGCTCCTCGGACATCAAGATGGACTGCCGCAAGGCCCTGAAGGGAATAATGGCCTACATGGGCGGAGGCGGTGGAGGAAAACCGGACTACGCCCAGGGCGGAGGCGGGGACCCGGCGAGGCTGAAGGGCGCCCTGTCGAAAGCGTATGATGTCGTCTCCAAGGAGATAGGCGTCTGAAACCCCTTCCAACACCTCCTTTTCGTTGCAGAATACTTATATACAGGCTCAATCTTGGCTTGTCCGACAGAATCGATACTGTTGAGGGAGCCCTTTGTAAAAAAGGGCTTGTTCCCGGACCGGTAGCCCTATCCGGAGATGGGAACTGCAAACCGCGCACTTAGGTGCGGGGCGTACTTCGCGAGGGCGAGCTTCGATTCGCGATCATCAGCGAGGGATAATCTTGGCTGAAGCGAAGAAGACAACTACAACTGAGGAGAAGGACGACTTCCGGTACATTGTCCGTATAGTCAACACGGACATTGACGGCAACAAGCCCACCGTGGTCGGCCTGCAGAGCATAAAAGGCGTTGGAAAGAGAGTGGCCGAGGTCATCGTCCGGAAGGCCGGCGTGGACCGCTCGGTCAAGATCGGCTCCCTGGACGAGGCAGCCACCGATGAGCTGACAAAGCTCATTTCCAGCTATTCTGATTACGCCCCCAACTGGGCCATAAACCGCCAGGCGGACTATGAGACCGGTGAGGACCATCACGTGGTCGGCGTCGATCTGGACATGGTCCTGAAGGACGATATCAACCGCCTGAAGATGATCAGGTGCTACCGTGGAGTTCGCCACGAGTCCGGACACAAGGTCCGCGGCCAGCGCACCAGGTCCAACGGCAGGAAGGGTCTGACCCTGGGTGTTTCCAAGACCAAGAACCAGCCCGCCCCTAAGAAGGAGGCCTGAACATGGGTGATCCAAAGTTCCCGCGGAGAAGCTACGACACTCCCTCCCACCCCTGGCAGGGCGAGCGCATAAAGGAGGAGGCCATACTCGTAAAGCAGTACGGCCTGAAGAACAAGAAGGAGCTGTGGAAGGCCAAGACCATCCTGCGGAACCTGCGCAAGCAGTCCCGTGACCTGCAGGCCCGCCTGAGGATAGGGGAGCACCAGGCCAAGATGGAGACCGAGAACCTGCTGCACAAGTGCGCCAGGATCGGCCTGCTGCCCATGGAAGGCACCAGACTGGACGATGTGCTCGGACTTTCCGACCTCGCCCTGCTGGACCGCCGCCTGCAGACCGTCGTTTTCAACAAGGGTCTGGCGTCCACCGTCGGCCAGGCTAGGCAATTCATCGTTCACGGTCATGTGTGCATCGACGACCAGAAGGTAACCATACCTGGTTACATCGTCACCCGTGATGACGAAGAGAGGATCATGCTGAACCCGAGGTCGCCCATCGCTGACGAGCTCCACCCGCTGAAGCAGGCCCGCAAGGAGGCCGCCGCGGTGAAGGCTCGCGTCGAGGATGCCGCGGAGATGAAGAGGGACCCGGGCAAGAAGAAGTTCGTTAAGCATGTGCCCAAGGATGTTGAGGCCGCTGTCCAGGACGTCGAGGATGTCCCGGCCGAGCTGCCGACCGAGGAGGTGAACTGATGGGTAAGTGGGGAATAGCGAACGTTTTCGCCAGCTACAATAACATCATAATCACCTTGACCGACGTCACCGGTGCCGAAACGATCACGAAGTGCACCGGCGGAATGGTGGTCAAGGCGGCCAAGGACGAGTCCTCGCCATACGCGGCCATGAGGGCCGCGGAGAAGGTGGCCGAGATCGCCAAGGAGAAGGGTATCGATGGCATACACGTCAAGGTGCGCGCACCTGGCGGCAACCGCTCCACCTCCCCCGGTCCGG
>DAML01000018.1 GCA_002497075.1 Methanomassiliicoccaceae archaeon UBA472
AGACGGACGCCTCACGGGCCGCCACTGGCATGTTGGATGTGTTGGCGATAAGGACCGTTCGATTCATCAGGGGCTTGCCGGTCTTGGGGTCCTTCAGCTCCGGGAAGGACGTCAGGACTTCGGTCATCTCGTTGCCGCGCTCGCCGCAACCGATGTAAACGACTATCTCAGCGTTGGACCACTTGGCCAGCTGTTGCTGGGTAACCGTCTTTCCGGTTCCGAAACCGCCAGGGATGGCAGCCGTCCCGCCCTTGGTCAGGGGGAACAGGGTGTCGCAGACCCTCTGTCCGGTGATGAGCGGTTCCTCGGGGGCCGTCTTCTTGGCGAAGGGCCGGCCGCGCCTGACCGCCCACTTCTGCATCATTCTGACCTCCTTTCCGTCGATGACCGCCACGATCTCGTCAACGGTGAACTCGCCGGACTTGATCATATCCACGGTGCCGCTGATGCCCGGGGGCACCATGACCTTGTGGGTGATGGCGCGTTCCGGAACGGTACCGATGATCTGTCCCTCGGTAACCTTGTCGCCCTGCTTCACCACGGGGGTGAACGGCCATTTCAGGTTGTGGTCCAGACCGGGGGCGGTTACTCCCCTCTCGATGAAGTTGCCCATCTTGTCCATCAGGACGGGCAACGGCCTCTGGATACCATCGTAAACGCTAGACAATAGGCCGGGTCCCAACTCGGCCACGAGGGGCTGCTCGGTATCGACGACCTTTTCTCCCGGTCGCACACCTGAGGTATCCTCATACACCTGAATGATGGTCTTGTCGCCCACGATCTTGATGACCTCTCCCATGAGCTGTTCCTTGCCCACCAGGATAACGTCGTACATCCTAGGCGAAATGCCGACCGCCGTAACGACAGGCCCTGCAACTCTATAGATCACGCCTTCCTTTCCCATGTCAAACCCCTCAATTAGTTTTGTACAGATCAACACCGATGGCCCGCTTTACCTTCTCCCTAAGGTCGCTCTCGGCCTTGCCCACCATCACCACGACGGGGGCGATGTTCTCAGTTACCTTCCTCCTCGCGTTGGGGCTCAATAGCTCCAGGTCGGAGGAATCGATCGCTAGCACGCCAATGCTGCTGTCAGCTATGAGCTCCAGCGCCTTGGCCTCGTAATCGTTGTGTTTAGCGGTGTAAATGCGCTTCACGCCGCCCAGCCGGAATCCCAACACGAACTCGTCGCTGCCTAATACCGCAATGTCCATCACATCACCAACAGCTTCTTTATCTGGTCCGGTCCCAGATCGCTCTCCTTGCATCTCGCGATTATCCTTATGTTGTCGACTTCCTGCTTCTTGCGGAGCATGTAGTCCATTATGGGCAGGACCGACAGCGGATATATGTGCGAGAACTTTCCTGAACTCCGCAAGAGGTGGCGCTGCATCGCCAGGCTGACCGGGCTCAGCGAGCCGGTCTGTTTGAACTCCTCCAGCGCCTCCTTTATGTCCGCGTAAAATGAAAATTTGATAAGACCGCTCATCAGACGTTCCATGTTTTCCGCCTTGCTGAGCTCCTCCAGGGTCTCGATCTGCAGTTCTTCCCCGCCCTCGATGAAATACTTTTGTGGGGCCTTCGGGGTGAGCCCTTCCTTCTTGAGCTTAAGGAGCGTCATCAGGTTGGTGACGTCCACCTCCTTGCGCAAGAACTGCTTGAACAGCTTCTCGGCCCTGCCCCGGCACCTCACGCAGGCCAGGACCTCGGCGAAGTAAAGCTTGTCCAGGTAATCCTCTATGGGAGCCAGTGTCTGGGTGGTTTGGTACTCCTCTATGACCTCGTCCGGGATCTCCAGACCCTGGGTCTCCTTCAGTTCCTTAAGGACCGCTTCCACGCCCTCTTGGGATATCAGGAGGTTAATGTATCCTTCGTCGAACTTGCCGGCCGCGACTATGTCCTCCTGGATGTCTTCCATGGAAGCCCCATAGTACTTACCGCGGAGCACGGTCTTGATGTTCCAATAGTCCCAGCGCATCAGGTAGCGCTCCAGCATGTTGCGGAGGTCCCCTTTGCTGAAGTTCAGGATGTCCGTGAACACCCTGGCCAAATTCCTGCTGGTGCCGAGCTCGATGAGATTAACGCCGTCATACTTGGTGGCCAGCTCGGTCATCTCGACCTGATACTGTGTCTCACCAAGGAAGCGGCCTATCTCGTTCAGGTCCATCAGCATTAGCTTGGGGTAGTTGTCCTTCGAGATTAGCAGGCTCTTCTTTGCTTTGACCCTGGCGGTCACGTAGGCGTAATTACCCTTACTACCCCAAATAGACAACATCCTTTCACCCGAACAATATGTTTGAGACTTTCTTCAGTTCCTTGTCCCAAACACTCTCCAGGATTACCCGGAAACGGTAGTCCAACCGCACTTTGCCCGTGGCATCCTCCAGGATTAGCCCGGTCTCCATGTCGGTCTCCTCCACCTTTCCCAAGCCAGCCACCCCACTGATCAACTTGGACTCGCCCCGCGGGCAGTATACCTTGGGAGACCGGATGACGGTCTTGCCGCCATCCAGTATCTTTCGGTACATTCTGCCTCGGTTGCCTTCGTCCATGTTGAGTAGTGAGCTAAGGGCCTCCTGGAAAGATCTGTCCATCACATCCTTCTTGGCGTTCAGGACGATCCTCTTCGCTTCAAGCTCGGCACTGGATAATTCCTGTTGTTTGAGGCGCTTCAGAGCGGCCTCCAGCTGTTTCTGCTGTGCCAGCCTCTTCGCGGCGATCTTGTCGTCGGCCTGCTTGAGGATGGCGGCCCGCTCCTTCTCCGCCTCTGCGGACAGCTCCCCGGCTTTGGCCTGGGCGCTCTCCGTTACGCTGCTTATCACTTCATCCAATGCCATGCGTCGGCCTCTTGTCCTTTGTACGTTCCCGTGCGTTCCGCACCGTTCACATGTTTAGCCAGAGCAGAATCGCGACGACCATACCGAAGATGACGATGGTTTCCGGGATAACGGTCAGGATAAGACCCTTACCGAAGAGCTTCTCGTTCTCGGCCATGGCACCCACGGCTGCGGAGGCTATCTCCTTCTCAGCCCATGCCGATGCCAATCCAGTCACTGCCACTGCCACGGCTGCACTCATTGCTATCAAACCTGCGTCTGCCATTTTACTCACTTACTCCGTTTTTCTCCGTCGTATACTTACGAATCACTTTGAGGGGTTTGAACTCCACACCGCCGCCCTCGTAGAACTTCATGAAGAACTCTACGTAGTGCAACCTGAGGCTGTGCAATCCGGCCGATATGATGGCCAGCACGAATATGGTCAGGTGGCCGATCAGGAAGATTCCCAATGCGGCGATGAGCATAATAGTGTCACCGCTGTTCGAGCCAATGACGTGGAAGTCATGCCCCCACATCACCTCGAAAGCGATGGTGTTGAATGCCAAGGCCAGACCGGCCTTGGACATCCCTATGGCGCCCAGACGGGTGTAGGATATGATATTGCCCATCAGCCCGGGCAGTTCCAATATCGCTCCCGCCCCCTCGCCCAGGTAGGCCATGACCACGCCGACCAGCATGAGCGGGATGGCCACGAGCATGCGAATATCCATCAGCGATACCTCGATACCGCGTATCATGGCGTCGACCATGAACAGCAGGAGCAGCGCCCCACCAATGAGGATCATCAGCCAGCTTATCTTCTCCACGACGGCATGCTTCAGACCGTACCTGATGGACTTGTTGTAGAAGCCGATGCAGAATCCCATGAACAGGTGGGCGATCCCTATCCACACGGTCATGTATAGGATTTCCTTCACGTTGTGCAGCTTGCTGTAGATGCCTAGGGGGATCTCGAAGCCGCCGATGGCGATCTCGTGAGGAAGGTGAACGCCCAGCAACGAGGACCAGCTCATGTCGTGGTGCTGTTCCGCGAAATGTATACCATAGGCTTCCCCGAACAGGAAAATGCCGAAGATGGAAGCCCAGATCCCGCCGAAGAACAGCAGGGTGGATATGGTCCTCCACTCGTTGGTGACGCATTTCTTAAGGCCTATCCAACCGAGGATGATGAATGGTATGCCGTATCCTATATCTCCCACCATCAGACCGAAGAAGATGGGTAGCGTTATCATCATGGTGAACGTGGGGTCGAGCTCCCTGTATTTGGGGGTGGAGAGCATCTGGGCCATGAACTCGAACTTCTTCACAACCCTGTTGTTCTCCAACTTGGAGGGTATCTCTTCCACCTTGGTCTCGTGGTGCTCCTCTTCCTCTTCGTGGTGGCTATGGGATTCCCGGCGGGCCATGACCTCCATGGTCTCGAGGTGCACCTTGCCACCGAGCCTCTCGGTAATGGCCTTCTCCACCCTGGGCATCTCCGATGTCGGTACCCAGGCGTCCATGGCGAAGGTGTACTCGGTGGTCCCAACGCGCAAGGGCGTTTCCGCCTTCTCGACGATGATGCTGAGGTGCTCGTCGGCCGCCTTGACGAATGTGGCGTGCTTCTCCTTGAGGTTGTCAAGCTTCTTTTCCGCCTCGTCCAAGCTGGACCTGAGGGCGACCAGTTCTTCGTCGGTCTTGGCCACCAATTGCTGCGGTGAACCGCTGTCCAATGGTGCGGGGACCTCGGTGAAGCCAAACTGTACCAGCGCCCGTTGGGCCTCGTCGGCCTGGGCCTTGGTGACGAATGTAGCGACAAAGTCGCCGTTTTCAGAGATGAAGACCTCGCTCTGAGGCGCGGCGGCCTTGAGCGCGGCGGTGGGGTCTCCGCGGACCTTGCCGGTGAAGACCTTCAATGAATCGTAATCACGGTATAGTTCCAGGTTCAGCGGCAACGCCTGGAAGTTCTGCAGTACGGCCTTATCGGCCTCCAGCTCGTTGATGCGGACGGCGACCCGGTTCTTGGACTCGGTGGCTCCGGTGATCTCGGCCTCCAGCCCGATTATGGTCTGGGTCAGGTCCTCCTCGATCTGGGAGATGTCCATCTGGCCCCTGACGTCCTCATCGTCAATGCCCATGTCCTTCTCTAAGGACCTCAGCTTGAGCAGCTTCTGGGAGGCCTCGGACGATTCGGGCAGGGGGGCACCAAGAGAGAAACCTTCCTCCTCCGCGCTGAAATCTATCAGGTGGGCTGACTCGAGCTGATAGAGCACCTCGATGGTGTCCTTCAATGCTCCTCGGGATCCTACAATTAGGACCCTAGTCATTTGTTTTGGCAGCAACATCTAAAGTCCTCTCGAAGCTCTGCATTAGATGGGTAATAACGTTGGGGACCTTGGTTTCGGCCTTGGCCTTGATGGCGGCGGCCTCTTCCTTTCCCTTGTTCAGGTAGGCCTGCTTCTCGGAGGCGATGCTCTCGCGCTCCTTGGCGAACCTGGAGTCGTACTCGGCCCTAAGCTTCTCGTCGGCTTCGTTCACACGGGTGGCGGCCTCTCTGCGGGCAGCGGTCACGGTGGACCTCTGCTTGTCTTCCGCCTCCTTGACGATCTGTTGCGCCTTGGACTCGGCGTCCTTTACTTGGAGAAGAATGTCAGATCTGTTCACAGGTGTCTCCCCGGAAGGTTATTCTGGGAATTTAATCAAAGTATATAAACAATTTGCTAATCCGGGCCCGATTGGCTGATAAAATAAGCTTCGGAGGTCGACAATAGTGATTCCTTGGAGGAATTTTCAATTTGACGCCAGCATTTGAATGATAAAAATTAACATAGGAATCGACCGCGCTTTAATAAATGATAATAAAATTATATATTATATGATTATAATAACGGCCTTTCGTAACGCCTAACCGTGATCCCCGCCTCTTCCAACATCTGTCTCGATAGCTCGTCCACGTACGTGTCTAGGTAGACGATCTCCTCGATCCCGGCGTTAAGCAATATTTTCGAGCAGAGCACGCAGGGGAAGTTGGTGGTGTAAATCGTCGCTCCCTTGATGCTCACGCCGAAGTACGCCCCCTGAATGACGGCGTTCTGTTCGGCGTGCACTCCGCGGCACAGCTCGTGCCTGGTGCCGGATTCCACGTTGTTCTGCTGGCGGACGCAGCCCACCTCTTCGCAATGCCGTAGACCGCGCGGTGCGCCGTTGTACCCTGTGGTCAGGACCCTCTTCTCCCTGACTATGACCGCGCCGACCTGGCGTCGCAGGCACGTGGAACGGGTGGCCACCAGCTCGGCCATGCGCATGAAGTAGGTGTCGTTGTCCGGCCTGTTGCTCATCGCTCCCGCATGCGGCCGCGTGATATTAATCCCTTGTTCGGCACTCTTAATTACAGGTAAGTTGGTAAAGTGCTCCATTGTCCGATATGTCTGGTAAGCTGTTGGGGGTGTTGAAGCCTTACAAGGTGCTGGTCGGAGGGCTTTTGATCATCGCCCTGCTGCTGTTGGCGGTGTTCATCTATGCCGGCATGTGGCCTCCGGTGTACGTCGTGGAATCGGCGAGCATGCAGCACAGCGACGAACGCAGCTACCTGGGCGTGATAGACACCGGGGACCTGGTGATCGTCCAGTCCTCGGACGGCTCTGAGGTACGCACGTACGTGGATAGCTACCTGGACGGGCATCGCACCTTCGGCGATTACGGCGACGTCATCGTCTACGAGCGTTACGGTCGGTCGGATTACACCCCGATCATTCACCGGGCCATGCTGCGCCTGGAGTATAACTCCACGTCGAGCAGCTTCGATGTGCCCTCCCTGGCCGCCCTGCCTGAGGACAAGTGGGGGAACGGACTTTCGGAGGAAGGCCGGTGGTGGGATCTCACCGATGTGGTGGAGGTCTACGATGTCGGATACAGATCGGCCGTGCTGAGAGTGGACCTGTCCTCCCTGCTGGATTACTACGCCGACCGCAACCTGGACCATGACGGCATAATCACTATGGGCGACCACAACATCATATTCACCGGCGGACAGTACGTCGGCATATACGACCAATCCACCTCCGCCATCTGCCGCGAGCCGGTGATGGACGAGTGGATAGTCGGAGAGGCCAAGGCCGAGCTCCCCTGGCTCGGGTTGATAAAGCTGTGGGTGAACGGCAATATGCCGGCTAGCACCCCGGACAACAGCAAGACCGGCATCGTGGTGGTTCTGGCTTTGATCGTCGCGGTCCCCCTGGCCCTGGACCTGACCGGCATGATGCTTCAGAAGCGCGGCATCGACGTCTGGGCCAGGATAAAGGATAAGCTGCGCCGCAAGAAGTGATCACATCAAAGTGGTCTGGTTCTTCAGCTTGTAGTGCTTCAGCCCGAGGAACACCTCGTCCTCCTCCAGCACCTTCTTCGTTTCCGCCAGCGGAACGCCCAGGTCTATCTCCTTGGTCCGTCCCCCGCGTCCGAAGGAGCGCACCCGGGCGTGAATTATGCCCATCATGTCCAGTTCGGAGATGAGGTCGGTGATCCTCCTCTGCGTCAACGGGCCCATGCCAAGGATGCGTGACGTTTCCTTGTACGTTTCGTAAACATCCCCGGTGGTCAGCTTCTCCGTCCCCCGCTCCACGTTGGTGACTATGCACATGAGGACCAGCTTGGATTGCGTCGGCAGCGTCCGGATCGCCTCGCTCACGCAGTCCAGCTCCATCTTGTTCTTCGCTTTCAGAACGTGAAGCTCCTGCACCTTCTCCGAGTTGTCCCTTTCCGCTATCTCTCCGGCAATGCGCAGCAGGTCCAGGGCGCGCCGGGCGTCTCCGTGCTCCTGGGCGGCCAAGGCGGCGCACAACGGTATTACCGCTTCCTCGAGCACTCCCTCGTCAAAGGCTAGCGACGACCGTTGCCGCAGGATGTCCTTCAGCTGGTCGGCGTTATAGGGCGGGAAGACCATCTTCTCTCCCTCCATTCTAGAGCGTACCCGGGGGTCCAGCATCTCGGTGAAGAGCAGATCGTTGGAGATGCCTATTATCGATACTCGGGCCTTCTTCAGGTCGTCGTTTATCTTGGAAAGGTGATAGAGCACGTCGTCCCCGCTTTTGTACACCAGCTTGTCTATCTCGTCCAGGGCGATGATGATGACGTGGTTCTGCTCGTCCAGCTTGTCCCTCAGCATATTATAGACCTGCATTATGCTGAGCCCTGTGAACGGTATGCGCTGATCGAAGTCCTTGACGAACTGGTTGCCAATGTTCTGCAGAACACCGTAGGAGGTGTCCACCACCTCGCAGTTCATGTAGATGAAGGTGACCTTCGCCTCATCGCCCCCGGCCTTCCTGATCTCGTTGCCGATGAACTTTACGCAGGCGGTCTTGCCCGTTCCTGTTTTGCCGAAGATGAGGATGTTGCTAGGACGCTCGCCCTTCAGAGCGGTCACCAGCACCGACGCGAGGGAGTTGATCTCTTCCTGGCGGTGCGGCAGTACGTCCGGTATGTAAGAGGGGCGCAGGATCTCCCGGTTGTTCTTCTTGAAGATCTGCCTGCGGTCCATATGCTGAGTGAATATGTTGGATTCCATGATGCCCCTCTCGACCCTCTCGAACGGATGAAGGTCATGCGAAGTAAGGAAAAGGACATTATGCGTCTATTTACTAGAACCTTACTTTTATCCCTTAACGGGGAAGTAAGAAAGGGCGATGTTTCCGTTCCAGATGACGCCCCCACCCCTTTATTTCATATGGAACGCCTTTGGGGTCTGTTACCAAATAAGGTAAATGAGGCGGAGGGGATGGGGGTGCGAGGGTCGCCTGCATTGAAGAAGGGTGCGTTGATAAGCCTGGACCGGGACACAGCAGAGATAGAGGAGCTTTGCCGGTCGGCGGACATAGATGTTATTTATGTAGTAATGCAGCGGCGCACCAGGCCCGATAAGACGTATTTCCTGGGACGGGGGAAGTTCAACGAGCTGAGGGATCTGCTGGTCGAAAGACCGGTTGACGTGATGGTCATTAACGGCGAGCTCGATCCGCCCCAGCACTTCAATCTTGAGAACGGTCTGAAGGTGGAGTGCCTGGACAGGATCGCTGTCGTTCTCGATATCTTCACCAGCAGGGCTGAGGGGCGTGAGTCGAAGCTGCAGGTTGAGCTCGCCCGTTTGCGTTATCAGGTGCCTTTGATGAGGGAATGGGTGCACAGCGCCAAGGCCGGCGAGCACCCTGGATTCCTGGGAGGCGGGGAGTACCAGGTGGATGTTTATTACAATGTGATCAGGCGCAGGATTGCTCAGATCGACGAGGAGCTGAGGTCCCTGGCCAGGGACGGGGACCTTCGAAGGGGGATGCGCCGCTTCAAGGGCTTCCGGACTGTGTGCCTGGCCGGATACACGAACGCCGGTAAGTCCTCCTTGATGAGGCGGTTGACCGGGGAGGAGGTCCTGGTGGCCGACAGGATGTTCTCTACGTTAGGTACCACTACCAGACGGGTCGGTTCCTCCAAGATACTGCTGACCGACACGGTCGGATTTCTGAAGGACCTTCCCCACTTCATGGTCGAGTCGTTCAGGAACACCTTGCAGGATGTGTTCACCGCTGATCTCGTGGTGCTGGTCATTGATTCTTCGGAACCGCTGTTCAATGTAAGCTCCAAAGTTTTGGCAGTTCAGGACATCCTTGGAAAGGGTGTGCTGAACGGAAAGCTGCTGGTGGCATTGAACAAGATGGACCAGGACCCTGATCGTCTTACCGAGATGATCACCACTATTCATGATGTCCTCGATCCTCTATCGGTAATAGGTGTTTCGGCAGTAACAGGAGATGGGATAGAAGAGCTGCTGGAGGCTATGCAGTCCTTCTTCCGTCCTCCGGTCGTTGTTCGTTTTAAAGCCGAGAACGGAAAGAGAGCGGCGATCGAGATATCCAGGCTTTATGATGATTACTTCGTCGAGTCGGTCATCTATTCTGACATGGCTGAAGTTACGTTCAGATGTCATGAGGATGATCTGGAGAAGGTGATGGACCGTTTGTATTCATTGCCTGGAATAAAGGACGTTTCAAGTGCAGTTGAGTCGAGATATAGTAGATAGATAATCGATTTTTATTGATTATATTATATATAGTATAAAACTATTAAAAAACGTCCTTCTTATCAAAAAATCGATCGGCCAGGGAACGAAGTAAGAAAAAACATTCCATAGGAAACGATGGGGTCCCCCTCTATTTCACTCCCATATCTTTCTTCTTCTGAGCTAGAAGGGCATCATACCTCGCAGGAAGACGCCACGCAGTGTATTCGATATCGTCGAGAGACCTAACGAAGACCGCCTTGCTCTTCTCCTTAATCAGCACATCGAACTTCTTCATCCTCTGAATAATGGAGATAATCCAGATCACCCCGACGATAAGAGCGATCACCCCGACGGCTCCGGCATAGAAGCCCCACCCTTTCAGATCGACCGCCCAATCCAAAGCGTCTGATATTCCTAAGAACAGAAGAGCAGCTCCTAACACGATCGTCAGGACCGAAAGCTCCAGACCCCTTTCCACGTTGAACGGCTTGGGCATGATGGGGGAAATCGAAAATCCTAGTATTCAACGTTTCACCTCAGTGAAAGTTACTTTAAGGCCCAACCCGCTCGCCGGAACAGCATGTTCGTAGCCTTCGACGACACCGATTCTCTGGAATCGATGTGCACCACCTTCCTCGCCACCGAGATGATCAAGGCCCTCGGCGTGTACGACCTGATCGGCCCGCCTCGACTGGTAAGGCTGAATCCCGCGGTCCCCTGGAAGACCCGGGGGAACGGGGCGCTCTGCATACGCTTCGGCGTCGGCCGGGGGGAGTGCGATATGATCGGGGAGATAGATGGTGCCCCCGTTTACAGCTACAAGAGGATGTACGAGGAGGCCGACCGAGATCTCGTTCTGGATGTGGCGGAGAAGGTCGTCGGCAAGTGGTCCAGGACCACGGAGGACGCCAGTCCAGGACTGGTCGTTAGCGAGAAAAAGCCAGCTCAAAGCCTGTATTGGAACGCGGTCCGCCAGATCGTCCGGAAGGAGGACACCCTGCGGGAGCTGCAGCTCATCGGGGCCGACATGGTAGGCTGGGAAGGCGGCCGGGGGATCATCGGAGCGTCCGCGGCCATGGCCTGGAGGCCCCGTGATTATACTTACGAGATCATAACATACAGAGAGAAGGGGAGGTGGGGCTCTCCACGGTATCTGGACGACCTCTCGGTGAAGGAGATGGACCTCCGATACCCGAGCACCTTCAACAACTTCGACCACCATACGGGAAGGAGGGCGATATCGCCGCATACGCCCTGCCCGGTGCTCTTCGGCGTCAGAGGGGACGACCCCAAGGAGCTCATGGCCGCCGTCTTCAGCCTGCGCTCGGAACCACCCGCCCGCTGGATCATGTTCCTCAGCAACCAGGGCACCGACGACCATCTTATCCGTCAAGAACCGAACCTGCCGGACCGCTCCTATGATTTCCTGGCCACCGTGAGCGGACCGCCGCGCACCGTCGCTGGAGGCCACGTCATCTTCCAGGTCGACACATCGAAAGGGCGTCTGGACTGCGCGGCGTATGAGCCTACCAAGGAGTTCCGGGACGTCGTGCGAGGGCTGAGACCGGGCGACCGGCTTCGCCTCTTCGGCGAGCTCAGGGCGGAACCAAGGACGCTGAACGTGGAGAAGTTCCAGATCATCTCCGCCGCTCCCGAGCTAAGGAAAGTGGCCAACCCCCGCTGCCCGGTTTGCGGCGGTTCTACGAAGTCCGTTGGATCCGCGGGCGGTTACCGCTGCAAGAAGTGCGGGAAGAAGAACGACCTCGAGCCGACCAGGGAAGAGGTGACCAGGAACATCTCTCCAGGGTGGTTCGAACCGCCGGTGTGCGCCCGCCGCCACCTGGGGAAACCGCTCAAGCGCATGGGCCTGGAACGACATCAGCCGTAGGGCGTAATCGACATAGATTTATACCCCGTCGCTCTATGAGAAGAAAAACCCGACCAGCTGCCTGGCGGGGTGAAAGATCATGCAGGAAGTCGTCATCATCAGTGCGGCAAGGACCGCCATAGGCAAGTTCAACGGGACCATCAAGGACGTGCCGGCCACACAGCTGGGCGCGACCGTCGTGAAGGAGGCGGTCAAACGCTCCGGTCTGCAGCCGGAGGACGTGGAGGAATGCCTGATGGGCAACGTTCTTTCGGCTTCGTTGGGACAGAACCCGGCAAGGCAGGCCGCCGTAGGCGCCGGACTGCCGTACGAGATCGGTTCCACCACGATCAACAAGGTCTGCGGTTCCGGTATGAAGGCGGTCATGCTGGCCGCCAACGCCATCAAGGCCGGCGAGTACCAGGTCATCGTGGCCGGGGGTATGGAGAACATGAACGCCGCCCCGTACCTTCTGAAGCAGGCCCGCTTCGGTTACCGACTGGGCGACAACAAGGTCGTGGACCACATGGTCCACGACGGGCTGTGGGACATATTCAACGACACGCACATGGGCATAACCGCCGAGGTCGTGGCCGAAAGGTTCAACGTGACCAGGGAGCAGGCCGACCTACTCTCCTTCCAGTCGCACCAGAAAGCGCAAAGGGCGCAGTCCGAAGGGCGGTTCGACAAGGAGATAGTGCCTGTCGTCATCAAGGGAAGGAAGGGCGACACCGTTTTCGACAAGGACGAGGGCATTCGCCCCGATACCACGCCCGAAGCGCTCGCCAAGCTCTCACCGTCCTTCAAGAAGGATGGCGTGGTCACCGCCGGGAACGCCTCGCAGCTTAGCGACGGGGCTGCCGCCTTGGTCGTTTGTTCAAGGGATTTCGCCGAAACCAGGGGCATCAAGCCTCTGGCGGAGATCATGGGCTACGCCACCGGCGGAACCCGCCCGGAGTGGATCATGGAGGCGCCCATCCCGGCGACCCGGAAACTTCTGGACAAGATGAACATGAAGATCGGCGATTTCGACCTGTTCGAGCACAACGAGGCGTTCGCCACCGCCTCCGTGGCAGTGCGCAAGGAGCTCGGCGTTCCGGAGGACCGCTTCAACGTGAACGGCGGGGCCATCGCCCTCGGGCACCCTATCGGCTGCTCCGGGGCCCGCGTTTTAACTTCCCTGATCTACGCACTGAAGGACAAGGGAAAGAGGACCGGAATGGCGACGCTCTGTCTAGGTGGCGGGAACGCGGTGTCCATGGCCATCCGCGTCTAAACCCCTTTACCAATACATTTTATAATGGCGATATCAATTATTGTCGATTCCAATGCCCAGTCTGGAACAGTTGCTGGCTCAAGTAGGGTCCCACCGGGACGAGATGGTCGAGGCCCTCAGCGAGCTCATTAGGATACCGGCCATCGGTCCGGAGAGCGGAGGGAGCGGCGAGCTGGAAAGGTCACGCTACCTCAGGGACATCCTGGACCACTCCAAGTTCGACGACGTGGAGATGTACGACGCCCTGGACGAGAGGGTCAGGCTGCGGCTCAGGCCGAACATCGTGGCCAAGAAGAAGGGAAGGTCGGACCAGACGGTCTGGATCGTGGCGCACATGGACACCGTCCCGCCGGGCGACCTCAACTCCTGGAACACGCCGCCGTTCTCACCGCGGCTGGTGGACGGCAAGCTGTACGGACTGGGGACCGAGGACAACGGCCAGGCGCTCATCGCCGGGCTTTTCGCCACTGAGACCTTAATGGGCATGGGCGTGGAGATGGAGCGCTCCCTCGGACTGGTCCTGGTGGCCGACGAGGAGATGGGCAACGAGCGCGGCATCAAGTTCCTGCTCAAGGAAGGCGTGTTCAAGCAGGGCGACATTATGTTCGTTCCTGACCACGGAACGCCCCGCGGGGACGAGGTGGAGATCGCCGAGAAGCATATACTCTGGCTGAAGTTCACCGTCACCGGAAAGCAGGTGCACGCCTCCCGTCCGGACCTGGGAACCAATGCCATGCGCGTCGGATCGGAGCTCATCGTTTTCCTTCAGGACTTCCTGCACCGCAAGTACAACGGCCGCGACGAGCTGTTCACCCCGGACCGCTGCACTTTCGAACCAACGAAGCGTCTGCAGACGGTGGGGAACGTGAACACCATCCCCGGAGAGGACGTCTTCTACTTCGACTGCCGCATACTGCCGCAGTATGATATCGACGCGTTGCGCAGCGACATAACCGCCGTACTGGACATATTCGAGCAGAAGACCGGAACCGAGATCAAGATGGAGACGGTGCAGGAGACCCGCAGCGGTCCGCCGTCGGACCTGGAAGGAGAGGGCATGAAGGCCCTGAAGTGGGCGGTGAAGCGTGTCAAGGGCATAGAGCCGAAGCCGGTCGGGATCGGCGGTGGCACCTGCGCCAACTTCTTCCGCCTGGCGGGAATGAACGCCTACGTCTGGCAGACCATCGAGGAGCTGGCGCACACGCCGAACGAGTATTGCGTCATCGACAATCTGGTCGAGGACACCAAGGTGTTCGCTGTGGTGCTCGCGGCGCTATGCTGCGGTAGCCAGTTCCAGGCCTGAAAAACCTCTTCACTCCTTCTTTTCGTTGAACAGCCGGTCGATCATCCACTGGCTGTCGAACTTTATTATGTCATCGTATCCCTGCCCGGTGGACAGGAAGGCGATGGGCTTCTTGATGGAGTGGGCTATCGACAGCGCGGCGCCGCCCTTGGCGTCGGTGTCTATCTTTGTTAAAATTACTACGTCGATGCCGATCTCCTTGTCGAACGTACGGGCCTGCTCGATGGCATCGTTCCCAGCCAGGGAGTCGCCGACGAAGACGGTGAGATGAGGTTTCACCACGCGCTTGATCTTCTTCATCTCGTCCATGAGGTTGGCGTTGGTCTGCATTCGGCCGGCGGTATCGACAAGAACGACATCCCTCTTGCGAGCCTTGGCATGTTCAAGCGCATCGTACGCCACCGCCGCAGGGTCTCCCCCGGCCTGGTGCTTTATGACCTTGCTTCCCAGGCGGTCGCCATGGATCGTAATCTGCTCGATCGCCCCGGCCCGGAAGGTGTCTGACGCTGAAAGAACAACACTGAAGCCCTGCCCCTGCAGGCGCTTGGTGAGCTTGGCGATGGCGGTGGTCTTGCCAGTTCCGTTTATTCCTAAGAACATGACGATGACCGGCTTCTCGTGCGCGGCTATGAAGGAGTCGAAATCGAACTCGCTTCCCTTGAGGACGGTGCGCACGGCGTTCTTCAGGGCCATCTCGATGGCGTCCTCCACGCGGTACGAACGGTCCACGCGCTTGCCGAGAAGGTCCGCCCTGACGGACGCCTTTATCTCCTCGACTATGGGGAGGGCGACGTCCGCCTCTAGAAGAACAAGTTCCAATTCCCAGAGCAGGTCGTCAAGGTCCTTCTCCGAGATCTTCTTCCCGGAGTCGCCGACGACCTCCTCGACCTTGGCCGAAGGCTCTATGTCCTTCTTGCTGAGGCCGAGGATCTTCTTCAGGGAATCGAACATGGCCCCTTCACTTCAGGCCCTGCTGCATCCTCTGGTATTCCTGCTGGACCATCTGGGAGAGCTGCTGCATCTTGGACTCGACGACAGTGCGGCTCTCGCTGATCTTCTTCAGGGCGTCCATCAGCTCTCCGATGCGCACCTCGACGGTGGCGATGGCGTCCTCCATCGGCTTGTCGAGGGAAACGCCAGTTCCAACTCCCACCAGCACACGGTCGTTGCGGGCTATGGAGGCATAGACGTAAGCGCTGCCTCCCACCGGCATGAGGACCTCCTCGCCGGGCTGTCCCTTGGCCACCGCTTCCAGCGTGTCCTTGGCCCGGGAATAGTCCTCCAGGGACATCTGCAAGAGCTGGCCCTGCTCGTTGATCGCCTCAAGTTGGGCCTTGTAGGCCTCCAGGGCGCCCATGGCCTGGCGCATCTCTTGCTCGTTCATCACTTCTCACCGATCTGGTGCTTCACGACCGGGTCGGTCACGTCAGCGGGTGCCAGCGGCTTGACCTCAGCCAGGGTGATCTCTCCCCGCTTCTTGCGGTGCTTGCTGCCCAGGTCGGACAATACTCTCTCCTTGGCCGCGTTCTCATCGACGGCGGCCACCTGGACGCTGAAGTTTTGCATGCTCGAACGGTAGCCCACTCTGCTTGCATCATATGAGCCGGTAACCTGAAAAGCTTTCATCGGGGTTGCCTCGGGCGAGGAACGAGGTTCACCCAATAAAGCTTTTGGTCGGTAGAGCATCCGCCAATCATGCGGACCATCGCCGTTTACCGGCCCGGAAAGGCCTTCCCGTCCTTCTCCGTGACCGGTGACCAGTGCCAGCTCATGTGCGAGCATTGCCAGGGGCGCTTCCTGAAAGGCATGGCTCCCGTGACCGGTCCGGAGCATCTGCTGGCCTTGGCCGACGACGTCCGCTCCCGCGGGGGTACCGGGTTCCTATTGAGCGGAGGATGCGACGCCCAGGGCAAGGTGCCGCTGCTCCCTTACGTCGGAGCGGTACGCAAGATCAAGACGACGACCCGGCTCATGGTGAACATCCACCCCGGCCTGGTCTCCGAAGAAGAGGCTGACCTTTTGGCGTCGAGCCTGGCCGACAGGGTATCGTTCGACCTGGTTCTCGACGAGGATGTCATACGCCACCGGATGCACCTAGGCAGTTCTCCCGACAAGTACCTGCGCTCTTTCCGCGCCCTGTGCCAGGCTTTCCCGGGTAGAGTGGCCCCGCACGTCCTCCTCGGCACGGGTACGGAAGCAAGAGATATGGAGGCGATAAAGGAGGCGTGCCGGGAGGACGTCCCCTGCGTGATCCTTCTCGCCCCGATGGGGGAGAAGGTGGACGATCTGGAAGGCCGTATGCTGCGGGGCGTGGAAGAGGCCCGCTCTCACGGCCGGACGGTGCTGATAGGCTGCATGCGCCCCCGTGGAAACCCGGGCCTGGAGTTGAGAGCGCTCGAAACAGGCGCCGAAGGCATGGCCTCGCCTTCAGCGGAGACATTGAAAAAGATAAGGGAAAGGGGTTGGAAGGTGGAGGAGCGCCAATACTGCTGCGCCCTTCACCGGTAGATGCCCTGCTTGAACCTCTTATTGGTCATGAACATGTACACCGCCCACGCGGTGTTCCCGATCAGGAACACCGCCAGGATCGGGGAGAGGTAGTTCACCAGGGAGGCGTTGATGTTGCGCGAGGTGTCGAAGTTTATCGTCACTGGCGCATCGTCCACGCTATACACCAGGATATAGAACCGGCTGTGTCTGGTGGCCGGGAAATCAACGTCTATCTCCGGGTCGGCCTTATAATCGTCGTTAATTCTGTACGCCCCCAGGACCGCCTTGCCATCATCCTTGAACAGCTTGTAGTTCGCCTCGGTCAGTATGAACACTTCGGCCAATTGCCCGTCGGACTCCATTAGGATGTGGTTTACCTCCACCAGGCCCAGGGGGTCGCTGTTGAACATGGTCGTGACCCCCGGCACGGTGGAGGAATCGCTGGACACGCTGCCGCTGGCCCCCATGTTGGCGTCCAGCATCTCCGGGAGTATAGGGGCCCAGAGGAGCAGGATGGCGATCAGCGAAACCACCGCCCATAGCACGGAGGAGCGGGCGGAGCGCTGGGTTATCAGGAACTTGGCGCTATGGCTCTTCATGAAGCGCAGTTCCAGTATGATGAAAACGAAACCTTCCACCATGACCACGATGCCCATTATTAGCACGAAATAGATGAACGAGTTGACGCTGATGAAGAAGGGCTTCATGCTGAACCCGCCTTCCGCCCAAAGGAGGTATATGGCGAAGGCCAGGATGATTACCGCCTGGGCTATGAACAATGATTTCTTGGTCCTTTGTATATGAACTAGGCGATAGCCTCCCTCAAGCTTCCCGGCGTCGTATTTCATGGGGCCCTGCGAATAATTCACTGGACGGTTAATAAAGGTTTACCCCACATCAGGCTAGAACGGCCCAACGCCGCAGTACGAGGAACAGGGCGGCGTAGGCCGGCACCTCCATCGCTCCTTCGCCGCGCACCTGGAATTCCTTGACGTGGATGTCCAGGCGTTGCTTCAGCACCACCTTGATCATTCTGTCGGGTAACGAATCAGGGACGGCGTCCCGTAGGGGATCGAACTCGTTCATCTGATCGCGGGCCAGGGTGACCACCTTGAGCCCGGTCTTGCCGTGCAGCGACCCGGGAAGGCGGATCAGGCGCTTCACGTCCCTGGTGACCGGCTCGTCTATCTGGCCGGCCATCCGCTCCTTGAGGGATTGAAGCACCATCTGTATGAACAGCTCCTTGACCCGGTCGGAGGTGAAGTATTCCAGGCTGTCCTCGCGCATCATCAGGTCCAGTCCGGTCGACTCGCCGCGCTTGCCGTGCAGCGAGCGTCTCATGTCGTCCAGCGTGGAGTCCTTGGCCGTCTGCAATGCCGGGTAACGTTCGCGAAGGCCCTGATTGCTCATCACGGCGACCTCGGCGGCCACCTTCTCCATTACGCCACGCCCGAAGCGCCGCCAGCCCCCCTCGTCCTTGCCCGGGACGCGGTACGCGCGCTCCACCTTCACCTTCTCCTTGAAGTCCTTCTTCATGCTGGCGGTGGACGGGAAAAGGCTATCCAGGTCCAGGTCGGTTCCGCCCACGAAATCGATTATCTCCCCGCGCTCGTGCGATCCCAGCGTCCGCACCCGGGGATCTCGGACGTGAACGTGATATCCTCGTCCGCCGGAGAAGTTTATCCGGACGTACTTCTCGTCGAAGCCGAACTCACCGAAGATGTAGCGGTCCACCAAGGCCATTGCTTCTTTCTTGACCAGAACGAGCATGTCCTCGTACGATAGCCCTTCGGCGCCTCGGATATGGTCGGCGTCCAGATCGAATATGAGGTCCGCCCCCTTCCAGCCCTTGAGGTCCATGGTCGGCGCGGACGGACGCTGATAGAGGGCCGATGAATAGTAAGCGTGCGAGGGCACCTGGTTAACCAGGAACCGCCGGTAGTCGTTCTCCTCCAGGAAGCCCATGTGCCTTCGAACGAACTCGCGGTCGAAGAACATGAAGCCGAACTCGCGGTCCCTCAGATCGTCCGGCGCTGGCGGCGGCGACCTCCGGTAGTACTCCCGGAAGAGGTCCATGGCGAACTCGATCTCCCTGTTCACGAACTCCCCATGCCCTCCGGCGAATAAAAAGGTTGTAATGGCCGAATACCAAACTATATAGACAACTCAGAATATTTTCTCCCGATCGGCATGAAAGCGTACATCAGGGTCATCTATTCCAGCGACGGCAGCTCACCCGGACAGATCGATTCGGTGTTCCTGGGCAAGGGCTTCAGGAAGGTACCCGGGGTCCCCGGCTACGAGATCGACGTTCTGAACGAGGCCGAAATGGTCCAGCTGCTGGAGGAACTTCACGTCTCCCTCAAGGGTCTCGAGGTACGCTACATTCCCACCCTGGGAACGGTGGAAGGTCAGCCGACCTCCGGCTACCGCCAGAGGGTCGCCAAGCTTCGCGATCTGAACATGGAGCCGATGGAGCTCTCCGGACTGTTGGAAGAGGACGCTGGCAAGTTCAAGGCGGCCGTGCACGAGAAGCTAGATGCGTACCTGGATTCCATAATCGCCGAGAGGCAGGAGGAGGTAGCTGTGGCCGAAGCAAAGGTCATGGCCGAGCGCGCCCGGGTGATGCTGATGGAACAATTGCGCGAAGGACGCACCTTCCACGAGCTGCTGAAGGCGGTCCCGATGGAGGAGGACGAGCTCTCCCAAAGGCTGCTCGAGCTGGTGGAGAAGGGCGCTATCAGGGCGGAACAGAAGGGCCGCAGCGTCGTTTACGTTGCTGTCTAAACCCTTCCTTCCTTTTTGTACCACTCGACGAAGCGGCTCAGCCCTTCGTCTATCTTGACCTTCGGTTGCCAGCCTAGCAGCTCCCTCGCTTTGGAATTGTCGCCCCAGGTGTGGTCCACGTCCCCGGGCTGCGGCGGCAGGTACTCCGGCTTGAGGTCCTCACGGCCGACCGCCTTCATTATCGCTGATACCACCTGATTCACGCTCACGGTGGAACCGCTGCAGACGTTGAGCGGCTCCCCCTTCGGGTCGGGGCAGTCCGCGCAGCGGCGGATGGCGTTGACCACGTCGGCAATGTAGGTGAAGTCCCTGGTCTGCTCCCCGTCGCCGAAGATCTGAGGGCGCAAACCGTCCAACGCGCGGTCGGTGAAGATGCGTATGGCCATGTCCGGACGCTGCCTTGGTCCGTATACAGTGAAGTAGCGCAAAGAAACGCTCTGCAGTCCGTACAGCTTGTAGAACAGCGTGCAATAATATTCGGCCGCCAGCTTGCTCGCCGCGTAAGGGGATATGGGCACGGCCGGGTCCGTTTCCTTGGCTGGCAGTCGCACAGCATTGCCGTAAACGGAGGACGATGAGGAGCTGACGACGCGCTTCACGCTCTCGTCCCTCGCGGCCAGTAGTACATTCAAAGTGCCTGTGGTGTTGGCGTGATGCGACCTTAGCGGGTCCTTCACGGATATGCGCACACCCGCTTGCGCAGCAAGGTGGAATACTACATCGGCGTCCTCGAAGCTCTGCCGCAAGGCATCCAGGTCGAGAATGTCCACCTCCATCAGCTTGAAGTCCTTGTTCTCCAGGTGCCGGCTCAGGAAACGCATCTTGCCCGAGTAGTAATCGTCAAAGTTGTCGACGCCGACGACCTCGTGCCCTTCGGCCAGCAGCAGGTCGGTCAGAGTGCTCCCGATGAATCCCGCGGCCCCGGTCACCACAGCTCTCATTTGTATCGGAACGGCGAAGGCCTGCGCGGTAATAATCCTTACTAGAACGGACGAAGAACGCTGGCCCTATCATTTCTGAGATACGCTTTTATAGAACCACTAACAAATCTTAAATACAGAACCCTTCATCATAATGGCCTGGTGAAAAGAGATGGGCGCGTCCATTAGGACCTTTGGACTGTTCGTGTTCATGATCGGCCTGTTCATGGCCATCGGCTGGCTGGTAGGTTCCCTGTTCCTGGGGAACTGGGTGCTGGGAGCGTTGGTTTTCCTTGTCCTGGCCGGCATGATAAATTTCGTGTCTTACTTCTTCTCCAGCAAGATCGTGCTGTGGTCGTACCGTGTAAAGATAGTGAGCGAGGCGGAAGCCCCCCGGCTCTACCGCATCGTGCGCAACATCGCGGCCATGAACGGTATTCCGATGCCCAAGGTCGGGATAATCCCGACCAGCAACCCCAACGCCTTCGCCACCGGGCGCAACCCGAAGAACGCCGTGGTCTGCGCGACGGAAGGCATCATGCGCCTGCTGGACGATGACGAATTGGCAGGCGTCATGGCCCACGAGATGGCTCACGTGAAGAACCGGGACATCCTGGTCATGAGCGTGGCCAGCACTATCGCCGGTGCCATATCTTTCGCGGCGCGGTTCGCCCTCTACGGGTCGTTGTTCAGCGGTCGCCGGAACGAGGGCGGACTGATCATAGCGATCGTTCTTGGCATAACCGCCCCCATAGCGGCGATGATCGTGCAGCTGGCCATCTCCCGCAACCGTGAGTACAAGGCGGACCGCGAGGGAGCCAAGCTCATCGGCCGCCCGATGCACCTGGCCAGGGCGCTGGAGAAGCTGGAGGCCGGCAACCGCCGCGACCCCATCCGGTTCGGCAACCCCTCTTCCTCGAACATGTTCATAGTGAACCCGTTCCGTGGCGGTGGGCTGGCCACCATATTCATGACCCACCCGCCGATGGCCGAGAGGATAAAGAGGCTGAAGCAGCAGGCCAGCGAGATGGGCCGATTCTGAAACTCCTTACCTAATTTTCATTTCTTGCCGTTGAAGAGCAGCTGCCCGCAAAGTCCGTTCGAACGTAAAAAGTCCAGACCGCGGCTGATGTTTCCTACTTCTCCCAGCGAATGGTGCATGTCCGTGCCGATGGATACCTTCACCTTTCTGTCGAAGGCGCGATAGAACCGTTCGGAATGCTCGTACAGGAACCGACCCTGTCGAGCGTAATGCTGTGACGTCGGCACCTCAACGAACGCCCCTAGGTCCACAAGCCTATCGGCGAGCCAGGACGGCTCCCTTTCCCGGTATACACGGTCCATGTCCCAGTGGCACAATCCGAACGGGATCCTCAGGTCCTTCGTCAGGGAGCGCAGCTCGTTCAGCGGTATGCCGCCCTGCAGCGGGTCCTCCACGTACTCGAAGAGGATGAGGTCCAGGGAGTTCAGGAGATCGAACGGCAGCTCGTATAGGTCGCACCGTTCCGGGTTGGTGTCTATCTCAACGCCTGCCAGCACGTTGATGCGCCCCTCGTACATCATCCGGGCGGCCTTGATGTCCTTCAGGTAACGCTCGAAGTCCATGCGCTTCAGGGGGTTGATGATCTTGCACGTTTCGAAATGGTCCGTGATCGCGATATGCGTCAGACCGGCCTGGAATGCCGAACGAACGACCTCCATGACCGTGAAGTCCCCGTCCGAATAGAGGGTGTGGGTGTGGAGGTTGATCCTCGGCCGTGACATCAAGGTCGTATCCGCAACAGCAACGATATAAAGTCTTGCGAGAAAGGAACGAAAAGGTTTGGAGGGGAGGGCACACCCCTCCCCTCATTTTGTGAGATCACCGTTCATCGTCAGCTCATATGGCCTCTTTGCCCCTCTCGTTCGTCCGCACCCTGACCACCTGGTCGACGGTCCAGACGAATATCTTACCGTCGCCGATGCTCCCGGTGAAGGCGGCCTGCTGGATAGTATCGATCGCCTTGTCGACGATGGCATCGTCCACCACCGTCTCCAGCTTGATCTTGGGGAGGAGGTCCACGTCGTAGACCGCCCCCCTCCATTGCCTGGTCGCCCCTTTCTGCACGCCGCGCCCCTGTATCTCGGTGACATTGAGCCCGACCACTCCGATCTCGGAGAGGGCCGACTTGACGTCGCCCAGCTTCTCATGGCGGATTATCGCCTGTACCATCTTCATTCCCGAACCTCCTGGCTCATCGTCAGCTCCTTGGTCACCATCTCCGGGTAGGCGGAGACGTTGTGCTCGCTGATGTCCAGACCCTGTAGCTCCTCCTCCGGACTGACCCTGAGGCCCACGGTCTTCTTCAGCCCGTAGAACAGGGCGAACCCAGTGCCCAGAGCCCACATGGCCACCACCGCGGCGTTGATCAGCTGGACGGCGAAGAACCCGGCGTTCCCGTACAGCAGGCCGGTCACTAGCGGGCCGTCGACCGCGTACACGCCGTACGTCCCGTCAGCGAATATCCCCAGGGCGATCAGGCCCCACAGCCCGTTGAGGCCGTGCACGCTGACCGCGCCGACCACATCGTCCACGCCCTTCCTCTCCAGGAACCAGACCCCGTAGCAGACTATGAAACCGGCCACGACGCCGATCACCAGTGCCGCCCACGGTTCGACCCAGGCGCAGCCGGCGGTTACGCCGACCAATCCCCCGAGCATACCGTTAACGGTCAGACCCAGATCGGCCGTGCCCGCCTTCTTCCAGGATAAGGCCATCGCCGTCAAGGCTCCGGCCGCTCCGGCGATCACCGTGGTCACGCAGATCTTGGCTATGACCAGCTGGTTGCCGCTCAGGGTGCTGCCGGCGTTGAAGCCGAACCATCCGAACCAGAGTATGAAGCCCCCGAGCATGACCATGGTCATGTTGTGGCCGGGGATCGGCAGCGGCTTTCCGTCCTTGGTGTATTTTCCAAGGCGCGGACCGATCACGATGCATGCAGCCAACGCCAGCAGACCGCCCAGGGCGTGCACCACGCCGGACCCGGCGAAGTCAAGGGCTCCGTATCCTCCGCCCAGGTCGACCATGAAGTCGGAAGTGGCGAGCCATCCTCCGCCCCATACCCAGTG
>DAML01000034.1 GCA_002497075.1 Methanomassiliicoccaceae archaeon UBA472
ACCAGTAAATATGGGGTGTTAATCCAGGCGGGAGCACTATATTCTCACCGATACCGTTATAAAAAATGAAAATTTTAAGGGGTTTATTAGGCCTCTTCACTTCTTCGGAGGCTTCGGCGGTTTTACAGGAGGCTCCTCCGGGGGCGGTGGTTCCGGTGGGGTGACGCTGAGATCGAATATCACCATCGAGAAACTGGCGGGCTTGACCGTGACCGTTATCTCCGTGATCAATTCTTCATCAATGTACAGCTTCAACGTGAAGGTGGTCGGTTTGCCGAGGTGCTTGTAATCCAACATGTACCAGCCATCTTCGTCGGTTACAACCGTCCCGATCAGGACGTTTCGCCCAACTTTTTTATAACCCTCACCCCCATCAATTTTTGGTGGGGGACATCGTTACAGACGTTCATTTCGAAAGATTTCGGGGCGTCGCGGCTAGATATCCTGTGATGTCGAGGTCCGATCATGACGCCTATGACGAGATGGAAAGTAAAGGCAGATTTAGGTACCAGGACATCAACTTGGAGGGGACGATATTTGATCCCACCAATAAGGACTCCGGCCCTGATCCTAAAGCGTTCGTCAAGTTCTTCATGGCCCTGGGGGCGTTCGGTATCATGCTCTGGGCTGGCAGTAGGGTCGTTTCTTATTACGCCTTATGGATGCCTGCCCTGGAGGATTTTGATTACGATTACTTCCAGTACGGTCAAGCCATGGATAGATATGTCGAAATCCTCTTCGCCGCTGACGCATGGGGGCTGTTCCTGGCCTTCGTCGCGATTATCGGTGTGTTGACCTTGATCATCAATGAAATGTATCGTTAACAATGAGCTTCGGGGAACTTTCCATAGATCAGCCAATCTGCGAGAGCGTTGGTAGACCGCCGTCCCATATAGCGATCCTCGACGGTTCTGAGGGTTCGCGCTATCTCACCGAACAGCAGGAGAAAGAGGGTTGTGCATGAATTGGACCTGTGCCGAGTTGCTGATCACCCGTCGCCCCTAGATCGCGCATCCTGAACGCACTCCTTGGCCTCCATGATCGTGAGGTCCATCATTCTGTTGATGAAGTAGTCCACCACCGTCCCGCTACTGATGATGGCCCGGTGGCCGCTCCGCTCCTTGGACAAGATAACGGACACCTCCCTATCGCAGACCATGATCAACTCGACATCGTACTCCATACCCTTGTCCGGGCTCTCCATGGCCTGGGAGATGAACGGTTCGGGGGGACTGAGCTTCCCCTTGCTGATGCATAACAGCCTGGCCTTGCCTAATAGTCCTATAAAGTCCTCGGCCTTCTCGATTATGACCACGGATACCGATTTCTCCTCCGAGGCGGCCGATACGTTCTTCGCATACCTTCTCAGATAGTCATTGTGTATGCTGATCATGACCACCTCCCTCTTGGCGGAATCCATCATCTCCGCCACCTTGTGGTCTATGGCCCATTCCCCCTTGATCGTCCAGATGGGGTTGTCCCTCTGCTCGGCGGTGCTTCCGATCTCCTCCAGAGCGTTGACCACCTCATCCCTTGCCTTCTCCAGGTCCTCGATGAGGTGGCCGAACACCTCGGCCGGATCGTTAGCCCGGTAGCAGCGGGGGTTCGTATTCCCGACCTCCACGAACCCCTTCTCCAGAAGTCGTTCCATCACGTCGTACGCCCGGGACCGAGGCACCTTGCTCTCGTCGCTTATCTCCTTTATCGTTCCTTCGCCCAGCACCACGGTGGCGATGTAGGCCTTGGCCTCGTACTCGCTCATCCCTAGTCGCATCAGGTGCTCGATGATGTCGGACATGTCACTCTCGTAGTGACAACAACTCTATAAATATCTTCAATGCTGCCCGACCCAACCGATTTAAGAGGCGCGTTCATGGTATTCGATAGGTTAGCGAACACAGTCACCAAGCATTACAAGCTCATCATAGTCATCTGGGTGGTACTCCTACTGCTCAGCGTCCCGGCCATGATGAGCCTGAACAGCGTGGTCAGCTACGACTCGGAGATGACTTCCGAGGACGACAATGAGTCGACCATCGCTGCGGAGATCATAGCGGATAACTTTCAGGGCTCGGTCGCCAACAGCACGCTCATCATAGTGCTGCAGTCTGATGATATGACGACCGCAGAAGCCAGGGATTTCGTTCTGGAACTGCAGAACGAACTGACTTCGGCTGACCTGGCATACATGGAAAGCATCGGTTCCATCTACGCTTACTCGGGCACCGTCCTGTACATGGCCGTCAACGAGCTCGGCCCCCAGATGTACATGGCCGAGGAGCAGGTCAACCAGAGCGCCTTCCTGTTCTGGGGCGTTCCAGCTATGCACGTTCAGGCCTGGGCGGGATACTACGCCTCAGACATGAACGAGACCAACGCCTCCGCTTATGCTTACACTTCTACCATAGCAGCCTTGAACACCTACTCCGCGCAGATGGACGCCAATATGAGCGCCATGGCCTTCGGATACTACGGTGCGTTCGCCAGCGCCTGGAACGCCACCGCTTCCGTCCCGTCCCTGGTGAGCGACGCCAATGCTCGCGCGGAATATTGTGTGGACGCGGTAGCTCCGGCCTTCATATCCAGCCTTCCTTTGGACGCCGCCTATCAACAGATGATGCTTGGCGTCGTCGGTGGCTTCAACCTGACCACTTATAGCTACCAGCCAGCGGTGCACTCTTTCACCTTGGACATGATCTCCGGCATGGCCGGGATCTCCAACGTCACCTTCCTGCAGGACGTGTACGCCCTGGGCCCGAACTATTCCAACCTCACCACCCAGATCGGCATTGCCTCGCTTATCGCGAACATAATCACCACCAACACCCTGGACGCTTATCCGATATCCCTTCCGGACCAGCTCATCACCGGTTTCGTATCTCCGGACAACCACACCATGATGATGACCATCTCGTTCACGGTGGGCGCCGGCTACATGACCGATGACGGCGAGACACCAATGACCACCGTGGTCGATGACGTTCGGGACATAATCGCCGACGTCAAGGACGATACCGGTTTTAATGGGAAAACCTACGTCACCGGCGCGGCGGCCATCTCCAAGGACATGGAGGAACAGTCCGCCAACGATATGACGCTGATCGAGCCGATAACCATCATCGTCATCCTGGTGCTGATGGGATATGTCTTCCGCACCGTAGTCGGGCAGTTCTTACCGCTGGGCGCGGTCGGAGTGGCCGTGGGCATAAGCCAGGCCATGGTGTTCTTGCTGGCCTCCCTGGTCATGGACGTCAACTACATGGTCTCGACCATGCTGTTCGCGTTGCTAATGGGCGTCGGTACGGACTACTCCATCTTCATCATCACCCGCTATCGGGAAGAGAGGATGAGGGGAGCGGACCGCGAGAAGGCCGTTCACACCGCTCTGACCTGGGCGGGCGAATCCGTCGCTACCAGCGCCTCCACGGTGATCATAGCCTTCCTGGCCATGGCCACCGCGAACTTCTCGTTCGTTCAATCCTTGGGCATCATCATCGCCGGGGCCATCGTCATCGCCCTGCTGGTGGCGTTGACCCTGATCCCATCCATACTCATGCTGGTCGGGAACCGGATATTCTGGCCCACCACCGGCAAGCGCTGGGACAACTACCGGGACAAGTTCATGGCCAAGAAGGCCGCCGGCAATCATGGTTACTTCCACAGCGCGGCCACCTTCTCCGTGAATCACGCCAAGGCGGTGCTCGTCGTGGCCATCCTGGTCACCGTGCCTTCGACGTACATGTTCGTCACCGCCGATACCAGCTTCGACTTCATCGGGGCCATGGGCGATTCGGAGGGCATCGACGGCATCAAGGCCATGACCGAGGACTTCGGGGCCGGCAGCATCCAGCCCACGCAGATCGTCATAACCGGTGATGTCGTAATTTACGACGGTACGAATTTCAACTACGCCTATCTGGACGCTATAGATAATATTACAGAAGCTGTCGCGTCACGATCGGAAGTGCAGAAGGTCACCAGCATAACCCGCCCGTACGGGGAGGAGATCGATTACCGTAACCTGGACCTCCTGAACGATGAGGAACGCAATCAGATCACCTCGGCCATGCTCTCCAGCCTGGGAGCGGACAACCGCAGCGTGCTGCTGACCGTTGTACTATCGGAGCAGCCGCAGAGCGCCGGTTCGGTCGCCTTCATGAGCGAACTGCGCGGAGACCTCGCTGACATCAAAGCTCAGGAAACGCAATTGGCCAGCTCGGAGATATACGTCGGCGGGGTCACCGCCGCCCTCTACGACACGGCGGAGTACACCGACTCCGAGTTCTTCAAGGTCGAGATCCTGGTGGTCGTGGGCATCTTCATCGTGCTGATGATCGTGCTCGGCTCGGTATTGCTGCCGGCGTTCGCGGTCATCTCCATCGCCATGAGCATCAGCTGGGCCTTCGCCCTCACCTACTTCGTGTTCGGCACCATGCTCAGTCTGCCGGTGCTGTGGCTGATCCCGCTCATATTGTTCGTAATGCTGATGGGCATAGGGATCGACTACAACATCTTCATCCTCACCCGCATACGGGAGGAGATACACAAGGGGAAGGAGACCAAGGAGGCGGTGGTAGACGCGGTGGACTGGACCGGCGGGATAATTACCGCTCTGGCCTTGATCATGGCCGGAGCGTTCGGAGCGATGATGCTCTCCAGCAACGCCATGCTGCAGGAGTTCGGTTTCGCTTTGACCGTCGCCATCCTCTTGGACGCCATGATCGTCCGCACCTACATCGTGCCTGCCGGGCTTACCGTGATGGGCAAGAAGGCCTGGTGGGCCCCTGGCCGCCTGCAGCGGGAAGGCCGCGAGGAAAAGATGCGCAAGAAGGCCGAGATGAAGGCTGCGAAGAAGCAATAAACTCCAAAGAGGGCGGCCGTTTCGGCCGCCCTCATACATTTTTTCGTGCCAATCCTTGTCATTCTATGGTTTAAATTCTCAGCAGTCGTTCCGGGAACGTTCGTCAACAAAGGTGTTCCCTTGAGCAAGAAGATCATGGTCTTGGGCGCTACCGGCCAGATAGGCTCGGAGCTCATCCTGGAACTGAGGAAGCGTTTCGGCGGTAAGAACGTCATCGGCGTCGGCCACAGCCGGACGCCCTCCAAGGATATTCTGGAATCAGGACCGTACGAGACCGGGAACGTTCTGGATGTAAAACGGATCGAAGAGCTTTGCCAGAAGCACGACGTGGGAACGATATACCACCTGGCCGCCGTTCTTTCCGGCGTCGGGGAGAAGGACCCCCAGTTCGCCTGGGACCTCAACATGAACGGCCTGATCAATGTGCTGGAGATCGCTCGGAAACGCAACATCAAGGTGTTCTGGCCCTCGTCCATAGCCGTCTTCGGCAACAACTGCCCGCACGTCGACACGCCGCAGGACACCGTGCTGCAGCCAACCACCATGTACGGAGTGACGAAGGTTGCTGGCGAACTCCTTTGCGATTACTATCACCGCAAGTACGGCGTGGACGTTCGCAGCGTCCGTTACGCGGGCATAATCAGCGCCGAGACGCCCCCGGGCGGCGGTACGACCGACTACGCCGTGGCCATATTCTATGAGGCGGTGCGAAAGAACAGTTACACCTGCTTCGTGAACGAGCGCACGGTGCTGCCTATGATGTACATGCCGGACTGCATCAACGCCGCCATCGGCATCATGGAAGCTCCCGCTGAGCGTTTAACGACCAGGCTGGGATACAATCTGAACGGACTGAACTTCTCCGCGGCGGAGCTTGCCGATATCGTAAAAGAACGAAGCCCGGGGTTCGTCATCAGCTACGAGCCGGACTTCCGGCAGGCGATAGCGGACTCCTGGCCGGACTCCATGGACGATTCCCGCGCTACGCATGATTGGGGCTGGAAGACGGAATGGAACCTGGAACGATTGGCGGACGACATGTTCGAAAAGCTTCGAAAGCGCAAGGCCGAAGGGAAGCTATAGAAAGGATAGATTAATCCGACCGCTAGGCGCTCCTGAACCGGGATAACATGAGAGACCCTACCTCGTTCCTTAAGAAGGAGTACCAGGACCTGGTCGACCAATCGTTGGACTGGCGTATAGCCAAACTGCAGGGGGCGAGCACGCCCTGGTGCGATGTCGACGGTAAAAGGGTGCTCATGTTCTGCTCCAATAACTATCTCAGCCTGAGCAACCACCCGCACATGAAGGAGCTGGCGAAGAAGGCCATAGAAACGCACGGCGTCGGTTCCGGTTCCGTGCGACCGATAGCCGGCACCATGGACCTCCACCTGGAGCTCGAGGAACGTCTGGCCAGGTTCAAAGGCCGTCCCGCCTCCCTGGTGTACCAGACCGGCTTCGCCGCCAATGCCGGACTGATACCTCAACTGGTAGGCAAGGGCGATCTGATAATCTCCGACGAACTGAACCACGGCAGCATCATCGATGGCGTCCGCCTTTCCACTGCCGACCGGACGATATACAAGCACTGCGACACGGACGATCTGGCATTGAAGCTGGAGGAGGCGGAACGGAGGGATCCGCAATACCGCCGCATCCTGATCATTACGGACGGCGTTTTCTCCATGGACGGGGACATGGCCCCCCTGGACAGGATCGCCAAACTGGCCAAGGACCACGGAGCGATGCTCTACGTGGACGATGCCCACGGAGAAGGGGTGCTGGGCGAGGGCGGCCGAGGGATAGTATCGCACTTCGGCCTGGACCACAACGCCGTCCAGGTGGAGATGGGTACATTCTCGAAGGCCTTCGGCGTCGTCGGCGGCCACGTCTCCGGATCGCAGGACCTCAAGAACTTCGCTCTGAACAAGTCAAGAACCTGGCTGCTCAGCGGTTCGCATCCTCCGGCGGTGGTTGCCGCCTGCATCGGGGCCATAGACGTCCTGGAGAACGAGCCGCAGCACGTGCGGAACCTCTGGAAGCGAACGGACCGCTTCCGCAAGGCCATGCAGGACCTTGGTTTCGATACCGGACGTTCGGTAACGCCGATCATCCCGGTGATGGTCGGCGACAGCGCCAAAGCCAAGCGTTTGAGCGAGAGATTGTATCAGGAAGGAGTGTTCGCTCTGCCCATAGTGTTCCCGATGGTCTCCAAGGACAAGGCCCGCATACGCACCATTATGAACGCCGCCCTGAGCGAGGAGGACCTGGACTTCGCCGTCGGCAAGTTCGAGAAGATCGGGAAGGAACTGGACATCATCTGACCTGATGCGTTCGATCGGGACGGTGGACGTCGCTTCCGGGTACCGGGCGGCAGTAGCGGAAGCTACTATTTTTATTAGGGTACATATTATTAAATACCATTTTTTTAGGCAAATAATATATCATTTTCAAAAACCCTAGATATTTGACTAATAAATTCATATAAAAACAACAAGCGTCTATGCGGTCTCCCTCAAACAGCTTTAAGGTGAGATCACAATGGAAGCGAACGCTAGCGGCGAGGCCGCATTATCAACCATGTTCAATGCCAAGTTCGAAGCCCACCGGGGTATGGCCGCGGAGCTTGAGGCGATGCGCATCCCTGACCTGCGGGTGGTGGCCGGGAAGGGGGAGATCGAGCTTTATTGCAGGGACCAGGCCGACGTCCCCCAGATGCTCAAGGACGTTCTCATACGGTACGTCCCGGACGTGGTGGCGCAGCCTTTCACCCCGGAAGCTACGGTGGCGGCCCTGGAATTCGCCAAGGCCCGCGGGCTGCCGGTGGTCCCACGCGGATCTGGGTCATCTCCCTTCGGCGGCTCCATCCCGGTGAACGGAGGGATGGTCCTGGACGCCGGCAATCTGGACCGGGTGCTGTCCGTGGACAAGGACAAGAAACTGGTCAAGGTGCGGGGCGGATGCCGCTGGGCGGACGTGGATAACGCCGCCTCGAAGCACGGTCTGCGTCTAATCACCTGCCCTTCCAGCCGCTTCTCCACCGTGGCCGGTTGGATCTGCGGCGGAGGCTACGGGGTCGGCTCCCTGGGAGGAGGGCATCTGAGCCAGATGGTCACCTCGGCAAAGATAGCGACCGACCGTGGCGTTATGGAGTTGCGACCGCCCCAGGAGGAGTTCTGGGCGCTCTTCGGCAGCGAAGGGCAGCTGGGGATAGTCACCGAAGTAACGTTGAGGGTAAAGGACATCGATGTCAATTCAAAACCTCACCTGTTGATCTTCCAGGAGCTGGACCAGGCCGTGGAGATGGCAGAGAGATTGCGCCGTATGGACCCTCTACCGGAGGACCTCATCTACTTCTCACCTGGCAAATTGAAGTACGCCAACCGGCTGCTGCACGGAGAGCACTTCGGTCAAGGTCATGCCTTATTGGTAACGTCCACCAACGCCGTTTCGGAAAAAGCGATCGGCGATCTGCTGAGGACCATGGGCGTCATCGAGGAGAAGGAATACCAGGCCCGCCTGCTGGCGCACGAACGGTACTTCCCGATGAAGCTCCGGCGGCTGGGACCGGGCATGCTGGGAGCGGAAGTGCTGGCCCCGATGAACAAGTTGAAGTCCATTCTGCACCGGGCCGAGGACCTCTGCCAGGAGTTCGCTCTGGACCCCTTGCTGGAGGTGCACTTCCTTCAAGGACCGGATTCGCTGCTGCTCTGCTACTATCTTACGGACCAGGTGAATCAATCCCTGTACACCCTGGACGCCGCTAAGTCCATGGTCGTCACCTCATCATTGATCGGGCTGGGCGCCAGACCTTACTCGCTGGGTGTCTGGAACAACTCCTTCGCCGACCACTGGCCGAAGGATGAGATGGAACGACTGAGGAAGGCCAAGGACAAGCTGGACCCCTCCGGCATAATGAACCCGGGCAAGTATTTCGCCCTGAAGGGACGGATGTTCGGCGGAGCGGGAATGGTGTTCAGTCCGCTCGGTTCCGGAACTGGCTTCCGGACGATGGCCCAGCTGCACGCGCCTTTAGGCGTTTTGTTCCGCTCTCTGTCGACCGTTTCCAGCAAGGCCATGGGCCCCCGGAAGCGCGATGCGTTGATCGACATGGCGAACCAGTGCGCGATGTGCGGCGCCTGCGTGAGCGTCTGCCCTGCTTACGCATTGACCAATGATGAACGGGTGACCGCCAGAGGCAAGCTGCTCACCGCCAAGGCCCTGGCCGAAGGAAAGGAGATCACCAGGGAGCACGCGCATCGGACGTTCCTGTGCATGAGGTGCAAGGCCTGCGAACAGGTTTGCCAATCCAAGCTGGAGCTGATGACCGCGTACGAGGACCTCGAGGGCCGCCTGGAGAAGGTGCATGGCAAGGACGTCGCGGAGATCGAGCGTTTCGTGCGTATGGCCGAAATGAGCCCGCGCTACGAGGAGCTGGTGGCCAGGGGATTGGTGCTAGGAGCGCCCAAGAACGGCATGGGAGGCGAGCGCGATGTATGAGCGCTACCATATCCATGTCGTGCCGACCCTGGGAAGGCACCATCCCGTTCCGAAGTTCGTGGTCCGCCGGGCGGACAACTGCATCAACTGCGGGAAATGCGAACGGGCGTGCGTGTACGGAGCGCACAAGCGAGATACGAACGATCTGCGCAAGATGGCCGAGCCGGACAGCACCCTGTGCAAGAACTGCTTCCGCTGCGTGGTGGAATGCCCGCAGAGAGCGTTATCCATCAAGGTCAACGATGAATTCAGAAATCTAGGCAAAGGCGTCTGGACCCCGGTGCGGGTCAGCACCATGTGGAACGAGGCGGAGAACGCCAAGATCCCGGTGCTCGGGGCCGGTTACCGCGGCAACTTCTCCGGGCCTGGTTACGATGCGATGTGGACAGACATGTCCGAGATCGTCCGGCCCACCAGGGACGGCATCCACGGCCGGGAGTTCATATCCACCAGCGTGGACATCGGGCGCAAGCCGCCGTTGCTGCGTTTCGATGAGAACGGTTCGCTGCTGACGCAGATGGGGCCGATAGTCGATCTGCCGGTTCCCTTCCTGCTGGACGTGTCCCGCATTTCCGTCACCGACGCCGCCCTCAAAGGCATGGCCGGGGCGGCCAAGGAACTGGGCACCCTGATGGTGCTTCCCTTGGATTCCGTGAGCAAACTGAACGGGGAGGCTCCGGCCGAACTGCTGGTGCCGCTGATCTCCAGCGTTCAGGACCTGGAACGCGTTCCGCCCCAGGCGCGTATGGTGGAGATCTCCCATTCACCGGAATGGAAGAACGTCCTCAAAGAGCTCAAGGAAAAGAGGCCGGGGCTGCTGGTGTCCATCCGCGTTCAACCGTCCAAGGAGCTGATGGCCGCGGTCGACGATATGGCCAGGGAGGCGGACGTCCTCCATGTGCTTTTCGCCGAGAGCGGCATGGACCATGACGGACAGTACGCCCGGGACACGATGCGCCTGCTGCACCGCCACCTGGTGAAGGTCGGGCTGCGGGACGGCGTCACCGTGATCTCGTCCGGGGGACTGGCCGCCGCGGAGATGGTGCCCAAGAGCATCATCTGCGGATCGGACGCGGTGACATTGGAAACTGCATTGCTGGTCGCCCTCGGATGTCATGTCTGCGAAAAATGCGAGGACTGCCCATCCGACCTGAGGTCGGCGCCGGAGGAGTTCGTGAAGTGCCGGGTGACCAACCTGTGCAGCGCCTGGAGGGACCAGATGCTGGAGATGCTGGGCGCCATGGGGATACGCGAGGTGCGACGCCTCCGGGGCGAGACCGGCCGTGCGATATTCCAGGAGGACGCGCATCGCGACGCGTTCTCCGACATCACCGGAGGTGGTAACGTTGAGTGAACAATACGATTGCGTGCCGGAGGCCTCCTGGATCCCGTCCGAGAAGCTGAAGTTCATTAACCGCTACGTGGTGGAGAGGAAGGACACCTGCATCTCCTGCGGGCTCTGCGGATCGTTATGTCCGTACGGAGTTCATCAGAGGATCGAAGGGCACGCCAAGGTGCTGCCTCCATACAGCCAGAGATGCATCGGACCGACCTGCGCCAGCAACGATTTCCATTGCGTCTCGCACTGCCCAACGAACTCTTTGAGCGTGCGGGAGAGCGAGACCTTCAGCGCGCTGGGGGACGTCCGGTGGACCACCGACATGATCCTGGCGACCTGGCATATGGCGGAAACAGGGGAGATGCTGCCCTTGGACCATCCGGGCAATACCGGGAGGGCCGGGGGAGGTTTCGATCACCTGCATTTCAAGTTAGGCGACGTACCGGAGAAGGTCGATTACGCCGAGTTCAGCACCGCCATCGACCTGAACCGGCGGAAGAGCGGGGAGAGGAGGCGCATCGCCATACCGGTGTACGGCGGCGGCATGTCCTACGGCTCCGTATCTCTGCATACCATGGTAGCTAGGGCGAAAGCCGCCAAGGCCTGGGGCACCTACACTTGCACTGGCGAGGGCGGTTACCCGGCGGAGCTGGTGCCCTTCAAGGACAACGTCATAACCCAGATCGCCACCGGTCTATTCGGCGTAAAGGAGGAGACCATAATGCGCGCTCCCATCGTGGAGTTCAAGTACGCCCAGGGAGCGAAACCCGGGCTGGGCGGCCATCTGCTGGGGGATAAGAACACTCCATTGGTGGCAAAGATGAGGGAGGCGGTGCCGAACACCTCGCTGTTCTCGCCCTTCCCCTTCCATTCCGTGTATTCGGTGGAAGATCACAAGAAGCACCTGGACTGGATATCCTCCATCAACCCGCAGGCGCTGCTCTCCGTGAAGGTCTCCACGCCCAACGACGTGGAGATGGTGGCCATCGGCTCGTACTACGCGGGAGCGCACATCGTGCATCTGGACGGCGGGTACGGCGGGACCGGCGCGGCCCCGGAGATAGCCAAGAAGAACATCGCCATGCCGATAGAATACGCCATACCCAAGGTGCACAAGTTCCTTACGAACGAGGGCGTGCGGGAGGACGTCACGCTCATCGCCAGCGGCGGCATGCGCACCGCTCTGGACGTAGCCAAGGCCATAGCCCTGGGAGCGGACGGCGTGGTCATCGGCACCGCGGAGATGGTTGCACTAGGCTGCGTGCGCTGCGGTAACTGCGAGTCCGGACGTGGTTGCCCGAGAGGCATAGCCACCACCGATCCGGTGCTGTACCTGCAGATGGACACCAACTGGGGAGCGCAGCGGCTGACGAATCTGTTCTCAGCCTGGCGCAAGCAATGGTGCCATCTCCTGGCCTCCTTCGGCATGAAGGATATTACGGAACTGAGGGGCAGGACCGACCTGCTCCGCTACGACGCGGGAGAGGAGGTGCGAGCATGACGTTCGATCCAATGAAGTTGATAAAGTCCAGGGAATGGATGCCCGAATGCGCCCCGACCTACAGCCGTCTGCAGACCGAAGCGGAGGGCGGTTGCGGTGTCGTCGGTCTGGCCGCCTCGGTGGGACTGCCGGGAAAGCACATATTGGGGCCGCTCATCAAGATGCACAACCGCGGCAACGGCAAGGGCGGGGGCATCGCCGCGGTGGGCCTGGACCATGTGCAGATGAGAGTCCCGAAGGACATCCTGGACGATCACTACCTGGTGCAGGTGGCTTACGTGGACCCGGCGTTCCGGGAGGAGCTGGAACGGGAGTTCATCGACGTCAGTTACAAGGTGCATACCCGCTATCAAGTTGAGGAAAGCGACGACCCGCTGGTGCTTTCGGCATTGCCTGTTCGTCCGCCTCAGGTCTGGCGCTATTTCGTTCGAGCCCTACCGGAAAGACTTCAAGAGTTCGTGCAGAAGCGCGGGCTTCAGGAATTGGAAGCTCGGCGGGCGGAGGACGAGTTCGTCAATCAGACCAGCTTCGCCATCAATCACAAGTACTACGTGCAGAAGGGAATGAAAGCCTTCGTCATGTCCCACGGAAGGGACATGATCATCATGAAGGTGGTCGGCTACGCCGAGGACGTCATACTCTTCTATCGTCTGGAGAACATGACCGCTCACGTCTGGATAGGGCATCAGCGCTATCCCACCAAGGGCAAGGTCTGGCACCCTGGCGGGGCGCATCCGTTCATGGGCTTGGACGAAGGTTTGGTGCACAACGGCGACTTCGCCAACTATCACTCGGTGAGCGAGTACCTGGCGCAGAAGAACGTGGTGCCTCTGTTCCTTACCGATACCGAGGTGTCGGTGCTGCTGTTCGACCTGCTGAACCGTACCTACCAGTATCCGCTGGAGTACATCATAGAGGCGTTGGCACCGACCACGGAACGCGACTTCCATCACCTGCCGGAGGAGAAGAAACCTTTGTACCAGGCCATCCAGCGCACCCACATCCACGGATCGCCGGACGGGCCGTGGTTCTTCATCATCGCCCGCAACTGCTTCTACCAGGACAAGTTCCAGCTGATAGGGATAACCGACCCGTCCATGCTTAGGCCGCAGGTGTTCGCCCTGGTGGAGGGGGAGGTCCAGATCGGCCTGATAGGTTCGGAGAAGCAGGCCATCGACTCCGCCTTGAGCTCCATAGCGGAAGAGCATCCCTCGGTGCCCAGACAGGCGGACGTGTACTGGAACGCCCGCGGCGGCAGCCACACTGACGGCGGGGCGTTCGTCTTCACCCTGGAGAAGGAGGGCGCCCACCGAAAGCTGAGCTGCACCAACAAGTTCTCCGCCCCGGTCCAGCTGGACCTGGATTACGACCGCCAGATGGACGTGGCCCTGGCCGCTCCGCTGCGGCCTGGCGGGACCGATCTCCTGGTGGAAGCTGGCAACGGCGAGGAGATGTTCCAGAGGTTCCTTTCCGCCCTGCCCGGGATGGACGCCGACGCCTTCCGCAGCCTGATGCAGGCAACGGTCGCAAGAGCCTCCCGCAGCGATACGGACCTAAGAGAGATGCTAAAGTTCCTGACCCTGGCTATCGACAGACGGTATCCAAGCGGCATCATCCGCCGCAGTCGAATTACCGACAAGGCCCTAGAAGCGGTGAACTTGATCCTGCGTTCAATTCCGAAAGCTGGGGCCAACGGCAGCTCGTTCTGCCTGGTGGACAACCTCGACCGGAACGTTCCATTGGCCCAGGGCACCGACCCGGTCCTAGTGGTGGATTGCCGCGGATTCCCGATGGAAGGGGAGGAAGGACCGTCCTTCGTCATCCGGGACGGTCATAAGAAAGGATACCACCACGTGATAATGATCGACGCTTGCGGTCAGCGCTTCTTCGGCTGCGGCCTGGGACCAGGTTCCCAGGGCCTGAAGATAGAGACCTTCGGCACATCCGGCGACTATCTAGCCTCCGGACTGGCCGGAGGGGAGATCGAGGTGCACGGCAATGCCCAGGACCAGCTGGGGCAGATCATGGCCTCCGGGAAGCTGGTGGTGCACGGGGACGTCGGCCAGACCTTCATGTACGGAGCGAAGGGCGGCGAGGCCTACATCATGGGCAACGCCGCCGGCCGGCCGCTGATCAACGCCGTAGGACGTCCGCGGGTGATCATAAACGGCACCTGCCTGGACTACCTGGCGGAATCGTTCATGGCCGGCGATCCCTTGAACGGAGGAGGCTTCGTGGTGCTGAACGGAATGACCTTCGACCCCTCTGGGAAACCGGTGGACCTGCCCACGCCCTACCCGGGAGGAAACCTGTTCTCCCTTGCCTCTGGCGGAGCGATATACGTACGTGACCCACTACGCAAGGTCACCGGGGACCAGCTCAACGGGGGACGCTTTGGCAGGATGACCGAGGAGGATTGGAGGACGATATTACCATTGCTCCAGGAGAACGAGAGGCTGTTCGGGATTTCGGTGGATGGTTTCCTGCTCCAGAAGGATGGTAAGGAAGCGCGCCCTAGCGAGGTCTACCGTAAGATCGAGCCGTCAACGGCCAAAGGGAAGCCGGAGGATGTCTTGGAAGACGACATCTGAGAGAAACCCTCTTGAACATCCGTTGACATGATTGTCAGGATGAACGGGGCGGAGGAGCGGGAAGGCCTTATCGACCGGCTGGTGTTCGAGCACATCAGTCCCACGCAGGCGGCGGTGGAGTTCTTCTACGGGCTGCTGATGGCCATGACCCTCAGCAACACCTTGCGTCTGGCGCTGATAGGCAGCTCCATTGGCGACGTGGTGTTCATCGTCTCCGTGGCCATATTCGGCTGCAACCTCGCCTGGGGCATAGCCGACGGGGCGGTGAGCGTGCTGACCTCGCATTTCCAGAACCTGTACTACTACCGGAAGGTCAAGCAGATCAAGGACGGGGCGGACCACGAGGCGGCGAGGGAGCTGGCCGCGGAGGTACTTTCGGAGGCGCTCACCGAGATCCAGGAGGACATTCTGGACGAGGACGCTCGCAAACGCATGGCCGACGTGGCGATCCACGCGATAAAACGCAAGGACATCACCAAGCCTGCACTGGGACGGTCGCAGTGGATCACCGCGGGATGGTGCGTCGTACTTAACGTCGCCGCGGCCCTGCCTTTCATTGTCTTATACCAAATGGCGTTGTTCCTTGACCTGAACCTGGTCACCCTTGCCGCCAACGTGGCCGGGGCGGTGCTCCTATTCTTCCTCGGGCGGTTCCTGGACCGTCGGTTAGGCGACGGAACAGGACGGACGGGGCTGGTCATGGTCGGCCTGGGCATGTTGATGCTGGCGATCATCGTCGCCTTGGGCGGGTGAGGGGAAGTTATTTGTGCGCGCACGCTAAAGTGATAACGAGGTGCGCAGCATGTTCGTCTACAATCTCCTAGTGACCTTTCACGGCAATCAGAAAGGCCACTCCGAGCAGGAAGTGCGGGAGCGATTGACGGAACTGGGGGCATACGTGGAGCGGCTGGAGACCTGCGAGGTGGAAGGGGTGTTCCTTGTACAGGCGGGAGGGGACGCTAAGGTCCTGGTCGCCCAGCTCAAGCGCCTGTGCCAAGAGGACCCGGTGGGGTTCCAGTACACCCATCACTGGGTCCCGATCGAGAGATGGATGCCTTCGGACAAAGAGGAGATCAGAAAGAACGCTTTGGAGCTTGGCAAGAGCATCGGAACGGACGAGACCTGGATGATGCACCTGCACAAGCGCCATATGACGGAACATTACGACGACCTGATCGCCTATCTGACCGAGCCGTTGAACCGCGGAACGGTGGACCTGAACGATCCGGACCGGATACTGGCGGTGGAGATACTGGGGAAGAACACCGGCATGTCGATGCTGAACAGGCACGAGCTGCTGGACGTCAACAAGGTCAGGACCGAGTCTGGGCAAGGCAAGGTGTGAGATCTCGAAGTATAAACGCTCCCGGCCAGCGGGAGCTTCGTTGTGATTTGGGCTTAGCGTATTTGAGCTTGCTTTCTACGTTCCTCGAGACGTTTGCGCATGTTGATTATTATTCATTAGACAAAATCTCCGCAGACGCTTGCCATAAAATAATTTACACACCATATAAAAATTGAACGAAGGACCGCAAGCTATAAAAGATAAAAAAAAATCTCCCGCTCTTCATGGTATCCCCTCAAGTTGAGAAACTGTTCACCGCGTTGGTAAAGGCCGGAGCGACCGCCGAGGACAAGGCCGTCAGCGCCGAGAAGGCCACCTCCCTGTCCAAGCTGCCCAAGGCGCAGTGCATGAACGCCATCCAGGAGCTGAAGAAGGTCGGCGCCCTCAAGGACAAGAAGAACAACAACTCTGTCTATTACTATCTGGTAAAAACTTCGCTGTGAGCGCCCCCGGGGATGCCTGGCATCCCTCGGGATGCCCCCGAAAACCCATTATCTTGTCATCCTGTTCTAGACCCCTTCCACCCTAGGTTGTCGAAAGGTTCATCAAATCCACCCGCCATGCCATGCTCCGTCATGGACGCTGTCGAGACCGCCGCAAGGAACGCCAAGGACGCTTCGTACCGTTTGCAGAGCCTGACCCAGGCGGTCAGGAACGAGGCGCTGCAGGAGATCGCCGCAGCCCTGCAAGACCACGCTGACGATATTGTCAAGGCTAACCAGGCCGATGTCAAGGAGGCAGAGAAGGCCGGTCTGTCCAAGGTCCTGGTAAAACGCCTCCGTTATGATCACGCCAAGATCAAGGAGTCCGTGGATTCCCTGTTCTCATTGGTCAAGCAGGAGGACCCCATTGGAAAGATCGTTTCTCGCACGGAGCTCGATTCGGGACTGGTCCTGGAAAGGGTGACCTGCCCGATCGGCGTCATCGGCGTAATATTCGAGGCGAGGCCGGAGGCCCTGGTGCAGATATCGTCCCTGTGCCTGAAGTCCGGGAACGCGGTCATGCTCAAAGGTGGTTCGGAAGCGCACCGTACGAACGAGGCTTTGGCCAAGGTCATCGTCCATGCCGTCACCGACCTGGACGAGCGGTTCGCATCGGCCGTTCAGTTACTGTCGACACGCGAGGAGATCAATCAGCTGTTGGCAATGGACCAGTTCGTCGACCTAATAATTCCCAGGGGGTCCAATCAGCTGGTGAGGTTCATCAAGGAGCACACCAAGATCCCTGTTCTTGGTCATGCGGACGGCATATGCCACACCTATGTGGACGAGTCGGCCGATCTGGATATGGCGATGAGCGTGTGCTTCGACGCCAAGGTGCAGTATCCCGCGGTCTGCAACGCCATGGAGACCTTGCTGGTGCACGAGAACGTCGCGCTGACCTTCATTCCGGCCATGGCCGAGCGGTTCCAACAGGCCGGCGTGGAGCTTCGCGGTGATGAAGGGGCCTGTACGATGGCGGAGATGAAGGAGGCCAGCGAGGAGGACTGGAGCACCGAGTACAACGATCTGGTGCTCTCGATCAAGATTGTTTCCAACCTGGAGGAGGCGGTGCAGCATATCAACCGGTACGGGTCGCACCACAGCGATGCTATCGTCGCTACCGATGAAAGGGCGGCGCAGCGCTTCATGGACGAGGTCGATTCGTCCTCGGTCATGTGGAACTGCTCCACCCGCTTTGCGGACGGCTTCCGCTACGGGCTCGGCGCGGAGGTGGGCATAAGCACCAACAAGACCCATGCCCGCGGACCGGTTGGACTCGAGGGTTTGACAATCTACAAATATCGCCTGAGGGGCTCCGGCCATATCGTATCGGACTACGTTGGCGAGAGCGCCAAGCAGTTCACCCACAGGAAATTGCTATGAGGGACATCAGCGTCACGCGGGCGGTCATCAAGATCGGCACCAACACCATCTGCGACGAGACCGGGCAGGTCGACTCCGAGTATCTGGACGGTATAGCCCGCCAGGTGCTGGAGCTCGAACGGTTGGGCATCCAGTCCATCATCGTTACGTCCGGCGCCATTGGTTCCGGGAGCAGCGAGCTGAAGCTGGACGATGTGCAGAAGGACATTCCGCACAAGCAGGCCTGCGCAGCTGTCGGCCAGGCGGCGTTAATGCTCACCTATCGCGAGGTGTTCGCCCGCCACGACAAGTCCGTGGGGCAGCTGCTTCTCACGTACGACGCCTTCTCGGACCGCAAGGTGTATCTTAATCTCCGAAAGACGGTGGACGCCCTGTTCGAGCTCGGCGTGATACCGATCGTCAACGAGAACGATGTCATATCCACCGACGAGATCGGAGCGACCTTCGGCGACAACGATAAGCTTTCCGCGCTCGTCGCCAGCAAGGTGGACGCCGACCTCCTCATTCTTCTCACGGACGTCGACGGTCTCTACGACCGCAACCCGGAGACGGACCAGGACGCCCGGTTCATCGACACGGTCGATGAGATAACCAAGGACATCGAGATGATGGCCGGTGGCGGGACCAGCGGCCGTTCCAAGGGCGGCATGAAGACGAAAATCAACGCCGCCCGCATCGCCATGGGCGCGGGATGCAATACGGTCATCGCCAACGGCCGGGCGGAGAACGTCATCGTTCGGATAGTCCGGGGAGAGACCGTTGGTACGTTCTTCTCTGCCAAGGCGCTTTACACCAATCGGGAGCGTTGGATCCTTTACGCCAGCCCAAGGGGCAAGATCACCGTGGACGCGGGTGCGGAGGAGGCTTTGCGCGACGGTGGAAGTCTTCTGCCTTGCGGCATCACCTCGGTGGAAGGCCGCTTCAAGGCCGGTGACGTGGTCCGCATAAGCACCTTCGCCAAGGGCGTGGTCAACTTCCCGTCCGGCGAGATAATGCAGCTGAAGGCGGCCTGCGAGAAGGAGAAGAAGAAGGGCAACGGAAAGGTGCACAACGACAGCGTGGTGTTGGACCACTGCAACATAGTGTTCCACGATTGATGCGAACTCAGGCGGCCCGGAAGGTCAGCTCGAAGCGAGCTCCGCCCCGGGGATCGTTGCTGGCCGTTATGCTTCCGCCGTAGCGCTGCATGGTCCTCATGACCAGGTAGAGGCCGAGCCCGGTGCCGCGGGATTCGCCGAAAGCGATCCCTTCCATGAACACCCTGGACATGTACTCCTCCTTGATGCCGATGCCGTCGTCCCTGGCCGTAAGGAACGTCTGGCCTTTGGAGGATGTGATGACGAACTCCATCCTTTCGGCCTTTCCGTGGCGCTTGGCGTTCCTGGCCAGGTTCTCGATGACCGCGGTCAGCGCGGGATCGGCCAGCACCTTACCCTCTCCGACCACGGAATAGGGCAGGTCCAATCCTTTCATCACCTTGTCGATGACCTCCCGCAGTTCGGTGGCGGCCATCTCGGCGCGGGAGAGCAGGAAGTGATCGAGCTCCCTCATCTGGGCGATTATGTTCTGCATCCGCTGCAAGGAGGATTGGGCGCGGAGCAGGTCCTTCTCCCGGCTGTTGAGCTTGTACAGGTCCAGGGAGGAGCTGATGACCAGCAGTTCGTTGGCGATATCGTGCCGCAGGATCTTGTTGGCCACGCCCAGGGACTCCGACAGTCTGGCGAGCTGGTCCTGGGAATCACGCAGCTCCTGCAGAAGGCGGATATTGGAGAAGGCGATCTCCAAGGCGTCCGGGATCACTAGGAGCATGGCCAGCTTCTCGTCCATCGACCGGGGCTGCTCCACCTCGTCGGCGCACAGTATCCCAACCCTCACCCCTTTTTCCTTGATCGCCAGAGCGAAACCCTTCTTGGACGGAAGGAGCTTGACGATCTGGTTGGGAAGAAGACGCGCCCCGGAGGTCCAGGGACCGCAGTCGCCCATGGGACGGCTTCCGTCATCCGGGAGGTAGCATATCGATCCCGGCTGGAAGACCCCGGCCACCATGTCCATGGCCGCCCTCATGGCGGATTCCCGGTCCTCGCAGCCCTGTAGGGTGTGCAAAAGGTCCAGGAACTGCGGGCGGCTGCGGTCGTGGTCTTGATTATCGCTCATGATAAGCTTGCTGAACTATCCCCTCGGCCTATAAAATCGTTACAATTTCATTCAGCCTTTTGATATTCAGAATACGCGAATTAAACGATAAGATCGAGCTCATCTCATCATCTCATTGAGGAGGTCGTGCACCAGCCAAACGTCCATGGGACCGATCAGCCCTTCATTCTTCTTCGGGCCTTCCGTGCCCAGCGGAAGCCTCTGGCTGACGCCGTTTAACGGCGGGTCGGAGCGGATCAGGGAGCGGATGACGCCCCCCAGCTGGTACTCCTCAAAATAGTAGTCCAGCATCTCCGGGTCGGGGATTATGGCCTGACCAACACGGGGATGGCGAGGCCGCAATAGTCTGACCAGCAGAGAAGACATAGCTCTAGGGACACTGCCGAGCGTATTTTAACGTATCGTCCCCCGGTGCGACAGAAGCTCCACGCGGCGGCTACAGGTCCTTGAAACCACGGACCTTCTCGCGCATGGGAACGCCCTCCCTGGCCACATCAGGCAGCGACATTTTGTCCAGCCGGCGCACCGTAGGAAGCCCTTCCGGGAAGGTTCTGGCGAACTCCCGCAGCAGGTAATCGTGCACCACGCCGTTCCCACGAAGCCCGTCGAGGGACCAATCCTCCAGCGCCTCCAGCACTCCCTCCCGTCCGCCGCGATAGAACAGCTCGGTCAATATCGAGGTCACTATGGCGTTGTCCGAAACGACGCCGACCTCCGCCTCCCTCAGCGCGGGAAGATTACCGTTGAATGCGACGGCCAGACCGCCGCTCCTCTTGACCACCTGCAGCACCCGGGCGTCCGTCTCCCCGTCGCCCACGTACATGCAGTCCTCCAGGGGGACGCTCATCCTCTTGCATATCTCGACCACCGAGGTAGCTTTTTCGTCACCGCCTACCGGGTTGACCTGGCTGACCAGCTGGTATGCGGAAAGATCGGTCATCTCGGTCCAGAATATATCGTCCAGGCGGCGGAGGACAAGCCTGTCGTCCGGGCTCAGGTCCCTGACGTTGCTGGCGCTGTCCGGAACCTCCAGGAGCGGCAGCCGCACGATCTCCTGGGCCATGTTTTGCAGCGTCTCCGTCTCCCAGTCCTCGATGTCCAGCATGTCCATGCTCAGGCGGGTGCAGAAGGTGTTCTCGAACGGGAAGCCGATGTGATCGCAGGCCGCCCCCACGTAATGCTCGTAGCTGGTGCTGACCACGAAGCTGGACATTAGCTCCTGGGCGAAACGCATGGCCTTGTCCGCCCCGGGAACGATGCGCAGGTTGTCCTTGGAGAAGCGTAGCAGCGAGGAATCCGTGACGCCGTAGGCCTTGAGGAACGGAAGTATCAGACGAAGAGAATCGCCAGGCTTGACCCCTTCCTTGCGCGAGACATTGGAGAGCACCTTCTCGTAGCGTCGGATGGCCTGGTACAGCCGGTCACCGTTCTCCACGACGGCCGTGGTGATCTCGCGGGCGTTGTCGTTGGCGGTTATCGGCCCCTGCAGGTCGGAGACCAATATCTTCCCCTCGAAGGGGAACGCCTCGTCCATTATATCGAACTCCGTTCAGCTCACCTCCATTTTCCGGCGTTGGCATAACGGAAGGTCCCCTTATCTAGGTAACGATTCCTGTTCAGATATCGAAGACCACTCGGACCAGCGGCCGCACCGGATCGACGGACATCATGTGGTACGTGATGGCCTTGATCTCTTTCTTTGGATCGTGCCTCCGCGCATCGTACTTCTCCCCCCAGGCCCGGCAGTGCACCTCATTGCCGAAGAAGGTCACGGAGAACCTGGAAAACACCATGCCCGTAACGTCAAAAACGTATAGGAACTCCGAGAGGAAGTTGTAGAGCATCGATTCGTGGTCGTGCCCCTCCACCACGAACTGCCTCTCCTCCCGCTCCCGCACCTTGCTGGCGTCAACCATCTGGTCCATCAGGGCGTAGGCGGCGTTGGAGAAGCATTCCTCCAAGGATCTGCCGAAGGCCTCCACCATAACGTCCGCGGTGTGGTCCAGGGTGCGGTACTTCACGCCTGTGTGATGGATAGTGACGTTTAAAATAACACGCCTGCCACCTTGACCCGACCACGTGCTGGGGCGGGGGGACAAGGTTATATCAGGGTTTGGCGATTAAGCGCCGATGCGACTCCTCATCATCGGTAGCGGGGCCATCGGAACCACTCTGGCCGAGGCCATCCAGGACATGGACGAGTTCGATATATTCTATATCACCGACAAGAACGAGGACCGGGCAAGGAAGATAGCCGCCCGGTGCAAGAAGGCCAAGTTCATATCCCCCACCGACGAGAGCATCAAGGCCCACCTGAAGAACGTGGACCTGGTCGTGGAGGCAGCCTCCCAGGAGGCCGTGCATCATTACGTTCCGATCGTTCTGGGAATGGGAGTGGACGTCCTGGTCATGAGCGTCGGCGCCTTCGCTGACGATGATACAAGGGAGCGGTGCTTCAACGTGGCCAAGCGCAAAGGCGGCCGTCTTTACGTACCGTCAGGCGCCATCTGCGGCACGGACGGATTGCATTCCGCGTCGGCCGACGTCATTCACAGCGTGGAGCTCACGTCCACCAAGGGCCCGAAGAGCTTCCAGGACAACGAATACCTGCGCTCCCAGAACGTCGATGTGAACACGCTCAAAGAAAAGACCGTGATCTTCGAAGGATCGGCCAGGGAGGCCGTGCAGCACTTCCCGAAGAACGTGAACGTCTCGGCGACGATATCGCTGATCGGCATGGGCCTGGACAAGACCAAGGTCAAGCTGGTCTGCGATCCCGTTTCCGACTGCAACACCCACCGTCTGGAGGTCAGGGGAGAGTTCGGGCACATCGTGTGCGAGACGGACAACCTGCCCTTCCCGTCCAATCCGGCCACCAGCTATCTGGCGGCGCTATCCGCCATCGCGGCGATAAGGCGCATCGCCGGCAACGTTTGGATAGGCATCTAGGGATTTCCTAAATACCGCCAATTCCCTTTCGGGCTTCGTGATAGGGATGAAGGAGCGAGTGAAGTGGATATTCTCCAATTGCCAGAGCGACCTTGACGCTATCGTGATAATGAACGGTGAGGAGCCCCTTTTAGACGTCGCCTTCCCGTACGTCACCGGCACCCGGGCCGGTCTTTTCGAGGGGTGCCTGGGCGTCATCACGCCCGACGGACGCTCCACCATAATCACCTCCGCCCTGGAGGAGACCTCCGCCCGCGACGGAAAAGCGGAAGTGCTAACGTACCGAACGGCCCAGGACCGCAAGGACATCGCGACCGATCTCATGAAAGGGTTCCGCAAGGTCGGGGTGAACGGCCAGGGGATCGTGCATTCCAACTTCCTGGAGGTGCAGAGGCTGGCAACCGGCGCCGAACTGATCGATGTCAGCAAGGGGCTGGAAGCGTCCCGTCTGATCAAGGACCAGGAGGAGGTCCGGAGGATACGGAAGGCCTGCTCCATAGCTTCCAGGGTGGCGGACGAGATCCCAGCGATCCTGAGCAAGGGGATGAAGGAGTACGAGGCGGCTGCGGAACTGGACTACCGCATGACCAAGATGGGCGCCTCCGGAGCGGCCTTCGGCACGAACGCTTCCTTCGGCGCCAGTTCCGCCGAACCGCATCACGGGGCGGAGGACATATCGCTTAACGTGGGAGACACCACATTGTTCGACTTCGGCTGCAAGGTGGAGGGATACTGCTCGGACATCACCCGCACCTTCTTCTTCGGCGAACCGAAGGACTGGCAGAAGCGCATGTACCAGGTGGTCACGGAAGCGCAGCAGGCCGCTTTGCGCGTCATCAAAGCAGGAGTGAACGGCAAGGACGTGGATGCCGCGGCACGGACCGTGATCGACGCCAGTGAGTTCAAGGGGCTGATGGTCCACTCCACCGGACACGGCCTGGGCCTTTCCGTTCACGACGGCGGAAGAATGGCGCCGAACCATGATTTTCCCTTGAAGGCAGGCATGGTCCTGACGGTCGAACCGGGCGTGTACATCCGCGGGCAGGGCGGGGTGCGCATCGAGGACGACGTGCTGATCACGGAGGACGGTTACGAGATGCTGACCGACGCTGACAAGAAGATGAAGGTGATCCAATGATGGACGAGCTGGAGATGGCCGTGGAAAGAATGCGGGCCGAGGGGGCGGACTTCTGCGACGCCCGTTACCAGACCATAACCACCAACGGCATAGCGGTGGTGGACGCCGCCGTGCGCCGCATATCCGAGGACAGGATAAGGGGCGTCTGCCTGAGAGCACGGAAGAAGGGCTCCTGGGGTTACGCCACGACGGTCGATTCGTCCAAGGAAATCGTCCTGGAGGCGGCGGTGAAGGCGGCCAGGAACGCTCTGGCCGGCAACGCCCTGGGAAAGATCATCCCGGACACCGGCGAGGCCAAGGTCGAGCTGAAAGCACAGGTCAGATTCCATCCTACCCAGGTGCCCATGGAGGAAAAGGTGCAGGCCGTACTCGATATGGACCGGTCGCAGAAGATCGATCCGCGCATCGTCAACACCAACTCCGTGCTGCGGGAGGAGCTGAGGCAGAACATGCTGGTGAACAGCCATGGCCGTCAGCTGAGCTGGGAAGAGGTTCGTACGACCATAATGGTGCAGGCCGTGGCCTCCGAGGCCGGGCGCACCGAGTTCTTCTATGACATAAAGGGAGGCGGTCTTGGTTACGAGGTGGTCAAGGACACCGACCTGGAAGCGTTCGGCAGGGAGGTCGGAAAGGAATCCTTGAAGATGCTGACGGCGGAGAAGGCTCCGTCGGGATTACTGACCTGCATCACCGACCCCAGCATATCCGGGCTTTTAGCGCATGAGGTCATGGGGCACGCCTCGGAAGCTGATGAGATAGTGAAAAGGCGTTCCTTCCTCACGGACATGGTGGGAAAGCAGGTCGGATCGCCGCTCATAACCATGGTGGATGACGGGACCGTTCCGGAGGCAAGGGGGAGCATTCCCTTCGACGACGAGGGAACGCCGTCCTCACGGACGATGATAATCAAGGACGGGGTGTACCAGGGGTACATGCAGTCCCTGGAGACCGCCGCTGAGATGGGCGTGAAACCTACGGGAAACGGAAGGGCGCAGAGCTACGACCGCCGGGTGTGGGTGCGCATGACCAACACCTTCTTTGAAAAAGGCGACCACAACCTGGACGAGATGATAGCCGACGTGAAGTACGGCGTTCTGACGGACCGCATGATAAGCGGCATGGAGGACCCGGTGGGCGGCGGCTTCGAGGCGAAGGCTTTACGCGGTTATCTGATTGAGAACGGCAGGGTCACCAAGCTGCTGCGCTCCTTCACGCTCACGGGAAACGCCCTAGAGATCCTCAGGACCGGTGACGCCGTAGGCAACAAGGTGGAGCTGGACGGAGGATCGTGCGGAAAGGGCATTGAGGACTGGGTCCCCGTGTCGTCCGGGGGACCGCATTGCCGCTTCAAGATCGTGCTAGGGGGCGATTGAATGGACCTCGAACGCATATCCAAGAAATCAGTGCACAAGGTCCTGGAGGAGGGTGCCAAGGAAGTGGAGTCCTACCTTGTGCGCGTTCGATCGCTTACGGCTTACATCGATGACGACCGGGTCAAGAACCTGGAGGAGAAGCTCGACCAGGGGATCTCCATCCGCGTTCTTCTCAACGGCAAGATGGGGCAATCCTCGTCCACCTTCCACACCACCAGGGACCTGGAGGAGTGCGGGGCGAAGGCCGTCGCGCTGGCCAAGCTGTCACGGCCTGATCCTTATTTCAAGCGCTTCCCCGGATTCTCGCAGCCTCTTGGCCACGTGGACGTGCGCCAGGAGGACGTCGTTACGGCAACCACCGCCGACCTGAAGGAGAAGGTGGAGGCGATAGTCAAGGCCGCCGGGGACGAGGTCAAGGTCCCCCGGGGGCTGCTCAGGGTGGCTCTGGTGGAACGAGCGTTGGCCAACAGCAACGGCGCCGCGTTCCGGGAGCTGGGCACCATGGCCTACGCTCACTTCACCTCCATGACCAAAGGACCGGAGCCGGGCGAAGGCTGCGAGTGCTACTATTCCTCGGGTCTTTCGGGTCTAGACACCCAGGCCATGGGCGATGGACTGCGCCAGAAGGCCAGGAACGCCCGGGACGCCGAGCACTTCAAGGGCAAGATGACCGGCTCGGTGATACTTCCGCCGGACGAGCTGGCCGAGATGCTGCTCGCTTCCGTAGGTTATTCGCTGGACGGGGAGAACGCCCTTCGCCACAGGTCTCCGTGGGCGGACCTGGTGAACAAGGAGGTCGGTAACGAAATGGTGAACCTGAGGGACCAACCCTGGGACCCCCGTTCCGCCCTGTCCTGCCGCTACGATGACGAAGGCACCGTGACCAGGGAGAAACCGTTGGTGGAGCGCGGCACGCTGAAGACGCTGCTGTACGACGGCTACCACGCCCAGATGGGCAATGTGGCCGCCACCGGCAACTATCTCCGCCGCGATCCCTCCGACGCTTTGAACCTATACAGAAGGGGCGGTGTGACGCTTCCGGTCAACCTGGCGTGGAAGCCCGGGACCCAGAACGTGGAGGATATGATCTCGGACATTAAGGAGGGAATGGTCATCGAGAAGCTGGCCGCACCGGACGTGAACAGCGTCACCGGCGGCTTCGCCCTGGAGGTGCGCTGCGCCAAACTGGTGCGTGACGGATCGGTCGTAGGGCACGTCGACCAGTGCTTGCTGGTCGGCAACTTCTACCAGGCCCTGAAACGCGTGGGCGCGGTCGGGAACGACGTGGCGGTGCACCGCAACTGCATCATCCCCTCGGTGAGGTTCGACGGGCTGGAGATCGTGGGAAGCGAGTGATCAGTCGAGCGGTCCCAAAGTCACCCGGGTGCGGTCAGGGAGGTCGGACATGGTGCTGACGTCGCCCAGCACCCGGCCTATCGGCGTCACGGGCGAATAGGCCTCCGGCTTGGACGTGGTGGACGCCGGGGTCTTTCCGAAGAATATGCAGAAGGCGTTCCCCTCCGGCCAGTAGGCGACCTCGCCCACCTCCATTATCTTTCTGCCGTTCTCCAGCTCGCATTCGACGGGAACGGAGAAATATAGCTCTCCGCCCCAGACGTTGATCTCCTTATCCAACGGCAACGTTCCGTAGAGCTTGTAGGCGGCCAACGTGTCGTTGAGCTCGATCTCCCACCGCTCGTAGCGGGTGCGTAACAGAATACGGTCCATGCCCTTTCCCCGGTGAGGGAAAGGGTGGAAAGATGAAAATGTTTTGCTTACTTCTTGCTCTCGAAGAGGGCCCGGATCTCGGTGCCCACCTTCTCGACCTGGCTGTCGCCCTCGGCCTTCTCCAAGGCCTTCATGCGGGGCATGCCCTTCTTGGCGTCGTCCAGCCACTCCTTGGCGAACTCCCCGGAGCAGATGCGGTCCAGCATCTTCTCCATGGCCGCCTTGCTCTCCTCGTTGATGACCAGGTCCCTGGTCGTCAGTCCACCGAACTCGGCGGTGTTGGATACGCTCCTCCACATGTTCATCATGCCGCCGGAGTAGATGAGGTCGACGATCAGCTTCACCTCGTGCAGGCACTCGAAGTAGGCGATCTCCGGCTGGTAGCCCCTCTTGACCAGGGTCTGGAAGCCGGCGTTGATGAGCGCTGTCACTCCGCCGCACAGCACGGCCTGCTCGCCGAACAGGTCGGAGGTGGCCTCCTCGCGGAAGTTGGTCTCCAGCACACCGGCCTTGGTGGAACCGAGGCCCTTCGCCAGAGCAAGGGCGATGGACTTGGCCTTGCCGGTATAGTCCTGCTCCACGGCGATGAGCGCGGGAACGCCGAAGCCCTCCAGGTAGACCTTCCGTTCCATCGGGCCGGGAGCCTTCGGGGCCATCATGATGACGTCGACGGTCTTGGGCGGTCTGATCGTTCCGAACGTTATGGCGAAGCCGTGGGCGAACTCCAATGCCGCCCCATCCTTCAGGTTGGGTTCGATCTCCGCCTTGTACACATCGCCCTGCACCTCGTCCGGGATCAGCACCATGACCACGTCGGCGCCCTTCACGGCGCCGGCCACGGT
>DAML01000002.1:0-1199 GCA_002497075.1 Methanomassiliicoccaceae archaeon UBA472
TGTCCACGTCGTTCGTGACCCGGCTCAGGACGTCCCCGTAGCTGGTCTTGTCGAAATACTTCAGCGGCAGGCGGTTTATCTTCTCGGATATGTCCGTGCGCAGCCGTTTCGACAGCCTCTGCACGATGGTGGCGACGATGAAACCCTGGCCGTACGTCAGCACGGCCGAGAGCAGGTAGATGATCACCAGGAAGACGCATATCTCGGCCACGCCGTCCAGGTCGATCGTTCCGGACATCATGCCGCGGGCTATCAGGTCCGTCAGATCGCTCAGCCGGTCCGGACCTATGACGGTGAACACCGTTCCGATGATCACCAGTATGGACGCCACTATGAGCGCCGGTATGTACTGGCGCATGTAGCCCAGCATCTTCTTCCAGGCCGTCTTGAAGCTTTTAGGCTTCCCGGCCATCTTCGGGCCGTGCCCGGGACCGAATCCGCCTGGACCTCTCGGCCTTGGTCTGCTATCGGATTCGCTCATCGTCTCATGTCCTCCTCGGTGAGTTGGGATTCAACTATCTCCCTGTACACCGGACAGGTGTCCAGGAGCTCGCGGTGCTTGCCGATCCCGGCCACAGAGCCGTTGTCCAGGACCACGATCTTGTCGGCGTCCATTATGGTCCCGACCCTCTGCGCCACTATGACGCTGGTGACATCCGCCGTCTCCTTCTTCAGGGCGCTCCTGAGACAACGGTCGGTGCGATAGTCAAGAGCCGAGAAAGAATCGTCGAAGATGTATATCTCCGGCCTGCGGCACACCGCTCTGGCGATGGAGAGGCGCTGCTTCTGGCCGCCGGAAACGTTCGTTCCTCCTTGGGCTATCGAGGCGTTGTATCCTCCGTCCATGTTCTCCACGAAATCCGCGCCCTGGGCGATGGTGACGGCGGTGCGAACGTCCGCTTCCGTTCGCTCAGCGGACATGTCGCCGTAAGCGACGTTGGAGAACACCGTCCCGGAGAACAGCGTGGCCTTCTGCGGCACATATCCCATCTTCCGGTGCAGCGCCTCCTGCGTGTAATCGCGCACGTCCACGCCGTCCACCAGGACCTTCCCGTCCGTGACGTCGTACGAACGGAGCAACAAGTTCACTATGGTGCTCTTCCCGCTGCCGGTGGAACCGATGAAGGCCACCGTTTCTCCCTTGTCCGCCTTGAAACTGATGTCCCTCAGGACGTAATCCGCGGCGCCAGGGTACTTGA
>DAML01000002.1:1247-3379 GCA_002497075.1 Methanomassiliicoccaceae archaeon UBA472
AGCCCATCACGACCTGCATGGCGTACGCCAGGTACACGATCATGTCCGAGAAGAGCGCTACCTGCGCCGGTATCCCGGTGGCGGCATCGATCAGGTAAGCCCCTATCCAGTAGATGGACAGGGACAGCAGGCCGATCACCGAGGTCATGACCGGCATCATAAGCGACATCGCGCGGCCGGTGAACAGGTTGTTCGCCGTCAGTTCCTCGTTGGCCTTCTCGAACTTCTTCTCCTGATACTTTTCAGCGTTGTACGCTCTGATGACCCGGATGCCCTTCAGGTTCTCCCGCATGTTCCTGTTGACGTCATCGGTCAGCCACTGTATCTTCTTGAAACGGGGTATGACGAAGTACATCAGGATGCCGATCAGGGTGAGCATGACGATGATCGCGACAGCGGTGGCGGAGGTCCATTGCCAGCTCTTGCCCGATATCTTGATTATCGCCCAGCCGGCCATTATAGGCGCTTTCACGATCACCTGCAATCCGATGGCCACGGCCATCTGCACCTGGGTGACGTCGTTCGTCGCTCTCGTTATCAAACTGGCCGTGGAGAACTTGCTGATCTCGTTGGCCGAGAAAGATTGCACCTTCTGGAACTGCAACGACCGTACACGTTTCGCCAGCGACGTCGCCACGTACGCGGCTATGTAGCCGATGATCAGCGCCGTGCCCAGGCTGGTGAGGGCAAGACCGAGCATCGGCCAGCCCTCGCCCATGACCTGCTCCACCGTCCCGCCGGTCTGCAGCAGGATGGTGATATGATACATGTAATCTGGAATTTCGAGATCGATCCAGACCTGCAGGACGATGAGCGCCGTGCACGCGACGATCAACGCCCATTCCTTCGCTTTTAGATGCTTGAGTATCATTGCCTCAGCTCCCTCTCCAGCTCGGCTATGTGCCCCTCGAGCATCCGGAGATTGTTCTGAACCCCGTCCCTGATCACCTTGAGGTGCTTGAGCCGTTCCTCGGGGGACCTCTCGTCCAGGGGGATGAAGTTCTCCACCTCCCCTNNAGTGGTCCTTGCCCTCCTTGTTCTCCACGGACAGCAGCCCGTGCTCCTGCAGACGGCGGAGCGCCGGATAGACAGCACCGGTCTGCGGGTCCCAGACCCCATTGTAGTCCTCGCGCAAAACCTTCAATAGCTCGTAGCCGTACATGGGCCGGTCCGCCAGCTTTATTATCATTATCAGCTGCGAGGGGCTGATGCGGTTGCCCTTGTACATGTGCGGTTTGCCCATCATGAACGTGAACCTCTTAGGTAGATATCTACTAAGTAGCGCGGTACTGCGTAACCGCTATTTCAAGACATCGTACGGTACCGCGGGATTAGTTTAAATGGCCGAAGCCTTTCGGTAAGGGCATGGACCTGACCTACGAAGAGATACCCGAGGACCTGTGGGAAGACTGGGTCTGGCTGGTGTCTCCTCCGGGGCTCATGCGCTGCGTTGAGGAGGAAACGCAGCCGCTGCTCAACAGCCCTTACCAGCTCACTTCCACTTACACCGTCAATCTGCCGAAGATCGTTCTCTTCCACATGTCCTGGAGCTGCGCGGTCGACGTGGACGCCGAGGGAGAGGTCGGTTCGGACAATCTGCACGTCCCGGTGCGCATGGATACGGATGTCGCCCTCCAGGGTCTTCTCTTTCTACTGAGGAACTACCCGCTGGTCCTGCACTGGAAGCTGGACCCCGACCAGCGGGCTTCCCTCGCCCCCAATCTCTGGGACGACGTGCAGGAGCCTCCGGAGCTGCTCTGGCACGTGCCGCAGGAACTGGAAGGCCGGGCGCTGGATCTGGAGAGCATCGCCATCGAGTTCTTCAATCCCTTCGTGCCCGCCCTGCGGGCGCTGGGCATGCACCGTTCCGTGATCGGGGTCATATCGCCGGCCAGAAGCCTGGACCTGGCCATATCGTCGCTCATCCCCGGCGTGGAGAGCGATTGGCGCGAGGCGATGAACACGGCCATTTGCGAGCTGGAGCGGCGTGGCCTCATCGAACTGGCCGATGACGGAAGACGGCGCTTCACGGACCGGGGGAAACGCATGGTGGTCACCGAGCCGCTCTCCGACTGCCTCGGTTGCCGCTGCCGCATCGAAGAGGTAATGGAGTACGAGCTGGGCGGGGACGA
>DAML01000031.1 GCA_002497075.1 Methanomassiliicoccaceae archaeon UBA472
TCGCCATCGACGACTTCGGCACCGGCTATTCCTCCCTCAGTTACCTGAAACACTTTCCCATCGATGCCTTGAAGATCGATCAATCCTTTATCCGCGATCTGCCCGACGATGCCGACAGCCGGGGGATCGTCGCCGCGATTATCGCCCTGGGGGCCAATCTCGGCCTGAAGGTGGTGGCCGAGGGGGTGGAAACGCGCGAGCAGTTCGATTATCTCCTTTCCCGGCGCTGCACCAACATCCAGGGCTATTTCTACAGCCCGCCCCTCGAAGCCAAAGAGTTCGACGAGTGGCTCGATGCCCGGGGGGGACGATGACTTTTTTTGTTCCGTCCACAATGGGGTGTGGACGTCCATGTGGAAAAGTCCGGATCTATTTCCTAACCTGCCGTGCCTCTGAATGAATTGGCTTTTTGCCTAACAAATCGGCAGCCTCTTTTACCTCTCCTTCCTCTAATCCTCGCTGAGCCCCATCTCCCGCCTTTTTCATTGACTATTGCCCCGGCCCTGTGATATTCAAAAAACCATTTTAAAAACAGTAAGATAACGTTTTTAAACCAAAGTTTCGCGAGACTGAACAGGGGTTTGATCCCGCGCCTTGAAGGAGTTTTGAGCCATGTCCAACCTGCTGCATTTCACCATGGGTGCCCTGCTTGAGGATACCGCCCGGCGCTTTCCGGAAAACGATGCCCTCGTCTATCCCGATCGGGGCCTGCGCCTCAGTTACCGGGAATTCGACGCTCTCTGTGATCGGGTGGCAAAAGGGCTCATGGCCATCGGCGTCAAGAAGGGGGAGCATCTGGCGATCTGGGCGACCAATGTCCCCGAATGGGTGGTGTTGCAGTTCGCTACCGCCAAGATCGGCGCGGTGCTGGTGACGGTCAATACCAGTTACAAGTCGGCGGAGTTGGAGTACATACTCAATCAGTCCGATTCCAGCACGCTCTTTCTGGTCCAGGGGTTCAAGGACACCAATTACGTGGAAACCGTCAACACGGTTGTTCCCGAGTTGGCGACCGCTCCTTTCGGGCAGCTGGCCTGCGCGAAACTCCCGTTTCTGAAAAATGTCATTTTCCTGGGCGGCGGCGCTCCCGCCGGCATGCTCGCCTTCAACGAGCTTGAACGCCTGGGGGAAAAGATCGCCGATGCCGAACTGGCGGCGGTGAAGGCCGGCCTCGATGAGCACGAGGTTATCAACATGCAGTACACCTCGGGGACGACCGGTTTTCCCAAGGGGGTCATGCTCACCCATCACAACCTCGTCAACAACGGCTTCAATATCGGTGAATGCATGAAGTTCACCGAACGGGATCGCCTCTGCATCCCGGTCCCTTTTTTCCACTGTTTCGGCTGCGTCCTGGCGGTGTTGGCCTGCGTCACCCACGGCACGACCATGGTGCCGGTGGAAACCTTCAATCCCGAGGCGGTACTCAAGGCGATCGAGGCGGAAAAATGCACCGGCGTGCATGGCGTGCCGACCATGTTCATCGCCGAGTTGGAACATCCCGCCTTCCGCAAATACGACCTGTCGACTTTGCGCACCGGGATCATGGCCGGCTCCCCCTGTCCCATCGAGGTGATGAAGCGGGTCATCCGCGACATGCACTGTTCGGAGATCACCATCGCCTACGGCCAGACCGAATCGTCGCCGGTCATCACCCAAACCCGTACCGACGACCCCATCGAACTGCGGGTGGCGACCGTCGGCCGCGCCTTGCCCAACGTGGAAGTGAAGATCGTCGACATCGAGACCGGTGTGACCCTCCCCCCCGGCAAGCAGGGGGAACTCTGCACCCGCGGTTACCACGTGATGAAGGGCTATTACAAGATGCCCGAGGAGACCGCCAAGGCCATAGACAAGGACGGCTGGCTGCACTCCGGCGACATCGGGATGATGGACGAGGACGGATACTACGCCGTCACCGGACGCCTGAAGGACATGATTATCCGCGGCGGGGAGAACATCTATCCCAAGGAGGTGGAGGACTTCATCCATCATATGGACGGCGTCGCTGATGTCCAGGTGGTCGGAGTACCGTCCGTCAAGTACGGCGAGCTGCCGGCGGCCTTCGTCATCCTGCGGCCGGGCGTCAAGCTCACCGCCGAGGATATTTTGGACCACTGCCGCGGGAAGATAGCCTTCTACAAGATCCCCAAGTACGTTCACTTCCTGGACGAGTATCCCATGACCGCCAGCGGGAAGATAATGAAGGTGAAGCTGCGGGAGCTGTCCGCCAAGCTTTGGCCCGAGGCTTGAGCCAAACCTTAATCTATCCCGGGCTGCCATAGTTCCGCATACAGGTGTATTGGACATGCCCGAAAAGGACGTTACCGTGGTTCTAAACGAGAAAGGCCAGGAACTGAAGAAGCTGTTCAAGGACTACAACGCCAACATCGAGCAGTGGAAGTTCTCGGTGGAGGAGACGAAGGACGGCATACGCGTCGAGTTCGCGGCCAAGGCCCTCTTCAAGAAGAAGGAGCCCGCCTAGGACAGCAGTTCCTTCAACTTTTTCATCTTTTCCGGCGACATCCGGAAGTCTGGCCGACGGTCGATCAGTTCCAGGTAGCTCTCCGCCCGTTTCAGGTCCCTCACCCCGTAATGCCCTCTGGCCAGCCTGACCAATTTCTCCGGGGTGGCCAGGTCTAGGAATGATGCCAGCACGCAGGCGAGGTCGTACGAGACCTTCTCCTTCTCCGGAGCGTCCCTTAAAAAGTTGCCGACGTCCATGATGTATACCTGGTCGGCGAACAGGAAGTTCTCCGGCTTGATGTCCCCATGGTAGATGCCGTTCTTGTGCATGAGACGGAGATGCTCGAACGCCTTGTCCAGCTGCGTCTCGCTGACCTTCTTGGTGGCCGCGGACGCCGCCTCCAGGAACTCGGCGACGAACAGCCACATCCCACCCGGCAGGGCGAACGTGCCCAGAGGCTTGGCGGTAGGAATACCCAAACGATAAACCTGGCTCATGGTCTCGAACTGGTGCAGCGCCAGGTCCTTGGCGGAACGATTGAAGTTGAACAGCGGCGGCCGCCCCTCCATCTGCAGGTAGACGTTCTTGAAGAATTGGATGGTCTTCTCGGTCATGATGTCGCTGCCGCCCAGTATCTTGGCGAAGTAGCGTACCGGTGCGCCGGTGCGGTCCACTCCCTCTATCTTGATGGGTATGGACAGCCGGGAGCCTTCCGAACCGAGCGGAGTCACCTTCACCTGCCGCAGCTTGAACGATTCGACCATGATGAGGTGGATGGAGCGCAGAACGTCGCGGAAATGCTCCTTCTGATCGTCACGCACCGGGCTCATCCCCCGGCCTCCCTTGATTCCTTCTCCCTGGCGCTCTCTTCGGCGACCGCCTTTCTCGCGGCCATCCTCGCCTTGGTGGCCTTCTTGGACTTTGAGCGGAGGGCCAGGAACAGCTTGAGGGCCTGCAACCGGTGCACCTTGAACCCCTTGTCCACGCCGCGGCCGAACTCCATTATCGGGGTTCCCTGATGGGAGTAGACCACCCTCCAGACGACCAGGTCAGGGATGTTGAAGAAGAAGTCGTTGGTGTTGATTTTGATATCCTTGCCCTTGACCGTCACGTCCATGTCCACCACGCCGGGACGTTTGATGGGTATGTTGACCCCATAACCGAATATGGCACGGAAAAGGGCATAGGTGATGACCTCGACCGTCCCCACGTCCAGCTTGCGGTTCAGCACCGCGTCCTTGGGCGAACGTCCTGTGCGTTCGATGGGACCCGTGGGAAAGTAGGCGTTGAGGCCGTCGTTGTCCAGATAGGGGGCGCCTTCCTTGTGGTATTCGCTCTGGAACTTGGCTTGACCCTTATTTCCCCAGGCCTTCTCGAAGCCTTGCAGGTCCTGGTCCACGTCCAGTATCTCCGTGTCAATGCCGTCCTTGTGGAACTCGCTTATGATCTGGCGGCAGTCGGGGTCCTTCCAGTCCGCCGCGCATATCAGAACCCTCTCGCGAGGCCTCTCCTCATCTTCGGGCATATTGATCACCTACTTCTTGACCAGCACCTGGAATCGGGCATAGATGCGCGTGCCGTCGGGGAATTCCTCCATGGAAACCTTCCAGTCCTCCAGCTCGGCGTTCATGGTATCGAAGAACATGTCTATCTCGTCCACGATCTTCTCCACGTTCTCCGGCTTTCCGCCGACCAGATGGAGCACCGAGGCCATCTTCTCTTTCTTTCCCAAGGAACACCTCGGGCATCTATGCCAGAAAGGATTAGATATCCTTTTCCATGTCCGGACGGTCGTTCTCTGCTTCGAAAAATGTAGGTGCGAATGTTTTTAAGAAAGCCAGCCATCAGGTCAAAAGAGCATGGAACAACCATCGATCCTCACCTTCGACGACAGCGTCCTCGCCTTCACTGAGGAGGCACGTGCCGAACTGGCCCGCCAACAGGACCTTTTAGAACTGGTAAAGGAGGAGAGGAAGCACCAGTGGCGAGGAACGATATTTCCCTTGCTACTGATGGTCCTGACCGGCGTGTTCATCTTCCAGTACCCCAAGGCCCTCTGGAGCTGGTTCATCGCCAGCCTGGTTCTGTACTCATGGAACTTTATCTTCCTTTTACTACCGACCACCCGCAAGGGCGTACAGAACAGCGGCAACGTGGTTAAGCAGAAGAAGTCCAAGGAGCAGAGAAGATTGGCCTACCGAAGATTGCTGGGAAAGCCCAAGCTGACCATAGAGATCGTTATCACCCTGTTCCTGGGGAGGATGGTGCCTCTCACGATCGGGTTCACCCTGATCCTGGGAACGGGCTTGGTCGTTCTGGGCAGCTTCCTGCTGACCGACTATACGGCCGTGGCCGGCCTCGCCAGGCTGATCATCGTTCAGGCGGTTCTCATATTCGTCTTCTACACCCTGGTAAATTTCCTGGAGCCACAGAGCCAGGGGGTCTCCGTGATCGCGCGCTCATGGGCGAAGAGGATGGGAGCGGCCAAGCTCAAGGGGAGGACCGCCTCCTTCATAGTCAAATCGGCGGCGGTGGCGGTACTGGTCACCGTGGCGATCATCTTCATCGGGGCCCTGGTGCTTCCCGGGTTCACCTTCCTCACCCTGCTGACCTCGCTGGGGGACTACGGCCTGTGGGACCTCCTGTTATTCATCGGCATTTTCATGGAACAGTTCTGGATCATGAGGAGCTTCCAGAGCGTGATGAGCCTGCGCATGGCCAATCAGATGTTGAACGCCAGGATCGACAAACTGGAAGGACTGGTGGAAAGGGCTAACGGCATCGCCGGCATGACGGATGAGGACCTGGCGCGCTGCGACGCGCTGCAGACGGTGACCAGGGAGTTCTATTCGCTCATGCTATACGATGTCTACCGCATCGATCTGTTCGGAAGATCACCGGTGTACCTGGTCGGACCGCGCAAGAAGTACGTGTTCGACGAGAAGGTGCTCTGCCATGTTCCGTGACATCGTCCCGAGAATAATCCCAAATATCACTAGCCTAATCCCGCCGTCCGATGCCTAAGGTCGAGGTCGGGGACGCGCGCATCAATTTCGAGACGCACGGGGAGGGGGAACCAGTGGTCCTCATCACCGGCCTGGGCGGAGAGATCGCCTTCTGGAAGAAGTACGTGCCCCTTCTCTCGAGATCGCACCAGGTGGTGGTCCTGGACAATCGGGGAGCGGGGGATACCGACTATCCGCCCACGCTTTTCACCATGAGCAACATGGCCAATGACGTGGCGGGGCTGATGGAGCATTTGGGACATGATCGTTATCATGTCCTGGGATGGTCCATGGGCGGTAATGTCGCTCAGAGGGTGGCCATCGACCATTCTGAAAAGGTGGGAGCGCTCGTCCTAATGTCCACATACACCCGGAGACCTGAGCGTTCGTCGTTCGCCATAGACACGATGATCCGCACTGTGGACGAGGGGGCTACGTTCGATTCGTTGATGGAGCTCATGCAGTCCTGGTGCCTCCCTGAGGATTACTTCAAGAAGCTGGCTCTGGCCAAGCCCGCGCAACGGAGATGCAACGGTAACGGCAAGAGGGCCGCCGAGGGGTTCAAGGCCCAGAAGCTGGCTCTGGACCTGTTCGATAGCCATGACCATCTGGACAGGATAACCGCTCCGACGCTGGTCATCCACGGGGACGAGGATATCATGGTCGCCCCGCACTTCGCTCGCGAACTGGCCGATCTCATTCAAGGTTCCAGCCTGGAATGGGTGTCCGGCGCTGGCCACATCATTCCGGCGGACAAGTGCTGCTCCTCCGTGCTAAAGTGGCTGAAGGCTCATCCGCTCTGATCCAGACCGGGTATCTTCGTGTCGGCGCCGTTCTCACCGAAAACAGCGACCCGGCTATCGGACTTCTCGCGCAGCATGCACATTCCCAGCTCGTCCGCCACGCGCCGGCCGAACTCCAGAACTTCGGCGTGCGAGGGCATGTTGTCCATGGACATCCTCCGACGGGAATCGCCGACGAAGACGAAGCCCTTGGGCTCGACGAACGTAGGGTCGGCCTTGCGATCTAGCGCGGCGTACTCCTTCTCCCAGCCCAGATTCCAGTCCTTGACCAGGGTGTGCCTGATGACCGTCCGGGTGTTCAGGGACGGTAACAGCTCAAGCGTCTTCATCAGCCGCTCCCAGCCGTCGTCCACCCTCGGTACGCAGAGCTTCTTGTAGATGTCCTTGTTGGGCGCGGCCACCGTCACATAGAGCTGGGTGGGCAGTTCGGAAAGTTCCTCCAGCACCTTCGGGAACGTTCCGTTCGTGACTAAAAAGGTGGTCATTCCCCGCCGGTGGCACAGCTCTATGAAATCCCCCAGATACGGATAGATGGTCGGCTCTCCCGCCAGGGATATGGCCACCTGACGGGGGTTGCGGGCCTCCTCCCACATGGCCGGCGAGCATCTGGGATCCCCTTTGAACCCGGTAACGAGCTGCCTCTGGCCCTCGATGCAGGTGTCCAGCACCGTCTCCGGGTCCTGCCACTTGGTGACGGTCGATTCGAATCCCCGCACCCTCCAGCAGAACAGGCAATTGTGCGTGCAGTCGTTGACCACCGGGGTCATCTGTAAACAGCGATGCGAGCGGATGCCGTAGAAGTCCTGTTTATAGCACGTACGGCCTTTCAGAAGGCTCTGCTTCATCCAGTGGCAGAGCTTGACGCCTGCGTGGTCCCCGCACAACCGGTACTGCTGCTTCTGCAATATCTCCCTAAGGTCGTCCTTCATGTTCCACCTAATACTCAAAAAGGGAGGCCTGCTTCCCCTTAGGCTCCGGCTTTCGCTCTGGCTTCTCTACCTTCTCCTCGACCATTTCGACCACGGGCTTGGAGGGTTGTTCCTTGGATAATTTGACCTTCTCCGATTCCAGCATGAGCTTCTTGACCTCCGCGGAATCGACCTTCTTGTCCAGTATGAAGGCGACCTCCTCGATGTTCAGGCGAAGCGCGACGATCATCGATAATCGGAACTCCGGGTCGGCCTTGAACATCTGCGCCAAGTAAGGAAGCACATCCTGCGCCGAACGTCGGGTAGAGGTGTGCGTGTGCTCGGATATCTTGCTGGATATCCCGGACTTCATGGACCGGAAGGATTTGCTACGGGACATCTTCATGATGTAGCTGGGGAAACGATACTGGACCCATCCTCGGTTGGGCTGGGATTTCGCTGAGCACACGCCCAGCACGTTGTGGTCGTTGGCGTAGGACCAGAAGCCGTAATACTGGCGCCGGGTCACCCGGGAAAGGAAGGTGCTGGAACGCGCCAGGTGGGTGAGGGCCCGGTGCAGGTCCTCGGGGTCCTTGTATTCCAGGGGCACGTTCTCGTCCAGCCACATCATGATATGGTCCGGCGTCTCGTCCACGTCCATGGCCGTCCGTCTCGCTCGACGGGCATCCGATTCGTGCAGAATGTCGCGCATCAGGTCGTACATGCTCCTTACGGACATTCTGCTCTCCAGCACGAACGCGTCATCTTCGCTCATGTTGATGTTGCCTTCGCCGACGGCCTGCAGATCACGAACCGCCGCCCTCATGTCCCCGTTAGAGTTCTCTATGATCGTCTCGAACACCCTCTGCGGTACTTGCAGTCCCTGGTCGATGGCGATCTTGCGTAGCACGTTGCGCATGGTACCCGCCTGGACCTTGGACACCTTGAGCTGCAGGGTGTTGTTCTTGATGGCCGAGCTCTTGCGGCTCAGCTCGTAGAAATCGTTGACTATAAGAATGACTGGCTGCCTGGTGTTTGCGACCAGTTCCGCGATTGCCGGAATGCCGCCGGAGTCCTCTCGCCCGAATATGTTGTCCGCCTCGTCCAGGATGATCAGCTTCAGTGCGCCATCCTTGCTTGATAGGAACTCGCCTTCGTCGGTGAACGTCTCGGAGCGGGAGCCGCGGATGGCCACCCTCTTGATGGCGTCGGCGTTCCTCTGGTCGGAGGCGTTCATCTCCACCACCCCCCACTTGAAGTCCCTGGCCAAGGCCAGAGCGGCGCTGGTCTTGCCTACGCCGGGCGGACCCATGAGCACGACCGCCTTGAACTCCGGGTGACCTTCTTCCCAGGAGACGGCCCACTGATGGAGGTCCTTGATGACCTTGGGGTTGCCTACCACTTCAGAAAGCCCCTGGGGGCGGTAGAGCTCGGTCCAATCGTCAGCCATCACCCTTCACAATGACCGCCTTGGTAATAAAACTGAGGTAAAGAAAAATGAAAATGGGGAAAGGGGAGGGTTTGGACCCTCGTTATCAGATCTTGCCGCTCTTCTTCAGGAAGACGAACGCCCCTATTCCGACCGCAGCCAGCACGACGATGACGATCACGATTATGAGCATCATGTCCATACCTTCGTCGGGGGTGGCGGAGATTGGATCGCTCTCCGGGCCCTCACCGGCGGGGTTGACCGCGGTAACGTAGTAGAAGTACTCCTTCCCGTTCTCCAGGCCAGTGTCCTTGTAGTTCGTCACGTCCCCGTTGACGGAGCCGATCAGCTGGTACACACCGGCCTCGTTCTTGCGGTAGATGTTATACTTCTCGATGGCCGCTCCACCGTTGTCCGGGGCGCCCCAGTCCAGAACGACAGCTCCGTCCTCGCCCTCGGCGTCCACATCGGGCGCGCCAGGCAGGGTGCAGGGAGTGGCGGTGACCTGGTTAGAGAACGCACTGTATCCTTCGGAGTTCCCGGCCTTCAGCTTGTACACCCAGGTCACACCGTTCTCTAAACCGCTGTCCACGAAGGTGAGGGTGGAACCGTCGACCTCGGCGTACAGGGTCAGATTATCAGCGGCGTCGCCCCGGTAGATCATGAAATTGGTTACCGCGGAACCACCGTTGTTGACCGGCTGGCTCCAGTGCAGGGTGATCGCCCCAGAGTCGATGTCCGCGGTAAGGTTCAGAGGCGGGGAGGGGAAAGTAACAGATGTGGTGTACCTCAGGTCCTTGCTCACCGGGTCGAAGTAGCTTATGTGAGCTCGGCCGAGAGAATCGATGGCCATGGATATGTCTTCGCCACAGCCTTCGAGGTCGACCTTCTGGTACATCCAGATTCCGCTCCTGCGTTCAGCGTATTTCAGAACGCTCTGGACCGAGTCGACATAAGCTATGCGCTCGTTGCCGTTGTCGTCGACCGATATGGCGTTTCCGATTCCTCCAGCGTTTCCTGATTCGATTATCTCGGAGGAGTTCCAAGTGCCGTTCGCGTTGTTGACGTACTTCAGTTGCAAGGAGAACGTGTTGTAATAGGTGACGTAGATCACATCGTTCTCATCTATGTACATCGAGACACCCTCACCGAGCACATCAGAAGACTCAACGGATTCCCTGGACCAGCTAGAGGCGTTCTGTTTGGCGTGAATGAGTTCGCCATCGCGATAGTACACGGCGTGTACCGTCCCGTTTGTATCTATGTCGGTGGCGATCCTACTGTCTACGTTCCCTGAGTTGTCCACTAAATTGATGACCCAGTCACCGCCCGCGTTTCCAGTGTACTTCAGGTTCTGGGAGGTTGAGCTGAGATATATTATGTGGACTGCGTCGTTCAGGTCTACGGTCAGAGAGCTGTGCAGACCAACGTCGCCCCCGGTGTCCCGGGAGTCGGTGGACCAGTTACCACCAGCGTTGGTAGCGTAGCGGAGGTCCTGGTTCACATGGTCATAATAACTGATGTGTACGAATCCCTCTGAATCCAGAGCGATGGATGGATACATACCGACCTTGGACGAGGAATTATCGACGACCGCGGTGCTCCAGCCCTCGACGTTGTTGGCGTAGTTCAGAGTGCCATTGGAATCGTCATAATATGCAATGTGCACGAATCCATCTTCATCCACTGCAATGGAGCTCTGCTCACCCACGTCACCCTGACCATCTACCACCGATGCCACCCACTTAGCACCGGAGTTGGTCATGTAGGACAGAGGGGTCTTGGCCAGCACAAGGTCGATGTAGAAGATGTGCTGCTTGTTGTTATCATCCGAGATGATCGCGCTGCACGCACCTCCGCTCTCATCAAGCTTGGATATGGACCAAGATGTGCCGTTATGAATCGCATAGCGAAGGTCTTGGTTTGAGAAATCGTAATAGGTCACATGCATCTGGCCGACTGAATCACCAGTGGCCGAAGACCAAGAACCGACCTGAGTTGTATCATCCACCACCGATGCGACCCACGAACCACTAGGTGATCTTGAGGCCACCTTGAGATACTTGGTTGTGGTATCGACGTAGCTGATGAATACGATTCCATCGCTCACTGAGATGTCCAGCTCTTTGGCGTAGGAAGATGAAACATCCACTTCCTCTATGGCCCATGACGTTCCGTCATTAACCGCACAATACAACTTGGCATCATCTGAGACGAATGCAGCGAAGAGTTTCCCGTCGTAGGTGGTCAAAGCGCTACCCAATTGAACATTCTCAACTGCAACCTCGAACGTCCATGAACCAGCAGAAAGCTCCGCGTGTTTCATTGTATTGTTTGAATCGTCTAGGTAGGTTATGTGTAAGTCATTTCCCATCCAAACGAGTGAATTGAACTCACCCACGGCACCTATAGCATCTACTGTGGTTATCGTCCAGGATCCGAAGTTACCAGTAGCATACTTCAAGTCCTGATTGGATTGGTCATAATAGCTGATGTGTACTTTTCCATTTGTGTCCACAGCTATTGAATTGTGCTTGCCAACATTACCAATGCTGTCCACCACTTCGATCTCCCAAGTACCGCCCTCATTGGTGGCATAGAGTAGGTCCTGCCCGTTCAAGTTGTAATAACTTACGTGCAGATACCCGTCAAGATCGATCGCAACGCTTAGGACATTGCTTACCTCGGATTCACTGTCGATTATGCCTTTCATCCACGAGGTCTCATCAAGTTCGGGCGGATCAACGGCTTCCGTTCCGCCAACGAACAAGAGACCCATGAACAAGGGCACCAACAGTATCCAAGCTATTGCTGATGCTCTCAGCTTGTTTTTTTGCATCCCAAATCCCTCCGTTTATAAAGAAAGTTAGCAAATATATTGACTTTAACATATTTGAATTGAATGATGAAAAAAATATAATTATTTTTGATTACTATAGTATTCAATTAGTATAGCATATATTATATTACGTTGTTGCTATATCATTTAATATTGTTTAGCTGTTACATTTAATGATTATTTCTGATCAAGAACAACTGTTTGCTTTTTTCTCAAATATATATATTTTTTGTGTTTTATCCAAAACAGTTTGAAATGCTGAGAATTTTTATTAAATATTAGTAAATCGAAGTCTTGGATTTTATGGCGTTAATAGTATTGCTTTATATTGACACAAGTCAACCTTGACCCCAGGGATTTCATGGGATTCTTCGATATATTCAAGAAGAAGGGATCTTGGGTCGCTGACCCGACCCTGAAGACCATCGCGGAGACGGTGGCAGCGGACGACGACTACAAGACCCTCGTCGTGGCACTGAAGGAAGCTGGATTGGTAGATCTGCTGGGAAAGAAGGGGCCGTTCACGGTGTTCGCCCCTAATAACTCGGCATTCATCGACCTGCCGGATGGAACTGTGGATGCCTTGTTGAAGGACAAGGCCCAGCTGAAAGCTGTGCTTTCCCACCATGTTGTGGATGGTGCGCTTTCATATGATGACGTGGCGGCCAAGACAAGCGTCGTCGCTTCAGACCAGAAGGAGCTGGCCGTAGACGCTAAAGGGCTGATGAAAGTAGCCGGCGCCACAATTATCCGTGGTAACATAAAATGCCGTAACGGATACATCCACGTGATCAACAAGGTACTGGTTCCTTAAAAGATTTAAGAAAATTTAGCGGGGGGAACTCCCCCCGTTTTTTTATTTTTTATTTTACTACGCCTACTGCCGTTCCTGGGATCATTGGTGTCCTGAAAACCCTGGCAGCTAATTGGGCGTCCACCTGAATCAGGCTTGGGACATGGTCGCCGATCTTCTTCAGTTTCCTCAGCAGCGTGGAGGTGTTGTCCTCTTCCTCGACCTGCTCGGCCACGTACCACTGCAGGAACTGGTTGAAGGCGTGGTCCTTCTCCTTGATGGCCAGATCGACCAACTTGTGTATTTTTACCGTGACGACCTTGGATTCATGGTCGTAAGCATCCGCGAAAACCTCGGCGGCGGACTTCCACTCTTTCTTAGGAGCCTCTATGGTGGTCAAGATAACGCGCCCGCCACGAGTATTCACGAACTGGATCAATCCCTCGGCATGGGCCAGCTCTTCCTGGACCTGCACGTTCATCCAGTTCGCCATTCCGGGTAGGTCGATAGACTGCAGATACATTTCCATGGACTTGTACAGATAGGCGGAGTATATCTCGGCGTTTATCTGGTCGTTCAATGCTTTTTCGATGCTTGCCTTCATGAGTTGATCACTGGGTTTCTTATGGGAACCAATGACTAATTAATTCTTCTTCTCGTGGTCGAGGCATGAAAAATCTTACAAAAAGCACTTGATTAATTACAATAATTAATTATTTTAGTATGTAGCTATACTACATATTATTAATTAACATAAAACGTTTTAGTAGGAAATTTAGTCAAATTCCTTGGTTCTTTTTCTCCTCCACCTCGTACAGATCGCACAGCTCGTTCAGAAATTGGTCGTAGGTTCGCCGGAACTTCAGTTTGTAGAGCCGGTCCCTTGTCGCCTCGGTCAATTGTATAGTGGTCTTTCCCTCGGACATAGCAATCACCATAGTAATATTGTTACATATAGTAATATTATAACTAATTATTTAATGGTTATAGATAATGATATTGTAGATATAGATTTCAATTTTTCTATTCTTTTTAATTATTACAATATTTTCATAGATTTTCATAGTTTACTGTACAGACCAGTTCAAATTTGTATGCGACGGACTCCCTAACATCAACTTGAAAGGGGTAAAAATCGGGTTCTAAACCCAGGTTTAACGTTGAAAAACGGCCTTTGAGAAAATTTACTATCGTTAATTAAAAAAGAAGCTTTAGACCTGTTACGGACAGGGTTCAAATCCTAGCTTGCCCAAGTTCCTTAGATAGTTCTCCCGTCTCGCAACATAAGCGTAAGAGTCCTTGCCGTAAGGAACGTATTCGGCGATCGACCATCCCTTCCCGACTAGCTTGACCTTGGTCTCATCCCCGAGCCCTTTGAGCATGCCTACTTCCAGGAGGCCTTTCAATCCCCGGTTCTTCCAAATGCGCTCAATGATCCGAGGATCGTGAGTCCCGATACCGAAAGGCCTTCCCATAGTAGCGAGCAGGTCGATGTTGTCGATCATTGCAGATGTTATGCCATCGAAGTCGTCCATGTCGCCGGCGTAGGCGCCTTTTACCAGGCGCACCTTCACGCCGGCCAGGTCCATGCGCCTGGCGTCCATAGGAGTGCGAAAAAGGTAGGCCTGGAGGGCGATGCTGATCGGTCCGGACCCCATTTGCGTGAGGTCGGTAGCCATGCGTAGTGTCTCGTCCACGTACCTCCGGGCTTCCATATCCATCTCAACACCTATGCCTTGTTTCCAGGCGAGTCGTATCACTTCTTTTACTTTGATGATGCATCCTTCAAGATCATAGGCTGCGCCGAGCGCCGTCGGTTTCAGGGCTATCGAGGCATACAGACCATGATTGGCGATCGCCTCGATGGTCTGCATCACCGCGGAGAACGCGTTATCAGCAGCTACATCGTCCTTGGCCAGCTCCCCTAGGGGATCGATGATGCAACGGATCCCTTGCTTGTTCCGATTAGAGGCCAGTTCGATCGCCTCGTCCAGATCCTCGCAGCACCAACGGGCGCGGTCCCCGGTCATGGGTGGATATTACCGAGGTAGAGATTCAACCTTTGTAAAAATTAGAATTGGGAAGAGGTTTGAAAGGTTTGAGCGTGTCTGTCCGTTTAGGCCTTGATCAGCAACGGAAGGACCTGCTTTCCCTTGACCACCAGGAACATGACTGCAGTCCCGATGTAGAAGGCCAGCAGGGCCGTCAGGAACCAGAAGACGCCCATGACCATCCTCAGGGAGCTGTCCATCAGATCGCCAGAGTCCCACCATAGGGCGGTGACAAGGACGGCGATACCTGCTACGAACAGCAGTATGGGCAGCATCTTGACCGGCTGCATCAGGGCAACGACCCCGATGATCAGCAGGACGATGCCGACAAAGCCGACCGCAGTTGCACCAGCCATTGTGGCGGGGTCACCGGTTATTGCTTGGAATGCCAACAGGAACACGGCCAAAATACCGCAAACTCCGGTCAGCAGCAGGTTCTCGTTCAGGTAGGCGATTACTGCACAAATGCCCAAACCAAGGCCCACCCACTGTGCCATCCCCACTATTGCTACAAGGCTGTCATACTGGTCCAGACCGAACATAGCTATTACAATAGCTATGAATGCGATCAGGAAGCAGGCCAAAGGCTCGACCATTGCAACCTTTACGTGTACATTGCTTTCTTCTGCCATTTTTATCTCTCCTTTTCTGTGGACATAAAGAAAGGATGAGGTCTATAACCAGATGGCAATGAGGTTACCATTATATGGCAATCCCACAACACCTGGCATTTTCTCTCCCATATTGTGATCCCCTCTCCCTTCGGACTGTCCCATTTGGATTGCCTAAACAATCCTGTTTATAGTATCCGTTGGGATAGATAATATATACTTTACCGATTAACCTGTGTTAATTGATTTTTTGATAGGGTGTTAACTATTAAAAGTTCGAACAACCAGCTAACTGGCCCATTTTTAGAATAATTATAAATATTTTGAGACTGCTTTATAAGAACTTTATAATATGTTTTGAAATATATACCATAAAGTACCGTTTTTTCTATCTGGATAATCTTTTTTTAGTTTTCTGGGAGGAGAACGGCCTTGGCGTGCTTAGGATTCCTCACTTTGGAAGATATCTTGATCTGGACATTATTGAACATGGCGACTTCGATGATTGGTGCATGCTTGGAGGGGTTGACCAGATCTTCCCACCTCAGGTATCCAGCGTAAACTGGATTGTGCAAAATGCGACTGATCGACCAGACGGTCCATTCGCCCTCAGTGCGTGTGGTCACCCCGTCCCGGTTCAGTCCCCAGGCGATCATCTCCATGGTCTGACCGGCCAGATATCTTTCGTATATAGAGAGAACGACCTGGGCTTCGGTCTCGTCGACATACAGCATTCCTTCTCGTAACCTGTACCCGTATGGCACGCGGAAACCGAGAAGCCCCTGGCCAGACTCCGCCTTCTGCCTCATGCCCATGTAAGTGCGCTCACCTATCTGCTCGCTCTCCAGCTGGGCGATCCTTTGGATAATATCCACGACGAACCGGCCGACGGCGTTGGAGGTGTCCAGCGATTCGTTCATCGAGCTGAACTTCTTTCCCCACTTCTCCAGATTCTCCATCATTATCATGAAGTTCTTAGAGTTGCGGTGGATGCGGTCCATCTTCATGACCAGTATTATGTCCCATTTATCGCGCTCCTCCATCATCCTGTGGTATGCTGGCCTGCGCGTATTCCGTCCCGAGTGACCATCATCGATGTAATAATCGGCGATGTCCCAGCCCTGAGCATCGCAATAAGCTTCGAGGCGCTGCTTCTGGGCGGCCAGGGAGTAACCTTCCTTGGCCTGGTCCTCGGTGGATACCCTGGTGTATATGGCCACCCTAGGCATGCGCCTCGCTCCGGAAGAGTGACTTGGCAGGTATGCGCTTGGGGCTGCGCCTGGACTTCATCCTCTGCGCTGAATTCTCCTGGACCTCCTGGAAAAGCTGAGGGTCGATCATCTTCAGGTGTGGAGCTTCCTGGACGATACCTTCCCAGACCAGCTCGCCGAGATATATCCTGTTGGTCAGTATCCCATGGACAGTGGCCCTCTGCCACACCCCTCCGTTCTTTGTGGGTGCGCCAGATTCATTGAGACCTTCAACTATCTGGCCCAATGAGCAGAGATTGGCGGACATTCTGAAAATGTTCTCGACCACCTGCGCCTCCAAGTCGTCAATTCGCAACTGTCCGTCATCATATCTGTATCCATAAGGTTCTGGACAACCCAGGTGGCCTTTCTTTTCCAAAGCCTTCTGGACCATTGCCACCTTCACCCGTTCTCCGATCTGTTCGCTTTCCAGTTGCGCTATCCTCTGAACGGTGTCCATCACGAAACGCCCTATGGCGGTGGTGGTGTCAAAGTTCTCCTGGGTGGAGTTGAACTCCTTGTTCCAGGAACGAAGGAAATCCATCATCATGGTGAAGTTGCGGCTGTTGCGGTGGATACGGTCCATCTTGAGGACCACGACCACATCCCAGATGTCCTTGTCGTGCATCATCCTCTTGTACTCGGGCCGCTCCGGGCTCCGGCCGCTGAAGCCGTCGTCGACATACTCGTTAGCGACGGTCCAGCCTCTGGCCAGGCAGTATGAGCGAAGACGTTTGAGCTGGGCAGCGATACTGTATCCTTCCCGAGCCTGATCCTCGGTGGATACCCTAGCATAGATCGCCGCCCTAAGTTGCTCATTGTCTGACATAGTGACCGCTGAATCATCACATAATTGTTTTTATGCATATATAATAGCCGACGATTGTCTGACGTTTAGAATATATTATACGTTAGTGCTATACTAATTTAGATAGTTTAGGATTCTAATTAAATATTATCGGTTATGCTTACTAATGTTATAATTGAAGAAATTTCAAAAAATATTTGTTAATATTATTTAAGTTAGTTTAGTTATAACATATATTAATTAAATATTGTTGTATTATTATTTACTATAATATTATTTATAAGTAAATATTTAGCTATGCTGGGCGATATTGTACTAATGCATTATCACCTGAGGTTAATTTTTATATATATCTTATAATTTATAATCAGATTCGAAAGAACTATCTGGGTGCACCGGTCTCGATATGATCATGGTCAAAGCGGAGGGCATTTCCGGCCTAACCAAATTGTTCAGGGAGTCTTTGGTCGATGTTGATGAGGCAAGCACTATACTTTTTGTGGGATCGGAAGCGGTGTGCCCTCCTTTCGCTCAGTTGCTGGCCTATGCTGTCCGAGACCGAAAGATGCGTTTCGGTTTCTGCCCCAAGGCGGAATGGGGGAATAGTCGTGCGATGAAATGGGTGGACGGTGCTGGGTTCCAGATCGATGAAGAATCCTTCGAACCGGGCGAAGCTGACGTGATAGTGATCCTTGGAGGATTGGCCATACCCAAGTTCGGATGCCCGGTGGAGGACGTGAAAGCCTTGATCTCGCAGATACCGAAGCACCGTCTGGTCCTAGGGCTGGGGTTCATGGACGTCTTCCGCAAAACTGGCTGGAACACTTTGCTCCATTTCGACGTTCTCATCGACGCTTACATGTCCGCTGAAGTGATCTGATATCAGATCTCCTTGCGCCTGAACACCAGGGCGGCTCCGAACAGTAGAGCGACCGAGATGACCAATGACGCCAGACCGGCCATCCACATCTCTCCCCACCCAGTGATCATAGGCAGCAGCACCAGGGATGATAGCTGATTCGCACCGAAGAGCACCAGCAGGATCCCGACAAGCATGTTCGGCGCAAAGACCCCGATGAGGACCCCGGCCGAGCAGTTTATGGCCATTATGGACAGGGTGATCAGCAGCGAGTCCTTCATGGATGTCAGGATGTCCTGGACGTTGTACCCTTCATTGGCGCTGTCCAGTATGGCGGCCAGTGTGATGGCGATCAACGAGGCGACCATCACGCACAGGAACACCGCCCCGAACTTGGCCAGCAGCAGGTTCTCCCTTCGTATCGGCCGTATGAGGAACAGGTCATAGACCTTCTTCCCTTTTTCATTGAGGATGTTCACAACTATCAGAACGGATGTGAGAAGTCCGCCGATGCTTGATATCAGCAGCCCAGTGAACACTGTTATTGGCATGCCCTCGATGTCATCCACCAGGAAGTACAGCAACAATGCCATTGCTGGCAGGCCGACCCACAAGGCCAACATGACCTTGGAACGATAGAAGCCGTTCAGTTCGTCCTTGAACAGCAGCCAGAGGCTCATGCCTTCCCCTCCCCGTCAGTGTAGCTGAGGTACAGCGACTCAAGCGATTGCCGGTTGGGATGTATTCCCCTGATGTGCAATCCCGCGGCCAGCACCGCCTTTATGGTGCGGTCGACCACCGCGTCCATCTCCCTGTGCTCTTGCAGTATGATATGGAACCGGTTGTCGGCCACCCTTTCCACCTTGGACACTCCCTGGATGCTCATTAGAAGTGAATCGTTGGGCATCGGCTCTACCGTTTCCAGACGCACCTCTGTGCTTCTGCCGACCCTCTCCCTCAGCTCCTCCATGGATCCAATGTAGCGCATCCTTCCATGGCCAAGTATGCCGATGGTGTCCGCTATGTCCTCGATGTCGCTCAATATGTGCGATGAGAAAAATATGGTCGTACCGTCGCGGGATAGCTGGCGGAAGAGGTTCTTGAAGAGAACGCGGCTCTCTGGGTCCAGGCCAGCCACCGGTTCGTCCAGCACCATTAGCTTAGGGCGATGCAGCATGGCCTGGGCCATCCCCACTTTCTGCAGCGTTCCTCCGGACAGCTTGTTGACCTTCCTCTGGCGATATTCCGTGATGCCCAGTTCCTCGGTCACCTCCTTTATCCGCTTCTCCACCTCCGAACCCTGCAGCCCGGAGAGACGGCCGAAGGTGTTCAAGGCCTGGTCCACGGTCCTCCACTCCTGCAGGGACGTTTGCTGCGGCAGATAACCGATGGTCGAACTGAGCTCGGCGTTCCAGTTGCGTATCGAACGCCCTTCGATGCTGACCTCGCCCTGGAAATCGCGGATGAGGCCGGTCATGATCTTGATGGTGGTGGTCTTCCCGGAACCGTTGGGTCCGATGTAACCGAATATCGAACCTTTTGGGATGTCGAAGCTCAGGTTCAAAAGGACTGGCAGGTCCTTGTACCGCTTGTATATCCCCCTGACCGAAACCATCTCCCCGGAATTTCCCACCATGCATCGGAATCAGGGTCGTTTTAAAAAGGGTTTTCTGAACCAACCCATGACGGACATCATTTGAACCAATGCGGGCGGGCCTGGCAAGCCAGGTGGTTCACGATGGTCCGTTTCTTCATGAACAGAGTGATGCGACGGTTGGTGCTGGCGATGCCGCTGCACTTCCACCCCTGGAACAGCTCGCCGCAGTTGATGGTCCGCCCGTGCTCGTTTATCCAGACGTTGCCGGCCTCCAGGCGCAAGGCGATCGCCTCCCCTTTCTTAGGATCGCAGGTCCAGACGGTGGCGCCGAGACCGTAATAACTCTCGTTCGCCAGCTTGATCGCTTCCTCCTCGTCCTTGACCACGCGGATAGGGAGGACAGGCCCGAACGTCTCCTCCTTGATGATATCGAGGCTGTCGTCACTGACCTTCAAGATCGTCGGCTCGAAGTAATATCCCAGTCCAGGCAGGTTGTCCCCGCCGGTGAGCAGCTCACAACCGGCCTGCAAGGCCTGATGCACCTTCTCACGCACCTTCGCCCGTGCTTCCTCACGAATGAGCGGCCCTATCTGATGCTCCACGTCGATCCTGGCCACGACCTTGAGCAGCTCGGAGATGAAAGCGTCCGCCACGCTCTCCACGACGTACAAACGCTTGATGCGAATACAGACCTGCCCTCCGTGCGAGAAAGCTCCACTGGCCACGCCCCGGGCTGCTTCATGAACGTTAACGTCAGCGCATACTATGCCCGGATCGTTGCCGGACAGTTCCAATATCATCGGCTTCACGCCAGCGTTCCTGGTAATGTCCAGGCCTGTCGCCCTGCCTCCGGTGAAAACGAGCGCGTCGAAGGGCGCTGTGACCATAGCCTTTCCGATCTCCGCGTTGCCGATTAGCACCTGAATTAGATCGGAGGGCATGCCGGTCTGATCGAACGCCTCCTTGATCTTCAGACCGGTCATGGTGGTAAGCTCCGATGGTTTGAAGACCACGGCGTTGCCGGCCATGAGCGCCGGTATCATCGTTATCATGGTCTGCCAGAAAGGGTAGTTCCAGATCCCGATGTGCGCGATCACGCCATGGGGCACCAGGTTGATGGTCGCCTTGGTGTCCGGCCAGCCGGCGGGGTCAAGCGGAAAATCGTAATCCGCGGTGGCTCTGGCCTCGGCGGCGTAATGATCGAATCCCTTGATGACACCGTTGTAGGTGCCGATGACGTCCTTCTGGGGGAATCCCCCCTCCAGCATCTCGGTGGCGATGATATCGTCCTTCATCGCCTGGAGGGCGGTGCGCAGCTCCAGTACCGCCTCTATCCGCTCTTCCCTGTTCCACTCGCTCATCCATTTCCGCTGGGCCTCGCGACCTTTGGCCAAAGCTGTCAGAACATCGTCTGGAAGGTTGGAGACGAACTCCTTCACGACCTGACCGTTTCGAGGATTTACGGAGCGGACGACCATGATGTACCAATTAGCTTATGGGGATTAATGGTTGTTGCAACGACCGAACATCACTTGCTGAGGGCATCGGCAAGGCCTTTCGCCCAGTCCTCTGCCTTCTGCAGCTCCCCGTCCAGGAAATGATAGACCTTCTTCTCGCTCTTGACGTACGCGAGCAGGTGCGGGCAGGCGATGACCATTCCCAGAGCTCTGAGCCTGGACTCCATGGCCTTGTTGGCGTTACCGCTGATGAACGACCTCATCTGCGTGTCGAAGCTGGCAGCCTTCTTTCCCTTGACCTTGCTGGCGTCAAGCCCGTCCAGGAACTCCTTTACCGGCTTGGTCGGCGCCCAGGCCATGGTCGGAGTGCCGACCACCAGCGCGTCATATTCCTCGATCTTCAAGTGCTTAGCGTCCCCCACCGGCACCGAGGTCACTTCCATTGCTTTGTCCCTCAGGACCTTGGCGATCACTTCGGCGACCTTGGCCGTGAGCTTTGCGGACGAGACGGAATCATATACCAATGCGATCTTCATGTGAATATCCCCCCGATATCTGCTTAGACCCAAGAATCTGGAAGGGTAAATACATTGCTTAGGGCACGGTAGAAAAAAATGGAAAGGGAAGGGGTTTTAGAATCTGTTTCCAGACCTACTTCTTCCGGATGAGGAACACCGCAGCGACCACGACCACTACGATCACGGCCACCAGGATGATGCCCAGGTAAGGCGGGTCGGTGAAGAAGCCGAGCATTCCGCCCTCTTCATCAACCTCGCCCTGGCGCTCGGATATCTCCGCAATGTTGTCCTCGGCGACGTCCGGGTCGACCGCGGCCATGGTGGTCATGTCAGCGTTCACTATTCCGGACGGCAGTCCCATCTCATCGGCGTCCATGGCGAAGGAGGCCATGAAGCCCACCTCGTCAGAGTAGTAGAACATGACGGGGGAGTCCATAGATCCAAGCCTGATCTCGTATACAGCTATTTCACCGTAGAACTCGTCATTGAGCACGAAGTAGTCGGTGCAGAACAGATGCATGTCGATCTCCTCAGGGGTGGTGAAAGGCTCGATAACACCGTTGTCGAACGGGACCGCGCCCATGTCGCCGATCTCCTCGAACACTATCGGGAAATCGGAGATGCCGGTCGTTTCAACGAACTCCTCGGAGAATATCTCTTCCTCCATCTCTTCAGGCAGGCCCTGGATGTCCAGGAATCCGGTCAGGTGACCGCTGAAGGAGGCCGTGAAGTTGGACCACCACATGTCGTTAACGGACAGCGGGAAGTCGTAGAGGTTCAGACCGGGGTTGAACTCCAGGATCATGTCGAAGTTGACCTCTAGCTGGCCGGAGACATCGTAATCCTCGTACCATATCGTCTCGGTGCTGTTCATCCAGTCATCATCGGACTGGGGCAGGTTGTTCGCCACGAAATCGACATCAGCACGGAGTTTGGCGTCAACGGCAATGGACTTGATGGCCATGGTTTCCTTGTCGTAGGTGACCTCCACGTTCACGACCAGAGAAACATCAACACCTGCGTCAGCATCGACGGTGATCAGGGCGGTGTCTGGATCGTCTGAATAGTTATAGGTGCCCGCCAAGGGTAGGTCAGCGGTTATGGATACCGCTGCGTCCAGAGTGACCTTAGTGGCCATGTCCATATCCATGACGTACTCGTCTGCGGTTACCTCGGTGACCTCGAACAGCATCCAGAACTCGGTGCCGCCGCTCACGCTCATCTCGTTGACCTCGTCGACCTCATCGGTCATCTCCAACATGTTGGTCAGGTTGGTCAGTATCTCGTCGAACTCAGCGCCGACATCGGTGTCCGCCCCGAAGCCCCATCGGTCCCCCTCGTTCCATTCCGGAGCCTCTGCTGTCGGAGTGAAAGCTAACGCGGGAACCGCCAAGGAGCTCAGAAGGAACACGAACATCAAAGCGCTGAACAATGCGCCATACGATTTTTTCATGTCACATCCCACCAGATCGGTTGGTCATCGAATTGATTGGTTCGCTATTAAAAATATTGCGCACCAGATTATCAAAATGAGAAAATTGAAAAGGATTTGGGAAATCGTTTAGGTGGTCAGGATGTTTACATCATCCCGGGCATGCCCATGCCGCCCATTCCACCCATGCCGCCCANNTCGTCGATCCTCAGGATCATGTTGGCGACCTCGGCCGCAGACTTTACAGCCTGGGTCTTGACCCGGAGAGGCTCGATGACATTGGCCTTCAACATGTCCACCGGCTTGCCGGCGTCCAGGTCCAGACCCATGTTCTTGGAGTTCGCTCCCTTCTTCTCGTGGGCGGACTTCAGCTGGATGACCATGTCGATGGCGTCCAATCCAGCGTTCTCAGCCAGGGCCCAGGGGATGATCTCCA
>DAML01000007.1 GCA_002497075.1 Methanomassiliicoccaceae archaeon UBA472
TCACCAAGCTCAAGGAGGAGTTCGGGAACATCGTTTCCCGAGTTCAGGTCACCATCGTCACGGACGAACTTGAGCTCAAAAAAAGGATGCCGGAGGCCTTCGCCTCCTATCAGCAGCGCGAGGAACGGATGGCCGGGCTGACCGATGAGAGCGTTGACACGTTCTATTCCTGCCTGATGTGCCAGTCGTTCGCCCCGGACCACGTCTGCGTCATCACCCCGGAGCGCCTTGGACTATGTGGCGCCATAAACTGGCTGGACGCCAAGACCGGGAAGGAGATAGTTCCGTCCGGACCGAACCAGCCCATAGCCAAGGGCGAGGCCGAGGACGAAGGAAAAGGATCCTGGAAAGGGGTGAACGAGGCGGTGGCCGCTCTAACTCGAGGGAAGATCACCAGGTTCTGCGCCTACAGCATGATGGAGGACCCCATGACCTCCTGCGGCTGCTTCGANNTGGCCATGAGCCCGGACATGCAGTCCGTGGTCGTCGTCAATCGCGAGTTCGCGGACATGACCCCAGTGGGCATGAAGTTCTCCACTTTGGCCGGGAGCATAGGCGGGGGAAAGCAGACCCCCGGCTTCATCGGCATTGGACGCAAGTACCTGGTGAGCAGGAAGTTCATCTCCGGGGACGGGGGCTTCCTGCGAATCTCCTGGATGCCTTCCTCGCTCAAGGAGAGCATGAGGGAAGAGCTTATTAATAGGGCCAGGGAATTGGGAGCGCCAGACTTCCTGGACAAGGTGGCTGACGAGACCGTCGTCACTGACGCCGAGGGTCTGATGCAATGGATGATCAAAGTGGGCCACCCCGCTTTGGGGCTTCCCCCGCTGCTTTGAGGTGTGAAGATGGAAGTGCCGGTGCCGAAAGAGAAATGGACGGGGTCGATCGGAGAGATGGAGCTTGGAGCTTCCCAGGAAAAGGGAGGATCGCGCCACCCCCTGCGCTTAGGCGGCAACAAGGGCCTCCCCTTCCTTTCGTTCGAAGACCCTGCCAAACGGACGGTCGCCTTGGCCGGTTTCGTAGCCGACTCCCTGGACGACGTTCCGTTACCGGTCAAGAGGGCCTTTGGCGAGGCCGTGAACGATCCGGTTCGCTGGGCCGTGGCCTGGAAGGAGAAGGGCGCGGACCTCATCTGCCTGCACCTGACGTCGACGAATCCCGAGGAGAAGGACGTTTCACCGGAAGAGGCCGCAGCGAAAGTGATGGCCGTAATGAAGGCCGTCGAGCTACCGCTCATCGTCTACGGCAGCGGGCATCCGGAAAAGGACGCCAAGGTGCTCGAGAAGGTGGGCGAGGCGGCCAAGGGTGAGCGGTTGCTTTTAGGTCAAGCGGAGGAGGGCGGCTATAAATCCATAGCCGCGGCGGCCATGGCCAACGGGCACGCGGTGGTCGGCTTTTCCAATCTAGACATCAACCTGGCCAAGCAGATAGTGATATTGCTCACCGATTATGGCGTGGGACGAGGGGACGTCATCATAGACCCGCTGATGGCCGCCCTGGGCATGGGATTGGAATATTCGTACTCGGTGAACGAGAGGATCAGGATCTCCGCGCTTTCCGGCGATTCCATGCTCCAAGTGCCGATGATCTGCGACTGCGTTTCGTCCTGGAAGGCCCGTGAGGCCTCGGACGACGTGCCGCACGCCGGCGATACTTTAGAAAGGGGGATCTGGTGGGAGGGCACCACCGCTCTTGCCGCCCTGCTCTCAGGCGCGGACATACTGGTGCTGGGACACCCGGGATCCATGCAGATCGCCAGGGACGCCGTCAAGGGCTTCAGGGGTGAGGCCTGATGGCGACCGCGATCGAGATCTTCAAGCACCTTCCGAAGAAGAACTGCGGGGACTGCAAGTTCCCTACCTGCCTGGCTTTCGCCATGCAGCTCGCCAACAACAAGGCGAAGCTGGACGACTGCCCGCACCTCAGCGAGGCGGGAAGGAACGCCCTGGCCAGTTCGTCCGCCCCCCCGATCCGCCTGGTGAAGGTCGGTTCGGGCAAGAACGTGGTGGACATGGGCGACGAGACGGAGCTTTACCGTCACGACAAGCGCTTCTTCCACCCCGCGGCCTTCGCCCTGCGCATATCGGACGACCTGGGAGAGGACGACCTCCACAAGCGCCTCTCCTATGTCAGGTCGCTGCGCTTCGAGCGGGTGGGCCAGGTGCTCAAGCTGGACATGATGGAGCTGGAATGCCGCTCCGGTAACGTGGATACCTTCGCTTCTTTCGTGAAAAAGGTGGCCTCGGAGACCGAACTGCCCCTAGTGCTTCGCGCCAAGGACGCCGCGATCCTCTCGGCCGCTGCCAGTATCGTAAAGGAAAGGCGGCCTCTGCTCCATGGGGCGGACGCTTCCAACATCAGGGAGATGTGCGCTGTCGCCAAGAACTGCTCTTGTCCGCTCACCATCGGCGCGGACGACCTTGATGGCTTGGCGGACCTGGTGGAGGCGGCCCGCAAGGAAGGCGTGGAGGACATCGTGCTGGATCCGCGGCCGAACAACCTGAAGGAAGTCCTGGAACGGTGCACCATCATCCGGCGCAGCGCCATACGCAAAACGTTCCGCGGACTCGGGTATCCCATTTACCTTTCGATACCGGCCGGGCGCGACGGGATGCTCATGGCCTCCACGGCCATCATGAAGTACGGCAGCCTGCTCTCCTTCGAGGACCTTCCGGCGGCTAACGCCATGCCGCTCATGGTGCTCAGGCAGAACATCTACACCGACCNNCCGCGGTCTAGGGTATCCGATCTACCTGTCGATCCCGGCCGGACGCGACGGGATGCTCATGGCCTCCACGGCGGTCATGAAGTACGGCAGCCTGCTGTCGTTCGAAGACCTTCCGGCATCGAACGCCCTGCCCCTGATGGTCCTGAGGCAGAACATCTACACCGATCCCCAAGTTCCAATTCAGGTCAAGCCGGACCTTTACCCAGTGAACAACCCGGGTCCTGACGCGCCGCTGCTGTTCACCACGAACTTCTCGCTCACGTTCTTCACGGTCATGTCCGACCTGGAGAAGAGCAAGGTGCCGGTGTGGCTCCAGGTGGTGGATACGGAGGGATTGTCGGTACTGACCGCCTACTCGGCCGGGAAGCTGACGGCGGAATCGGTCAAGAACGCCCTGCTGGCCACGGGCGCCATGGAGAGGTCGAAGATGGGGACGCTGGTGATCCCGGGCATGGTGGCCAGGATGGCCGTGAAGCTGAACGAGGCTACGGGGCTGCAGATCGTCGTCGGCCCCAAGGAATCGTCCGGGCTCCCGAAGTTCCTGAGGTCCTGACGTTCTGGTCTTCCGACAGCGTCTGGAAAGCATTATCATCCACCAGGGAGTTGTGTTCCTAACATTCCTAGGTGGAATCGGATGCAACAAGGACCTTATGACCCGAACCAGCCTGGCCAGCAACCTTATCAAGGCCAGCAGCAGGGGCCGCAGCAGTGGCCCCAGCAAAACCCACCCAACCAATATCAACAGCCGCCTCAGCAGCAGCCGCAGTACCAGCCGAACCAGTATCAGCAGTACCCGCCGCAGCAGTACTACCAGCCGCCGAAGAAGAAGCGGAACGTCAAGCTCATCGTGGCCGTGGTCGCCGTGGTGGCGATCCTTCTGATCGCCTCTATGGCGGTGCTCTTCTGGCCTGATGACGGAGGCGACAGCGGTAGCGAGACCATAGGCCCCCAGGGAGGCGTGCTCTCCATTACCAGCGGCGCGCTAGACGGACTGCGAATAGAGGTGCCCTCCGGCGCCTCCGAGGACCCGGTGGACATCGGCGTCACCAGCGAGGTCGTGGACGACCTTCCGGGGCTTCCCGACGTGGGAAGCATAGCCAGCCGGTTGATCACGATCAACACCGACGGTTCCGATTCGTGGAACGTCTTCAAGATGTTCGATGATGCGCTCACTATCACCCTGCCATACGATGATGATCTGGTGGACGACGAGGAAGCGGTGCGCTTCTACGTTTATGACCCGGTGCGTGACCACTTCGAACCGACCGGGTTCATTTCCCAGGATTACGAAGAGAACACCATAACATTCCAAGCCTCGACCTTCTCGCAGTTCGTGGCCATCGAGGTGGCCATGACCCTGCTGGAAGGAGCCGGGTCAAGCCTTTCGGTGGACACCGGGTTCCGCCCGGCCGAGGACGGATGGTACATCCCCAACTACGGATCGTACCTGGAGAACGGCGGGCTGTGCCTGGGAATGGTCAGCTATGCCAAGTGGTACTACACATACCAGAAGGGTGCCGGGACCGGTCTTTACGATAAGTACCGCGAAGGCGACCTGAACCAGTGGAGGGACGACGCCACCGCCATCGAACTGGCCACCCGCGTGCAGATGGGCGTGCAGGGGATATGGGGAGCGATGACCGCCGAGGAGCGCGGGAACACCACCACCAAGCAGACCGGACTGAGCATCATACACGGCATGCTGATATCCGGCGAGCCGCAACTGGTGGGCCTCAAGACCAGGTACGCTAATGGCAACTGGGGAGCGGGCGGGCACGCCATTCTCGCTTACAAGTACGATAATGGCCGCTTCTACATGTACGACCCGAACAATCCTGGATCAGACCCGAGCGTCGCCCAACAGCAGATGCCCTTCAATTACACGAGCGGCTTCTCGCAGATATTCAAGTCCGGCCTCAACGCCAACCAACCGTTGCAGTTCAACGTGTTCTATCACGCGGGCGCCAAGGTCTTCAGCCCCCTGAACGCTTACAAAGGCCTATATGATAAGGCGGAGAACGACTTCAGCGACGACGCGGTGTTCCCTGACATCGAGCTGACCGATTCGACCACTGAAGTGTACGGATACACGCCGATCGATACCGACGCCGACGGCATCCGCGACACCACGGAGGCCAAGTGCAAGATCACCGGCACCTTCACCGGAGGGCAGCAGTCAGTGCAGAAGACCCTGGTGTTCGTGGGCAGCAAGAAGTTCCAGGCCACCATCACCGATGGAACGTTCGAGGTGGAAGTGCCGCTGAAGCAGGGCGTGAACGACGTGGTCATCCTGGCCACCGACGCCAATACCTTTAGCAATTGGGCTGGCTTCTATCGCACCGAGATAGAGAGCACCGCGGCCATGGGCGCTTTGACCGTGACGCTGAGCTGGGGACAGGGCAGCAGCGACGTCGACCTGCACGTGCTGGAGCCGTACGGACGGCACATCTACTACAGCAACAAGGGCTACGACGCGAACGGCCCGTACCTCGATTTCGACAACACGGTCGGATTTGGCCCCGAGCACTACTACGCCACGGACGACAACGTGATGTACGACACCTCTGGAACGGTCATGAGCACCGATATCTTCGGGACCTACCAGATCGGAGTGCACTACTACCGCGATCACGACAGCGACGACGAGGAAGTGCAGCCGATCACCTGGACCATCACCATATCCTACCTGGTGCTCTACATCGAGCAGACCGGTCAGGAGATATGGGAGGAGGTCACCTACACCGGCTATCTGGACGCCGACGATCCGTCGAGCGCCAGCTCCTTCGGTTCCGGCGGCGGATGGTCGGAGATAATGACCTTCGAGTGCGTGGAACCGGACCTGGACGACTACGACATCCCGGACCCCGAGGACGTGACCTTCGAGTAAACCCTTTCCCAAACCTTTCCTTTCCTTTTTCTTGAAAGCATTATTAATCTGGCTAGGGGATTCCTACGCGTGAGATGTTTAGCGCCTTTCATTATCCTGTTGCTACTGGCCCTAGCTCTTGCGCCGGTGGCACAGGCTGAGGACACACCAGGAGCGCCTTTGAACCTGCAGGCGGAGAGGGACGGGACGCGAATCTACATCTCTTGGGAGCCGCCAGAGGGCAACGTTACCGTACTGCATTACAATGTCTACCGGGGTACGGAGGCGAACAACCTCGAATTCTACGATTCCCTGGACGGCAACTACACCGCGGGATACGACATGGAGGTCGTTCGCGATCAGAAGTACTATTACGCCGTCAGCGCGAACACCACCGCCGGAGAAGGGGAGATGAGCGATATGGTGATGGTCGACGTTCCATCGAACGACTATCCGGTGCTGGTCATTGGGATCATCATCGCCGTCGTTTCCGTAACGCTCATGTTCGCTTATTGGAAGGGAAGAGGTTCGGAACCAGCTCCCTAAGTTCGGACGCCAGTGGCTCGTCCCCCTTGACCGTGGCGCCAGAAGATGACGCCTCACGCACGACCTCGTCATCGTGCAGAAGGAAGAGCTCAAGTCCGGTGTCCCTGGCCAGCTGCTCGGCCTTGGCTTCCTTTCCAGAACGGACGCCATTTATCAGCAGCACCTTCCTCTTCACCTTGAGGTCCAGCTCCTCCGCCAGTTGCGATAAGCGCACGGCGGTCGCCACGCCCACGGCGGTGGGGTCTGACACCAAGATGAGAAGGTCCATAGACCTGGCCGTTCGGCGGGAGAGATGCTCCATGCCCGCCTCGTTATCAATAATGACTTGGGTGTAGGAATCCATGAGCTGGTCCACGAACACCCGGAGAAGATTGTTCACGTAGCAATAGCATCCTGGTCCTTCCGGGCGGCCCATGGTCAGAAGGTCGAAACCGTTCCCTTCGGCCAGTATCTCACGCAACTTGAGCTTCAGGTACTCCTGCTTGCTCATGTCCCGGGGCGGTTGACCGCCTTTGCTCAATAGACCCTCTCGGACCTGTCCCACCGTGCCGGGAACGTCCGTGCCGAGCTTCTGCCCCAGGTTGCTGTTGGGATCGGCGTCCACCGCGAGAACTATGTCCCTTTCAGAAAGTATTCGGACCAGCAGGGCGGACACGGTGCTCTTTCCCACCCCGCCCTTGCCGGCGACGGCCGTCAGAAAGCTCATGCCATGCCGCCCAGGCGGTAACGCTGCCTTATCGCCTCGACCGTACCGGTCAGAAGCTCCAGCACCCTTTCCGCATTCGGCTCGTCAAGGCCGCCGAGGCCGCACTGCGGAGTGATGAGCGACCGTTCCAGTATCAGGTCCAGGTCCATGCCCTTGCGGTACAGCATGTCCATGTACTTCTCGAACCTCTGCAATAGGCTCCCGACGGTCTCCCTGGCGATCTGGTCCTCCATGTTCGGAATGAGCCCCCAAGCAATGGACCCGCCCCGGTCCAGGAAGGCCGAGACCTCCCTCGGGAACAGCGAAACGGTATGCGCGTAGTTGTAAGCGTCAAAGCTCAGCATGTCTATGGACGTGGAAAGAAGCAGAGGCCAGTCGGTGTTCCCGCAGCAGTGCATGGCCTTTATGGCGTCCACGCCTTCGAGCACCTCGTCGGTCCACTCCACCACCTGGCGCTGGGAAATGGAGGCGAATGGCGTCCCTATCAGCGTAAGGGACGGCTCGTCCAGGAACAGGACCGGACGGTCGGATATCTCCTTGAGCTTACGGGCCTGCCACTTGGCCTGCATGTTCAGGTTTCGGCGGATTATCTCCCCGTACGCCTCGTCGTATATGGCGGCCTTGCCGTTATGGTCCAGTATCTGAAGTCCGGCGCTCACCGGACCGGTGACCTGGCCTTTCACGGCCGGTATCTTCCTTCCCTTGTACTTGTCAAGGAGAGCGTACAGTCCCTGGAAGTGGTCCTTGGTGTGGGCGAAATGCTCCACATCGTCCGTCACCACGGCGGTGTAGAACGTCTCGGGATCGTAATCGTTAAGATCGACCGTTATCCGCTTCCTGTGGGAATCGACCTTGGCCCCCGGCAGCGTGAAGGAGAACTGCGCGTACATGTTCTCCCCAAAGCCCAGGGCGGGCAGCTGCGGCCAGTAGGGGACCTCGCTCATGCTTGCCGTGACTATGTCCAGGGCTTTCTGGGGGTCCTTGTGCGGCAGGGAGCCTATCCCGGTGGCGGCGCAGTTCCAGGCCATGTCCTGCAGTTATCGTTCACGTTATAAAATCATTTGGTGGCCCGGATGGTGATGTAGTACTGGTCCATGAACAGCTTGCCGTCCGTTTCCTCGACGGCCATACGCCTCTTGAGATCGGAGGGCAGCGAGGAAACGGCGCGCTCGATCCCCTTGGCGTCGGCAGGCTCAGCGTTCCAGGTCATTGTGGACAGGGGAAGGTGCCGTCGATACTCGTGAAACTGGATGTCAGTGAGACCGGCCTTCCGCAGCATCGCCTCCCATTCCTTTCGTCCGTACTCACGAACGTGGGAGCGGTCGTGAAGGAGGTCCAGATGGTTCATGGTGCTGCCTATCTCGGCATCCTCGGGTACGCTGCGGTCGTCTATGACCAGAACTCCGTCGTCCTTCAGCACCCTGCACATTTCCCTAAGAGCCATGTGGGCATCGGGAAAGTGATGGGGCGCCCGGCGGCAGGTGACCACGTGAAACGACCCGTCAGGAAAGGGCAGGGAGCGGACGTCCCCTCTTAGCCAGGTCAGGTTCGAAAGCGAACGCTTTTCAGCTTCTTCCCTCGCCATCTCCAGCATTCTTCGGGTCAGGTCCAAACCTATGACGACGTCGGCCAGAGGCGACAGTCGCATGGCCACGTGCCCCGTTCCGGTGGCAATGTCCAAAGCGATCTTGCCACGGAGGTCCCCGCAAAGTTGGCCGATTCGGTCGAGCACTTCCCGATCGGCGTGGGAAGCGCTGCTCACGTAACCTTCGGCGCGTTTGCCGAAGATCTCCTGGACGCTTTCCCTTTGCATGCCACCGAATCCTGGTGAAAATATTTCAACGCTGTTAGGAAAAGATTATGCCTTTCACACCAAATATCAACCGCGTGCGGTTGATCACCGTCAACCGGGCCAAGCCCAACGCCTCGGTGGAGTTCTACGGATGTCCGATGCAATGCAAGTACTGCTCCCACACGGCAGCGCAGTTCAAGGACTACGATCTGGAGAAGGTCATCCTGGCCATGTCTGACAACGGCATCAGGAGCGTCTTCATCGGAGGAGCGGAGCCAGCTGTGCATAGCAAGGAGGCCTTTGAACTTATCCGCATACTCGAGGCCAAGGGGAAGGAGATAATCCTGAAGACCACTGGCCACGACCCGGAGTTCGTCAAGGCGGTCAAAGACAAGGTCTCCCGTTTCGTCCTGGAGGTCAAGGCGCCCCTGGACGACCCAGAACTGCTGACCCGGCTCACCATCTACGATCTGGACCAGGCGAAGGAGCAGCAGGAGAACGAGCGGCGGACGCTGGAGATAATGAAAGGATCGAAGGTGCGCGCGACCCTGCGCATCATTCCCGACCGGTACACGGCGGACACGGTGGAGAGGATCGCCAAGGACCTCAAAGGCTACGTGGACGAGCTGCATATAACCCAGTTCATGTCCAGCCAGAATGACGTGGGCTTTGCCGGCATCTTCACCCCGGGACCGGACCAGGAGACCATGATGTCCTACGGACGGATCGCGCGCAAGTACCTTCCGCGGGTCAAGGTCAAAGGAAACGGCTTCGAAGTCATCCTCTGATCTGCTCGATCGACGGGAAGCGTGCCAGGTCGGTGTGCGGGAGGAACGACGCGGACGAGAAACGGTCGAAGAACCTCTGGTCCGTGGACAGTTCCACGTAGGTCATGGCCCTATGCGCGGCTAGCGCCTCCTCTCTTTTTTCCTTGGAGAGCAGGCACAATTTCGCACCGTCCAGTGAGGCGTTCCCGAGGAAGGTGAAACGTTCCCTAGGCAGGTCCGGCAATAGACCTATTGCTACCGCGTTGTCAAGGTCGATGTGATGACCGAAACCACCGGCGATGTACACATGTTGCAGATCGATGAAGCTCATCCCGGCGGTGTCCAGAAGCACCTCGGCCGCGGCGTAGATGGACGCCTTGGTGCGGACGATGTTGGCAATGTCCTCCTCGGTGACCGTGATATCTCTCCGCCTCTCCACCTTGTCCGTCGGGCAGCAGCTCATGCCGGTGGCCTTGATGTCGTAGCCGTCCTTCTCCGCGTCCTTGGAATAGACGAGGACGTACTCCTTTCCGAACTCCCCTTCCCGGACGCGATCGGAGGGCTGCAAGTGACCTTTCTTATCAAGTACCCCAGTGAGGAACATCTGCGCCAGCAGATCTATCAGACCAGAGCCGCAGAGGCCTTTCGGCCGAGTCTTCCCGATGGTGCTGTACTGCACTCCGCCCTTCAGGGAAACCTTCTCGATCGCCCCGTCCCCGGCGCGCATGCCGTGGCAGACCTCGCCCCCCTCGAACGCCGGACCGGCTGAAGCCGAGCAGGCTAAAAGCCAATCCTTGTTGCCGAGCACGACCTCCCCGTTCGTGCCGACATCAATGAGCAGACTGATGCCCTCGTTCTTGGCCATGCCGCTGGCCACCACGTCCGCTATTATGTCGCCGCCGACGTAGCTCGCCCTTCCAGGAACGAGGTGAACGGATGCATGGGGATTGATGTTGAGGCCGAGCTCACCGGCGTTGGTGCGCGGTGAAAGATTAGTGACTGGCGTATATGGAGAGTAACGAATCCATTTGGCATCCAGACCGAGCAGCATGTGCATCATGGTGGTGTTGCCTGCGACGCTAACGGCCATGATCTCCTCAGCACAGACCTTCTTGCCCTTACCTACGCAGACCTCACCCGCGTTGCATACCCGGGCCAGCAGGTGGTTGATGGTGTCGACTATCATGAACCTGAGGCGTTCCTGCCCGTTGTCCTCTCCGTACATGATCCGAGCCAGCACGTCCTCGCCGTACATCAGCTGGCGGTTGTAATCTGAAGCCTGCGCGATCATCTCACCGGTGCTTAGGTCGACCAGCTGCAGGGCGACGGTCGTCGTGCCGATGTCCACGGCCACCCCGAAGTTGCGGGAAACGCAGTTCCAGGACCTTATGTCGACCAGAATGTCATCGTCCAGGAATGCGGTCACCGTCCACTCCCCTTCGCGGATGACCTTGGGCAGCTCCCGTAGAAGCGAAAGCGACATCTCCAGCTCATCGGGCTCGTACCCTAGCTGTTTTTGCAGGCGCTCCAGGTCGGCGTCGTTGTCCTGTAATGTGGGAGGACTCATTTTCGCGTATACCGCTCTCACCTGCGGGGAGAGCGCCTTCAGATCGTTGCTCACCTTCCCACCGACGATCTGCATGGGCTTGAGCTGACTTTCTTCAGGAACGAACACGACGCAATCGCCCTTGATCTTGGAAAGACACGCCAGGCGGTATCCGCTGGCCCATTCCTCCACCGTTATGTGCGTGGTGTTCTGAGAATCTATGTCCCCCTCCACCACCACTCGGCAGCGCCCGCAGACGCCCTTTCCGGCGCAGGCGCTGTTGACCTCCACTCCGGCGAGTATCGCCGCCTCGAGCAGACTGGTGCCTGTGGGCACGTCTATGCTGCGGCCTTTGGGATGGAAGGTCACCTGGGGGCTCATCCCAAGCGAATCCCTTCCTGCGTTAATAAATGCTCTCGAGTGGCACGCATGAAAACGATTTAGGGGAAGACGACGGTCATGTTGAGCATGGAGCACGGGCATCACCACCGCGGCGGATCGACCAGGATGCTCATGTACGCCCTGGCCATCACCGCCGCGTTCGCCCTGGTGGAACTGGTCGGGGGCTTGCTCAGCGGAAGCCTGGCGTTGCTGAGCGACGCCGGCCACATGTTCACTGACGTGCTGGCGCTCGGCCTCAGCCTAGGAGCGGCATTGGTAGCCACGCAAACGGCCACAGAGCGCCATACCTTCGGATTTCATCGGGTGGAGATCCTTGTAGCATTGGTGAACGGGATAGCCCTGGTCGGAATTTCCATCATTATCATGTACGAGGCGATCGGACGCTTATATGACCCGGTAGTGGTGGATGCACCGGTTATGCTCCTTGTGGCTTTGGTGGGCCTAGGAGCGAACTTGATCGGCATGAGATTGCTGAGCCACGGGTCAAAGGAGAACCTGAACGTCCGTGGTGCGTTCCTGCACATGATGGGAGACCTGCTGTCCTCGGTGGGCGTCATCGTTGCCGCTTTGATAATATACCTGTTCGGGTGGCAGGCAGCTGACCCCCTTATCAGCATCGCCATCGCCCTTATCATCATCTTCGGAGCCTATCGCCTGGTATCCCAGGCGGTGTCGATATTGCTGGAGGCGGTCCCAAGGGACGTAGACCTCCATGAGATCCAAACCTCCCTACGGGACCTGGACGGTGTATTCGCCGTGCATCATTTGCATGTGTGGGCCCTGTCGTCCGGAGTCTATGCCCTTAGCGCCCACCTGGTGGTCAACGATAAGATGGTTAGCGCCTGCTCCCCGATACTGGTCAGTGCGGAGGAGATGCTCTTCGAGCGATATCACATCGTGCACACCACTCTTCAACTGGAATGTGAGGCGCAGCTTCTGGGCACATGCAAGATAGAGCAGGGGAAGCGGGAGGACCATGCCATCTGAAAACAGTCTGACCTCAAGATAAGGATGGTTCTCGAACGTTGGAAAAAGGATGAAAATGGTTTGATGACATTCATCCCTTCCTGGACCTTAAGAACACCAGTGCCGCGACAGCCACCACGATGATTGCTACTGTTGCGATTGCGATCGTGATCCCTGTTCCGAACGATGCGTCCTTCCCGTCCGTTTCTGAAGGGGACATGCTCAAAGACCCGAGATCCCCTGACGTCTCATCGATCAGGTTCAGGTGGATGGTGCTGTTGGCATATCCGTTAATGACAAGAAGGACCTTGTGGCTACCTGGTTGAGCCGAGAACGAGAAGCGGCCAAGCTGGTCCGTAACGCAAACCTCCTCATTGTCCAATAGTACATGAACACCTTGCAGAGGTTGTCCATCGCTGTCGGTGACTGACCCTTGCACCGTGTAATTCAAGGGATCGAACATGAAGGTCCAATTAAGATCGCCGACATTTCCAGCGGCATCCTTGCAAATTAGATGAACGGTCAACGAATCTCCTTGCAGCGCTTCGTTCATGGTGACATTTAGGTACCCACCAGATAGGGTCGCGTCGACGGAGATGCTATTCACCACAAGGGTAATGTTGTTTGGGTCGATCGTTTCGTCCAGATCGATAGAGATGTTCCACGCGTCGATCCTGACATCGCCGAGCACCGTGCATTGGGCCGAGGGGGGCTGGGCATCTATCAAGACAGTGACATTCTCGGCCGCGCTATTCAAGGCGCCATCGAAGCCGATGACCTCAAAGATATGCCATCCATCGGATAGGTTCCCAATGAGCACCTGGCCATCCTTATCATAGGTCCAATCACCGCCGTCCAGCCTCCATTGACAATCGACACCGTTGAGGTCCGTAGCCAACCATTCGAACACGACGGAGGAGGAATTGTGAAGGGACCCGTCCTCTGGACCATATATCGAAAGGATAGGAGCAGTCACGTCCACGGTGAACGCCCGGGACGCATTGGTCCAATGACCGGTCTGATCGACCATGGAGAGAACGAAGACATGTTCACCTTCGGAAAGGCTCTCCAGGAGTGCTATTTTCGTCACTCCGGAATGCCAATGGCCCCCGTCCAGCGACCAGCTGGATGATACAGAGGTGGCGTCGCTGAACGCCCATGACACCTGTACCGTAGTGGTGTTGATCAGTTCGTCTTGCCTCAGTGAGATGTATGTCAGCACTGGTGCCACCGAATCAATGGTGAACGACACCGACGAATTGGCGTAATTACCCGCCAGGTCGTGACATGAGACCGTTAATGAATGGGCTCCGTCCGAAAGGCCGGCCACTGAGGTATGGGTACCCTCTATCGCGGACCAAACTCCGGAATCAGAACGCCACTTGCAGACATATCCGTTCTCCTCGAACACAGTCCATGAGAAGACGATATCGCCGGCAAGCAGTGAACCTTGGGCGGGGGTGAGTATCTGGACCAGGGGGGCGGCAGTATCAACTATGAAATTCACCGTTCTGGTGATATTGTGCCCCGCCTCGTCCCAGGCACGGACGCTGATACTGTGGATTCCCTCCTCCAATCCTTCGACCAGATGATTTCCATCGTAGACATCGAACCAGCCCCCGCCATCCACCATCATCTCCACCGATACGATCGCGGTCATATCATCGTGCGCTTCCCATCTCACTTCCACATCGCCTTGGTTCGTGTACCCTTCCTGAGGGGCTAATATCTCAAGCTGATCGACCATCAAGTCCATGCATACCAGGGCGCTCGTCGTCCTGTTCCACCCCATCGCATCGTAGGCCATGATCTCAACGAGGTGGCACCCGTTCCCGAGGGAGGGCAGCATATAGGTGTTCAAACCGGTGACATCGTACCAATCGCCGCCGTCCCAACGAAGTTCTACGCGATCCAGCCCTATTCCCGCATCGGACACCGTCCAGTTTATGGACACGCCTCCGTCGGTATAGTACGCCTCCAGTGTTCCGATGGTAAGCACCGGTGGGGTCAAGTCCACCATGAACGTGACATTGCGCACCGCTTCGTTGCCGGCCATGTCCACCGCCTTTACACTGAACGTGTGTGTTCCGTCGACCGTTTCGATCTCCGATTCCGTGACGAGACCGACATCTTGCCAGCCCTCTCCGTCCAGGTCGATGTAGTGCTTGACCACCGAGGTCTCGAGGTCCATAGAGGTCCATGTGGCTAGCAGGAACTGGGAATTAGAACAGGTATGGTTTGCTGGTGAGTTGATCTCCAGCTGAGGGGGGTTGTCATCATCTGCCACCGCATAGAAGGTCAGGGGAAGATAATCATAGGAGTGCGCGGTCCCTCCGATGGGATAAGGAGAATCTACGATCCCGTCGAGGTTCACATCGGGACCCAACCAATCGCTCCATATGTTCCCACCATCAGTCCTGTTCCATTGGTTCCTTTGACCAACATCACAGGCCTGGACGTGAGCGGTAGCGTACCCGCTTCCAGCACCGTTATTTTCCGAGATGTTATTTCCATAGAGCAGATTATCATCTGACTCTGTGCATAGGTAAATCGCATAACTGGTTGAATTGAATAGAACGTTGTTCGCTATTTCGCAGCGGTCCGCGTTCCTCATATAGATGGCGTAATATCCGTTAAGTATCGAATTGTTGCGGAAATCCAGGTTCATTGAATTGTAGATGTAGAAACCAGCATCGCATGCTTGGATGATGTTGTCGCAGATGCAAGCTTCTTCAGCAAGGGAGGTCCACAATCCGTGGGTACAGTTGAACACGGTATTCTGGATCAGTGTCGTTCCCTCTGAAATGCCGTTTATAACCATACCATAGAAGAATAGTGTTATGTTATTATTCTTGATGATACAGTCCGTCCCGTTCACCGCGATTCCTACAAAGCTCCTTCCAGGCGTATTATGCCAGAAATAATAATCACCGTTCAACTGGTTCGCCTCGAACGTTATGGACGCACAATTTCCGATATAAGCTGCAGAATGGCAGTGTGTATAATCGTTACAAAATATCGATATGCCGCTGCAGTTGTTGATCATCAAACCGAGGTATGTCCAATTCATGTTGTTACCGCGTATCAGGATGTTTGAGCATCCTACCAAACTCAATGAGTTACTGACCCTGGAAAGATTTTGACCTTGAACGCTGCCATTGTGAACATTGAAGAGGATTATCTGACCAGCATTTGGAGAGACTTGTGCACCGTTCAGGTCCATGTCGGAGAGGAAAAGCAGCGGTTTGCCATTAACGGTGTTGTTATCTGCGATTTCAAGAGTTGAATAGAGGTCGTCCAGTGGGTTAAAGTAAAAACCCGACGGCACGAGTACGAGAGAGCAGTTGATGAACTCATTGGACCATTGGGAGATGTTCGTACATCTACACATGGTGATTCCATATGCGACTGAGTTTAGACTGTTCCCAACCAGAGAGATGTTGTCGGTGCCTAGGAACTCGAATTTCCTCACTGATGTGATTTTGTTACCTTCGATGAGGACAGATGAGCATTCGCCCATGTACAGGCCCTCGTTTATTGACATGCTGTTGTTCACGAACCGAATGTTATCCGATTCGCAGATTTCGGTGCTGTCCAGATAGCACCCTTGGACCGTTATACTGGATGATTCTGATATAGCAAGGGACGATACTTCATCGCTTTTATCGTTAACTCTGAGAGCGCTTATCGCTTCCAGATTTATGTTGGTGGAGTTCGTAATGAAGATGCAGGAAACATCCGTTCCGTTTCGAAGGTCTTGGATAACAATGTTCCTTATTGTCACATAAAGCGTAGTGTTGACAATTTGGATGGCTGAGGTGGTATCGTTAACTTGGAGAGATAACCCATCGAAAACATATGGATTGACGATGGTTCCATCACCTGGCAGCGAATTCTCAGCTGCCAGCTCTGCGAGCTGCGTATCGTTGTTTATGATCAAATGCGACCCGATGTCATTCTCTGACAAGGGAGAGGCGACCATTGATGATGCAGTGTAAACGCCCAGTATGGAAGATGACAACATTGATAAACAGAGTAACAAGGAAAGCACTAGTGCGAATCTACATCTAGCATGCCGCAGCATGGGCAATAAGATTCTTAGAGTGTAAATAAAGATTGGTAGAATTTTCTTTGTTTTCGAATATGCCCTAGTGCCTGAACAGCCTCACTCCGGTGAACACCATGGCCATGCCGTGCTCGTTCGCTGCGTCTATGGATTCCTGGTCGCGTATCGAACCGCCGGGCTGGATTATCGCCGTCACCCCGGCCTTCGCTGCGGTGTCTATACCGTCCCGGAAGGGGAAGAAGGCGTCGGAGGCCATCACGCTCCCCTTCGCCTTCTCCCCGGCCTTGTGCGCGGCTATCATCGACGAGTCGACGCGGGACATCTGCCCGGCGCCTATGCCGACGACGGTCTCACCCTTGGCCAGGATGATGCTGTTGGACCACACGTGCTTGCACACCTTGTTGGCGAAGAGCATGCCGTGGATCTCCTCCTCGGTCGGGGCTCGGGCCGTCACGACCTTGAGGTCCTTGGCGGTAACGGACACGAACTTGTTGGTCTGGACGAGAAGACCGCCCTTGATGCGCTTCATGCGCCACTCCGGAGCGGTGTCCAAAGTTATCGGAGCGTTCGTCCTGAGCAGGCGGATGTTCTTCTTTTTCTTCAGCAGCTCCAGGGCGTCCGCATCGTAATCAGGGGCGATGACACAGTCCACGAAGTGCTGGGAGATATCTGTCGCCGTCGCAAGATCAACGTTCCGATTGAAGCCGATTACGCAGCCGAAAGCGGCGAGCGGATCTACACCGTACGACCTGGTGAACGCTTCGGATATCGTATCGGCCGACGCCACGCCGCAGGGATTGGTGTGCTTGATCACGATCGCGGTAGGCCTCTCGAACTCCCTGACCAGTTCCAGTGCCGATTCGAGGTCCAGGATGTTGTTGTACGACAGTTCCTTCCCGTGCAGCTGCTCGGAACGGGACACGCACACGCCCTTGGCGAACGGGTCCACGTAGAACGCGGCGGTCTGCTGGGGGTTCTCCCCGTATCGGAGGTCCTGGCGTTTTTCCAGTCCCATGCTGTAGGTGTCCGGGAATCCTTCGTCCCCGAACTCCCCGCCCAGGTGGGAGGCGATCAATGAATCGTAGTAAGCGGTGGAGCGGAACGCGTCCAGCATCAGCTTGCGCAGGGTCGGTTTTGAAAGCTCCCCCCCGTTCGCCTTCATCTCCTCCAGGAGCGCGGCGTAACGGTGCGGGTCAGTGACGACCGCTACCGAATCGGAGTTCTTGGCCGCCGCCCTGATCATGGACGGACCGCCGATGTCTATGTTCTCGATGACCTCGTCCAGATCGTCCCCTTTCGTCAGAACGGTCTCCCGGAACGGGTAGAGGTTGACGACCACCATGTCGATGCGTTTCAGCCCCGCTTCGTTGAGCTGTCGCATGTGCTCCGGGGAATCTCTTCTCGCCAAAAGTCCAGCGAAAATGGCTGGGTGCAGCGTCTTCACCCGTCCGTCCATCATCTCCGGGGAGCCGGTGTAGTCGGAAATTCCGATGACCTTCAATCCGTTAGAGGATAGCAGCTTGGCCGTTCCGCCGGTGGAGATCAGCTCCACGCCCAGCCGGCTAAGCCCCTTGCAGAAGTCTACGATACCATCCTTGTCCGAGACGCTGATGACCGCCCGCTCGATCTTGACCATGTGAGTTCCTTCAGTGGGATGGGCACACCATGAAGGATGGTATGCCACTGGTATATTGCCCGTTCCCTATTAAAGATAGCGATAGCCGATAGGAATCAACGGATGACTGGCCATATCATTTCGTTTTTATAACGAATATTTCCATCGAAGTGGCGGAGGAGCAGGGCGGGAATGCTTAAAACGGTCCGCGGCGATAGCCTTTCGAACCGAAGATGTTGGTCATCAGCGAGAGATTGAACGGCCTTTTCGCCGCGGTCGGGCGGGCCATTGACGCCAGGGACGAGAAGTTCATCCAGCAGCACGCCGTCCAGCAGTTGGAATGCGGAGCGCAGGCGCTCGATCTGAACGTAGGCCCGGGGAGGGACGACGGCCCGGCGGCCATGGACTGGCTGGTGCGAACGGTCCAGGAGGTTTCCGATCTCCCACTGTGCATCGATACCCCGGGAATCAAAACGATGACCGCTGGTGTTCAAGCCTGCCGCAACAAGCTGATCATCAACTCCACGACGGCCGAGATGAAGAAGATGCAGGCGCTGTTCCCCTTGGCCAGGGAGCATGACGCGGACGTGATCTGCCTGACCATGGACGAGCGCGGCGTTCCTAACGACGCCGAGTCCAGGGCGGAGATGGCCATGCTGATGATGACCACCGCTATGGAATACGAGATCATGCCGGACCGCCTCTTCCTCGACCCGTTGGTAATGCCCATCAAGGCGGCCCAGGACCAGGCCATGAAGGTCATCAAGGCCATGCAGCTGTTCCAGACGCTGAACGATCCCGCGCCGCGGACGGTCGTCGGGCTTTCCAACGTCTCCAACGGCGCCAAGGAGAGAAGCGTTCTGAACCGGACGTTCCTGGCCATGCTCATGGGCGCCGGGCTAGGCGCGGCCATAGTTGACGTGCAGGACGCCGAGCTCATGGCGATCATCAAGGCCGGGGAGCTGCTGAAGGCGGAGAAGCTCTACTGCGACGATTTCTTAAAGGCCTGAAAAAGATTGGCTCCCAGGCTGATATGAGGAAGGATGGTTTTCCTTATGTCATCAGGGACGTCCGGCCTACTGGGACATGATGTGAATCATCTTGTACAGGTCCGGACCTGGCGGGAAGAACTGGATCACCGGGATGACTTGATTGGACATCTCAGGAACGCTGTTCGTGAGATATTTGACGAGCTCGTCCGGGTTCTCAGACTCATACACGCACCAGGCTCCGTTCAGCCGAGCGTCCACGTGACTGCTGATGATCGCGCTGCCCTTGGGCAAGTGCTGCAGGGCTTCGATCACCTTTCTGGCTACCAGTTTGTACTGTTCGCTTTTCCAAGAGTGCGCCACAATGAATAGCGTCATGCGACACCTCTAATAACATACGTTCCCGGGACCCTGTTTAAATTTAATTGAGAAAAAAGAGCGCAAAAATCGGTGAACGTCGAATTAAAACATGAACATTAGTCGTCAAGGAGCGGATAATCCATCGTGCGCCCCAGTAAATTGGGGAATACTATGTACAGGTACATGATCGTGGTAGGCAGAAGGATAGCCATCATCAAAATGCCTAAGGCCAGTACCACGCCCGGAGGAGCATTAAGGATGGACCATAACAAGATACCATAAAGCAGGTAGATGAAGGCAAGAACGAACAAACCGGACCATACATACCAACTTCTCTCTCTGATCGTGGTGATCTCCCCGCCCATGAACCTCACCCGGTGCGTGGTCAGGAAGTTCGTGGGGTCATCGTAATCGACGGTGAACTCGGTCAGAAATATCGAGAACTCCTTGATGCGGTGCGTCTCCACCTCTTCCTTTGCTGTCACCCTTCGTCCGTCCTTGGTCGACCGGACCAGTGTGAATTTATCGTCCACCTTCGCCCCGCAGCCCGGGCACCGCAACTGCCCGTAAGGGACCTCGGCATCGCAATGAGGGCAGATCAGGTTGAGCACCGCTTCTTCCGTCACTCTCGGCGTTATCCGCTTGGGGGGCTTGGCCCTGGGGACCAGAGGGGGCTTTTCGGCCAGCTCGTCCAATATGGCCATGGCCTCCTCCTTTCTGTCCTGAAGGTACAGTATTAGGGCCAAATCCTCCTGGAGCTCCCGAACCCAATCCTCGGAGCCTTCCGCCAGGCCCAGATCGACCCAGTCCCTGGCTTGGGCGTAATCCTCCATTTTAACATAGGCGACGGCAAGACGATGGCACAGCTCGGCGCGGTCCTTGTGGCCCTCGGCCAGCTTGTATCGCGCACGGATCTCGTGAACGGTCCGCTCCCAGTTCTCGAGCTCGATCTCGGTCGGACGCGAGGCGCGCTCCGACTCCCACCTCAGGACCGTGGACTCCTGCCATTCCTCCATTGGCTTCCCCGTATAGTATCCGGGGAGCTAGATAATTAAATTATCTAGAGCTCTACCATGTACCGTAAGTACCGAAGTCCTTGGCCGCCTTGCACAGGGCCATGAGGTTGCCGGGAGGAGTGAACGGAGGCACCTCGCAGGCCGTGCCAAGTATGTAACCCGACGGGCACGCCCTTCCCCTCAGGAGCTGGTCGCGGGCCTGTTCGTAGATCTGCATCGGTGTGCCGTTCAGCATCAGCTTGGTATCCACGGTCCCCATGCAGGTGGCGTACGTTCCGAACTCCTCCACCAGCAGGTCGGATGGGAAGACCTCTCTTCCCTTGTACCCTATGTGCACTATGGTCATGGGGGACCAGACCATCTCCTCCTTCAGGACCTTGTAATCGGTCTCGTGGTTCCCGCAGAGATGATAGAAGACCTGCGGACCGGCGCCCTTCTGGAAGCAGCTGGTCACGAACTCGTGCAGATACTTGGCGGAGAACTCCCGGACCAGGTCGTCGGAGAATATGTCGTTGTTGCCCAGCACCGAGCCGGTGGTTATGGCCGCCAGACCGTAGCGGTTGGCAATTACCTCCGCCCCGTTGGCCGCGGTCTCCATGTACGTGCGGACCAGCACGTGAGCGAGGTCCGGCTCGCTGATCGTCCACATGATGAAGTTCTCCAGGCCGCAGAGCTGGGCGGCGCTGCCTGTGATGTCCGAGGCGATGGCCAGGGGCGTGAACATCTTGGGCATGTGCTTCTCAACGTAATCGTTGGCGCGGAACAGCTGGTTGATGGTCCATCCCTTGGCCAGGTCCTCCGGGCCTGGCACGTGCAGCTTGTCCACGTCCGAGGGGTCGGCGACGATGGTGCCCTCGGGGACGGGGGGCATGAGGTCCATGTAACGCGTCTTCATCCCCAGCTCCACCAGCCAGGGCAGGGAGAAGTACCAGTGGGTCACCGGCAGCAGGTCGTAGAGCTCCTGGATGACGGCCACGCAGTGCGCCCCCAGCTCGGGGTTCTCGTAGAACTCGCGTATGGTCTTGCCGCTGGCCACCGCGGCGTGGGAAAGCATCATGGGATCGACCGGTATGTGACCGTGGTTGGTGCCCATGAAAGGAGAGGCGAAGCGCTTCCTCGCCTCGCCCAGCCATTTCTCGTCTATCGGAGCGAACATATCTTCCACGGCGGTCATGTTACAGAGCAGGGCACCAGGTGATATTTACTATCTGCGGTCGGGGGAAAGGAAGATAATCCCGCCAGGGAATGATTGTGCATGAGCGGAGAGTTTGGCATCGTCGATGTTCCGTCCTTGCGATGGGAGCAGCCTAAGTGGACACAGCGCCTGCACCGGCTGGTCTGCGGGGAGACCATCTATGCTACCATGGAGTGGCCACAGGCCTTCCGCTCCACGGCCGTGTCGAGTTCCCGCGAGGGGCGGTACACCTTCAAGCGCGGTGGTTTCCTGCATCCGTTCATTACGGTGCGAAAGCAAGAGTTCGAGATGGACCTTGCCAAACTTTCTCTGGAATGGAAGGGGAACGGTGAGCTGGTCTTTACCAACGCGCAGCGGTTCACCTTCACCCGAGAAGGTCTAGCGCGCTTTGATTACCATGTTTCGGATAATCACGGCGAGCACCTGTTCTCCCTGAAGAAGGGTATGTCCGCGATTAAGCACAGCGGGGAGGTGCACATAACCCCGGCCGGAATGAGCCACAAGGAGATCGCCCTGCTGATCAATTTGGCATGGTACCTGGCGGTGATGGTCACTGAGGACGCGGCCACCGCCTCATCCTCCGCCGCGGTGGTCAGCTGAACTAGCTTTCCTCGCGATAGGGACCGAGGTCGCGGAACAGGTACATTATCATCCGGGTGAGAGCGGCGGCCATGCCCCTTTTGACCGGATTCACCTTGAGTCACTTCTTGAACACCAGGTCCACCCTGGTCACGTCCCAGATGGTCTCGATCTTCTCCTTTATCTCTTCCTTGATGTTGTTGGCGAACTGGTGGTCCTCCGGCAGGTCGACGCTGATGGTGACCACGCCGTCCTTGATGCCCATCTCAGTGACCAGGTTGGTGCGCACGATGTCCAGTCCCGTGAGCGGATTGAGCACGTTCTTCAGACGGCGCCTTATCACCTCCAAGGTGGTCGGCACCTTCTCCACGACCAGACCGTGCTTCTCCTCGTAGTTGGTTATCGCCTCGCGCAATCCTTCGACCGCCAGGACGGAGCAGTGGGATTTGATCTTCGGCAGCCCGCCGAGAGCGTCCGAGGCGTCCTTCCAGGTGATCTTCTTCGCATCCTCCAACGTCTTTCCCTTGGCCAGTTCGGTGATGATCGAACCGGTGGCGATGTTCGACGCGCAGCCGTAGGATTCGAACTTCACGTCGGTGATGACCTTGGTCTTCTCGTCCACTTCGATGTAGACCGAGACCATATCGCCGCAGGCCGGGCTGCCCACGGTAGACTTACCGTCCGGGTCGTCCATCTTCCCCACGTTCCGCGGGTTCTTGAAATGCTCCATGACTATGGCGTTGTACGGCAATGGCATATCACTTACCTCCTCTCTTCAACGGGCTGATCTCCCTCAGCCTCTTCACGATGTCCTTCATGGCCTCCACGACCTCCTGCGCCTCCTCGATGCGGTTGAACCGCCCCAGGGAATAGCGTATGGAGCCGTGGGCCCGTTCATGGTCCCCACCTATGCCCATGATCACATGGCTCGCTTCCAAGGAACGGCTGAAACAGGCGGAACCGGTGGAGACCTCGATCTCCCTCATGTCCAGATGCAAGGTTATCGACTCGCCTTCCACGTAGTGGAACGTGACGTTGGCGTTCTGCGGGACGCGCTTGGTGCGGTGACCGTTCAACATGGTGTCCTCCACCTCCGACAGCAGGCGGTCGATCAGGACGTCCCTCATCTTCCGGATGCGCTCGTTCTCTTCATCGGTCACCAGCTCCGCGGCCTTGGCGAAACCGACGATGCCGGGGATGTTCTCCAGCCCGGCCCGCAGGTTGTTCTCCTGGAACCCGCCGTCCATCCATTTGGAGAATGGCGTACCTTCCTTCACCAGCAATCCTCCGACGCCTTTCGGCCCGTGTATGGTGTGCGCGCTCATCGTGACCAGGTCCGCCGGCGATCTCCCGTAGTCCGTGGGCACCCGGGCGAAAGCGTGCGTGGCGTCAGTATGGAAAAGCGCCCCCGCGTCGTGGACGATCTCCCCGATGGCCTTGAGGTCCTGCAGCGTGCCGATCTCCTGATTGGCCTGCTGCACCGAGACCAGCACGGTCTCTTTGGTCAGGGCGGCCTTCAGCGCTTCCATGTTCAGCATACCGTCGGCGTCGACCGGTAGGTACGTCACCTTATACCCCCGCCGCTCCAAGGCCTTCGCAGAATTGAGCACCGGAAAGTCCTCGATGGCGCTTACCACGATATGCTTTCCCTTCTTCTCCTGGGCTCTCACCACCCCCTTCAGAGCCATGTTGGAAGACTCGGTGTCCCCGGAGGTGAAAACCAGTTCCTTATCGGTGACGCCCAGCTTCTGCGCCAATGCCGTCCGGGCGTTGCCCAGCGCTTCCCGGGCGTCCAGACCCATGGAGTGCCCGAACTCGGACGTAGCTACCGCGTAGGAATCCAGGAAATAGGGTCCCATGACCTCCCAGATCCTCTCATCAAGTCGAGTGGCGGCCGCGTTGTCCATGTAGATCATTGAAGCACCTCAGATGAAAAGGGTGATCTGCGCACCCCGCGCCTCGTTCACGTACGTGCCGACCGCCCCGTACTCGTCGATCAGGTCCTCCCTGAGATCGGCCTTTGATATCTTCATGACCTCCATGGTCATCTCGCAGGCGATTATCTTCCCGCCCAGCTCCCGGAAGTCGGCCATGAGCTTGTGCAGCTCCTCGACCCCGGCGGCCTTCATGCGCTTCTTGATCATCCAACGCCCGAGGCCGAACATGTTCATCTTGGACAGAGGACCTTTCTCAAGACCTCCTTTCTTCAGACGCTCCAGGCCCCAGAAGGTGAAGTAGAGCGACACGTCCATGCCCATGGACAGAGAGCCGGTCCCCAGGATGAGGGCGCTGTATATCTTGTCCATGTCCCCGCTGTGCACTATGATGGTGGTCTTGTCGGTCATAACATCACTCCTTCACCTTGCGAATGCGGATGGTCCACTTGGGCCCAGCCTCCCGAACCTCCACCAGCTCCTGACCCAATGCCTCCACGGCCATGGGTATCTCCCTCTTCGAGGCGGGGTGGTCGCCGGTGATCTCCACCACATCACCCTTGGAAGCTTTCCTGATCGCCTTCCTCATCTCTATAAGCGGTACGGGACAGTTCTTGCCGGAGCAATCCACCTTTACATCAACCATCGTTAATCCCAGATAGATTTGGGAGTCGAACGTAATAAAACCTACCGGTGGAGCCCCCAGTGGAACGGTAAGACCTCTAAGGCCTGATGCCGGCCTCGTTCACCAATCTTGGGATGATGTCCTCCCAGGCGATGGCGGTGATGTGCAACCCGTGCACGCCCTTCACGGACGAAAGCTCGTTCATCGTCTCCACGCAGACGCGGATACCTTCTTCCTTGGGATCGGACGCTTTTCTCAGACGGTCCACCAGTTCATCGGGAACGCTCATCCCGGCCACCTTGTTCTTCATGAACAGGGCGGCCTTGTGCGAGCGCAGCGGGATGACCCCGGCGATCATGTGCACCTTCTCGTGGAGACCTTTCTCCACCGCCAGGCTCATGAATCTTTTAAAACGCTCCACGTCCAGAACGCACTGGGTCTGCACGAACTGCGCCCCGGCGTCCGCCTTCTTTGCCAACCGAGTAACGCGGAACTCGAAGGGATCGGCGAAAGGGTTCGCCGCGGCGCCTAGATACAGCTGCGGCGGCTCCGGCAAAGCCTCGCCGGACCAGTTGGTCCCCTTCGTCAGATTACGCAGCACCATCAGTTCCTGGATGGAATCGAGGTCGTAGACGTTCTTGGCCTGCGGGTGATTGCCGAACACCTGATGGTCGCCGCTGATGCACAGCACGTTCCTTATTCCGAGGGCGCTGGCGCCTATGACATCGCTCTGCATGGCGATGCGGTTGCGGTCCCGGCAGGTCATCTGCATGACCGGTTCCAGCCCCTCCTGGAGGCATATAACGGACGAGGCGACGCTGGACATGCGTACGTTCGCCGCCTGGTTGTCCGTCAGGTTGAAAGCGTGAGCGCTGCCCCTGAGCATGCGGGCCATTTCCCTCAGCCGCTCCGTCTCGCAGGAACGTGGCGGACCGATCTCGGCGGTCACGGCGAACCGACCTGCGTCGAGCGTTTCCTGCAGCCGGGAGAAGCTCATTTCTCCCCCCTCCATTCCTTCTGCGCTGAACCGGGCAAGGCCTCCTGGTTCACGATGCGCCTCGGTCCGCCGTTCCGGCTGGGCCTCCAGTCCTTGGGCGGGATGTTGATGTTTAGAAGGTCCAGCCGGCCCTGCCGTTCCAAAGCCTTGACGATCTGGTCCCAGGCGCACGGGGTGTCCTTGGACACCTCGCAGAGACCGTTCTGGCTTCCGCCGCATGGCCCGTTCAGCAGACTTTTTGCGCAGCGGGCTATCGGGCATATCCCCGCCGTTAGATGAATGATGCAGTCGCCGCAGCCGGCGCACTTCTCCGCGAACACGCCCATGCCCTCCGGCGCCCCCATGTTGGAGGTGTTCACTCCCGGGACGACGATGGCTTCAGGACAAAGATCCTGCACTACCTGCGCTCCGACACCGCAGGCCATGCTGACCACCGTCCCTTTGAATTCGTACAGGGGCGTCAGGAACTCATTCTCGCAGGCCCTTTCCACGGTCAGCGTGTCAACCTTCCAGCCCTTGCCCTTCAGCTCCGAGTGCAAGGCGATAGCTTCGCATACCGCCTTGGATTCCTTCTCCCCTCCGGCGAGGCATATGGCCGTGCATGACCTGCACCCCAGGACCAGTATCTCGTTCGAACCGTCCAGCATCCCCAGGACCTCGGGCAGCGGCTTCCTCTCGGCGATTATCATGCCTGACCTCCCTGCTCCCGGATGACAGCTCGCATATCCTCCACCGCCTTCCGGAATCGCGCGGCCTGATGCTCGGCCAGGTGTACCATGGCCACCCTGCCCTTGGCCAGTCCGACGTCCTGCATGGTCCTTTCCAGGACCACGGACCGGCGGGCGGCGACCTCGCTCCCGTAATGATGGGCGCAGTTCTCCAGCAGGCACCCCACGATTAGTACGCCTTCCGCCCCCTGACGGAAGCTACGGAGCACTTCCCACTGCTCTACGGAACCGGCGCAGGGGACCTCTCTTACGATCACGTCGTCCAGACCTCCGTCCTCCAGAGCGGATAGTGCGGCCGGCATTCCGGAACGGGAACAGCAGTAACAGACGATCATTTCAGACCCCCTCCTATCTTAGTTCCGCCAACCTCTGCCCTTAGGTCGGTGGGCGGCATATTGATGGCTGCGCTCGGGCATAGAGCCAGGCACATTCCGCAGCCCTGGCACTTTTCGGCGGATATGGACATCTCCCCTCCGCTCAAGAACGGTGCGCCATAAGGACAGACCCGCAGACAGGTGAGGCAAAGCGAGCACCTATCCTTCTCGATCGAGGCCAAAGGGACCCTGGGAAGCGGGGAACTGATGATCTTGACAAGAGAAGCGACCGTCGCCCTGGCCATCCCGGCCGGGTCGCCCTCGTGATGAGCGGAGAACGCCGAACCGCACAGGGATATGCCAGGCATGCCGCTGTCGCCAGGTACGAGTCCTACCGGGCGGCGGGATGAGGGCATGCCGAAGGCTTCGAGCACACTATCAGACATCTCTGGTCTAGAAGACCGTATGGTGACCAGGTCCCCGACCTTGATCCTCAATGGACAGCCCAGATGCTCATCGTTGACCGTGACCGAACCTCCGGCCACCTCGATCTCGGACGCTCTCAGGAAGACCACGCCGCGCAACTGGAGGTCCCGGTACAATATCTCGCCATCACCGGAGAACGGCGTCTCCTGGACCACTGCGTAGACATTGCCGCCTTTGGACAACGCGCTCTCAAGCTCTGAAACGAACGAATGAAGGCACTCCTCTCCTCCGGCCAGGGCCACCACGGTGTCGCCCTCCCCGAAGCACATCCTATCCACTTCCACGATCAGGTCGAACGACAGGAGCGCAAGGCCGAACTGATGCATCACCTCTCCGGCCTCCAGGATGAAATTGCCTCTCCCTCCGGTAAGGCGCGCCTCATTCCAGTTCACATCGTCCGTAGCCATGCGCGCGACCTTCAGGCCCTCGGCCACCGCTTGATCGTAAGCGGCGTCCGCCGAAATTCCGTCACCGACCATTAACAGCGTGTCGCTCTGAGCTCCATTGGGAAACTTCGCCTCGCGCTCGTCAAGCACCCTGGCCAGTGCGAGCTCGGCGGCATGAGCGGTCCTTATCTGGAACGGCACCACAGCCACCCTGGTCGGAGGTATCCCGGCCAGAGCGGCCAGGTCCTGGTACTTTTTCAGTTCGGATACGGAACAGCCGAGCACCAGTAGCGCCTGGGTCGTCCGTCCTAATAAATGAAGCTGGATCTGGTTCCTGCCCCCTGTGGAACAGCAAGTGGGAAGCATCTCGGAGTGCCCGACCCGGGGATGCTTCATGAGTCCGCGGTAAGCCACCAGATTAGCGCCGTGCGCCCGGCAGATGAACACCGCCGCTTTCATCGGCTCACTCATGGTCCGCCTCCAGGTGCTTCATGGCCAGATGGGCGGCGGCGATACCGTCGGCCACGCAATGTCCTATGTCCTTGGGCCCGCGGCAGCTCCCGGCCAGGAATATGCCTCGATCGGAACAATGGTCGTCCTTCAGGTCCCCCCAAGGGTCCCTGGGTATCGCCAGCTGCGATAACGCGTCATCGTCCAGATCGGGAACCAGCCCGACCGAGAGGACCACGGAATCAAAGCCCTGGTGCACTATACCATCATCTGAGGCGTAGCGGACCGCGGGACGGCCGTCCTCGGCGACGATCTCAGCGGGACGCGAACGGACCACCTGGATGTCGGTGGCCGTCAGTTCCTTTAGCAATCCATCATCAGGGCTCAGGCCGCGCCAGTCCGTGATGAACATGGTTATCGAGAGCTTGGGGAACTTTTCCTTGAGGGTAAGCGCCTGCCTGAGAGAGTATTTGCAGCAGACCGAGGAGCACTTGGGCGTTCCGATCTTCGAGGAACGGGAGCCGACGCACAGGACGAAAGCTGCCTTCTTGCCATTCCCTAGGTCCGCCTCCCTTTTCCCTTCCAGGAACGACTCCAGTTCCATGGATGTCATGACGCCGTGGATCTCTCCATGGCCCAGGCGTTTTTCCTCGGATGCCGGGAACTCCAGAGAACCTGTGGAGACCACCACCGCGTTCCCGTTCACGCTGAGATGCTCCTCGCCGAAGAGATCTATGGCCCCGACGGGGCAGACGCTGACGCACCGTTCGCACTCCAGCCCCTGGATCGAGCGGCAGGCGCTCCGGTCCAGCCTTATCTTGCCGGCGGTCTTGGTCATTGCTCCGGTCGGGCAGGCCTCCACGCACTTGCCGCAGCGCGAGCATAGTCCGAGATCGATAGCGTCCTTCGGGCGCACCAGATCGAAACGGTAACGTCCGTTGTTGCGCTCCAACTGCTCCAGCTCGATATTGGTGTGCACCGATATCAGTTCGGACGAGAGAACCTGCGAACGCACGCGATGCACCCGGCAGACGTCGCATTGACGACAGTGAACGACGCCTTTGCAGGCCAGGTCCTGGACCCTTCCGCCGAGCGCATCGCGCTTCTCCAGCAGGGCGACGCTAACCCCTCGCTCAGCCAGTTCCGCCGCGCAGGCCAGCCCGGCCGGGCCTCCTCCGAGGACGACCACTTTGGCTATGCCACCACCCCCCTTGGCGAGACGAATGAGATGCCTGACGGAGAGGCTGGTCCATGCGGTCCGAGAGGGGCGTCCATTATAGGTTTGCCACCATTAGCCAGCTATTAAAAACTTTTGAGACGGACCGCACCGCTTAAGTCCTGGCCACGGGATATACCCACGTGCGCGCCGTGGCCTTCACTGTGGACGTGGACCGGGACGTCAACCTGGCCTGCCAAGGGGACATCTGCTCCATCTCCAACGGGGGAAAGCACCCCCGCTTCACTTCGTCGGCTAAGGGCCTGGAGCTGATCGCTGGACTACTTGAAGAAATGGGCGTCAAGGGAACGTTCTTCTGGGAGGGACGGACGGCAGAGGTCCTTTCAGAGAAGATGGACCTCAAAGGCCTGATGCGCCGTCAAGAGGTGGCGCTGCACGGCTACGATCACGAGGACTTCGCAGGTAAGGAGACCGGGATACCGCTCGACCGGGAAAACACTGGATCCACCCTGGACAAGGGAACGGAGGCCCTGGATCGTGTGTTCGGAGAGGGCGCAAGGGGCTTCCGCGCTCCCTACCAGAGGGTGACGGACATTTTACTGGACGAACTGCGCGCCAGGAACTTCCTTTACGATTCGTCGGACACCGTCGAGCTCGTCGAGGGCAAGGTCCGTCCATACCGCAACAAGAACGGGTTGCCAGAGATCCCGGTCTGCTGGTCCCGGGACGGCCGGGGGAAGAAGATCGTCTCCTATCTGTGGCCGTATCACGAGGGTAAGAGGCCGATCGCCGACTATCTGGAAATGGTAGACAATTTCCAGGATGGACTGCTGGTGATAGCCACTCATTCCTGGCATCCAGTGGAGAGCTACTGTTCAGGACTCCGGACGAAAGAGGATACGAACCGGGATATGGCCGACCTGAGAACGCTGCTTGATCATATCGATCGTTCCGGATGCGCTCTCATGGGCATCGCTAACCACATGCGGAGGAAGGATGCCCTGTAATCCTGCTTACCGGCAGGCCATCATGCTGGCCTGGGACTCCCTAGGTGGAGTACCAGACAAGGAGCTGGCCACAGCCTCGGGAGGGGAGCTTCGGGGCAGAGAGCTGGTCCTGCTGAGCGCCGGAAAGGAGACGCTGGTGGACCTGGGCGATAGAACGGTCACCGCACCGGACATTCTAGGCGGAGGATGGGGACTGGCGACGCTGCACCATATGAAAGGATGCCTGACCTGGAAAAGGGACGACGAGTGGATGTCCTTCGATATGCTTCTATCGGGACGCCCGTTCGCCGAGGCTTTTCGTCAGCGGGCGGTGCAGCCTTTGGCCGATCGATACGGGAAGGCCCCAAAAGCTCTGCTGAAGGACGCTGCGTATCTCGGAGGAAATAAGATCGATATGGGGGACGCCGCGATCGTCATTCCGGCCTTCCCGCGGCTAAGGGTGGCGGTGGCAGCCTGGCAGGGGGACGAGGAAGTTCCCGGCCGGACGGTCATTCTGTTCGACGCGGGCGGGGCGAGAACGCTCCCGGCCGAAGATCTGGCCGAGGTCGGGATTAGCATCGCCCAGGCGCTTCTCAGTACAGACCGGTGATCTTTCCGTCCTCGTCGATGTCAATGCCTAGCGCCGATGGTTGCGAAGGCAGTCCGGGGATGAGCATGATGCGTCCGCAAATCGGAACGACAAAACCGGCCCCCGAGGAGACGAATATTTCCCTGACCGTGAGCTCCCAGCCCGTCGGCGCGCCTTTCATTTCCGGCCTGTCGGTCAGGGACAGCTGGGTCTTGGCCATGCACACCATGAAATTTCCGATACCGGACTCCTCTATCACGCGCAGGTGCCTCTTGGCTGCCGTTTCGTACTCCACCACCTGAGCCCCGTACATCTCGGTGGCGATGATCCGGATCTTCTCCCTCAACGGAACGTCGAGGTCGTACAGGTATCGGAAGTCGCAGGCGTCCTTCTCTATAGCCTCAGTCACCTGGTCGGCCAGCTCCTGCCCGCCCGCCCCGCCCTTTTCAAACACCTCGGACAGGGCGCAGCGCACCCCCATCTGAAGACAGTGCTCCCTGACCATGCGCACTTCTTCCTCGGTGTCGGCCGGGAAGTGGTTGATGGCCACGACGATCGGGACGCCGAAGTG
>DAML01000020.1:0-3667 GCA_002497075.1 Methanomassiliicoccaceae archaeon UBA472
TCCTTGGTGAAGTGCTTCTTGACCTCGGGGTTCTGCGACAACGCCTTCTCCAGGTCCCAGCCCTTCTCCTCGGCCTTCATGCTTGTTGAGCGCACAATTTCGTGCGCATCCTGCCTGCCGATGCCTTTCGACGTCAGGGCCATCATCACCGGCTCGGCCATGATCATTCCCTTGGCGGCCTTGATGTTGCGTAGCATGTTGTCCTTGTTGACCGATATCCCGCAGAAGACCGTCTCCATCTTGGTCAATATGTCGTCGGTGAGTATCATGACGTGCGGCAGCGTGAAGCGCTCCGCTGACGAATTGCTGAGGTCCCTCTCGTGCCAGAGGACCATGTTCTCGAAGGTCGGCGTGACGAAACCGCGCACGACGCGACTGAGACCGCATATGTTCTCCGAGGTTATCGGATTCCTCTTCTGGGCCATGGTGGAACTGCCTACCTGCTTCTTGGCGTCGAACGACTCGGCGACCTCAGATATCTCCGAGCGCTGCAAGTTGCGTATCTCCGTGGCGTAACGCTCGCAGGACGTGCAGATGTTGGCCATCAGGCACACCAGCTCCGTGTAGCGATCGCGGCACACGACCTGCGTGGCCGCCTCCTCGTAGCCCAGGCCGAGGTCCTTCATCATCAGGGACTGGACCTCCCTGGCCTTCGGTCCCAGAGCGGCGGCCGTTCCGATCGCCCCGGAGAGCTTGCCGACGCAGATGCGCTTACGAGACTCGCGTACGCGCTCGATGTGCCTCATTACCTCGGACGCGTAACCGGCGACCTTGAAGCCGTAAACGGTAGGGATGGCGTTCTGTCCGTGCGTGCGTCCCATGCACATGGTGGAGCGGTGCTTNNCGGCGGTCCCGCACTTTTCCGATAGAGCCTTTACGACGGCCATCACGTCGTGCTTCGTCTCAGCCTCGATCTCGTACACCCTCTCCCTGGTGACTATGTCAATAGAAGCGGCGCAGGTGATCTCCCTGGCTGCGGAACGTGGAATGTTGCCGGCCTTGGCGTGGGCGCGAGCGAGGGCCGCCTCGACCTTCAACTGGAGATCGATCCTGTGGTCCTCGGAGAATATCGCCTTCATCTCCTTGCGCCCGTAACGGAAGTCTAATGGACAGATCAGCATTGAACGCACCGTTCGCGAATAGGATTCTGTGATGAAGCTCTTGACATATAAGCTTACTATCGGCGGAATTAGGCCTATTTTGATAATTGGGGGATTATCATTAATATGTCCCACCCGGATATATTCGCCAGGTGTGACGTGAGCTCGACAACCGCGGGGGCATTGCCCCGGGAGATAATCGACTTCCTGCTATCACCGGGCGGCCATTCGCTTCTGATCAAGGGAGACGCAGGCACCGGCAAGACCACCATGGCTTTGCAGACCATCGAAGCCCTTTCCGACCGGCAGCCTGAGTACTACCTATCATCGCGCGTCTCTGATGTGGCGCTCTATCATCAATTCCCTTGGTTGAAGGAACGCGTTGAGAAGAACCAGCTCATGAGAGCCGGCATGGCCTTTCTGAGGCGGTCCTGGAACAGCGACGGGTCCAAACGAAAGGACCTGGACGAGGTGGAACTGCACGTGGATCGCCGGGAGTTGAACCGTCTGGAGGGACAGATCGAGGCTGGCGAGCTGGGCATGGAGGATGATGAAGGCCCGGCCATGAATCCGGACGGCTCCGTGACCGTGGAGGTCGGCTCCATGCTCCCCGAGCTGGAGATGGCCTACGACATCGCGGAGAGCAATCTGCCCAAGAAAACACTGGTGGTCCTCGATTCCGTGGAGGCGCTCGCGGAGAATTATGGAATTCCGGCATACCGCATAATGAGCGCCCTGCAGAAGGACCTGGTCGAGAAGGCCGGCACGAACGTGGTGTTCGTCATGGAGACGGCCGAGCGCAGCCACCTGGACTATCTGGGCGATGGCATTGTGGTCCTGCGCAACTCCGTCCACGGCAGCAACCGTGTGCGGACGATCGACATCGAGAAGCTGCGCGGCTCGTCCATCAGGAACTGGAGGTACCTCTTCACCCTGGAAGGGGGACGGGTGACCGTGGTGGACCGAGACCTGGACCTGCGTGACGTGCAATTCGCCCGAAACGAGCATGAACTGCCGGCCGGGCGCGGCTCGTTCGGGTGGTCAGAGCTGGACCTTCTGTTCGGCGGAGCGCCGCTAGGATCATTGACCGTCGTGGAGATCGGGGCGGGACTGCCGATGGAGCTCCTGGAGCGTCTGGAAACGGCCTTGGTCGGGGAGCACCTGCGACAAGGCCGCGGCGTGCTCTGGTATCCTCAGCGCACCCTTGACTTCGGATCGCTGCAGGATAGGATGCATGGGGCGCCTCTTGAAACGCTGCACGTGCTGGACGCCAGCGAGGCGGATGGCACCCGGCCTTTCGTGAAAAAGATGGAGGGGGCGGACCTGGCCAACGATCTGCGCTGGGACTCTCTGAAGTACCTGCTCAAGGACTCCAAGGAACCTTACCTGTCGGTATTGGGTCTGGATGCGCTCGAATCGGTGTACGGAAAGGTCATTCCGAAGCTGATGCAGCACGTGGACCTCATGCGCCGCGGCGGGCACATGGTGATATTGGAAGCAACGGACGGATCGGCCGGACTGGAAACATTGAGCCACCAGGCGCGGCTCCACTTCCGATTGGAGAACCTGAACGGGTCGGTGCTGCTGCGGGGAATAAAACCGACCACCATATGCCACTGCCTGGACGTGACGGATGGCGTCCCGCGATGGAAGCCGATGCTCTGACGTTATCAGACCTGATATCCGGGAAAGGAGGATTATATTCCCGCCGGGGCGTGCACATAGCATGGCCAAAGGTGCCCTGAGCCTGTCAAGACTTTTGGCGGACGAGTATTCCGGCCGGATACTTAGTTTGACTTTCTCCCAACCCCGTTCAGTTCAGGAGATCTGCTATTTGTCCGGGATACCGATAGCGGTCGCTTACCGCCGCATCACCGCCTTGGAAGCCTCCGGCCTGGTCAAATGCCTCAGGACCGACGTGGCGTCGAGCGGGAAGAAGTGCAAATACTACATGTGCCAGGTGGACGTGGCCCGTTTGACGTTCCGGGATGGACGCTTCGAGGTAGAGGTGGAATGGCGGGACCACGGCAGCAAGGAGATGCTCTGCATACCGCAATAAGGTCCGCAACAATTTTTATCTGTGTAACGCATTGTAAGTCCCCAGATGGGTAAGGAAGACCTGCTGGGCAAATCCCGGCTGCTGACGGACGAGTACGCGGTCAAGATCCTGATGGCCACGGTACGTTCGCCACGCAGCGCCCAACAGATCTCCGAGCAGTTCGGGATACCGATCGCAGCGTGCTACCGGCGAATACGAGACCTGGAGGTCGCCGATCTGATCCGCTGCACCGAGCGCAGATTGTCACGGCAAGGAAAGCGCGTCTGCTTCTATCAATCCAGGGTGAGAACGGCGGCATTGCAGTACGACAACGGCCGCCTGAAGGTCCGGTTCACCATGCTGGACGAGGCGCCGGACAACGATTGGCAGGACGTTGACCTCGACACCGACAAAAAGGGTGACGATGGAAGATGAGCCTATTTCGATGCTGGATAGATTAACCGCATTATCGAAAAAGTTATAAACAGTATCTCTTATGCCTAGTTCCAGGCTTGAGTCTTATTTAATT
>DAML01000020.1:3773-3936 GCA_002497075.1 Methanomassiliicoccaceae archaeon UBA472
AAGCACCGCGAGAACCGCGACAAGATGAACGAACAGGTGCGAGCCGCCAAGGACGCCCGCGACAAGTTCAATGAACAGGTCAGCGAGCTCAACAAGAAGGTCATGGCTCTGAAGAAGGACAACGTCCCGCAGGACGGACCGTCCGTCGCCAAGCTGAAGAAGG
>DAML01000023.1 GCA_002497075.1 Methanomassiliicoccaceae archaeon UBA472
GGCACAGGTCCTTCCATTCCTTCTCCAGCTGGGCGAAGCCAGGTCGGGAACCATGATGCGCACGACAGCGGCGCAGGTCCCCCATGGGGTAGGCGCGGATCTTGGAAAATATGCGGTTGGGGTCCATCTTGCGGACCTCGTNNACCACCCCGTAGCAGGTCTCCTTCACCGAGATCTCGTTGCCCAGGTTGTGAATGAAGCGGGCGATGCGGTCCGGGGTTAGGTCTGACGTGGGAGCTATGAATATCAACCTGGTCTCAATGTTGCTGTCCATCTCAGTCCTCCTTGGGCTTGGACCTCTTGGCGGGGATCTTGGACCTCTTGGCGGCCGGAGCCTTGGCCTTCGGCTTCTTAGGCGCTTCGGCCTCCTCCTTGGGCTTGGCCGGCTTTTTCGCCTTTTTCGGGACGGACTCCTCCGGGGTCGCCCGGCGGACGTAGACGATGTCGCCCTCGGAGATGCCGGACATCACGGTGTCCAGGTCGCCGATGAAACGACCAAGGATGCTGGTGCCGGGATTTTCCTCTCCGGTGGGACCGAACTCCTCGCTCTCCTCCAGACGGATCCCTATGAGCCCGCGCTGCGGCCGGGACATGTTGGTTATCCCTATGTCGCCACGTACCGAGCGCCCTTCGAACGTTTTCTCAGGATACAGGTCGGCAGCCAGTTTGGAATCCCCTTCAAAAGTGATCATGGGCATGCCTTCGAAGGTGAAGTGCACCTTCATGGTGCCGACAGGCTTGTGGTCCATTCCGGTGACCTTGCGGAAGTAACGGACGGTCCAGGGGGATTTTTCAGGGTCCATGGTTATCGGGTACACCTTGTCCTTGGGGACGCCTAGGGTCTCGATCTCCTTCTCCTTGGAGGCGTATATGGTCATCTCCGGCTCCTGCTCGACGATGATTGCATCGTCGGAAGTGTCGCCGGTGCGCTTCTGGACCTTGCCTATGGATTCTAAGAACTTCTGCGCATCCGCCTGGGTCTTGCCGATGGTCATTATCCTCATGGGGTCCGGCTGGACCAGGACCCTGCCTTTGAGTGGAACGAGGTGCACCAGGTTGTGGCCGTTGGTGACCTGCCCCACGATGTTGTGGGAGCGGTTCANNACCTGGTAGCCCTTGTGCCTCACGGTCACGGTGTCCGGATGGCGCACGTTGGTGTACTCTTGTCCCAGCGAGGTGTCCATGTTGACCTCGCTAGCTGTGTAGCTGTAGCCCTTCTCGTCAATAGGAAGGCTGCCTTCGCTGGTTACCACCAGGAAATGCTCGCAGCACAATGGCGATCGATCGTCCAACTTCACGCCGACGAAGGTCTCGATCNNCCTGGGAGGTCATGCGCAGCACCACCGGCTCGATGTGCTCGATGATGTCGCCCTCGTCCAACAGTTCCAGGATGTGCCTTCCCCTGGTGACCCTGCCGAAGACGGCGTCCTGCAGGCCTAGGTCGTCGCTCATGTCCACCCGGGCGATCATGAAGTAGGTGGTATTGACATCGTATCCGCCTAGGGCGAAAAAGCAATCGTATCTTTTGTAGGATGAGGTTCCGCGAGACTTCTCCAGCTCGGTTGGGAAAGCGCCGAAGGCGTGCAGACGGCTGGTCTGCCAGCGAAGGTTCTTGCCCACCACGTCATGGTAAAGACGTTTCCAAGCCTCGGCGAACTTGCTGCTGTTGAGCTCGATGATGAAGCAGCCCCGGGGGGTTTTCACCATGTATTCGTTGGTCAGCTTGCGCTGGGCATCCATGGGGCGGATCAGGGCCACCGAACTGCCCGGCACGTAAGGCTCTCCTTCAATGGCCTGGGCCACCGTCGCCCCGTCCGGCAGCTCTTTTTCCTTACCGTTCACGACAGCTCTCATCTTGTCCCCCTCATGGATGCAGTGCGACAATTATAAGGTTATTCCCGATCCGTTCAATCTGGCTATGTTTTTTCACCCTATGGCTTACAACCTTATTAGGACCTCCGAGAACGACCATGCAAATTATGAATAGACGTAAGACGCTGGAGCCTGGCATGGAAAGGAACGCCATACGCTCGGCGGTGCGGGGAAAGATACTCGCGTTACGGGGCATCGAGGCTGTGGAATACCTCGACCAGGAGTTCCGACAGGAGCTGGAACGCCGCGAGCGGGAGGTGGAGGGGAACGGCGCCGTCGGCGGGCTCATGGCCTTCGTGAACACTGGTGTCTGGGACGTCCTCTCCAGGCAGGAGGTCTTCGTCATCGTCGCCCAGCCGCAGGTGGAGATACTTTATCCTCAGGACCACCTCGTCCATATGGTCGATCAGAGGGGGCAGGTCATCGGAGAATATCTGCCGGAAGGAAAGCGGGAAGGGGTTGAGCTGAGGGAGAACGCTTACCTGCTAAGCGATGACTTCGTGCTGTACGGAGACGTGGACATCGTCGGCGAACCGTACTTTCTGTTGCCCCCGATGAGCTTCCCTCCTCTGGACGAAGTTCCGGGAGTAAGAAGGGCCGTGGGCGCCAGCATTTCGACGGTTTCGGACGATTTTGTCCGCAATCGCCTAGGTTACGCGGACACCAAGTGCTGGACGCATCTGGTCGGCTACGACATTTAAGGCATTGTGCGTTTGACCTTGGCCACGATCTCGTCAAGCTTGACCTGGCTGACGGTGGTTCCGCGCACCACGCCGGTGACTATCTCCATGATGGTGCCCTTGGTCCCGATGTCCTTGTCCGTGGGCATCACGAGACGCGTTTTGCAGCCGATGCGGGCGAAGTCCTCGAAGTCCACCGGAGCCTGACAGCAGATGACCGCCGGCAGGTCCACGTTCCTCAGGATCAATCGGGCCTTGTAGATGATGTGGTTACGGACGTTCCCTAGGTGGATGAGAGCCACCTTGAACTGCTGAATTCGGGCCACCTCTATGGGGTCCAATCCGAAAAGGGAACTGGTGGAGACGTCCACCGCGTCCGACGGTACGCCGGAGCCGGCGGTGATGACTATGACGGAAGTATCGATGCCTTCCTCTCGTAGACCGTAAGTGATCTCGCAGACCGGCTTGGTGATGTGGCGCTTCCCGGGCCCCATGGCCACCGCCACTACGTCACGACCGCTGTCGGAAATGGTAGCCCTCTGTGCCAGGCTTCCGCCGACGCCCATCCCCCGGGCCTCACGGCACTCCACAAATCGCGTCTTGCGACCTATGGAGTCCTTCAAGTTCAGACCTCGCAGACGTCGGACTCGTCGCCTTCCAGGTCTTCCTGGGTCATGTCCTTGAGGACCTCTTGAGGAGTCCCTAGCGCCACCATCTTGCCGCCCTTCATGAGAGCTACGCGATCACAGCAGGCCAGGATGAAATCCATGTCGTGACTGACGATGAGGAACGTCTCGTTCAGCTCCTTGCGGGCGTGCAGGACCGATTTCGCCACCGCCTGACGGGTGATGGGATCCATGGTGCCCGTCGGCTCGTCCANNCGCGCCAGGGCGATGCGCTGCTTCTCGCCCACGCTCAACGCGTCCGGGTAGGCATATAGGATGCGCTCCACCTCCTTGGCGGTGAAGCCGACCCCGCGCATGACCTGGATGGCCTTCATCTTGGCCAGTTCTTGCGGGAGCTTCATACCCAAACAAATGGTCAGATTCTGGAGGACATTGTTGAAAGGATAGAGAGCGTTCTCCTGGTGCATGATCCCGATGTATTGGGTGGCGCGACCTCGGCCCTCCTCGCCCAAGTCGGACATGTTCACCCAGTCGTCGCCGATGCGCACCAGCACGTCACCGTGGGTGGCAGGGGTTATGCCTGATATCATACGGGACAGCGTGGTCTTACCGGCCCCGCTCAGCCCGATCAGGCCGAAAATCTCTTTTTCGTTTACCTCGAAGGTAACGTCGTCAACGGCCTTCACGACGCCGCGTACTATGGAATAGAAGTACTTCTTTGCACCATCGACCCGTATGATCGTCTGTCCGACCTGGACATCCATATCCTTGTCCCTGACGAACTTGACGTCGAAAGCCTTGGTGACCTCTTTGGGATTGCCCTCGGCCTTGATCATACCGTCCTCAAGCCATATGGCCCGGTGCGACAGAAGTTCTATGGCCTTGGGCCAGTGGGACGTGACCACCATGGCCATCCCGGAATCCTTTACCGCCTTGATGAGGGCCTTGTGAACGGTGTCCGCGGTCTCCGGGTCCAGAGTTCCGGTCGGTTCGTCAGCTAGGAAAAGCAAAGGTTCCCGGGCCAGCTGCCTGGCCAGCACCGTTCTCTGCTTCTCGCCGCCGGAAAGGTCGCGGGCGATGTGCATGGTGCGGTAGGTCATGTTGACCATCTCCAGCAGCTGGATCGCCCGTGCCACCTTCTTCTCGTCGGACTTCTCCTTCATGGCCTCGAAGACGTTCTCGATGACGCTAAGATCGCCGTATAAAGCGAATGTCCTTTGCAGCATGATAGCGATGCGTCCGCGCATGGCCATCCGTATGGGGTTCCTCTCTTCCAATGCCCAAAAGTCGATCTCTATGGTCTTGGTGTTCTTTCCGCATTGGGGGCACTTGGCGCCCGGTGACGGCAGATCGATCCAGCCGCAGGAATCGCAATGATTGACGCGATAGATGATCCGTCCAGAGTCCGGCTTGTACTCCTCGTTTCCGCGCATGGCGTTGATGAGGACGGACTTACCGCTTCCACTCTTACCAATGAGCCCGAGAACCTCGCCGGTGCGAACTGTCGTGCTTACATCTTTGAGGACCTGGTTTCCATTGAAGCTCTTGGAGACCTTATCCAATATTATGAGAACCTCTGAATCCTCGGGCATCCTGTTTGCCAACGATTATTGCAGATATAATACTTACCCCGTTCAGATTATCTGGCTTTAACAATTGGATTATGTAAGATATTTATGGATGGATTATATATCCATCCCATAATGCCAATGTCCTTTAATTCCTACTTTGCTGGGGGTCCGACGCCGAAGTTTAACGCCTATCACATATGGAAGGCGCATCAGGTGGTGGCCAAAGAAGGCCCCATCGGTCGGAAGACCTTGGCCGAGGTATTGCAGATAGGAGAGGGCAGCACACGCACCATATTGGACAAGATGATGCGAGAGGGTTCGATCGAGAGCTCCCGCTTGGGAATAACCATAACCGATCGCGGAAAACGGAAACTTGACAACTCGGGTGTAGAGGTGAGGGAGATCGACCTGTCCGATCTGACCCTGGGAAAGCATAACTGCGCCGTGCTCATCAAGGGCGCGGCGGGGCGTGTGCAACTGGGATGTGAGCAGAGGGACGAGGCCGTGCGCGCCGGAGCGATCGGAGCGACCACGCTGGTGGTCAGCGGTTCGCGCATCGTTTTTCCCGGAGACGAGGAGTTTCCGGACCAATCTCTTGTCGCACCGTTAAAGAACTACTTCCGAATGGACGAAGGCGACGTGATCATTATCGGCTCCGCATTCAGCTACGACGCGGCGGAGAAGGGCGCCGTCACCGCCGCTCTATCGCTCGGCAATCTTTCCCGCCGATGCTGGAACGAAGGGACGAACATTCTGAGCCAGGACACCGAGGCGGACGACCTGAGGTGCTTGGCCTTGGCGATACACGAGCTTCTCGGACGTCTGCCGGTCACCATGCGCAGCAAGAACCATCCAGGAGTTCGTTGCGAGGACGGCGAGGTCATGGACACCAACTTCACCGGCCCCATGCTGGAGGAGTCCATGAAGAAGGGCATGATCATTCGACGCCTGTCCACCAGCGGACCCTACCGCGGAATGCCGATCATAGCCGTTCCCTTAATGCGCAAGAAGGAAGCGATCGCCTCCATCGCCACCATGGACCTCGGGAAGGGCTCGCACTCAGAGCTGCTGGCCAGGTTGGCCGAGCGGTCCTAGAAGTAGTACCATATGCTGCGGTACTGATCGAGGTCCTCACCCCTGTCCGCCAGGGCCGCCAGGAAGTCGAATATGGGCACGTCGTTATGCACGTACGTCGACGCCACGGCGATGTTCTTCTCCCAGGGATGGAACTCATATATCCGTTCGCCGCGAGGGGTGAGCGATATCAGGTCGTGATGCTGCCATGCCCTCAGATGGTTCTTTCCCAGAGCTGGAATGTTGAACACCGGCTCGTCGGTCCTGCTCAGGCCCGGCAGCAATCTCGCCTCCTCCTTGCGCTCCTGCAACAGCCTGGCTATCGGCACCCGGTACTCGGAGGTCTCCTCCTTGCCCTTGGCGTTAAAGGTGTAGTAGGGGTCCACCCCGATCTCCTTGAGGGCCGTGCGTAACGCTACCGTCTCAAAGCGCCGGCAGTTCTCCATGGTGAACACTTGCTGGTTATACGCGGATATGCCCAGGGTGCGCAGTGATCGAACGGCGGCCGCTGACTCCGGCGTGACCTCGTAAGGATGCTCGAAATGGGTGACCAGGGCCAACTCCCGTCGGGGAGGGTCCTGCACCTCCGCGAGCGCGTCCAAAAAGCCGGCATCCATCCTCATGGGCAGGACCACCGGCACCCTGGTCCCCAGACGCATCCTCTTGATGTGCGGGATATCGGCAAACCTATTGAGCAGGGAACGCAGATGCGTATTGGACAGCAGCGCGGGATCCCCTCCCGTGATGAGCACCTCGCTGACCGCCGGATGTTCCTCGAACCACCTCAGCGCCGCCTCGACCTTTTCGGGCGGGGCCATGGCATTCTCGGAAAGAACGCCCTCGATCTCCCAGTTCCTCTNNACGCAGATCTGGGCGCAGGTGTTGTAGGGCTTGAATATGGCTATCATGGGATAGCGCCTGGTGACCAGGTCTACCGGGGAGGTCTGCCCTTCCATCATGAAGTCCAGGCTGGACGAGGGGTCGGACCTGGACCTCAGCACCGCATGCACGTAACTAAGTGGCGGTATGACCTGGGCACGCACCGCGTGGTCCCATCTCCGCGAAGGCTCGCGGTCCATGAGCGAAAGGTAGTAGGGAGTTATGCCGAACGGGATCCGGTTCGTCGCGCAGATGGAAATCGCTTCGCGCTCCTTGTCGGTCAGCTCGATGAGGTCGCCAATGACGTCCGGGGTGAGCATGACGTTCCTCATCTGCCATACGTAGTCGTTCCAGTTGTCCGGACCTGCGCCCAGGTATTCCATTATCCTTTCCCGGTTCTCTTGCCGCTTGGCGATGACCGACGGTTCGAGGCCGCTGGGATATCGCGCCGTCCATTCGCTCACCGCTTCCGCCATCCCGTCCAGGTAATCGGAGCGCAATCGGCCTCCCTCTCGACCGTTCAGCGAGGCGATGTCTGGAGCTTCCTGCAGGTCCAGGACCGATTCGCCCGTGGTCCCCTTCATTATATGCATGATATCGCTAACGAAGGCTGAGTGGACATTTCCTGTGGAACCGCGGGATATGTCGTGGAGTGACTGGACCACCGAGACTCCGCTCACCCTCTCGTTCCTCGGGGAGAGGAAGTTGCGCATCACCCTAATGCAGTGAATGGAGTTCGAACGTTCCAGGGCGTGAATGTGGCAGTCCCGGGAATGCAGCGCCGATTCCCTTTCCTTCAGCAGATCGA
>DAML01000005.1:0-265 GCA_002497075.1 Methanomassiliicoccaceae archaeon UBA472
AGGTCACGGCCATCAAGATCGATCCCTATCTCAACGTTGATGCGGGCACGATGAACCCCTTCGAGCACGGCGAAGTGTTCGTTCTGGACGACGGCGGAGAGGTCGACCTGGACCTCGGCAACTACGAGAGGTTCCTGGACATAAGTCTGACGAGCGCCCACAACATCACCACTGGAAAAGTCTACAAGTCGGTGATAGAGAAGGAGCGCACCGGCGAGTATCTCGGAAAGACCGTGCAAATCATCCCGCACATCACCAACGAGAT
>DAML01000005.1:288-131169 GCA_002497075.1 Methanomassiliicoccaceae archaeon UBA472
TCGAGTCCATGCCCTTCCTGGAGGCGGTCCGCCAGATGAACCAGGACCTCGGCAAGGGACACAATTGCCTGTACGTTCACACCACATTGGTGCCGGTAATGGGCACGGTGGGCGAGCAAAAGACCAAGCCTACCCAGCACTCGGTCAAGGAGCTGAGGGCCATCGGCATACAGCCGGACATATTGGTCGCGAGGTGCAAGGAGCCTTTGGAGGAGTCCATCAGGCGAAAGATCTCCCTTTTCTGCGACGTTCCCATCGAGGCGGTCGTGACCGCGGCGGACGCCCGCTCCATCTACGACGTGCCGATGGCACTGGAGGAGCAGAACCTGACGGAATATGTGATGACCCGGTTCGGTCTCACGGCGAAGGCTAATGAACTGGATAAGTGGAAGGACTTCGCCAACCGCATACACGATCCTGAGCGAACTGTGCGGATCGCTTGCGTCGGCAAGTACACCAATCTAGCCGACTCCTACATATCACATCTGGAGGCGTTCCATCACGCCGGGGCGGAGGCGGGAGCCAAGGTCCAGGTGGTTTTCGTTGACTCGGAAGTGGTGCAGCAGTACGGCATCACCGAGGAGCTGCTCAACGCCGACGGAATACTCATTCCAGGGGGCTTCGGCACCCGTGGCATCGAGGGCAAGATCGCCACCGCCAAGTTCGCCAGGGAGAATCGGATACCATTCCTCGGAGTGTGCCTGGGATTCCAGATAGCCACCATCGAGTTCGCTAGGAACGTTCTCGGCATGGAAGGCGCGAACAGTACCGAGTTCGATCCCGATACGCCATTCCCGGTGGTGGACCTTTTGCCGGAGCAGAAGAACGTCAAGAAGATGGGCGCGACCATGAGGCTGGGCGCCCAGCCGGTGATGGTCGAGGAAGGTTCGAAGGCTTTCGAGCTTTACGGCAAAGCGCTCATCATGGAAAGGCACCGCCATAGGTTCGAAGTCAACCCGAAGCACATAGAAGATCTGGAGAAGGGAGGCTGGAAGTTCACCGGCCGTTCCGCTGACGGTGTCAAGATGGAGATCGGGGAGATGGCCGGCTACGATTACTACGTCGCCTCGCAGTTCCATCCGGAGTTCAAGTCCCGTCCCAGGAAACCGTCGCCGCTGCATTATGGACTGGTCAGGGCGGCGGTGGCCCGCAAGTACGGCGGGACCCAATAAGCTTTATATGGCATGGTGGACTTGAAGGGCCGATAGACATGGCAAATGACGATTACCTTTCCCTTCTGGACCGGGCCAAGACGCAGCTGCCGGAGACCATAGAGAAGCATGAGCGTTTCGTGGTCCCTGAGCCTGACGTGTTCCAGGAAGGAAAGACCACCGTGTTCCGCAACTTCGGGGACGTGGTGGACACCCTGCGCCGGGAGCCGGAGCAGATCCTGCAGTACCTGTTGCGAGAGCTGGGCACACCGGGAACCATGGAGGGGCGCCGCGTCGTCTTCAAGACCCGCCTCACCCCGACCCAGATAGCTGACAAGATCCAGAACTACGTCGATACCTTCGTCCTCTGCTCCGAATGCGGAAGGCCTGACACGCACATCAACAAGGAGGACCGCGTCCTCATTCTCGAGTGCGAAGCATGCGGTGCGCACCGCCCGGTCAACGTAAGAAAGGTCCAGAAGCCCAACGAGGAAGGACTGCGGGAAGGCGGCGTCTACGAGATGATGATCGAGGATGTCGGCAAGAAGGGTGACGGTGTCGCCCGCATGTTCGACTACATCATCTACGTCCCCGGGACGGTAAAGGGGTCCAGGGTCAAGGTCAAGGTGGCCAAGATCACTGGAAAGGTCGCCTACGGCAACGTGTCCGTGGAGTGATCAGGCGAAGTAGCCGCAGTTCGAGCGGTCGAAATCGGACACCAGCTCGATGTCCAATTCTCCGTCCGTGTCCTTCGGGACGCCGTAGCTGACGTTCGGCAGGAACCTGGACAGGTCCGTGGCCATCATCGTCGCCACATGCTCCTCCCCCAGGGTCGATCTGCTGATCTGATATGTGCGCCGACGGACCTCGGCCTCTTCCATGAACCCCAGGCTGTGCAGGTATTCGTGCAGCAGAATGTGGAAGCAGTACGCCCGGTAACGCTCCTGGTCCTTGGCCAGGAAGGCCATGGGAGCCTTGTTCATCACGATTATGTTGGTGGCGGACGGATAGAGACCGCCCACCATGTGCATTGGACTGCCACCCATGTCCGCTAGCCCGAGCATGAGGCCAGCCCTGGACATCCCTGTGGAAGAGCGGACCGCCTCCTTCACTACCTCGAATATTTCCGGCAGGCCGCGGGCCCGCTCCAATCTCTTACCTAGCCTTTCGTCCTTCATCTCGAAGACGTTTCAGAGCGTCGCGTAGTTCATCCCTTCCCGCTGTTCCGGCGGCGACAACGGTTTTATCCGCGGAACGGCATGGCCATGCATGCGCACCGCCAGGCAGTACCTCGTTATGTCGGGAATGTTCCTGGCCGTGCCCGTGCTGGCATTGCTCATGGTTCCCGGAGTTCCCTCTGGTTACAGAGCCTTCTCGGACCAGAACGACCCTACGAACCCTATCTTGTACATCGTCCTCGTCCTGGCCATGACCGGGGTGCTCCTTTTCCTCATCAAGAGGTCCAGGATCGGGCTGCTGAAGGCGCTCCTGTTCACGGCCATGGGATTGGGCCTTTTTTCCATAGGTTCGCTCTTCGTGATGCTAGCCGGGGTCGCGGAAATCCCTTCGCTGGCGTTCGGGGTCTTTCTGGCGGCTTTCCTGATATTCCTGTTGATAAGATTCCCGCGATGGTACGTGGTGAACGGGACCGGACTTGTGCTTGGCGTGGGAGCGGCGCTCGTTCTCGGCCTCTCGCTCGGGATACTCCCATCGTTGATATTATTGGCGATACTGGCTGTTTACGATGCGCTGTCGGTGTACGTAACCAAGCACATGCTCACCCTGGCCGAGGGAGTGGGCGATCTCGGACTGCCGATCGTGCTGATCGTTCCGGGCAAGAATGGAGCGCAAGGTAAGAAGCTGGACTTGCACGACCGCAGCAAGGACGCGGAGCGGGAGATGATGCTCATGGGGCTGGGGGACGCCATCATCCCCTCGGTGCTGGTTGTTTCCGCTGCAGCCAATCTATCGCCGGTGAGCTCCACGGGCTGGCCGTCCCCGGCCATGACCGTGGCCGTGCTGACGCTCGCCGCGGTGCTCCTGGGTTTCCTGTCCCTGATGTTCCTGATCTTCAAGGGCCGTCCGCAGGCCGGCCTCCCCTTCCTCAATGGCTCCGCCATAATTGGGTTCGCGGCCGCCTATCTACTGGTGTATCAGGACCTGGGCTTCGGGTTCGCTTGAGAAAAGTGTTTATCCCATGCCCAGATATTCCGGGGCATGGACGGCAGATATCTGGTGCTATCCGACGTACACCGCCGGGAATGGGTGCCGGCGGCGGCCCGGGAGCTAATGAAAGAGCATTCCCTGGACGCGGTAGTGCTGCTAGGGGACATCGCCCACTTCGGCCCGCCGCAGTTCGCGGAGGAGTTCATCAAGGACCTGGGGGCGAAGTGCTATGCCGTTCCCGGCAACTGCGATCCGTTAGGCACCGAAGCGTACATCAAGAGTGCTGGTGTTTCGCTGCATGGCGTCAAGATGAACATCGACGGCCGAACCTGGGGTGGCCTGGGCGGTTCCAACCCCAGCATATTCCGCACCCCGTTCGAGATGACGGAGGAGGAGATGGCCCGGCTTCTGGAACCGATAATGGAGGAGGGCATGGTCCTGGTCCTGCACAATCCGGCGTACGGTACTTTTGACAGCACGTTCTCCGGGAAGCATGTGGGTAGCACCGCTGTCGCTGAGGCTGTAGCAAAGTTCAAACCATGTGTCGTCCTGTCCGGCCATATCCACGAGGACCGTGGCGTGGTGCGCAAGGAAGGGATCTGGTACATGAACCCCGGAGCGGCCAAGGACCGCTGCGCCGGGATGATGGAACTGGACGACGAGGTCAGGCTGACCCTACTGGACCTCTAGGCCGGAAGCCAAGGTTTTTATATACATGTCCATTTAGGTGGCTCAGGATTGCTATGGCATTATGGCAAGGTAGGTCTAAGAGGAAGCCCACTGGCGGGCGTTTGACACTGTCTAGGAAGAAGCGCAGGTTCGAGATCGGTAAGGAGCCTGTCTTCACCTTCGTAGGCAGCGAGAAGCGTCAGGTGTCCAGGGTGCGCGGGGCGAACGTCAAGGTGCGCCTGCTGAAGGCTCAGTTCGCCAACGTGGTCGACCCGGCCACCAACAAGACCCAGAAGGTCAAGATCATCACCGTCAAGGAGAGCCCCTCCAACCCCAACTACGTTCAGCGCAACATCGTCACCAAGGGCGCGGTCATCCAGACCGACCTAGGCCTGGCCAAGGTAACCTCCCGGCCGGGACAGGACGGCGCCATCAACGCCATCCTGGTGAAGGAATAAGGCTGACGGGTTTTTCATGGCCCTGGACGAAGACACCGCATGGGTGCTCTGGCCGGAGTATTTCGACCGGTCCAGGCCCCGGTCCCAGGGCCGCAAGGTGAAAAAGGGCGCGGCCATAAACGATCCGAAAGTAGACCTTTTATCAGCTGCCTTAAGGCAGCTGGGTCTGCAGCACAAGGTGGAGCGGGAGAAGAAGTATCCCGCCAACTGGTTCTCCAGCGACGGGCGGGTATTGGTCGAGAAGACCATGCCCAAGTCCCAATTGATAAAAAAAGTGGGAGAACTGCTGATTAAATCTCAGCGGTCCTGAGGCGTCTCGACCTCTTCCACCAGCTTCTTGCCGGCGGAAACGCTGTCCACGGAGTGGATGACCGCTCCGGAGTCGATGATGACCTCTTCCACGTCCTCGTAGTTGATGGCCGCGCCTTCTATGGTTATCTTGATGCTCTCGGTCTCCTGGTCCACCTCGTCCAGGGTGCAGTTGACGCCGGAGACGCCTTCCACTACGCTGAGCCTGTTGGCCAGATCGATTATAGACGGATGGTGGGGTTTGAGCACGTCGAGCACTAAGCGTTTGATCTCAGACATTTGAATATCTTCCAGCGGTAAAACAGGAATCCTGATATAAATTGGTTATTGATTGCCAGGAAAGGATTATTCACAACCACGGCCATATGCATTCTCATGATCGAGCGGGAGGAGGTCCGGGTACTGGACATCAATTCGGAGTTCCTGGGGGTGCCCACGGAGGTACTTATGGAGAACGCTGGTTGGGCCTTGGCCCAGGAGATCACCTCTCGTTTCGGAAGTGGTTTGCGCATTGCCATTCTCTGCGGGAAGGGCAATAACGGCGGGGACGGATTTGTGGCCGCCCGCGCCTTGACCAAGAGCAACAGGGTGAGGGTGTTCCTGGCCTTGCCGTCCTCGGAAATAAGCACGCCCGAGGCTCGCATCAACTTCGAGAAGGTGGAGGAGCTGCACAAGGTGTATGCCGGGGAGGACCTCACCGGTTACGATGTTCTGGTGGACGCCTTGCTGGGGGTGGGCTCCCGGGGAGAGCCTAAGGGCGCTTTCGCCGATATCGTCCGGAACATCAACACCTCGGGAAGGCCGGTGGTCTCAGCCGATGTCCCATCTGGACTGGGCAGTGCTCTGGCCGTACGACCGATGCTGACGGTGACGTTCCACGACCGCAAGGCGGGGATGGAAGAGGGTTCCTGCGGGGAGATCGTTGTGGCGGATGTCGGCATCCCGGCAGACGCCGAGAAGTACGTGGGACCGGGGGACCTGGTGCATTACACGGTGCCCTTACCGGATGCGCACAAGGGGCAGAACGGGCGGCTGCTGGTCATCGGGGGCGGCCCGTATACCGGAGCGCCGGCCCTGGCCGGTATGGCGGCTTACCGCATCGGAACCGATCTGGTTTTCGTCGCCTGTCCGGACAGCATCAGCAGCGTGGTAGCATCCTATTCCCCGAACCTGATCGTGGAAGGTCTGGACGGCGCTCGCCTCGGACCGGAGCACACCGATCGATTGATAAAGCTGACCGAGAGGGTCGACGCGGTCCTGCTGGGACCGGGGCTGGGAGATGATCCCTCGACCCTGGAAGGGATACGTTCGTTCGTGTCCGCATGCGACAAACCGATGGTCTTGGACGCCGACGCCCTAAAGGCGGTCAGCGGGCACCTTGACGTGTTGAACGGAAAGACCGGGGTCCTGACGCCTCATCACCGCGAGCTGGAATTGCTGGTCGGACATAAGATAACGCAGGACATGGAGTCGAGGATGAACAGCGCCAAGAAATTGGCGGCCGAAACAGGATGGACCGTATTGCTGAAGGGACGCGTTGACATTATCACCGACGGACGTGCTGCCAAGATGAACCGGACCGGGAACCCTGGAATGAGCGTGGGCGGCACAGGGGACGTACTGGCAGGAATAACCGCCGGACTGCTGTCAAAAAATATCACTCCATTCAACGCCTCGCGGATCTCGGCCTTCCTGAACGGCTCGGCCGGAGATCTGGCATTCGAGAAGAACAGCTACGGGCTGGTGGCCACCGACCTGCTGGAGAGGATACCCCAGGTGCTTCGCCGCAGCCTCTCCAGGATCTGAGCAGGTGACAGTATGAAGATAGGTTTCATTTCCGACGTGCATGCCAACCTTCCCGCCCTGGAGGCGGTCATGAAGGACATGTCGGCACGTAACGTCACGCAGATATACTGCGCCGGGGACATACTCGGATATTACACCTTCCCGGACGAGGTTGTCGAAATACTGAGGAGGAAGGGGGTTCATTGCATTGCCGGGAACCACGACCGGGCCGTGATGGTGGGCACCAGGAACATGAACAGCATCGCCGCGGCGGCCATAGAGTGGACCAGGGAGCATATGTCATCTTCCACCTACGATTACATTCGTGACCTTCCCAATTCCATACACCGCCCGGTGGAGGAGGTGATGGTCGCCATTCACCACGGCTCTCCGCGCCACATGTCCGAATATATCTTCGAGGAACATGTGAGCGACGAACTGCTCGCCGTCGCCGGCGCCAAGCTGCTGGTGCTCGGCCACACCCACGTGCCATATCACATACAGTTCCCGACCGGGAACGTGATCAACCCGGGATCGGTCGGTCAGCCCCGCGACGGTGATCCGCGGGCCTCCTACACCATACTGGATTCCTCGGAATGGTCGTTCAGCAATTTCCGAGTGGCCTATGATCAACGATCGGTCATTGATAGCGTGCGGGAGAACCACCTCCCGGAGATGTTGGCATCCCGGCTTCTACGAGGTACCTGAATGCCATACGAGGCCTCGCCGATCCCGGACCGCCCGGTGCTGGAGCTGCTCGGTGAGGAACGTGTTCTTTGCGTAGGCGATCTGCACATCGGGCTTGAGGCGGACATGCGCTTCAAGGGCGTCATCGTTCCGAGTCAAACGCATCGCATGGAGAAGGAGCTCAAGGACCTGGCGGAGGGAGTGGACCGCCTGGTGATAATTGGGGACGTCAAGCATCAGGTTCCCGGCTCTACCAGACAGGAGCATATCGAGGTCCCCCGTTTCTTCAACGGCCTTTTGAACCATTACCCCAGGATCGACCTGGTGAAAGGAAATCACGACACCGACATCGAGCGCATGCTGCCCTCCCGGGTGATCGTGCACGACCAGGGCGGCTTCGTGTTGGACGATATCGGTTTCGTTCACGGACATGCCTGGCCTTCAGAAGAGGTCATGCGGTCCCGGCTGCTGATCATGGGACACAATCATCCGGCTGTGATATTCGAGGACGGATTACACCACAATCAGGTCGAACGATGCTGGGTGCGCTGCCGCTTCAAAGCCACCGGCGACAGGTATACCAGGGTGCCGGAGGAGGCGATAATGATCCCGGCCTTCAACCGCTCCCTGGGCGGAGGACCGGTCAATCTGGAAGGCCCGAGAATGCTCGGCCCCCTGCTCTCGAATCAGCTGGTCGATCTGGAGAACGGGCAGGTTTACCTGATGGACGGGCTTTTACTGGGTACAGTCTCCTCGCTTCGAGTCAAGAGAAGAGGATACTTCCGCCTGGAAGATTGATGCTAAAAGCGCTTCCGCCGTTCCTTAAAAAAATAAAAAAAGGAAAAGGTTGGGGAAAAGGGGTTTAGTAGTTCCTGGACAGGGTCTTGTAGACCGAACCGTCGGCCCGCCTGATGACCGCATCCATGGGCATCTGGCCATACAGGGTGTGCGTGGCGCAGCTGTTGCATGGGTCGTAGGCGCGATAGGCCATCTCCACGGCGTTCAGCAGTCCGGGGGAGACCATCCAGTCCTTGATCAGGGCGGTGGCGGCCTTGCGGACGCTGAGGTTCATGGGGGCGTTGTTGTTGGTGGTTCCCACGACCAGGTTCACGTCGGTGATCATGGCGTTCTCGTCCGCCTTGTAGTGGTGCACCAAGGTTCCGCGCGGAGCCTCGATGATACCTACACCCTCGCCGGGCTTGCCGACCGGGTTGCGAACGTGCTTGCTGGTGATCTCCGGGTCCTGGGACAGCTCCAGCAGCTTTTCTGCGGCGTACAGCATCTCAATGACCCTGGCCCAGTGCTGGGACATGGTGTGGTGCACCGGCCCCTTCACGCCCAGGTCACGGAAGGTCCCGTGGTACTTCTCGAACTCAGCCTGAGCCAACGGGGTGGTGAAGCCCTTGGAGACGTTCAGCCTGGACTGGGGAGTTGCACGGTAGATACCGCTGTCCTTCCCGTCGACCAATCCCTTCCAGCCGACCGGCTTGAAGTAACAGAACTTCTCGTAGGACCAGGGCAGGGTGTGCTCGGCGATGTACTTCAGGTATTCAGTTCCCCTGTCCTTGTACCTGGCGACCTCCTCTCCGGTGGGGGAGATCATCTTCTGCGTTCCTTCGTAGAAGTTGATCTTGTCGTTCTTGTCGACGGTACCCAGGTAGTAGGTCTCGTGGTAGTAGATGTCCGGGTTGGTGATGAGAGCGAGGTAATCCTTGTTCTTCAGCACCACGTCCTCGAACAGCTGGCAGGTGAACTTGCCGAACGTTACGCAGGACTTGGCCATGGCCTCGATCTTCACCCTCTCGTCCTCGCTCATCACCTTGGAGAAACCGCCGGGAATGCCGCACACCGGGTGGGTGGCCTTTCCGCCGAGCATCTCCTGGATCTTCTGGGCGTAGGAACGGTGCTTTATGACCTCTCCGCCGATCTCCAGACCGACGGCGCCGACGACACCGAGGATGTTCCTCTCGGCCACCGGTGCTCCGGGGCCCATGACGAAGTCGGCCGCAGCCAGCGCATAGAAGTGCGCGATGTGGCTGTGGATAAAGTGGGCCATGTAGAACAGCTCACGCAGCTTCTTGCCGGTCTCCGGCGGTTCCACGTCGAACACCGCATCCAGCGCCTTGGTGGAGCAGATGTGGTGGGCGCCGGGGCACACGCCGCAGAGCCTGGAGGTCAGCTTGTTCATCTCATCGGCGTTCCTACCGATGCAGAACTTCTCGAACCCTCTCAGCTCGGGCACTTGCCAGTAGGCGTTGGCCACGTTGCCGTTGTCGTCCAGGAAGATCTCGATCTTGCCGTGACCCTCCAAACGGGTGATGGGGTCGATGGTGATCCGCTTCTCGGTGGTCTTCTCAATCTTGTCGGGTCCCTGACCCATCAATATCGGACACATTTTATTCAGGCCTCCTTGGAAGCAGTGGTAGCTTTCTTCTCTTTAACCTTCCGCTTGATGATCGAAGCGGGCATGGTGAAAGCGTAGAACGTTCCGAGCGGGTCCTTGACCTGGGCCATGAGCTCCAGGATGTCGTCCTCGTTCAGTTGGCTCTCCTGGTTCCCGATAGTGAATATCGAGGCCAGCGCGCTCAGCATGCTTCCGCCCTGGTCCAGCACCTCGGCGGTCGGTCCCATGCACCCGCGGCAAGGCTGGTTGGCCAGAATGCACTTGGCACCGCAGCCGGCCCTGGTGGACGGACCGAGGCAGATGATCCCCTGTTCCAGCATGCACTTCTCGGGATCTATATCGATCTCGTAGGGCATGTAGATCCGGTCGATCTTCTTGGTGGTCCTGGTCCTCGGGCACTCGTCGCAGAGGGTCTTCTGGGAAGCGATCACGGAGCCCTTGGGGGGCAGCGCGGCGCCTTCCTTGACATGCTTCTCCACAATGCCTAGGAACTCGTTGATCAAGTTCGTGGTGGGCGGGCATCCCGGCATGTAGTAATCAACGTCTACGACCTGGTCCAAGGTCATGACGGTGTCGTAGAGAACCGGTATCTCGACCTCCCCCTCAGGCGCTTGCCAGTGCGGGGTGGGCAGAACGTGCTCCACGTTGTCCGAGGTCGGAGTGTGCCAGTACACGTACTCCAAAATGTCCTTCTTGTTGGTCACGTTGGCCAGTCCGGGTATTCCTCCGAAGCAGGCGCAGGAGCCGAACGATACCAGGATGGCCGACTTCTGCCTGAGCAGCTTGGCCATGTGCTCGTTCTCACTGTTCCTGATAGCTCCGTTGAACAGAGTGGCGGTTATGTAGCCGTCGGGCATGGCCTCGACGTCCTTCACCTTGGCGTCCACGGCGATAGGCCAGAAAGCTATGTCAGCTATTTCGGCCACGCCTAGGATCTTTTCGTCAATGTCCAACAGGGCGACGTCGCAACCACCGCACCCAGCAGCCCAATATTGTGCGATCCTTATCTTTGCCATTTTTATTCCTCCTTAGGGGTCAGATTTACTCCTCGTTTATGGGGTTCGGTCCCATCTCCCTGACGACGCGGTCGAACTCCTTGATGGTCTGCTGGAACTTCATCCCCTCGGATGCGGAGACCCACTCCAGCTTCAGGCGGTCCGGGTTGAATCCGTACTGCTCTAACAGCACGCGGAGCAGGGCGATCCTTCTCCTGGTGCGATAGTTTCCGCCGATGTAGTGACAGTCGGCGGGGTGGCAGCCCAGGACGAGCACGCCGTCGGCCCCCTTGGCGAAGGCCCTCAGGACGAACTCGGGGTCCACCCTGGCGGAGCACATGGTCCTGATCACACGGAAGTTGGTGGGCATTTGCAGGCGGGATACTCCGGCCAGGTCGGCCCCGGCGTAAGAGCACCAGTTACAGCAGAACACCAACAGATTGGGGGCCCAGCCCTCCGCCTCGGTGGCGGGGGCGGCTTGGGCTTGTGCTTCGTTAGACATTACTTTCCACCTCCGACCAGAGCGGCGTCGATCTGCGCCAGGATCTGGTTGTTCTTGAAGCCCTTCTGTTCCAGGGCGCCGGACGGGCAGGCGGCCACACAGGTTCCGCATCCCATGCAAAGACCCTCGTTGACGACGGCCTTGCGCTTTTCCGGGTTTGCCGGGTCACCTACGATGGTTATGGCGCGGTACTCGCATACCGGCTCGCACACGCCGCAACCGTTGCATACCATTTCGTTGACGGCGGCGATTATGCCCTGGGTCTCAAGGTACTGCTTCGATATTATGGTCATGGCCCTGGAAGCCGCACCGGAAGCCTGTCCGATGGCCTCATCGATGAACTTCGGCCAGTGGGCCAGTCCTGCCAGGTAGATACCGCTGGTAGCGAAGTCCACCGGCCTCAGCTTCATGTGCGCCTCGAGGAAGTAGTGGTCCTTGCTTAGGGGCACCTTGCACATCTTGGCCAGTTCCTCGTTGTCATCGTTGGGGCGTATTCCCACGCTGAGAACGAGGCAGTCGGGCGAAAGCTGGACGGGGGCGCCGAGCACGGTGTCGTCGACCAGGATCTTGCCGTCCGAGGTCATCTCGGGCATCTTGTTCTCCGGGTAGCGGATGAACTTGACGCCGAGCTCCCCGGCCTCCTTGTACAAGGTCTCCCGGAAGCCGTAGGTCCTGATGTCCTTGTGCAGGACATAGACCTGGGCCTTGGGGTCCTTCTTCTTAATCTCGATGGCGTTCTTGACGGCCTTGGAGCAGCAGACCCTGCTGCAGTACGGGGCCTCGTCGTTCCTGGAACCAACGCACTGGATCATGACCACGTTCTTGGCGGCGAACTTGCCTTCCGAGAGGGCCTTCTCCAGCTCGTTCTGGGTGACGACCTTCTTGTCCTTGCCGTAGTTGTACTCGGTCGGGACATAGGCCTTGGCACCAGTGGCGATGATTATGGCACCGGTCTCTAGTTCCTTGTCGCCGGTGACCTTCACCTTGAAGTTACCGACGAATCCAGAGACATCCTCCACCTTGGTGTTCAGGTGAACGCTGATCTTGTCGTTGGCGCGAACCTTGGCTTCCAGGTCCTTGATGTACTTCTTGGGGGAGATGCCTCCCTCGTTGGTGTACAGGTTGACCATGTTTCCGCCCATGGCTCCGGTGGCCTCCAGTATGTCGACCTTGAAGCCCTGCGCGGCGATGTCCATCGCGGCGGTCATTCCGGCTAGTCCGCCACCGACGACTACGGCGGAGTGGTTGACGCCCAGTTTGGATTTGGTCAGCGGCTCCAGGAACCTGGACTTGGCGACTGCCATACGGGTCAGGTCCTTCGCCTTCTCGGTGGCCTTCTCCGGCTCATGCATGTGGATCCAAGAGCACTGGTCACGGATGTTGGCCATCTCGAAGAGGAACGGGTTCAGCCCAGCCTCCTTGATGGTGCTCTGGAACAGGGCCTCGTGGGTCCTGGGGGTGCAAGAAGCTACCACGACGCGGTTCAGGTTGTGCTCCTTGATCATCTTCTTGATGATCTCCTGAGTATCGGCGGAGCAGGTGTACTTGTTCTCCGCCGCATACACGACGTTCGGCAGAGCCTTCACGTACTCCACGACGGACGGGCAGTCCACGGTCCCACGGATGTTGATGCCGCAATCGCAGACGAACACACCTATGCGGGGTTCCTGTCCAGCCACATCGGTCTCCGGGGTCTCCTTGACCACGGTGTCGATGCTGACCCTGTTTTTGAAGACATGGGCACCGGCCTTGGCGGCGGCGCCGCTGGCCTCAGCGACAGTGGTCGGGATGTCCTTGGGGGCGCTGAAGGCACCGGTGACATAGATACCCTTCCTGGAGGTCTCCAGGGGGCTGTAGATGCCGGTGTGGCAGAAGCCGAACTCGTTCAGCTTGAAGCCCATGCGGTCGGCCAACATCTTGGCCTGTGCCGGAGGCTGGAAACCTGCGGACAGAACGACCAGGTCGAACTCCTCGGCCAGCACGTTGCTCCCGTCGCTGTAGCGCAGCAACAGGTTGTTGCCCTCGGTCTCCTCCACGGACGCCACGCGGGTACCGCGGTGCATCTTGATGCCGTATTCACCCTCGGCCCTCTTGGCGTAATCCTCGAACTCCTTTCCAAAGGCCCTGACGTCCATGAAGAATATGGTGGACTTCAGGCCGGTGGAGTGCTCCCCGGCGATGATGGCCTGCTTCAGGGCGTACATGCAGCAGACGGACGAGCAGAAGGGGTTACCGACCTTCTCGTCCCTGGAACCGACGCACTGGATGAAAGCGACCTTCTTGGGGGTCTGGTGGTCGGACGGCCTGACCACGTGTCCCTGATAGGGACCGGTGGCGCTCAATACCCTCTCGAACTCCAGGCTGTTGAGCACGTTCTTGAACTCCTTGTAGCCGTACTCTTTCTTGAGGCGGGCGTCGAAGAGCTCGTAACCGGGGGCGAGAACTACCGCGCCCACGTTGATCTTCTCGATCTTCTCCTTCATCTCGTAATCAATGGCATCGGCGGGACATACCTTTGCGCAGTTCCCGCACTTGCCCTTGGTGAGATAAAGGCAGTGTTCAGCGTCGATGGCGTACTTCATCGGAACGGCCTGGGCGTAGGCGACGTAAATCGCCTTCCTGTTCATCAGGCCGATCTCATACTCGCTGGGGACCTTGGACGGACACTTTTCCGCGCAAAGACCGCAGCCGACGCATCTATCCTCCCGGACGTACCGGGGCTTCTTTTTCAAAGTAACTGTAAAGTTACCAGCCTCTCCTTCGACCCCCATGACCTCGGTCAAGGTCATCATGCTGATCATAGGGTGCCTCGATGCCTCCACAAGCTTTGGGGACAGGATGCACATCGAACAGTCGTTGGTCGGGAAGGTCTTGTCCAACTGGGACATGACACCGCCGATGCTGGCCTTGTTCTCGACCATGTAGACCTTAAACCCGGACTCAGCCAGGTCTAGGGAGGTCTGGACACCGCCGATGCCGCCCCCTACCACCAAAACAGAACCGCTTTTTGATTCCATATTCGCTCCTCCTTTCACATCATCCTTCGATCCATTGGATGATTGTTCCGTTTTAGAATCTTTCTTGAACAATCCGCCAAATATTGACTTTAAACCGCTCAGTTGCCTCTCCCTCCTATTAGAGCCCCATTCCGGACCAGAACACAGGATCGTGATCCCCTACCCTTCGCATACCTACCCCCTTGAGGCGAATGGGTACCTCCACGAATGCTCATCCCTGGAGCCTGGACCGTCAGGGAGCGCGTCCCTGATAGCGGAGCAGTTCCTCCGGGATTAAAATGTCCATATTTCAACATTATGCGTTCTGTCGAGGGGTAGGACATGGTGTTCTCGTGATTGCGTACCGTTTAAGAGCTTTTCGCTTTTATCGTTTCACATTTCGGAAGAAATAGCGTGCATGTATGGGAAACGGGTTTTGACCGCAGCCCCTTCGTCGACCGTCCATGACAGATTTCAATAATCGTGGGGCAACTGATTTATTCGGAAAGGTGGTCCGGCCCAAGGTGCTGCTCACCCTGTTCCTCGGTTCACTTGGGCTGTCGAGCCTGGTCCCTATATACTATGTAATAACAAGACGAGGCAAGGAAGGCACCAAGGGCTGGACGTTCCACGAGGATAGGATGGACCCTTTGAGCCCGACGGAGCATCGGGTCAAGATCCGCCCGGTGAGGGGTGAAGGGGTCATCTGCCAGATCTGCATGGGAAAGCTCAAGCACGGCCTTCCACAGGTCAAGTGCGACTGCGGTAAGGTGTTCCACATCACCTGCCTGAAGAGGACCGGTTTCTGCCCTTACTGCCAGCGAACTTATACGCCGGAGCGGGTGGAGGAGATCGCCTTATACCCGGAATTGGAGAGCATCCGGTGTCCGGTGTGCGAGAGGACCGTCTATAAGGACTCTGGTACCTGCGAGTGCGGGGCGATAATCTCCGATGAGGACGGCATGTTCTATTGCCCCGTCTGCGGCACGCAGATAGGAGAGGGGGAGAACGAGTGTCCATATTGTCACGAGCGGTTCGAGGATGTCCGAATGGTGCTATGCCCGTTCTGTGGAAGGGAGTTCGACGCCAGCAAGGGAGGGTGCGAGTGCGGCTCTTTCCTTGGTGAGGTTTGCCCGGAGTGCGGGGTCCGCCTCGATCCCGAGGACGATCGCTGTCCGTGCTGCGGGACCGCCTTCGAGACCGTGGAAAGTGATTAAGGGGCACACACTGGTCTTACTTGACTTTTTATACTTTATAGAATATTCATAAAACGGGTGGGTGCCATTTGCCCTTTGTTCGATGACATGTTCCAGAAGGAGGCCGAGCAGCCGACCGTCTCTTCCAGCGCTGAGGACGATGAGCTGCGGGCATTGGTCGAGTCGCTTAGGATCAAGATCGCCGTGATCGGGTGCGGAGGAGGCGGTTCCAACACCGTCCGCCGCATGTACCAGGCGGGCGTGGAAGGGGTCAAGATGGTGGCCTGCAACACCGATGCCAGGCATCTTTTATCGATCCAGGCCCACCACAAGATCCTGATGGGCCGGAGCATGACCAAGGGACTGGGGTCGGGATCTCTGCCGGAGGTTGGTCAGAAGGCCGCCGAGGAATCGGAGAACGATCTCTGGAAGTACGTCGACGGACAGAACATCGTCTTCGTAGTAGCTGGGATGGGCGGTGGGACCGGCACCGGTTCCGCACCTGTCGTGGCCGAGCTGGCCAAGAGAGCCGGCGCACTTACCATAGGCGTGGTCACCCTGCCGTTCAAGGCTGAGGGCGCGGTTCGCATGTCCAACGCCATTAAGGGCCTGGAACACCTAAAGGAAAAGTGCGACACCACCATCGTTCTGCAGAACGACCGGTTGCTAGAACTAGTACCAAAGCTGCCCCTGGAGGCCGCCTTCCGGGTGACCGACGAGGTGCTCATGCAGAGCATCAAGGGGATCACTGACGCCCTGACCAAGCCCGGACTGATCAACATCGACTTCAACGACCTGCTGACCATCATGAGGAACGGCGGCATGGCCTTGATCGGGCTGGGTGAGTCGAGCGAGTATGGGCAGAGGGCCGAGATGTGCATCGAGGACGCATTGTCCTCCCCGATGCTCGGCGACGTTGACATCAAGCAGGCCAAGGGCGCTTTGGTCCGCGTCATAGGCGGCGAGGACCTCACGGTGACCGAGGCGGAGAAGGCCGCCCTATTGGTCAGCGAGAGGGTGGACCCGCGTGCCCGTATCATCTGGGGATGCGCCGTGCACGGCGACATAAAGAACGAGATGAGGGTCATGGTGGTGCTCACCGGCGTCAAGTTCAACAGCATCGTCGATTCCTTCAAGAGCAGATGAGGGCGCCGAATGGTGGTCAAGGAGAAACGGGGCCGGCGACGCTATATCGCGTTCCGTGTGGACAGCAAGATATCGGACGGTGAGCTTTTAGCCGCCCTCAACGCCACCCTTTCCCCTCTGGGGATCAAGGTGCCGAAGGTGATACAGTTCGACGGCAGGATGGGCATAATCCGCTGCTCCCCTCTCGACAAGGACAAGGTCATCTCGGCACTGACCGCCCGCTCAGACCCCCGTTACATGATCGAGACCTTGAGCACCTCCGGGACTCTTTTGACCTTGCGTGAAAAGTACTTTCCGGAGTCGGAGACCAGGGGATGACTGGAGCGGCCTTCAGAATTTTCCAATAATTCCCAAGAAATATATACGTCCTCATAACTTAGGTGGCTTGAATCGAGGATAATTGGAGTGATTTAATGCAACCAGGACAGATGGCATATGACAGGGCCATAACGGTTTTTTCTCCTGATGGCCGGCTCTTCCAAGTCGAATACGCCCGTGAGGCGGTCAAGCGCGGCACGACCACCGTCGGCCTGAAGTTCAAGGACGGCGTCGTCCTCATCGTCGATAAGAGGATCGCCAGCCGTTTGATGGAGCCCAGATCCATTGAGAAGATATTCCAGATCGATCATCACATAGGTTGCGCCACCTCTGGCCTGGTGGCCGACGCGCGCATCCTTGTGGACCAGGCCAGGGTCCTGGCCCAGATAAACAAGATAACCTACGATGAGAGGGCCGGGGTGGAGGACCTGGTAAAGAGGATCTGTGACTACAAGCAGAACTACACCCAGTACGGCGGCGTGAGGCCATTCGGTACCGCGCTACTCGTGGCCGGGGTGGATGACCAGGGAGAGCACCTGTTCGAGACCGACCCTAGCGGCGCCCTCGTTTCATACAAGGCGGGAAGCATAGGGGCTGGCCGCAACGTCGTGATGGAGGTCTTCGAGGAGGACTACCAGGAAGGCATGTCCATGGAGGACGCGGTCACCCTGGGCCTCAAGGCCCTCAAGAAGGCCACCGAAGAAGAGAAGCTGAACCCCAAGGCCGTAGAGATCGGCGTGGTTCGCCACGGGGACAACTTCCGCCGCCTCGATGAGTCCGAGGTGGAAACCTTCATCGCCAGGGTAAACCAGGAGTAATCGGAGAAGTAGATGGTCGACCTGGAAGAGGCGATCGTAGCCCGCCTGGAGTCCCATGGCGAGACGTTCGAGGTGCTCATAGACCCCAAGGTGGTCAACCACCTGAAGGAAGGCAAGGAGGTCGAGTTGATCGACTACATGGTCATCGACGAGATCTTCAAGAACGCCCACAAAGGCACCAGGGCCTCCGAGGACAAGCTGAAGGAGGCCTTCGGCACCCTGGACGCGGCGGAGATCGCCAAGGTGATCATTTTAAAGGGCGAGGTGCAGCTCACCGCCCAGCAGCGAAAGGAGATGCTGGAGAGCAAGCGGCTGCGCATCATAGCCACCATCGCCCGCAATGCCATAAACCCGCAGACCGGCGGCCCGCACACCCCGGCGCGCATAGAGATGGCCATGGAAGAGGCCAAGGTCCACATCGACCCCTTCAAGCCGGTGGACATGCAGGTGCAGCAGGTACTGGACAAGCTTCGTCCGTTGATACCTATCCGCTTTGACAAGGTGCGCATCGCCGTCAAGCTCAAGGCCGACGAGTACGGCCGCTGCTACGATGACATGAAGGAGATGGGTAAGATAATCAAGGAGGAGTGGCAGAAGAACGGGGACTGGATCGGCGTGGTGGAGATACCCGCCGGCCTCCGCGACGACCTGTTCCACCGCCTCAACGCCAAGACCCATGGCGATGTGGAGACCAAGCAGCTGAAATAACGCATAACGTTCCAAGAGTGATAAAATGAACAACGAGAGCATGACCAGAGAACTGGTGCTACCCGGGGACCTTTTGGACGCCGGGACCATGAAGCCCGGCGAGGGGACCTATGTCCATGACGGCAAGATCTTCGCCGCGATGCTGGGCATCAAGAGCGTCAAGTCGAATTTCGTGAACGTGATCGCCCTGGGAGGCAGGTACATCCCGGCCCCAGGGGACATGATCATCGGCAAGGTGATCGACATCGGGCCTTCCAACTGGCTGGTGGACATATACTCGCCCTATCCGGCGCCCCTGCACGTGAACGAGGTTCCGTGGCGCGTCGAGTTCGGTGACACCGCCCGCTACCTGGCGGTCGGCGACACGTTGCTGGCCAAGGTCCTGTCGGTGGACGAGACCAAGCGTGTGCAGGTGACCATGAAGGAGCAGGGGCTGCGCAAGCTGCAGGGAGGACAGATAGTCGAGATCTCCCACAGCAAGGTACCCAGGGTGATAGGCAAGAACGGCTCCATGATCCAGATGATCAAGACCTACACCAACTGCCGCATATTCATCGGACAGAACGGCAGGATATGGATGGACGGCAACATGGAGGACATGGTGCACGCCATGCAGGCCATAAAGATGATAGACGAGGGAGCGCAGACCCTGAAACTGACCGAGCGGGTGAAGGAATTCCTGGAATCGGTCTATCGCAAGGAAGAGTGAGGTGTTTTAAATGGGTGGAAATTCTGATATGAAGCTCATCGATGAAAATGGTATTAGGATAGACGGCCGGAAGATTGATGAGCTCCGGCCGATGAAGATCGAGGCCGGGGTGCTCAAGAGCGCCGACGGCTCTGCATATGTGGAGATAGGGAAGAACAAGGTGTTGGCGGCCGTTTACGGACCGAGGGAGTGCCACCCCCGACACATGCAGAACCCGGCCAAGGCCATTGTCCAGTGTAAGTATAACATGATATCCTTCTCCGTCTCGGACCGCAAGAGGCCCGGACCGGACCGCCGCTCGGTGGAGATATCCAAGCTTATCTCCGAGGCCATGGAGTACGTGGTGTTCACCGAGAACTATCCCCGCACCTCCATCGACGTCTACATAGAGGTCCTGCAGGCCAACGCCGGCACCAGATGCGCCGGGCTGGTCGCAGCCTCCGTGGCTCTGGCTGACGCCGGGATACCGATGAAGGACCTAGTTCCGGCCGTAGCCGTGGGCAAGGTCAACGACCAGGTGGTCCTGGACCTGAACAAGGAGGAGGACAACTACGGTCAGGCCGATCTGCCTATAGCTATGATACCCCGCACCGGCGAGGTGTTGCTGATGCAGATGGACGGTCACCTGACCCAGGCGGAGTTCGACAAGGCCCTGGAGATGGGCGTCAAAGCCTGCCATGAGATCTACGATCTGCAGAAGGACGCCTTGCGCCGTCGCTACGCCATCGTCAACGCGGAAGCTGAGGAAGAGACCAAGGAACCTGCCGAGGACGTTAACGAGGAGGCCTGAAGATGGCAAGATCTATAGTTTCCGAGATCAAGAGGGACCACATCCACAAGCTCATCGCCGACGGAAAGCGCGTCGACGGAAGGGCTTGGGACCAGGTCCGCGAGATATCCATACAGACCAACGTCGTGGAGACCGCCGAGGGTTCGTCCCGGGTCAAGATCGGCAACACCGAGGTCATAGTCGGTGTCAAGATGAGCGTGGGGGAGCCGTTCGCCGACACCCCCAACAAAGGAGTTCTTTCCACCAACGCCGAGCTGATCCCAATGGCTTCCCCCAGCTTTGAGTCCGGGCCCCCGGACCCGGAATCGATCGAGCTGTCCAGGGTCGTCGACCGCGGCATAAGGGAAAGCCAGATGATCGATCTGGAAAAGCTGTGCATCGAACCGGGCAAGAAGGTCTGGATCAACTTCGTGGACATCTACGTCCTAGACTTCGACGGCAACCTGTTCGACGCCTGCAGCCTGGGTGCCGTGGCGGCCATCAAGAGCGCCATAGTTCCGGCCAAGGCCAACGGCCTAGGCGAGGACTATCCGATGCCCACCACCTGCACGCCGGTATCTGTCACGTCTTTACAGATAGAAAACTCTTTATTAGTTGACCCGACTCTCGACGAAGAAAAGGTCGCAACAGCTAGGCTGACCGTTACCACTGATGACAATGGAGACCTGCGGGCCATGCAAAAAGGGCTCAGCGGAGCGCTAACGTTGGAGCAGGTCAAGACGGCGATCGAGACCTCTCGCAGATTGGGCATTGAGATTAGAAAGCTTATCGGGTGATTGCAATGGCAAAGAGAACAGTTAAGGCAGGTAGCTCCGGAAGATACGGAGCCAGGTACGGTGTGGTCGTCAGGAAGCTGACCAGGGACATTGAGAAGACCCAGAGGTCCAGATTTGAGTGCCCCAGCTGCCACCACGTCAGCGTCAAGAGGGTAGCGTCCGGTATCTGGGCCTGCAGGCACTGCGAGGCGAAGTTCGCCGCCGCCTGCTACTCCCCCAGGACCAGAGAGCCCGTGTCCAAGGAGATACTGGCCGCCAACACCAAGGAGTGAATCACTTGAACTACAAGTGCGCCCAGTGCGAGAAGACCACCCGCTCCAACCTTAACCAGGTCGGCATACAGTGCGAGAGCTGCGGCTCCAAGCTGTTCTACAAGGAGCGGCCTAACGTCAAGAAGGTCATAAAGGGCCGGTAGACATGTTCCGGGCCACCCTGGCGGTGAGCTCGCCCTTCGCCACGAACGTGGCGATGGCGATCAGCCCAGAGGCCGGAAGAGAGATACCACGCACCAGGGCCGAGGTTTCCGCGTCCGAAGGGTCCATGACCCTGACCTTGGACGCCGATGACCTGTCGGCCCTCAGGGCAGCTTTAAATTCCTACATCCGATGGATGAGCATAGCGGAAAAGATGAGTGAAACGGTCGGTGAAAACGATGGATGAGATGAGCCCCAAACTTCAAAATCAGATAGCCCAGTTCCAGCAGCTCCAGCAACAGCTTCAGACGGTCATGAGCCAGAAGATCAGGATGGACGCCATGCTGAAGGAGATGGAGATGACCCTGGAGGAGCTTAAGAAGGCTCCCGCGGAGACGACGGTGTACAAGAGCGTCGGCTCCCTGATGATCAAAGTGGCGGACACCCCGGCCCTCCAGAAGGAGATCGAGGATGACAAGGAGACCACCGAGATCCGGGTCAAGAGCCTGGACCGCCAGGAGAAGATGCTCAAGGAGAAGTTCCAGAGCGTCCAGGAGCAGCTGAACCGTGCTCTGGGCCAGCAGCAGCAGGGCACCCCGCTAAAGATGGACGAGGAAGAGAACTGAGCCCGATCACCAAACCATTTCTCCCTTTCTCTTATTCTAAGATAAATTGGATATAGCCAGGAAACGTTCGCTGCCTTGGATGCTAGACGATATAATATCCAGGCTGTCCTCCTCGGACAAGATCATCCTGGTACATGGCAATGCTGACCCTGACGCGCTGGGCAGCGCTTACGCCTTAGCCAAGGCATTCCCGCCGGCGGACATACTTCCCGTGGAGGGACTGGACCGCACATCCAAGAACGTCTCGGCCCGCCTGGGCATGGAGCTCATCACCCGGCCGGAACGCAGCTATCCTCTGATAGTCGTTCTGGACACCTCCTCGCCAGAACAGCTCGGAAGCTATGGCCAGATGCAGGGCGAGATGATAATAATCGACCACCACTGCCCTACGAACAAGTGGGCTGAGCGTGGCACATATCTGTGCGACGACAGCAAGCGCAGCTGCGCCGAGGTCGTTCTGGACATAATAGACCGCGCCGGAAGGCCGGTCAGCCGGGAGATGGCCCTGGGCCTCTGCGCCGGTATACTCACCGACACCGGCCACTTCCGTTTCGCCAATCCCGCCTCCCTGCGCACCTTTGCGCGGCTGATCGAGACCGTGGGCGTGAACATGGAGGACGTGATGTCCCTTACCGATTCACCCACCGACATATCGGAAAGGGTGGCCCAGATGAAAGGAGGGCAGCGCATGCGCTTCGAACGGGTCGGCGATTACATCGTGGCGATCTCGCAGGGCAGCTCCTTCGAATCGTCAGTGTGCAAGTCGCTCCTGTCATTAGGCGCGGACATAGCGTTCGTAGCGTCCCAGCGCAGCGAGGAGTTCCGTCTGAGCGCCAGGGCCCGCCAGGACCTGGTGCGCAAGGGGTTGCACCTCGGTCAGTTGCTGGGGGACGTCGGTAACGAAACGGATAACGACGGCGGCGGTCACGGCGGGGCGGCCGGTCTGGTCGGAGTTGGAGACGCAGAGGCCATTCTGAACATATGCATGCAGAAGTCCATGGCCTTCCTGCGCAAGCTGAAGTGAGGTCAGCGCAGCTTTTTGACCTCAGACAGAACCTGCCGGATCCGCTCCAGGTTCTCCGGCTTTTTCTCGAAGTACTCCCGGGCCGGCGCCAATATCCCGGCGAGTGCTGCTGCCGTTCCATTCTTCAGGTCCATGGGGTGCAGCTTTCCGGCGAGGTAGGTCAGTTCCAGCTCGTCATAGCTCTTGAGCTCCAGGTTCCCGCCGAACTTCTCCGGGCGCTCGAAGCGCATGACGTCCGTCCTCTGGAATATGACGAACTTGCAGATCGCCAGCACCGGATTTCCCTCCGCCTCGGGAGGGCAGAAGGCCTTGCCCATCTTGCGCTTTATGTCCTCCGGAGAATCGTGGATCAGCAGGCTGCCCTCCGGATCGCTCTTGGACATCTTGGAGCTCACGGGATCCATGCGGTTGCCGCCTTTCAGGCCGGGAAGCAAGGGGGTGTGCACGGCCACCGCCTTCTTCACGCCCATCTTCTCCGCGGCTTCGCGGGCGAGCATGTGCGCCCGGCGTTGGTCGAGACCGGCGTAGGCCACGTCCACGTCCATGAATATGAGGTCGGCCGCCTGCATGAGCGGGTACATGGTCTTGCTGGAGTCCACCTCGGCCTCGTCCTCGTTGCGGCCCATGATGGTCATGGCCCTCTTGACCCTCTGCAGCGAGGAGGCCTTTCCAACCTTCATGACCATCTCCCAGTAATCGATATCGTCCATTATCTCGGAGGCAAGGCGGTACTCCACCTTTTCCCTCGGAAGCCCGAGCGCCTCGAAGCAGTCCTTCATGTACTCGGCGCACACGCGGATGTTATCGATGTTCCCGCCAAGCTTGTCATTGATGTAGGCGTGCCAGTCCGCCAGAAACACAATGAAGGTGAAGCCGGCGTCCACGAAGTCCTTTACCTTCTGGGCGGTGACCATCCAGCCGATGTGGACCAGGCCGGAAGGCTCGAAGCCGATATAGCCTGTCGGGGAGTTTTTGTTCCGAAGGACCTCCATCAGGTCCTCCGGGGTGATGATCTCCTCGGTGTTCCGGGCTATTAGTGCGTACCGCTCCTCGACGTCCATGGTAACCGGTGTCGAATGCCGGACGGAATATTAAACAGATTTGCCTTCAGCCGCGCAGCACCCTGGCCAGCTTCTCCGCCGCCGCGTTCACCGTGTCGCTGACCATGGAGGTCGGGGGACAGTAGGCGTTCTCCATCCTCTCCACGAACGAGTTGACCGACACCCCGTCCAGTATGGCGGCGGTGATCCAGTTCACCCGTCCGGTGACGTCCTCTCCGCCCACAATCTGGCCGCCGATCAGGCGTCCGCTCTCCTGGTCCGCTATGAGCTTCACCGTCATGTCCTTACCGTCAGGATAGTACCTGGCCCGGGACGAGCCTTTCACCACCGCCTCGGCCACGCGTACTCCGTAGTACTCTGCTAAAGATCGGGACATCCCGGTGCCGGCGACGTGCAATCCGCCGACGACGCTGACGTAAGGACTTGCGGTACCGGGGAAGGTGGCGTTGCCGCCCGCGGCGCGAATTCCAGCCACCCTTCCCTGACGGACGGCGGTGGATCCTAGCTGGCTCATGGTCGGTCCGGCTAGAACGGCGCTCTGGCACATGACCACGTCACCGGCCAGGTACACGTCCGGGACCAGCCGCCCCTTGCGGTAGGGCTGTAGGCTGGGACTGACCCTGACCGCGCCCAGGGGACCGATCTCCAGGCCCATCTGCTCCGGTATGCGTAAATTGGCTCGAACACCGGTGGCCATGATGACCATCTGGCAGGGGATGTGCGCCTTTGCGGCGGTGACCCCGGTGACCCTGTCCTCGCCCTCAATGCGGGAACAGGGGGAACCCAGGACGAACCTGATGCCGTGGGACTCGCAGTGAGCTTGGACCAGATGCGCCATGTCCTTGTCCATGATGCGGGGGACCACCTGGTCGAACATCTCAACGACGGTAACATCCTTGCCCTTCTCCCGTAGCGCCACGGCCATCTCCAGGCCGATGACCCCGGCCCCGGCGACGACGACCTGCTTGGTGCTAGGCAGCCAGTCCATTATGGCCTGCCCGTCGGATATCCACCTTACCGGGAAGACTCCCTTCAGCTCGCGGCCCTCGATGGGCGGCACGAACACCGTTCCACCGGTAGCAATTATCAAAGAATCGTAATCGAAGCTGCGCCCGTCCTTGGTGATGACCTTTTTGGCGTCAGCATCCACCCGGTCCACGGATGTCTTGACCAGAACCTCGATGCCCCTCTCCCTGCGGTAGAACTCGGGGGTGTGCATCACGATGCTGGGGAAGTCCTTGATCTTTCCTTCCACGACGAAGGGTATGGCGCAGGGCGAGTATGCCACGTGCTCGTCCTCGGTGATGAGCGTGATGTCCCCGGCCCCGTTCTCCCTGGCGGTGGAGGCCGCGGTCATGCCGGCCGCGCCTCCCCCAATAACCACGATCTTCCTGGCCATGATGCCTCTCCGGGCCGCAAATCCTGAAGTGAGGATATAAAATGTTGGTATCGTCCGTCGGAGCGCTCAAATAGTTAGGGGCGTTTTGACCTTCATTCGCATGGAGGACGCATGAAGAGCATGGACCTGAACAGGCCGGTCACGGTCTGGAAAGAGGAGGACGTGGTCGACGGTAAGAGGGAGAAGGCACTGGTGGCCATCTTCCGCACCCGCGGCTGCCACTGGTCCCGCACGGGCGGATGCTCCATGTGCGGTTATAACGTCGAGAGCTTGGAGGGCATCGGGCCGGAGGAGATATCCGCCCAGCTGGGTGCCGTCCTGGAGAGGTACGAGGGTGAGCGGATGGTGAAACTGTACACCTCCGGGAGCTTCTTGGACCCCAACGAGATACCTTTGGATGTTCGGGACCGTATCCTCAACTCCTTCGACGGGGCGAAGAGGGTGCTCATCGAGAGCCGCCCGGAGTTCGTCACCCCCGATGTGCTCAAGGGTTTGCCGGACCACTCCGCCGTGGCCTTGGGATTGGAGACCGCTAACGATACGGTGCTGAGATGTTCCGTGCGCAAGGGGTTCAGGGTCAAGGATTACGTCAGGGCGGCCGACGCTCTGAACGACCGTGGGCTCCCGGTGCGGACCTATCTGCTGCTCAAGCCCCCGTTCATGACGGAGAGATCGGCCATCGAGGACACCAAGGTTTCGGTACGTTTCGCCGCTCCCCGTTCGGAAAGCGTTTCAGTAAATCCGCTCAACGTCCAGAAGGAGACCATGGTCGAGGGGCTTTGGAGACGCGGCGACTACCGCCCGCCGTGGATCTGGTCCCTGTTCGAGGTCCTGAAACTGAGATCGGAGATATCCGGGGTCAGGATCTTCTCGTCTCCCAGCGGTTCGGGGACGCCGCGGGGCGTGCACAACTGCCCCGAGTGCGACCGGAGACTGCTGGACGTCCTGGAAAAGTTCAACTTCGAGCAGGACGCTTCGGTCTTGGAAAAACATAATTGCCAGTGCAGGAGGGAATGGGCATCCCTTCTCCGCACCGAGGACGCCATGCGCACCTCGGTGGACGTGCACCGGTACCTGGAGGACGAACTGCCACTTTAGAGGGATGGACATGGATTACGATATCAAGAAAGGATACTATGGTAACCTGGAAGGGGATGGGCTCATGAAGATGATGGAGGCCGCCTTCGGCTCAGCCAAGAAGGAGGGGGACGCCCTGGTGTCCTCCTACGGGGCCATGACCAGGATCGAGGTCAGGCTGATCAGCAAGACCTCCATGGACATCAGCGCCACCAGCGACAGGAACGCCTCCCCGGACCTCGCCGCGGACACCATAAAGAAGTGGAACGAGTTCCTAGAGCAGGCCACCGGCTTCTCTTCCAAGGAGCGCCGCAACCGCCTGCAGAAGAAGGCCAAGGAAGGCAAGCTCTGAGGCTATCCAGCAAACCCCTTCACCCCCTGATTCTTTATATATGGGGGACCGATTTGTTTAAATAATAATGATAGTATCGGACTTCTGCTCAACGCACTGAGGACGTTCGACCAGACCCCTTGGGCAATGCGAAAGCATCCCTAAGTCGCCCCCAAAAGCACATTCTGGAGGGTGATGACGGTGTCACGGTCGAAGGTGCTAGCCTCAACACTCTTGAGAACAGGCGTTAGCGAAAGAGAGTGTGCTCTCTCAGGAAAAATAGAGGGAGAAGCATGTCAAACATAAGACGTCCGAGAAGGGGGTCCAAGGGATTCGGTCCGAGGAAGAGGGCCATCACCCAGACCCCAAGGCTGGATTCGTGGCCCGAGATCAGCGAAGGCCCGAAGGTCCAGGGATTTGCCGGTTACAAGGCAGGAATGACCCACGCGTTCATTGTGGACCAGCGCAAGACCAGCACCACCTCCGGTCAGGAGATCAAGGTGCCCGTCACCGTTCTGGAAGTGCCGCCGATGAAGGTGGCCGCGGTCCGCATCTACGAGAACACCCGCTACGGCCTGAAGACCGCCGGGGAGATCTGGGCGACCCAGCTGGATGAGACCCTCTCCAGGCTGCTGCCCATCCCCAAGAAGGTCGACGCCGATGCCGCCTGGGAGAAGATGAAGGGAGTGGACACCGAGGATGTTAGGGTCCTTGCCTTCACCCAGCCGAAGCTGGTCACCGGAGTGCCGAAGAAGCGCCCGGAGCTCATGGAGCTGCGCATAGGCGGCGGCACCATGGACGCCAGGATCGATTTCGCCAAGGGACTTCTGGGCAAGGAGATCGCCATCACCGACTTCACCAAGAACGGCGCGATGATCGATGTCGTTGCCATAACCAAGGGAAAGGGTTTCCAGGGCGCCACCAAGCGCTGGGGCCTGAAGCTCATGTCCCACAAGAACTCCAAGCACCGCCGTGCCATCGGTAACCTAGGCCCTAAGCGGCCCGGCTACGTGCGCACGACCGTGCCCCAGTCCGGTCAGATGGGATACCACCAGAGGACCGAAGTGAACAAGCTCATCCTGAAAGTAGGGGAGAGCGGACAGGAGGTCAGCCCCAAGGGCGGCTTCCTGCACTATGGCGATGTTAGGAACCCCTTCGTCCTGGTCCACGGCTCCGTGCCCGGCCCCACCAAGAGGCTGGTCCGGATGAGGGACCCGGTAAGGAGGCAGAAGCCGGACATGAAGGATGCACCGGAGATGGTGTACATATCCACCGAGTCCAAGCAGGGGGCGTAAGCAATGTCCAAAGTCAACGTATATTCATTGAACGGCGAGGTCCTGAGGACCGAGGCCCTGCCCGAGGTGTTCTCCACCGCGTTCAGGCCTGACGTCATACACAGGGCCGTGGTCGCCGAGGAGTCCAACAAGAGGCAGCCCTACGGCCCGAAGCCCGGCGCCGGAATAAGGCACTCGGTTTCCACCTGGGGCAAGGGCCGCGGCGTGGCCCGTGTCCAGAGGCTGTCCTCGGGAGCGAAGGGCGCTGAGTCCCCCAACAACGTTGGAGGTCGCCGCGCTCACCCGCCCCGGGTAGACAAGGTGTGGACCATGAAGGTCAACCAGAAGGAGAAGACCCTCGCCAAGTGCTCCGCGCTGGCCGCCACGGCCGACGAGGAGAAGGTCAGGGCCAGGGGTCACCGCTTCAACGAGGGGCTCACCCTTCCAGTGGTCGTCGAGGACCGCCTGGAGGACGTGAAGAGCACCTCCGAGGTACTGGACACCCTGAGGAGCATCGGTGTATCTGACGACGTGATCCGCGCCAAGGACGGCATAAGGATCAGGGCGGGACGCGGCAAGATGCGCGGACGCCCCTACCGGATGCCCCGCAGCTTACTGATCGTCGTCTCGGCGCATGACGCCGCGGTGGTCAAGGGCGCCAGGAACCTTCCCGGCGTCGAAGTGGCCTTCGCGGAGATGCTGAACTCCGGCAACCTGGCCCCCGGCGGACTGCCCGGCCGGCTGACGGTGTTCACTGAATCCGCCTTAAAGAAGATAGGAGAGTGGTGAGCATGGCCAGAAAGGTACTGCTTTACCCGTACGTGACGGAAAAGACCATGAACTACATGACCGGCACGCCTACCCAGGATTTCAAGGACGGCAACAAGATCGAGTTCATCGTGGACCGCTTCGCCACCAAGGCGGAGATAAAGGGCGCCTTCGAGGCGCACTTCGAGGTCAAGGTGGACAAGGTCTGGACCAAGATCTCCAAGGATGGCAAGCACGCCGTAATCAAGCTGGCTGAAGGATACTCTGCCGAGGACATCGGCATGAGGATCGGAGTGTTCTGAGGAGGGGGAACATGGGCAGACAACTGAGACAACAGAGAAGGGGTCGTGGGACCATGACCTATACTTCCCCGAGCCACAGGCACGTGGGAGAGATAAAGCACCCGTACACCGAGCTCAAGACCGGAAAGGTGCTGGACATAATGCACGCCCCGGGCCGCAACAGCCCGGTGGCCGAGGTGCAGTTCGAGGACGGTAAGAAGGACAAGATCATCGCCGTCGAGGGGTTGATGGTCGGACAGGAGATCAGCGTGGACGGCTCCCTGAGCCTGAAGCCCGGGAGCATCATGCCCCTGGCCAACATCCCCGAGGGTACCCTGATCTACAACCTGGAGGCCAGGCCTGGCGATGGCGGCAAGTTCGTGAGGACCGCCGGAACCTACGCCACCGTGGTCACCAAGGGAGACAGCGTGGTAGTACAGCTGCCCTCCGGGGCATTCAAGAACTTCGACCCCCGCTGCCGCGCCGGCGTGGGGATCGTCGCCGGTGGAGGTGCTTCCGAGAAGCCCTTCGCCAAGGCAGGTAAGAAGTTCCACGCATACCGCAGCAAGAGCAAGGCCTACTTCAAGGTGAAGGGAGTGGCGATGAACGCCGTCGACCACCCGCACGGCGGTGGAGGTCACCCCCACGTTGGTAAGCCCAGCACGGTTTCGAGGAACGCTCCGCCGGGAAGGAAGGTAGGTAGGCTTTCCCCCCAGAAAAAGAGGAAGTGATTCTAGATGGCTGAAGATAAGCTAACTGGCACCAAGGCCTCGAGGAGGAAACAGCGGAAGAAGAAGGGCATGATGACCGCCCGTAGGAAGAAGGAGTTCACCTACCGCGGATTCACCATGGAACAGCTCATGGAGATGCCCTTCGATGAAATGGTCGACCTCCTGCCGTCTAGGGTTAGAAGGTCGTTCCGCCGCGGACTCAACGAGGAGCAGAAGACCACCTTCGACAAGATCGTGGATGGAGAGCAGGAAGTGGTGCGTACGCACCGCCGTGACATACCCGTCGTGCCGGCCTTCGTGGGCCGCCGCGTGGCCGTATACAACGGTAAGGAATTCAAGGAAGTGGAGATAAAGCCCGAGATGATCGGGCACTTCCTGGGCGAGTTCGCCCAGACCAGGGGATCTGTAAAGCACTCCGGTCCGGGCGTCGGTGCGACCAGGGGCTCCAAGTTCATGCCGCTGAAGTGAGGTGAAAAAATGGTAGGATACACTGCACAAGCCGATCCGGACACCACGTCCAAAGCGATCGCCAAAGAGCTGCCCATCTCACCCAAGTTCTCGAGAGAGATCTGCCGCATGATCAGGGGCAAGAAGGTCGATGTCGCCATCCAGATGCTGGAAGAAGTGGTCGATCTGCGCCGCCCGGTGCCGATCCGCCGCTACAACTACGGCGTGGCGCATAAGACCGGCGTAGGGCCTGGGAGATTCCCGAAGAAGGCCGCCGCGGCCATCATCAAGGTGCTGCAGAGCGCCAAGAGCAATGCGGAGTACAAGGGCCTGGATGCCGACAACATGCGCGTGCGCATAGTCTCCGCCCACCACGGGCGGACCATCCCCGGCTACATGCCGAGGGCGCATGGCCGCAGCACCGCCTGGGACCAGCAGACCGTCAACATCGAGGTCATATTGGAGGAGGTTCAGTAAATGGCCAGCGAGAGGAAGTTCACACAGGAGAACATCAGAAGGGTGCTTCTCAAAGAGCACCTGATGAAGACCGTAGACCGCGCTGGCTTCGGAGGCGTGGACGTGCAGAGGACCCCCATGGGCACCAGGGTAACCCTGGTCGTGGAGCGTCCCGGCATAGTCATCGGTCGGCGGGGAGCGGCGATCAAGACGCTCACCAAGGACATCGAGGACAAGTTCCACTACGACAACCCCCAGATCGAGGTCCAGGAGGTGGAGAACCCCAACCTCAACGCCCAGATCATGGCGGAGAAGTTGGCCTTCGCCCTGGAGCGCGGCTGGCACTTCAGGCGGGCCGGTCACTCGACCGTCCGCCGCATAATGGAGTCCGGCGCTCGCGGATGCCTCATAGTCATCTCCGGCAAGCTGACCGGGGAGAGGCACCGCACCGAGAAGTTCAAGGACGGGTCCATAAAGTACTGCGGTGAGACCAGGAACCTGTTCATAGGTACCGGTTTCGCCGTGGCCAAGCTGAAGCCCGGGGTCATCGGGGTACAGGTCGAGATCATGCAGGCTGGAGCCAGGCTCCCGGCCGAGATCGACGTCATGCCCATGGAGATGGCCATCCAGGCCAACCCCGACCTCGCTGAGCTGCTGAGGAAGCAGGAAGAGGCCTCGGTCATCGCTGAACATCCTGCCGAGGACGATGCTCCCGCAGAGGGAGATAAGGAGGAGGTGACCGAATAAATGGCTTTACTGAGGACCTCTGAAATACGAGAGATGAGCGTGGATGAGCGAGCTGTCAAGCTCCGCGAGCTGCAGGACGAGCTCATGCATGAGAAGGGGGCCGCCGCCATGGGTGGCGCTCCCAACAACCCGGGGAAGATCAGGGCTTTAAGGAGCAACATCGCCAGGATCCTAACCGTCCAGAAGGAGGAAGAACAATAATGGCCGACATTTGCTCGGTATGTGGGCTCCCTAAAGAGCTGTGCATGTGCGAGGAGATCGCCAGAGAACAGCAGTCCGTAAGGATCTACACCGACAGCCGGCGCTACGGCAAGATCGTCACCGTGGTCGATGGAATCGATTCCACCGATATCGACATAGACGACCTGGCGCGCAAGTTGAAGAACAAGTGCGCCGCCGGCGGCACCGCCAAAGAGGGCAAGATCGAGCTCCAGGGCGACCACAAGAAGAAAGTGGCTCAGACCCTGGAAGAAATGGGCTTCAAGACCGAGGTTCGGTAGGAGCCATGGACAAGAGGGATTTCATGAGACAAGAACTCATAGGACTGGACATCGAGGTGGTGGAATCCAGCTGCCCCGGGCACCTGTTGCACGGGAAGGTGGTGGACGAGACCAAGAACATGTTTGCCATATCCTGCCAGGGCAGGGAGAGGTGGATACCCAAGTCCGGCCATGAGTTCGTGTTCACATACCAGGGCGAGAGGATCAGGGTCCTAGGATCCGAGATCCAGCATCGACCAGAGGATAGGATCAAGAGAATTAGGTGATCTAATGAGCGAAGTCAGAGACATTGGCATTGATGTCAAGGCCCCCTCGGCCACCTGCGAGGACAAGCACTGTCCATTCCACGGGCAGCTCCCAGTGCGGGGGCAAATCATCGACGGCGTCATCGTTTCCGTGAAGATGAACGGCAGCGCCGTGGTCGAGAGGAACTACTTGAAGTATGACAAGAAGTACGAACGATTCGAGAAGAGGACGAGGCGTTACACCGCCCACAACCCCCCCTGCCTGCAGATAGCGGCCGGGGACAAGGTGCGCATCATGGAATGCCGCCCCTTGAGCAAGACGGTGTCCTTCGTCGTCGTGGAGAAGAGGTGAGGACATGAAGGGATTGGCAGGTAACCAGACCAGGGGCATCATAACCGGATCGCACCTGGACGTGGTGGACAACACCGGAGCCAAGGTCATCAGTGTCATCGCCGTCCCCAACTACCACGGCGTGCACGGGCGCTGCCCGGCCGCCGCAGTGGGCGACATAGTCGTGGCCTCCGTCAAGAAGGGAACCCCCGAGATGAGGAGGCAGATCGTCTACGCCATCATCGTTCGCCAGAGGAGGCCGTTCCGCCGCGCGGACGGCACCATGGTGCACTTCGAGGACAACGCCGCGGTAATTACCACGGAAGAGGGCGAGACCAAGGGAAGCGACATAAAGGGACCGGTGGCCAGGGAGGCCGCCGAGCGCTGGCCGCGCGTAGCCGCCACCGCTTCGACCATAGTGTGAGGTGCAGGAAATGACGAGCAAGTACGCAAGCAAGCAGAGGAAGGCGCTGTACAACGCCCCCAACCACGTGCGCAACAAGAGCGTCGGCTCCCACCTCAGCGAAGAGCTGATGAAGAAGCTGGGCCGCCGCACCGTACGCGTGGTCAAGGGAGACACCGTCAAGGTGGTCCGCGGGGACGAGGACGTACTCGGCCTGGAGGGCAAGGTAACCAGCGTCGACACCCACAACGGCAAGCTGATCGTTGAGGGCGTCACCATAGCAAAGGCCGACGGCACCATGACCGAGAGGCCCGTCCACGCGTCCAACGTGGAAGTCACCAAGTTGGACATGAAGGACAACTACCGCAAGCAGAAGCTGCAATACGAGGAGGGTTCCCAGTGACCCAAGATCTGAAGAGACTTAATGCACCGAAGAGCTGGCCGGTGCCCAGGAAGAGCAACGTATGGGTGACCAGCCCCAACCCCGGCCCGCACTCGCTGGACGGATGCATGCCTTTGAGCGTGGTCCTTAGGGACATGCTGAAGGTAGTGGACACCGCCGCCGAGGCCAAGAAGGTCCTTTCCGCGAAGAAGGTGCTGGTGGACGGCAAGGTCATCACCGAGGAGAAGTTCCCGGTGGGCCTGATGGACGTCATCAGCATCCCCGCCAACGGCAAGCACTACCGCATGCTGCTGGACGACCGCGGCAAGTTCATACTCGTGGAGATAGCCGAGGACCGCGCCAAGTGGAAGCTGTGCCGCATCGAGAACAAGACCTACGTGTCCGGCGGCCGCCTGCAGCTGAACCTGCACGACGGACGCAACATACTGGTCGAGTCGGACAGCTACAAGACCGGCGACGTCCTGAAGGTCGAGGTGCCTAGCCAGAACATACTGGAAGCATACAAGCTGGTACAGGGCAACGTGGCCATGATCGTCAGCGGCTCCAACGCCGGACAGATCAACGTCGTGGAGGAGCAGGTCGAGGAGCGCTCCACCGCCCCCAACCTGGTCCGCTTCAAGAACGGAAAGCTGACCGTGAAGGACAACGTGTTCGTCATCGGCAACAAGACCCCTGAGGTCGCCCTGCCCGAGGTGAGAGCGGTATGAGCGAGAACGTCATGCGCCTGCCGCGCATCGAGAAGGTAGTCGTCAACATGGGCGTTGGCGAGTCCGGCGATCGCCTGGTCAAAGCGCAGAAGGTCATCGAGATGGTCACCGGACAGAAGTCCAAGCAGACCATTTCCAAGGTCACCAACCGCGACTTCGGCATCCGCGAGGGGCAGCCCATCGGGTGCATCGTGACCCTGAGGGGAGAGAAGGCCGAGGATTTCCTGAAGAGGGCGTTCACCATCCGGGAGAACCGCATCGCTTCATACTCCTTCGACCGCGAAGGCAACCTGTCATTCGGAGTGCCGGACTACACCGACTTCTCCGGGATGAAGTACGACCCGGAGATCGGGATATTCGGAATGGACATCAGCGTGTCCATCCAGAGGCCCGGGAAGCGTGTGGCCAGGCGCCGCGTCATGCGCCGCACCATACCCCACAGCCACCGTATGACCAGGCCTGAGGCCATGGAGTTCATCAAACAGAAGTTCAACGTCGAGGTGATCGATTGAAGCCCAAGAAGAAGTTCGGAAGAAGCGTGGGCTGCACCAGGTGTGGCCGCAGACGGGGCATTATCCGACGGTATGGTATGCACCTCTGCCGGCAATGCTTCAGGGAGATCGCGCCGCAGATAGGGTTCAAGAAGTACTCGTGAGGTGAAAAAAATGCAGAGCGATCCATTGAATGATGCGATGTCCACCATCAAGAACGCCGCGGCCGTGGGCAAGAGCGAGTGCGTGATAAGGCCCTCCTCGAAGCTTATCGGCCGGGTCCTCAAGGTGATGCAGGACAACGGCTATATCAACCAGTTCGAGTTCATAGAGGACGGAAAGGCCGGAGTGTTCAAGGTCATGCTGGAAGGCAGGATCAACAACTGCGGCGTGATCAAGCCGCGCTACTCGGTTAAGAAGGTCAACATGGAGCAGTTCGAGGCCCGCTACCTGCCGGCCCAGGACTTCGGAGTGTTGATACTGACCACCACCGACGGCGTGATAACCCACATGGAAGCCAAGGAGAAGGGCGTGGGCGGGAAGCTGCTCGCGTTCGTGTACTGAGGGATTTAAATGACTGTAACCGGACATTTGGACGACAAGGTGCACGTGCCCAAGGAAGTAAAGGTCACCATGAAGGGGGCCGAGGTCACCGTAAAGGGACCGAAGGGCACGGTAACCAGGGACTTCAGCCACCCCAAGGTGATAGTCACCTTCAAGGAGGACCACTTCCACGTGGAGTGCGAATACCCCCGTACCAAGGAGAAGGCCTTGGTCGGGACGTACACCGCCCACCTGAAGAACATGGTCGAGGGGGCCAACCACGGGTTCGAGTACGCCATGAAGATGGTCTACTCCCACTTCCCCATGAAGATCGCGGTGAAGGGCGACAGGTTCGTCATCGAGAACTTCCTGGGAGAGAAGGCCCCGCGCTCCGCGCCTATACTGGCTGGAGCGAAGGTCAGCATTAAGGGCGCCGAGGTCTTCGTCACCGGCTCCGACCTGGAGAAGGTCTCGCAGACCGCCGCCAACATCGAACGCGCCACCAAGATCAGGGGATTCGATCCCAGGGTCTTCCAGGATGGTATCTACATCGTTGAGAAGGCAAGGAGGCCCAAGTAATGTCGGCCAAGAAGGAGATCAACAAGATACAGGACCTCCCCTACTACCGGGAGGAATACACCGCTCAGCTGGCCGATTTGGGCATAAAGGAGATGGACGATCTCCTGGAGGCCCTTAAGGACGAGGACCGCAAGAAGGTCATCGTCGACGAGCTGGACGGAGTCGGCAACAAGATCGCCGACCACTGGCTCGAGCTGCTTTCCGAGAAGGAGACCGAGACGGAGATCGTCGAGGACGAGGAGAAGGCCGTACCTAAGGTAAAGCCGGTCCTGGACGACGATATCAAGGCCGCCCTGGAGTTCAGGAGCGCCAAGAACGACGCCCGCCCCGCATTCAAGAGGCAGGAGTGGTTCCGGTACCAGAGGCTCGGGGAGAAGTGGAGGAAGCCCAGGGGCATTCACTCCAAGATGAGGAGGCACCTCTCCTACCGCCCGCCGGTCGTCTCGATCGGCTTCCGCGGCCCGAAGATGGTGCGCGACTATCACCCCTCCGGATTCCAGGAGGTCATGGTGTACAACCCTGGCCAAGTGGAAGGCGTGGACGCCAAGGTGCAAGCGATACGCATAGGCGGCACCGTGGGCGGGAAGAAGAGAATGGCAATCATCGAGAAGGCGGATGAGCTAAGCATCCGCGTATTGAACAGGACGTGAAACAGATGGATCTCAAGAACCAGAAGCGCATGGCGGCCGAAGTCTTGAAATGCGGTGAGAACCGGGTCTGGATAGACCCCAACCGCATAGAGGATGTCGCAGACGCCATAACCCGGGCGGACATAAGGACCGCTATATTATCCGGGTCCATCCGCGCCTTGCCCAAGCAGGGCATCTCCCGAGGTCGGGCCCGCCACCGGCTGGCCCAGAAGGCCAAGGGACGCAGGCGTGGACAGGGCAGCAGGAAGGGTACCTCTACGGCCAGAAGGCCGAAGAAGGAGGCCTGGATCCAGACGATCAGGCCCCTGCGCGCCACGCTGCGACAGCTGCGGGACGAGGGGACGATCAGCCGGACCGTATACCGCGAATTCTACATGAAGGCCAAGGGCGGCATGTTCAGGAGCAGGAACAACCTGCTCATGCACCTGAAGACCGAAGGCTACCTCAAGGGGGATAACTGATGGCGCAAGGACCGAGATACAAAGTGGCCTTCCGCCGCCGGCGCGAGGGACGCACTGACTATAGACAGAGGCAGAGGCTGCTGAGGGCCAGGGTCCCGCGTGCCGTCGTACGCGTTTCCCTGCGCCATGTCAGCATACAAATCGTCGACTTTGATATCCAGGGCGACCAGGTATTGGTCACCGCCCACTCCCGCGAACTGCTGGACATGGGATGGAACAAGGCTACCGGGAACGTTCCCGCCGCGTACCTCACCGGGTACCTGGCCGGGAAGAAGGCCGTGGCCAAGGGAGTCAGCGAGGCTGTGCTCGACATAGGCCTTAAGGTGCCCGCCAAGGGCGCCACGGTGTTCGCCGCCCTGAAGGGCATGGTGGACGCTGGAATGAAAATACCCCACGGCAAGGACGTGCTGCCGAGCAAGGAACGCCTGGCCGGAAAGCACATCGGCGACGACGTGGAGAAAATGGTAAAGGATATCAAGACCCGCATGGAGGCGAACTGAGATGGATTGGGTACCGAAGACCAGACTGGGAAAGATGGTGCTCAACGGTGAGATAACCACCATGAGCCAGGCACTGGCCACCAAGCTCCCCCTGCGCGAGGCGGAGATCGTGGACATACTGCTCCCCGACCTGAAGGACGAGGTCATCGACGTGAACATCGTCCAGAGGATGACCGACTCCGGCAGGAGGGTCAAGTTCCGGATCACCTGCGTGGTCGGCAACGGCGACGGGTTCATCGGCATCGGCCGGGCCAAGGGTAAGGAGGTAGGACCTTCTATCCGCAAGGCCATCGACAACGCCAAGCTGAACATCATCGAGATAAAGCGCGGATGCGGTTCCTGGGAATGCGGATGCGGCACGCCGCACTCGCTCCCGTTCACCGTGGTCGGCAAGTCCGGCTCGGTGGAGGTCTACCTGAAGCCCGCCCCCAGGGGCATATCCCTGGCGGTAGGCGACGTGGCCAAGAGCATATTGAAGCTGGCCGGTGTGAGCGACTCCTGGGGCTTTGCCAAGGGGCACACCAAGACCACCGTGAACTATGCCTACGCCACTTACTATGCGCTCAGGAACACCATCGAGATGCGTGTTTCCGAGGAGCAGGAGAAGAGGCAGCACATCATCAGCGGACCGGTGCAGCTGCACGTGGCCGAGGACGCCGCTCCCGGACAGGAGGAGTAAACATGGCATACGCAGCGATACGTGTACGCGGACACTCAGGTGTGCGCCACGAAGTTGAGGATACCATGCGCATGCTTCGCCTGACCAGGGCGAACCACTGCGTGATCCTTCCGGAGACGCCTGAGATAAAGGGCATGCTGATGAAGGCCAAGGACTACATCACCTGGGGCGAGGTTTCCGAAGAGACCTTGGCCCGTATGATCAAGTTCCGCGGCCGGCTGATGGGCGACAAGCCCATCGACGATGATGTGGTCAAGGACAACACCCCCTTCGGTTCGATCATGGCCCTCGCCAAGGGAATATCCAAAGGCGAGACCAAGTACTCGGACATGAAGGACGTGAAGCCGCTCTTCCGCCTGAGCCCCCCCAAGAAGGGATACGAGGGCGTAAAGCGCGGATTCGGGGCCGGGGGCGCCCTGGGCTATCGGGGAGAGGAGATAAACGACCTCATCTCCAGGATGATCTGAAGGTGAAATGAATGGTTAGCAGAACCGAGAAGTTCAGAGGCTCCAGGACCCACGGCCGCGGCAAGAAGGCCGGACGTGGCGCCGGAAAGCGCGGCGGAAAGGGCAACGCCGGCTTGCACAAGCACAAGGTCCAGTACATGCTGAAATACATGCCCGACCACTTTGGCCGGCACGGATTCAAGCGGCCCCAGAAGATGGTATCCGCCAAGATCACCATGAACGTGGGAGATCTAGAGCAGATACTAGCGGTAATGAAGACCCAGGGAACCGCGGTCGAGAAGGACGGTAAGATCACCGTCGACCTCACCGCCTTGGGCATCGACAAGCTGCTGGGGAACGGCCAAGTGAGCACACCCTTCGAGGTCTTAGTCTCCGAGACTACCGTCTTGGCCAAGGCTAAGGTTGAAGAAGCAGGTGGGCATATCGTGGTGCCAGAGTAAGTATCGCGTGATGCCAATGGCCGATGACCAGAAGAGCAAGCTGTACAAGCTGAAACCCATTACCGACCGCCTCCCGGCGGTCTCCAAACCCGAGGGGCACGTCCATTTCCGGACCAAGATGCTGTGGGTCGTAGTGATACTGGTTTTCTACTTTATCATGACCAACATCTTCCTGTACGGGCTGGACGGCGAAAAAACGGTCGACCTCTTCGCCCAGTACCGTGCCATCCTGGCCGGTGCGCAGGGTTCTCTTATGCATCTGGGCATCGGCCCGATAGTCACCGCCTCCATCATCATGCAGCTGTTCGTTGGGGCGAAAATAATCAAGCTGGACCTCACGAACAAGGATGACAAGGCGGTCTATCAGAGCAGCCAGAAGTTCCTGGTATTAGTGATGATATTGGTGGAGGCGGTTCCCCAGGTTTTCGGGTACCTGGTGCCGTCCGAAGCCTTCATAGGCGGCCTCGATGGCACGTTCGGCGACTCCGGGTTCCTGCGGGGAGAGAACATCGCCAGGCTGATCATAGTCGTTCAGCTCTGCGTGGGTTCGTACCTGGTGTTCCTTATGGACGAGGTAGTGTCCAAATGGGGCATCGGGAGCGGAATATCGCTGTTCATCGCCGCAGGTGTCGCGGAAGCGCTGTTCACTGGAACGCTGAACGCTGAAGGATTGGATCGCAGCATTCCATTGAGCAACAGCAACCTGCCGGTCGGAACGATTCCGAAGACCATCTACATACTGACGCACCAATCAGCGTCAGACCTGGTGGGCGGAGGCTATGAACAGATATTGATCGCGAATCCAAATCCGCTCATAGCGCTGATAGGGACGATAATCATATTCCTGTTCGTGGCCTACGTCGAATCGGCCCGCATAGAACTGCCGTTGGCGCACGGAACGGCGAGAGGAGCGCGCGGAAGATACCCGATCAAACTGATCTACGCCTCCAACATCCCGGTCATCCTGATGGCCGCGCTGCTCGCCAACATAAGCATGTTCACCATGCTGTTCTATACGAACGACGCGCTGAGCGGGATACCGCTGTTGGGTGGAAATCCGTTATTGGGCGTCTATCCGGCCGGGGAGAACTATCCCACGTCCGGTCTGGCCTGGTATCTTTCCACACCGAACGGTGTGGGGGATTGGCTATTGCCGCTCCTCAACCCGGAGACCTATGGGAGCATGGTGCATGGGCACAGCAGCCTGCAGGTCATGGCCCACGTACTGATATACGTGGGAATAATGGTAGGCGGTTCGATCCTGTTCGCCAAGTTCTGGATCATGACCACCAACATGGGGCCGGAAGCGGTGGCCAGGCAGATCGAGTCCTCCGGACTGCAGATCCCTGGATTCCGTAGGGACCCCAGGGTGCTCAAGCGCGTGCTGGAGAGATACATCCCCATCGTCACCGTCATATCCGGTGCCTTGGTGGGTGGACTTGCGGCAGGAGCTGACCTTATCGGAACGGTAGGTAACGCCAGCGGGACCGGTGTGCTGCTGGCCGTGGGCATCATGATCCAGTTCTACGAAGCGCTTGGACGCGAACAAATGATGGAGATGCACCCCGTGCTGAGGGGATTCTTCGGCGGGGAGTGATGAGACATGGCTGACACTAAGGCTGCCGACCCCAAGGCGACGACCAGCAGGATGCTGCTGATCTTCGTCTTCATCATGGCCATCTTCGTGATGTTCGACAACAATCTTAGGACCGCCCTTGGAAAGATCGTGGGATACGGCCTGGAGCCCCTCTGGGGCTTCGACGGCTCGTTCCCGGTCGTATCTCTTTTCATAACCGGCGCGTTCATGACCACCCTGAGCATCGTGGTCCGGCACTTCTTCACCGACTACGTGAAGCAGACCAAGAGCCAGAAGATCATGAGCGCCTTCAACAAAGAGTTGAGGGATGCCCGCAAGGATAACAACACCTACAAGCTCAAGAAGATGCTCGAGCTGCAGCCGAAGATGATGGAGGAGTCGATGAAGCAGACCACCACCCAGATGAAGCTGATGCCGGTGACCATGCTCATCATCATCCCCATCTTCGCCTGGTTAGCAGTCTTCGTCGGCAACTTGGAGAGCGCGGTCATAACCGTCCCGTGGTCTAACTTCGCCGATCTGAACGAGTCGTACGTGCTCCCGGCCTGGGTGTTGCTATACTCGCTGATCAGCGTCCCGTTCGGGCAATTGCTTTCAAGAGGTCTGAGGTATTATTCCTTCAAGAAGCGGTTGAACGAACTGAAGGCTGCAGGGCAATGAGGATCACCATCAGCGGCATGATCGGCAGCGGTAAGACCACGGTCTGCCGCATGCTCGGCGATATCCTGGGATACCGGACGGTCATATCTGGCCACGTGTTCCGGGAGATGGCCAAGGAGCTGAACATGTCCCTGGAGGAGTTCGGGGATCTGGCGGAAACGGACCCCAAGTACGACCGGCTGATCGATGAACGATTGCTGGACGTGGCCAAGAACGAGGACAATGTCATCCTCGAGGGGCGCCTGGCCGGGCAGATGCTCCGCCGCAATTGCATCCCGGCCTTCTGCATATTTTTAGACGCACCTTTGGAAGTGCGCGTGGAGCGCGTCTCCGGTCGTGAAGGCGTCGATATGCAGGCGGCCATGGAAGAGATGCGAGCGCGGGAAGCGAGCGAAGTGCTAAGGTACCGCAAGTTCTATGGAATCGATGTGACAGACCGTTCCATCTATGACCTGGTCATTGATACCGGCTGCATGACGCCGGAGCAGGTGGTCGAGTCGATCGTTTCCAGGGTAAGGGGCGATTGAGATGCTGGTCCGGGACAAGGACCCTAGAACGGTGGAAAGAGGGAAACGCCCTGAGGACCGCTCCATCCAGGAGCTCCTGGACGGCGGGGTCATAGTTCTAGATAAGGTTCAGGGACCGACCTCCCATCAGGTCACCGCCTGGGTAAGGGACATCCTGGGCGTGGAGAAGATCGGGCACGGTGGAACGTTAGATCCGAACGTGAGCGGCGTTCTGCCGATAGCGTTGGGAAAAGCGATACGAATGACCGATCTCGTCCTCCGTTCCAACAAGCAGTACGTCTGCCACATGTACCTGCACCGGCCGGTGGCTGAAGAGAAAGTTCGTTCGGTCATCGAGACGTTCGTCGGTTCCATTTATCAGACGCCACCGGTCCGCTCTGCCGTTAAGGTAGCAATGCGCATACGCAAGGTGCACTCCATCGACATCCTGGAGATATCCGGCCGGGACGTGCTGTTCAAGGTGGACTGCGACGCCGGGACGTACATCCGTACGTTATGCGTGGACATCGGGGATGCTCTGGGAGTCGGAGCTAACATGAAGGCGCTGCGCCGCACCCGGTCCGGAGCAATGACCGAAGATGACGCCATCACCATGCAGGACCTCAAGGACGCCGTGGTGGAGTGGAAGAACGGCGACGAGAAGTGGCTGCGGAGCATCATAAGGCCGATGGAGGCGCTTTTAGAGCCTTTGCCCAAGGTCATCGTCAAGGACAATGCGGTAGACGCAGTATCGCACGGCGCGGACCTTAACGCGCCCGGCGTGGTGTCCTTGGACGAGAACGTAGAGAAAGGTGCGCCGGTCGCGCTCTTCACCGTGAAGGGCGAGGCGTTGGGTTTAGGAACGGCCAACATGTCCGCCCGGGATATGTACAAGGCTTACAAGGGAAAAGCGGTCAAGACCGTCCGGGTGTTCCTTCCTGAAGGTACGTATCCAAGAATGTGGGGCGCTCAGCAGTAGCTGCCCAGATTGGTCTGACCTTTCTTTTCCTTCTTCAACGGTATCGCGGTTATTCCCAGCCGCTTCTGGATCTCATGCGCCAGCATGTCCTCGGAACCGTGGTTGGTGTAGACCAGGGACGGCGAACATTTCTCAATGAAGTCAATTATCTCATAGAAGTCGGCGTGATCTGAGTAGGCGAAACCCTGGTCCATCCCCCAGCTCATCTTACCCATGGATCGGCCTCTGGTGTCCAGGCACCAGCCGGAGACGTCGGCGGAACGCTTCTTCTTCAGCATGCTGAGACCGTTCTCCCCCCAGGCGCCCGGACTTATGACCAGTTGCGGCTCGCGGTCCTCCGGGTCGAACGGCAGATAATCGAACTTCAGGTCGTCCGATTCGATCATGCGTGTGGTGTCCAGCACGGAACCATGCAGGCGCGGCTGGAAGTCCCTGAGCATAGTGATGAGCTCCTGGGATTTTCCTAGAGGATAAGCGTGCAGGACGGCCGAGTATCCCTGATTCAGAATGTCCTCCACCCAGTCATAGATAACCTTGATCATCTCCCGGCGGTCGGGGAACTTGTAACGAGGATTTCCGTATGTAGCCTCGACGATAAGCACGTCGCATTTCCGCGGCCGGGCCCCTTCGATATCAAGGCGGTCCTGCGGGCAGAAGTCCCCGGTGTACAGGACCTTCTGGCCGGCGTCCAGCAGGAACATGTTCGAGCCGAGTATGTGCCCGGCCCCGCTGGCCTTGACCAGTGGGTCGTTCCCTAGTTCAACGCCCTCCAGGAACGTCTTGGACTTTTTGCTCTTCACCCGTCCGCGCATGCAGCGCAGGGTGATGTCCGAGCAATGAATAGGACCGCCGGCGAAGCTCGATGGCATATGGTCGGAATGGGCGTGGGAGATGCAGCATATGGCCTCCTCGGAAACCTTGCGTGGATCGAGGAAGAATCTGGTGTCGCCGCAGGCGACCTCGATGCCGTTGCCTAATTGAACGAAAGGCCCATCCCTTTCCATTGTGCGTGGAATGCAGCCTCGGCTATTTACTCGTAACGAAGCGGACTTCGAAAGTGCCATCAGGTTCGTCCGACCTTACGTTCCGGCCGTCAATAAACGAGCATGATCACGACCAGTACGGTCAAGATCACCAACCCTATGCCCAGGACGTACCCGAACATCTTCTTGCGCCGGACCTGGCGTTCGTACGGATATGACATCGTTTCCCTCGTGGATATTTATTGAATTGACGTAGATATACATGTTACCTCGAAATTACAACATTGTTGCCGATGCGACCGTCGGTGGAATTGTGTGTCAGCATGTAGAGGACGTTTTCTACCTCGGTGACGGACACGTCATGCGAGATGACCGCGATTATGTGACCGGATACCGTTGCTTTCAAGGGATCGGTGCTGTAGAACGATGCGTCGTTCAACGGAGAACTGCCGATGTTCTGCAGGTTGTACAGAGTGTCGTTCAACTGGCACTGCAGGGCGATAGCGCGCGGAAGGATGATGGCGTTCATCCCGGACTGGAAGTGAACGCTTGTTCCGGTAACGTTCAGGACAACCAGGTACACCTGGTCGTCGGCGCTGTAGCGGTATATGCCGGTCGAGACGGTATCGAGACCGTAATCGCCTTCGTCACCAGTGCCGTTGATGACGATGACCCTGGACTTTTCGGCGACGGCGCGCTCCATCTTCATCTTGAGATACGCGTCGTAGCTGCCACCGCTATCGGTGCCGGTGCCGATGAACGGAGTGGAGGATATCGTCCAGTAGGCGTTGTACTTATTCGAGTCGTCCTGATCGATGTCCAGCTGCGCGTCATCGCCGAGCCAGCCGGTGTTCTCGGCCACCGCCTCGAACTCCACGTTGACGTACGTCGCCGTTTCCGGAATATCCACGTCGTAGATCCAGTTCAGCGTGTACAGCACGTTCTTCGTGGCGCTTACGCGCTTCGTCGCGAACTCCTGTCCCTGGTCCTGATAGTTGATGACGAAGAACACTTCGACCTCCTCTTGTATGCTGATGGAGCTCAACGTTTCGTATTCAAGTAATAGATGATTATTATGAATAACACCCGTGTATCACCTATACGCGTCGAACATGACTGCTTGGATTTCCAATCGGTGGTTGGAGTTGCGTTCATAGATCTCACCGACACCTTCCCCTTTATCTATAATCGGGATTCCCCATTGCTCGCGGAAGAAACGAATCATCATGTCGATCTGAGGGGGATATTTTAATCCTGTTTTATATATTGTGTTATTATTTAAATATATAATGAGCCCACCAGGAGCGTTTTTCCAAGTAATATAATTGGAAAAAGTCAAATCTTGAGTCATGGTCCCTCTAATAACGAATATCTTTTCGATGTCTTTCCTGAGTAATTCTTTTTTAACTCCATGCAGGATATCGGCGGTGTTCCTATAGACCTTGATTCTATTTGAAAAGATGATTATGGAAGTGGCCGCTTTTATATCGGAGGTAGTTACGAATTCTGCATAAAATATTAGTATGGCCGCCCCTAATGCGAGAACTACTAATCCGATATAAGGTATATTATAACTCCCAATAAATATTTCTTCAATTATTAGATATATGCACGATGTGTAAAAAACCCTTAAGAGCCACAGCAATAAAACATATGTCATTCGATGGCTGTATGTGGTCGACATCAATTTCTTTGGGATTCGTTCAATAAATATGATATCCTTATCCCGAATCAAGCCATCACATCCACTAATCCTGTGAATAAACTAATCGATGAAAATGCGATACAGATTTTTCCAACTGGAGTCCTTTTTGCACCATCCAACCCAGCCACCAAACCTATGCAAGTGAAGAATAATCCGGTGTAATCTAGTAGATCATTATCTTCCTGATCGTCCCCGATGTCAATCCAGAATAATATCAATCCTATACAACTACAAAGGAAGCTAATTGATGATTTGATTTTTTTTCCTATCTCGAGATCATCATCACCTAAGTCACCAAACACACTTATCTGCCCGAAGAAGAACGAACTGAGAACTGCGAAAACGGAAACGACAGTAGCACTCAGCTGAACACCTTCTGATGTTAAAAAATCGAAAATTGAATATGATATATTGGCCACCCCATTGATTATCGAATCGATCAACCAATGGGCTCCAGTCAATCCTGTGACCATCCCCTGCATAATAATATCTATCAGTACTGGACTGATGAGAAGAAGGACGAAGCCGAATGGACCAGTAATCGTCTGGGCCAGGCTCATACCGATAATAATCATGGTTGCAATGGCCATGAGGAGCTTGAATGTCGTGCTTCCGAACATGAAATCGAATATTTCCTCTGCAGCCTGGAATACATTCATTTGTCCTTTTTCAACACTAGTTGAAACGTTTTTTATCACAGAAATTATACCTAATGCCCATGATACAAAAGAGTCCCGGATGTTGTTCAGAGGCTCAGCGATAAGTGATTCGTATGCGGTTTTTATAAGTTTAATTATATAATTTACACATTCCCAGAATGCGTCAACGATTCGGTCCACCGCATCCTGCACATCGTCCCAGAGGTCCGATGCCAGGTTGCCGATCGCCTTCAGCCCTTCTTTGACCAGGTGTGCTAAGAGCAGTAGTACGCCGCCGGTCGCCACCCAGACCATGAAGTCGAAGACCATGCCGGCGATGTCGCCAATTATGCTTCCCAGGCTGTAATAGTTCGGTCCCTCGCCCATGCCAGAGTTCATTACGGATGTCGGTATCGCGGAAAGGATGTCGTTCGGAAGGTGAAGCAGGTAGAGCGCCGTCGGTGATATCGTCACGTTGTTGCCTATGCGCCCACCGGTGGAATTGTGCGTCAGCATCGTCAGTATCGTCTCCGCCTGCGAGGCGGTGACGTTCTTGCTGATTACGGCGATTATGTGACCGGAAGCGGTGGATTTTAGGGGGTCGGTGCTGTAGAACGATGCTCCGTTGAGCGGCGTATTGCCGACGTTCTGCAGATCGTACAGCGTATCGTTCAGCTGGCACTGCAGGGCGATAGCTCTCGGCAGAATTATCGTGTTCATCCCGGACTGGAAGTGAGCACTAGTTCCGGAGACGTTCAGGACGACCAGGTATACCTGGTCGTCGGCGCTGTAGCGGTAGACGCCGGTCGAGACGGCGTCCAGACCGTAGTCGCCGTCCTCTCCGGTTACGTTGATGACGATGACCTTGGCCTTCTCCGCCACGGCGCGCTCCATCTTCATCTTCAGATACGCATCGTAGCTGCCGCCGCTGTCCGTGCCGGTGCCTATGAACGGAGTGGAGGATATGGTCCAGTAGGCATTGTACTTGTTCGAGTCGTCCTGATCGATGTCCAGCTGCGCGTCGTCGCCGAGCCAGCCGGCGTTCTCGGCCACCGCCTCGAACTCAACGTTGACGTACGTCGCCGTCTCCGGGATATCGACGTCGTAGACCCAGTTCAGTGCGCATAGAACGTTCTTGGTGGCGCTAATGCGCTTCGTCGCAAATTCCTGTTCCTCGTCCTGATAGTTGATGACGAAGAACACCGGGACGTTGTCCTGCCCGTTGATGGTGTCCAGGGTCTTGTATTCCATTAGGGTGATGCGCAGCACCGCATCGCCCATGTAACGGTCGATGTTGTCAGCATAGCCGTCATCATCGGTGTCCGCACGTGTCGGGTCCGTCGCCGAACCGCACAGGGTGCTTCCGATGATCTCATTGCGATCAAAAACGCCATCGCTGTCGCTGTCCGAGGAACGCGGGTTGGTCATCCAGCCGTCCGTCCCGAACTCCACCTCCTCTCCGTCGAGGAGGAGGTCGTCGTCAGAATCGCTGTCAAGGGGGTTCGTCGTTCCGTTGACCTGGAGTCGGGCGTATTCCACGCGACCTTTCTCTCCCGCCGTAGACACGTCCCTAACATAGATGTGCCAGACGTTGGCCGAGGAGAGATCGCTGGCTGTGTATGGGGAGGAGATCGTGAACAGGTTCCGGAGGATGAAGAAGTTGGCCCCGCTGCCGGTGTTGGCGGCCTTGACGATCTTATGCGTTCCTGTGCCCTTGGCGACCTTGACCTCCAGCTGATATTGCGATGTATGCATGATGCCCAGTACCAGGCAGAAGGACGTTATCGAGGCGCTGCCGCCAGCTATGGCCGGGACGCTGAAGGCGATGTCCAGCACGGTTCCGTTGTCCGGTATCAGATATGAATCGTCCGTCGACCACGTGTATGAATATTTCTCGGAACCGTCGAGCAGTCCGTCCGAATCGGTGTCGGGATCGCAGGGGTCTGTCATGTGAGCGGCAGTCCGTTCCACATTGTCGCCCAGTCCGTCGGAGTCCGTGTCCGCTGAGAACGGGTTCAGGTCGTAGACGTGCGTTCCGACGCTGCTCTGGGTGATCCTTATTGATTCGAGCGCGTCGCTGTACCCATCCCCGTCGCCGTCCCTGCAGACGGTGATCGAATCGACTGCTACGGAGGACGCCGAATTGATCCAGAAGATGATGTTGGTCTGACCTCTTAGCACGTAATCATACACGTCCACAGCGGAGGTCGCGAAGAGGGTGGTATGCCATTGTCCGTCGACGGTAAGGCTGCCCAACGACACATAATCACCATAACCGTTCCCTTTGAACTGGTAAAGACTGGCCGTTCCGGAGGTCGCCTTGTAGCATATGCTTATGATATAGCTTGTACCGCTGAGGGCCCCGTTCAGCAGGAAGTTGGCAGACATCCCCTGCACCGTGTTCCTTACCGCACGTGAATCGAGCGTGGTCATCGTGCTCCATTCCCCGTTGTCATAGATGAACTCCAATCATCGCCATCGGAGGAGTGGAGTCACCATCAGGTAGACGCAGGCTACGCTGATCCATTTCTTAGCAAATGAGTTCGTCCGACTTCCCCCCTAAGATGTTTGAAAAATCATGTTTTTCATCGGTATATAACTGTGATTGGAGCATTCTCCTTTCGTAGAATGATCTTAAAATAAGACTGTACAGACCATTTTACAATGATGTATCTCATTTTCACCCACCTCCCCCTATCAGTCCTTTATACCCTCAAGGCGAAGTTGGTTCGGTGAGCAGATGTACCGCTCCATGCCCGAGATGGTGACCGAACCGCTGGTCCATGATTTCCATTCTGTGACAGATGGAATGCTGGCCACCACCGCCATACCCCCGGTGGACGAACTGCTCGGCGGACTTGAACCGGGAACGGTCACCACCATCGACAGCTCGGACAAACTGCTGTTCAACCTGGTCAACATGCTGAGCGTGAACTTCGTTCGCGAATGGCATCGCGACGTGATCTGGGTGGATGGCGGGAACTCCGTGAACCCTTACGATCTCACGTACGTGTGCAAGCGCTTCCGGCTGCGTCCGGAGGAGGTGCTGAACAGCATCAGCGTGTCCAGGGCCTTCACCGCCTACCAGATGTCCACATTGGTCGAGGAGTCTCTGGAGGAGGAGCTCTGCCGCAGCAAGGGCGGCATGGTGGTGGTGTCCTGCTACCCGGACCTCTTCCAGGACGCGGACATGGACTGGGAGGAGTCGCTGAAGCTCATGGAGAGGGGCATGGGCAAGTTACGCTCCCTCACAGCCAAGCACCGCACCGTGAGCGTGGTGACCAACTACGGTCTAGCGAAGCTGATGTACCGCAAGGGGCTGCGCTCCCTCTTCTATGAGAAGGTTGACCGAGTGGTCAGCGTGGAGCACCGCTCCGGTTACGTGCGCATCTCATTACCGAGAGAAGAGAAAGAGATCATGTACCGGCCGGTCCCGCCGAACCAGACAACTTTGGACGAGTACCGGAGGCGGTTCTGATGGGGCGCACGGTTCCAACCTACCGCATGGCCTCAGAATCTTTATTCCAGAGCTGGAGCGATTATCGGAGAGCGTTACCGCAGGAGGACCGCGAGGCGTTCGACCGCCTTTCCGATAAGGTCCGGCTTCACGCCTCGGCTTGTTCCGTTGCCGCTTTCCTAGATCCTCTGGAGGGGGCGCTGCTCTCCATACTCCTGGAGCAGGAGAAGGAGCTGGAACGCCTGCGCAAGAAGGCCTGATAGGATGCACGGATGGATCCTGGACTGCTACGCGGACGAGGTCAACAACGAGATGGTGACCTGGATAAAGACGTCCACGGGAATGGAGCGCGTCGCCGATCGCGAGTACCGCCCGTGCTTTTACGTAAAACCATCCGCGGAGCGCAGGCAGGACCTGCTCCTCGGTCTTAAGGAGGCGGGAGTGGAGCATCGTTGGGAGAAGCACCGCACCTGGCTGACCGGGCCTATGGAGGAAGTGCTAAAGGTTACCCCGCGAGGCTACCGAAACCTGATGCCTCTGGCGAAGACCATCGACAAGTGGGGATGCCACCGCGACCACACGCTCTTCAACGTCGATACGCGCATGGACACCCGCTACTTCCTGCACCGCAAGGTCTTCCCGATGGGGCTGATGGACGTTGAGAAGTGGAAGAACCTGGACACCCCGTTCCGGCTGGACTATCCGATGCCAGAGCTGCGGACGTGCGAACTGACGTTGGAAACCTCCGCCCGCCGGGGGATGCCGACTATGGAGGACCGCCTGAAACGGGCCACGCTAGACGATATCGTCATGGAAGGCAAGGAGGCGGACATCCTGGAGCTGTTGCAGCAGGCCCTTCGGGACAAGGACCCGGACGTGCTGATCACCGACGGCGGGGATAGCTTCCATCTGCCGTTCCTGGAGAAGTGCGCTGAAAGGAACGAAATGGAGCTGGAACTGGGACGGGAAGGAGGAAAGCGCCGGGGGAAGGGCAAGAGCTACTTCACTTACGGACGCATCCTTTACAAACCGCCGGCGTACAAGCTGCGCGGGCGCATCCATCTGGATAAAGGATCATCGTTCATCTTTCAGGAAGGGAAGATGGCCGGACTGATCGATCTGTGCCGCCTTTCTCGTATATCGTTGCAGGACATGGCCCGCATGTCCCCGGGGAGCGCCATCAGCGCCATGCAGGTGAACGAGGCCAGCAAGATGGGTTCGCTGGTGATGTGGAAGAAGAATTTGCCGGAAGATTTCAAGACCGCCGCCGAATTGGTGGCCTGCGACCGCGGAGGACTCATCTATGAACCGAAGGTCGGCCTGCACGAGCACATCCAGGAGGTCGATTTCACCTCGCTCTACCCGAGCATCATGGTCCGCCACAACATATCCCCGGAAACGCTCAACTGCGATTGCTGTCAGGACAGCGGCGAACCCGTACCGGGACTGGGATATTGGACCTGCACCAAGCGCAAGGGTCTGCTCGGCCGCGTGCTGGAGCCGATCGTGCGTCGGAGGATATCCCTGAAGCGATTGAAGAACGAGGGCGGACGACGAAGCGAGATCTACGACCAGCAGGCCAAGGTGCTCAAGTGGGTGCTGGTGACCTGCTTCGGTTATACCGGATACCGCAACGCCCGCTTCGGTCGCATCGAGTGCCATGAATCGATCACCGCCCACGGCCGGGAGATATTGCTCAAATCGGCGGAGGTGGCCGAGAATCGCGGATTCCGCGTGCTGCACGGCATCGTGGACTCATTGTGGCTTTCCGGTGACGGGGACATTGAAGCGTACTGCAGGGAGATAGGGCAGCGCATGGGCATACCGCTGGTATGGGACGGGGAGTACAAGTGGATAGTGTTCCTGCCGAACCTTACGAACGGCGCAGGCGCTTTGAACCGTTACTATGGCGCGTTCCAGGACGGGGAGCTGAAGGTGCGCGGCATCGCTCTCCGCAGAAGGGACACCTGCACTCTGGCCAGGGAACTGCAGCAGGGCATGCTCGATCGACTGGTGCTCGGCGAGGACGCCGACGGGTTCAGGCATCGCATACCTGAAGCGTTGGACGTCCTGGATTCGTTCGTGCGCGATCTTCGGAACATGGAGACGCCGCTGGAGAAGCTGGTGCTCTCCAAACGTATAACCAGGGAGCTGAACGAGTACCGGCAGAAGAACGATCAATTTCGTGCGTTATGCCAGCTGGAGGACCAGGGCTTCCGGACGCCGCCTGGAGAGGCCGTCGAGTTCATAATGATCAAGGGCAAGGAGGTCAAGGTGGCGCAGTTCCTGGAAGGGGACGAGGAATACGATGTAGGGCGGTATGAGGAGCTTTTGTTCCGGGCGGCGGGCGAACTGTTGTCGCCGTTCGACCTCGGCCAGGACCGTCTGAGGGATTTCTACCGCAGGAACGGGGCGAAGTAGTAGAGGAGGATCGGCAGCAGCAGGCAGCCGGTAAGGTGCACACGGCTCACGCCGACCTTCCCGGGGACCATGCCTAGAATGGTCGACAAGGCCAGAAGCACCAGGCCGGCGGGTCCGGCCAGTAAGAACGACAGAACGATCATTCCGATGAGGGCGCCATGGTTCAATTTTGTAAGGTCCCGGCCCTGCGCCTTGAGCAATAATTTCCGACCGAGGCGCATGGTGAGGACGTAAGATACCAGGGACGTGAAGAGAATGCACAGCAGCAGGGACGGCATGTCCGTGACGGAAAGAGATGGCATGGCCTCCTGCATCGCCAGCAACGTCCCGCTCCTTCCCTTGCCGATGAGCAGTAACGTTCCCAGACCGAGCACCGCCGCTCCCGTTCCCACGGCTGATACGGTCGATATGAACTCCTCCGGACCTCCGCGGGAGCGAGGGAGCATCGTAGAGAGCACCGCTCCGGCAGTTGCTGTTACTCCGGGCAGCCAACCGACCAATCCGCCCATGAACGAGCCTTTCAGAGCGCCGGTGACGGATGGAGATGTGTCAGCCTCCCCTTCCTGCTCAGGCATGCGTCCGCGTGAGGAACCGATAAGCAGCGGCAGCCCGAAGAGGCCGGTGAAGAGGGGCATCAGCATGTTCCCCTCCATCCCTTTCCACATGTCCTCGCCAGGCACCAGACCGTCCATGGCCATGACGCCCAGTACACCGGAAAGAAGAAAAAGGAGGATGGACCAGCCGATGATGGGCAAGCGGTCCCTGCGGACGATCCATTTTCCGATGAGCGTGCGGTCCCCTTCCTGGAGACCGTGACCTTTTATCCGAAAGATCTGCAGAGGCGTTCGAATGTACCATCTTCCGTGGCGGCGATGCACGTTCCCGATGACTCTGGCCGAATCCCCATGCACCGGGACGTGCCTCTTCAGGGATATCATATCGGCCGGGGTGGAACGCCCGTCCTTCATGTCCAATTCGGCCATAGGATCAGCCTTCCCGCTCTCCGCCCAGAACAGGATGAAGGGGACGAACAGCAGCATCCACGGTATCGCCGGAGCCACCCCGTTCAGAACGCCTGCGATCTGGACGTTGAGGAAGGGCAACGGCAGCAGAACGATCAGACCTGCCAAGGCCCCTACCAGACTTCCATGCGAAGCCGCCTCCAGGGCGTTCATTCCTTTTCCCTCCAGCAGCAGCCGATGGGATGGTAGAACGGACAAGCATTCGGTCTCGTCCGGCACTCCCATGATCAATGACGGAATGTAGTCCAGGAATGAATGGCATATAGCCGCCGCCAGTATCGTACAGGCCAATAGCAGGGCGGGCGATAACGAGCATCCTGCCGATGCGCACATGCCATCCAGATAAGGCGCCAGCGAAGGAACGCTCATTATCAGTAATACCGCCAGAGTGTTCACGTGAATGCCCGGCGCCAGTCCTGACAACGCCCCGAGGCCCATGCCGAACAGGGTGAAATATAACAGCAGGAGAAGGTCCGCGCCGAACACGCTGGACCAGTTGATCCCAGTGTCAATAGCCGTACGGTTGCAATCAGGCTGACCGGCATTCCTGCTTAATATATAGAAATCGATAGCGGGCCGCTCATGCCAGCAGTGCGCGCGGAGAAGCTGACCAAGGTGTTCGACGAACTGCGGGCAGTGGACGCCATCGACTTCCAGATCGAGGAGGGTGAATGCTTCGGATTCCTCGGACCGAACGGAGCCGGAAAGAGCACGACGATGCGCATGATCCATTGCGCCAGTCCCATAACCTCCGGGAAACTCGAGGTCCTGGGTATGGAGGTCAACGGCAGCTCCCGGGACATCAAGGCCGCGATAGGCGTCGCCCCCCAGGAGAACAACCTGGACCCTGATTTCACCGTGCGCAGGAATCTCACCGTCTACGGCCGCTACTTCGGCCTTCCCAAGGAAATGCTCGAGGAACGCGCCGACCGACTGCTGGAGTTCATGCAGCTTTCCGAGAAGAAAGACGAACGAATCCAGGAGATCTCCGGGGGCATGAAGCGCCGCCTCATCATCGCCCGGGCCATGATGAACGATCCGCAACTCCTCATCCTGGACGAGCCTACGACGGGTCTAGATCCTCAAGCGCGTCACCTCATCTGGGAGAAGGTGCGCGAGCTGAAGCGGAAGAATGTGACGGTGATCCTCACCACTCACTACATGGACGAGGCGGAGCGGCTGTGCGACCGCCTGGTCATAATGGACCATGGAAAGATAATTCTGGAAGGTAGGCCGAGGGAGCTCATCGATCGCGTGATCGGAACGGACGTCATGGAGATCGACGAACCGACCGACGGGATGGAAGCGTACGTGAAAGGGAAGGGATGGCAGTACGAGCGGACCATCGACCGTATGCTCATCTACACCAAGGAAGGGCAGAACGTCGCCGCCGAGCTCAAGGAGCATTTCGCCATGAGCTATTACCTCATCAGGAACGCCACGCTGGAGGACGTCTTCCTCCGCTCCACCGGGAGGGCGCTGGTGGAATGAGCCTCATATCCAACATCTCCTGGCGCTCCATCGCCCTCTGGAAGCGCAACCGTGACGTATTCCTGACGACATGGAAGACCAACTTCTTGCCGCCGTTCCTTGAACCGATCCTATACCTGGTGGCCATGGGCCTTGGTTTCGGGGCGCTGATCCAAGCGGACATCGAGTACGGAGGGGAGAGCTTGGAATACATCAAGTTCCTGGCGCCGGGACTTGTGGCCATCAGCATAATGTACGGGGCGTTCTTCGAATGCACCTATTCCTCGTTCGTACGCATGTACTACCAGAAGACCTTCGATGCGATTCTGGCCACACCGCTCTCGCTTGAGGACATCATCACCGGGGAGATCCTTTGGGGTGCGACCAAGAGCTTCATCAACGCCACCATCGTGCTGGGCGTCATCGCCGCCTTCGGTTACGCGGAGCTTCCCGGACTGCTGCTGATACCGCTCATCGCCTTCGTCGGAGGGTTGATGTTCGCATCACTGGCCATGCTGTTCACCGCCTTGGTGCCGAACATGGATTCCTTCAACTATCCGTTCTTCCTGCTCATCACGCCGATGTTCCTGTTCAGCGGGACCTTCTTCCCGCTGAGCGTGCTTCCGGAATGGGGCCAGCAGCTGGCGATGACCCTTCCGCTGACGCACATATCCAACATGGTGAGGGACCTCTCCTACAACATGCTGACAGTGGAAGTGGGCATAGGAGCGGTTTACATTGTCGTTATAACGGCCGTCTGCTTCCTCGGTTCGGTGTACTTGATGAAGAAGCGCCTAGTCAAATGACGTGGACCTTGCCGTCCTTGACCTCCACGGTCACCAAGGTGCGAACCTTCTGGCCGATGTCCCGCTCGAGCTCTTCCAGCCTGTCGGTCTTCTTCACCACCACGATTATATCCCGAACGTCGACGCCCATTCCTTTTAGCGCTTTGACGATGGCTCGCAGCGTCCCGCCGGTGCTCACCACATCATCCAGCACGATCACGCGATCGCCTTTCTTCAGGCCGTTGATGTAAAGCTCCTTTTCTGAATAACCGGTCGTCTGGCGCACGCTGACCTCGCCCGGCAGGCCGTACTTTCTTTTCCTCACGACGTTGTAGGGTATGCCGGTCATCAGCGATAACGGCACTATCAGCGGAATGGCCATGGCCTCCGCCCCCACCAGATAGTCGATGTCCAGGTCCATCAGGTCATATATCCGATCGAGGACCTCGTCAAGAACCTGGGGATCCATGGCCGGGATGCCGTCGGTAATGGGATGAACGAAATATTGGTACTCTCCGAAGCGTACGACGTCGCTTAGCTCCAGACTCTCCTTCAATCGCTCCAGCATGCTGATCGTGATGATATCGCCGAGCCGTTCATTAATTGTGCGCCTTCCGGGGCAGTCATTATATCTTTGCTGCTGGGATTCGACCGGCATGAAGGTGCTGGTCGGCAAGGACGCGGACATCAAGGAGGGGCGGCTAAAAGGGATAACGGCCGACGGGCGGAATTTCGTCGTCGGCCGGTACAAAGGACAGCTGTTCGCCATGGACGGTAAATGCTCGCACTTCGGGTTCGATCTTGCCTATGGGACGGTTAGGGACGGTCTGGTCGTCTGTCCGGCGCACGGCGCGTCCTTCGATGTGCACGATGGGAAGAAGGTCAACCACACTGGGGCCAAGGACCTGCGCGTCTACATCGTCTCCCTGGAGGGAGATGACGTTTACATCGAGATATGATCACTTGCGAGGCAGAGCCTCGTCACCGTCGTTCTTCTGCCACTTTGCACCTTTCTTCCTTATCTTGCCGGAAGCTGACAGGTGCCTTAGGGTGCGGCGGACGAGGTCCTCGGGAACATCGATCTGGAACTGATCCTTGAAGCCCTTCTGGATGCCTAGAACCGTTTGAGGCTGGTAGAGGGTCTTTGGCAGTATCGTGCGTAGGTCCTCGTGCAGGTTCCAGGGGAAAATGAACCAGGTCCAATCCTCTTCGGGGACCTCGACCTCGTAATAGTCCGGCTGCTTCTTGGAGTGGGTTATGTGCAATAACGTGGCCGTTCGCACTTCCTTCGGCCTCATCTGCTTCAGGTGCATCTCGGCCAGCATCAGGCTCTCCCCCGTGTCCGTAATATCGTCCACTATGAGAACGGACTCGCCCTCTATGCTGGCGTTGAGCTCCTGCGTCAGAAGCGCCTTCCCGTCGGTGTTGGCGGTCACCCCCCAATGCTCGGTCTTCACCGCATAGAGCTTCTTGACCTGCAGGTGGTCGCATATCACGCGGGCGGGAACCCAGCCGCCGCGGGTGAGGCCGATGACCACGGTCGGGCGGAATCCGTTGTCAGCGATGTCGTACGCCACGGCCTCGGTCCACCGCGCGATCTCGTCCCAGGTCAGAATACGGCATTTGAACTTCTCTACCTTTTCCATTCGGTCCACCACGCTGAGCACCTCGACCGCTATGCTAAGAAATAACATTTGCCTATCAGAGCAAAGCCGGTACCACTTCCATGAGCCTGGTGTCGAACAGCCCGCGGTCGCCTATCTTCAGCTCGGGAACGACGAGCAGCGATTGGAAGGAAAGGGTCATGAACGGCGCCGGCAGTTTGCATCCCATGCCGGCCAGCAGTTCCACCAGTTCGTTCTCCTTCTGCGCCACCACCCTGGCCGGGGAAGTGCTCATCAGGCCCGCCACCTCCAGCGGCAATGCGGAGATGACGTTCTCGTCGCACACCGCGAAGCCGCCGGTCCGGGAGACGGCGTTGATAGCCCTGGCCATATCATCAACGGACGTTCCAACGGCCAGTATGTGATGGGAGTCGTGAGCGACGCTCGTGGCCATGGCCCCCCGCTTTAACCCGAAGCCCTTTATGAAACCGAGCACCGGCCTCTCATCTACGTAGCGGTTGACCAGAGCGAGATGAAGAACGTCCTGCTCCGGCATCGCCCTTACGCGCCCGTCCCTCACCGGCAGCTCGGTGACCAGGGAACCGCTCTCGATGCGGTCCGGGATAGCCTCTATCACTCTGACCGATGCTTTCTCCCCTGCCGCGGGCAGAAGCATATCATCGCCGACCAGGTCCCGGGGCAATATGCCCAATCCGTTGGTCTTTGGCTGAGCCAAGAACAGAGGGACGCCCTCCTCGGCCACCAACTTGCCTTCGATGAACACCTGAAGTACCTTGAAATTGCGCAGGTCCTCCACCACGACCAGGTCCGCGGTGCGCCCGACTGCCACGCTGCCTCCGGGCAGGTTGTAATGCCAGGCCGGCCAAGCCGTTACGGCTCGGATGGCGTGCATGGGCGGCATGCCCAAGGCCACCGCCTTTTTCAGCAGAACGTCCAGATGGCCGTTGACCAGGTCCTTGGCCCGCAGATCGTCCGATACCAGCATGCACTCGTTCGCCTTGGCGAATGGCATTAACGAACTAAGGTCCCGGGACGCGCTGCCTTCCCTGACCTGTATCCACATGCCCAGGAAGTACTTCTCTTCCGCCTCGTCCGCCGTCATGCTTTCGTGGTCGGTCCGAATTCCGGCGTTGATGTACTTCACCAGGTCTCTCCCGACCAGTCCCGGGCAATGCCCGTCGATGCCTTTCCAGAAGGCCTTGGCCGCCTTGATCTTGGAGATGATGCCCGGATCGTCGTTCAGCACGCCCTGCACGTCCATGACCTCGCCCAGCCCGACGAACCGCTGGTCCTTGAGCATGGACTCGATCTCCGCCACGCCTATGGTCGCCCCGGACCTCTCGTACCGGGTGGCGGGAACGCAGGAGGGGGCGGTCAGGAATATTCTCAACGGGACGTTCGCCGAATCCTCCAGCATCAGTTCGATCCCTTTCATCCCCAGGACGTTGGCGATCTCGTGCGGGTCCGATATCACGGCCGTGGTTCCATGCGGTACGGCCGCCTCGGCAAAGCGTGAAGGGCACAGCTGTGACGATTCAATGTGGATGTGGGAGTCGATGAGACCGGGCAACAAGTATCTGCTGGGCGCCACGGCCAGGGGAACTATCTCCGTGAACTTGCCGCCCTCCATGACCACCCGGCTGGGAACTATCTTCCCGTTGACCACGTCCACCAGCTGTCCGTCCACGACCGTTCTGCTCATGGGACCGATTCAGTTCTGGATATGCAAAAACCTTTTGACCGTTCCTTCCGATGGTGAAGCGTGACCTATCCCCGGCAGGCCCTCAACCGAATGAGATGGGGAGAGGGCGGTCTGAACGGGGTCGTCATCACCTACGTCCACCGCGGTGGACGAGACGACCTCTCATCGATCAGAGGGGAGGACATCACGGAACTTGGTAGATCGTTCTTCACCGTGCGGGAAGCACAGATACCTTACCACCGGATCGTAAAAATAGAAAAGGATGGGGAAATTGTTTTCCAGATCTAATGTCTGGGCTCGTTGCAGTTCGGGCAGTTGTGCATGAACGCCGGGAAGTTGACCCCGCACTTGCGGCACTTGGCCATCTCCACCTTCTTATCCTGGTGCTCCGCCGGGGCCGGTGCCGGCTGGGGAGCCGGTTGCACGGGCGGCGCCTGCTGTGCCTGAGGTTCTTGCGCCACCTGGTACTGCTGGGCCTGATACTGCTGGTACTGGGGCTGGAATATGTCCTGGAGCTTCAGGAAACCGAACAGCATGATGAGCCCGGGGATCACGTAGACGAAGAATCCCACGATCGTCCAGATCAGAAGGGAGTCGCTGGCCTGCTTGAACCTTCCCTGGTCGAGGTTGGCGAACACCTGGTCCTTGAGCATCAACAGGAGCACTATGCCCAATCCGGCGGCGATCAGCGAGTATATCCCACCGCTGAGATTGCCGACGATGATGGATATCACCCCGGCCAACAGGGCTATGAGCGTGAATATCAGAGCGAAGAGCTGTCCAATGTAGACCAGCTTGCGGGCCTCGGCGACACTGGCTGGAAGCCAGGGCGGGCCGTTCTCGGATGCCAGGAAATCATTCAGGTCCATCTTAATCCTCCAAAGGGATCCATCCCCCTGGGTTTTGTACATGGGATTCGGAAATTTCAATGTATCGAGCCTTTGATGATGCTAAGCCTTTTATTTGGGCAAGCTCACAAGAATTAAATATCATTCTCCAGCTACGAAAGGCGTCAAGGTTGAAATGGATGAAGAATGAGGATTTCAAATACCTGTACGACCGATTGAAGGAACCCTCTGATATCGACGCGCTCTCCAAGGAACATAGCCTGGACCGCGAGCTTCTCACCGTCATCTACACCCAGAGGACCCAGAGAGAGTCGATGAAGAAGCATTACAAGGTCAAACGCGACGCGCCGAGGCTGCTCAGGTCCTGGCGGAGCGGGGAGACCCTGTTGGAGATAGCGCGCCGCTACGAATTTCCACCCGTGCTCACTGGACTGGTGCTGTTCAACGAATCCGGGCGGTCCAACAAGCAATACTGGGCTTTGGTGCGCAACCCGGAGACCATAACGGACCAGGAGCTGCGCCGCCAGATCGAGGAGATTACCGCTGCCGATATCGTCAATTCCCCCGCGGGGGACATGAAGCAGAAGCTTCGCGGCAAGTGGGGCGAGAAGAACCTGCAGGACTGGCTGGACAGCCAGGGCATAACCTATCGAACGGAGAAAGACCTGCGAGGAGGGGAGTTCACCAAGACCCCCGACGCGCTTCTGGATAAGCCCATCGTGGTCAACGGCTGGAAGGTCAACTGGATCGAGTCCAAGGCCTCCTTCGGCGATTTCGTCGAGGTCAACAAGAACACGAAAAAGCAGCTGTCACCGTATGTGGAGCTGTTCGGGCAGGGACTGGTCGTCTACTGGTTCGGTTTCGTTGACGAGATCACCATGGAGGACGGCATATTCATCACCGACTCGTCCCTGACCGGGCTGAACTGTCGTTACGAAGATTGAGGGGCGGCTGCACACATTAAATATCTATCATCATTATTTTAGTCCATGGACAGGGCCGAGGTCATCTCCGCCAGCGATTTGGAGCGGTATGGGTATTGCCCGCTCAGCTGGTGGTTGGGACGACAGTCCCAGTCCCATACCCCCGAACAGGAGCAGGGGGACATCGCCCACCGCGACAAGGCCGATGAGTATCGGCGCATTCGGAGCATAGAGCAGAAGGCCTGGGACTGGGAACGGATGGTATTCCTGTTCTCCCTGGTGGCGACGGTGCTCGCTGTCACCGGCATATCGCTTATGCGGGCGACGGGAAGCGCGGACATAAACTGGATCTTACCGCTGTTGAGCATAATCTGGTTCTTGGCGGTGATCGCTATGCTATACTTTTCCGCGCAGCGGGGAAGGGCCATAATCCAGGTGCGGCGCTTGCAGATAGTAGCCATCGTCGGACTGGTGCTCATGGTCGTGGCCATGAACATCGGCAACCTCCTGCAGGCCGATCCCATGGTCTCCATGATCCTGGAGGCATTGGCCCTATTCTGGCTGATAGCCGCTTCGATCGCGCTTTACCTGTCGCTCTCCGCCTCCCAGAAGGCTGGGGAATATAAGACCTTGGAAGGCCTGGAGGGAGATATCCATTACGTGGGAACGGACAGTTCGCCATTGTATCTCTCGGAACGTTTAGGTCTCAGCGGTCGTCCGGACTTCGTGCTGGAGATAGACGGGCAGTTGATACCGGGGGACCTGAAGACCGGACGGACCCCGAAGGGGCCGCTGTTCTCGCACATCATGCAGGTGGCGGCATACTGTCTCCTTATAGCCGAGTCGTCTGGCAAACGCCCTCCGTACGGGCTTCTGCGCTACGGGGACGAGGAGCACGAGATAGAGTTCGACCCGGAGCTGGAGAGGATGCTTTTGGAAAAGTTGGAGGAGATGCGCAAGCTGATGCGCAGCGGCGAGGTGCACCGCAATCACAACCGCCCGGGCAAGTGCGCCAGCTGCTCTCGCCGGGAGTCCTGCCCGGAGAGGCTGGTGTGATCACTCCACGGTGACGCTCTTGGCCAGGTTCTTAGGCTTGTCGATGGAGCACCCGCGGCGCTTGGCCACGTAGTACGACAGAGCTTGCAGCGCCACCGTCACCGGTATCGGCGAGAAGACCGGCTTGACCGGCGGGACGTAGATCATGCGCTCGCACAGCCTGGACAGGTCAGTGTCGCCTTCCAGGCCTACGCCCAGCACCGGACTGTCCCGGGCGGCCACCTCTGATATGTTGGCTAGCATCTTCTCGTAGGTGTGATCGCCCTTGATGGCCACGGCTATGACCGGGGTCTTGGAATCCAGAAGCGCCAGAGGGCCGTGCTTCAGTTCCCCGGCGGCGAATCCTTCCGCATGAATGTAGGATATCTCCTTCAGCTTGAGGGCGCCTTCCAGCATGGTCGGGTAGTTGATGTTGCGTCCGATGAAGAAGCAGTGCTCGGCCTTGTCGATCATCTTGCTCGCTTCCTCGATGTCGTGGATGTGGTTCAGCACCGACTGCACCATGTTGGAGGATTGCCTTAACGAGGAAAGGGCGCTGCGCATGGAGTCGTGGCTTAGCGTGCCGTTGGCGTAGCCTATGCGTATGGCCAGCAGGTACATGGCCAGAAGCTGGGTGAGGAACGTTTTTGTGGCCGCCACGCCGATCTCCGGACCGGCCCTGGTGTAGAGGACCTCGTCCACCTCCCTGGTTATGGTCGAGCCGACCACGTTCGTCACGGCCAAGGTGCGACAGCCCCGGCGCCTGGCCTCCCTTGCCGCGGCGAGAGTGTCAGCGGTCTCGCCGCTCTGGGTGATGAGGATGACCAGCGGAGCCTCGCGGGCCCCTGGCGAATAGCGGTACTCGGAGGCCAGCTCCAGCGTGGTGGGCACCCCGGAGAACTCCTCCATGGCGTACTTGCCGACCATGGCCGCGTGGAAGGACGAACCGCAGGCCACCAGCTTCACCGACTTGAAGTCCATTTTCGGAAGAACCTCTCCGTTCTCGATGAGGTCCAAAGCTCCCAGCAAGGTGTTGTGTATGGCGTTCGGCCCCTCGAATATCTCCTTGAGCATGAAGTGCTCGAAGCCGCCCTTCTGGGCGTCCTCGGCGGACCAGGTGACCACGGACGGCTCCCTCTTCACGACCGCCCCGTCGTGGTCGTGCACCGTCACTCCGTTCGGCGTCAGCGAAACGGTCTCCCCGTCCATGATGTACAGGACCTGGTTGGTGTAGCTGAGCAGTGCCGTGACGTCGGAGGCCAGGAAGTTCTCCTTGACCCCTAGACCAACCACCAGCGGGTTCTCCTTGCGGGCGGCGGCGATCTCCTGGCTTCCTTCCAGCACCGCGGCTATGGCGTACGTGCCCTGTATCTCCCGGACGGTGTCGGCCAGGGCCTGGCGCAGATCGCCGGAGAAATGCGTCTCCATCAGATGTACCACGACCTCGGTGTCCGTCTCGGAGGTGAAGTGATGCCCTTCCGATTCCAGCTTCTCCCTCAGAGCAGTGTAGTTCTCTATTATGCCGTTGTGGACGATAGCCAGCTTCCCGTCGCAGGACACGAACGGATGAGCGTTCCTATCGGACGGCCGGCCGCAGGTGGCCCAGCGGGTGTGGCCTATCCCGGTCCGACCTTCGAACCTGGGGAGCGCCTTCTGCAGGACCTCCAGCTCCCCCTGCCTTTTCAGCAGCACCAGGCGCCCATCCTCCACCATGGCCACGCCGGCGGAATCGTAACCACGGTACTCCAAGCGTTTGAGACCGTCCATCAGCACTTCCGAGGCCCGGCGGTGACCTGAGTATCCGACTATGCCGCACATCAGACCACTATGCTCCTGTCCTCGAGGGTTCCTCTGACCTTGGCGCCATCGCCCACGCGTGAGTTCGCACCCACGATGGTTCCGGCGGAAAGCACCACCTTGGGACCTATCTGGGTGAACTCGCCGACCATGCTGCCGGCCTTCTCGATCTTGAAGAAGTCGTCCTCCACCCGGACCTGGGCCAGGCCGGAGGGCGCGGAGAAACCGGTCATAATCCGGCAACCGTCATCGATCACCGCCCGGGATATGTGGGCATGGGAACCGATGGACACGTTGTTCATGATCATGGAATTGTTGACGAAGGTGTAGGGAGCGATGTGCACCCCGTTGCCGATGCTGGTCGTGGGGAAGATGGTAACGTACGGACCGATCTCGCATCCCTCGCCTATGGACACAGGCCCCTCGATGTAGCATCCGGCGCGGATCCTGGAACCGGCGCCTACGTACACTGGTCCGCGCATGGTTACCCCGGACTCTATGGTCCCAGAGGTTTCCTGGCCGGACAGGCTGAAGGCGTATTCGTTCAAACGTATGAGGTCCCACGGATAGACGGCGTCCATCCAGCGTCCGGTGGAGCGCACCGCCTCGATCTTGAGGCGGGGCATGCAGCTGTGCAGCACGTGGGTGATGCCTGATTTTCCGGCCATCACGCCCTTCTCCAGATGATCGAAGATGCTGGGCGAGAAGCGGTAGATGCCGGTGTTGATTATGTTGCCGACCTTCTTGTCGGGCTTCTCGATGATGTCCACCACCCGGCCGGACTCGATCTGCACCACGCCGTACTTGGAGGGCATCTCTGAATCCGTTACCAGCATGGCATTGCCCCCCTTGTGCTTCAGAAGGTCGGATATCACCTGGGCGTCGATGATGTTGTCCCCCGCCACCATGATGAAGTCGTCCTTGATCTGGTCGCGGACCGCCAGGGCGGCGTGGGCGGTGCCCAGCTGCTTCTCCTGTATGGCATAGGATATCTTGACCCCGAAGCGCGAGCCGTTCCCGAAGAAGGACATTATGCGCTCCTTCATGTACCCGACGACCAAAATGATCTCGGTGATGCCGTTGGCCGCCAAGGCCCGAACGACATATTCCAGGATGGGGCGGTTGCCGATGGGAATCATGACCTTCGGCCGGGAAACGGTGAACGGACGGAGCCTGGTCCCCTCCCCGGCGGCCAGAATGACTGCTTTCATCAAAGGGTCCTCTGGACATAGCCATCCCTGTGGCCGTTTATTAATCTTTTTCGCGCTCTCTGATTGACGGTAACTGATAATGAGGAGGAAAGTTGTTTTAAATTCGACAAGGGTCAAGCGCCCAAGGTTCAGCATATGCCCGACCCGTTCATTTCCTCACTGCCTAACGAGATCGTCCGATTTCTCGAGAACCCCGGAGGGCATTCCCTCATCGTGAGGGGGAACGCCGGAACTGGGAAGACCACGTTCGTGTTGCAGGTGGCGGAGGAGTTCAAGGACCGGCAGAGGGCGCATTACCTTTCCACCCGGGTTTCCGACTCCTCGCTGCTCAGGCAGTTCCCCTGGTTGGCCGAACGGCTAATAACCAGGGAGGAGACCGGGACCAGGCGCCGCTCAGGCTTCGGACGGCTGAAGGGCGTAGGCTCCGGCGACCTGGTCGTGCCCCGGAAGGAGATGACCGTCTCCATAGGCAGGACCATGCCCGACCTGGAGAACCTGTATGACCTGGTGGAGAAGGGCGGGGAGCGGGTTCTGGTCATAATAGACAGCATCGACGCCCTGGCCGACAGGTACGAACTGCAGTGCCGGGAGCTGATGATCGCCCTGCAGCGGGACCTGGTGGAGGGGCAGGGGGCCAATCTGATCTTCGTCCTGGAGAGCAACGACCACATGCTCGATTATCTCGGGGACGGGGTGGTGGAGTGCAGCCGGGTGGAGCACGAGCGACGCTTGGTGCGTGAGATGGACCTGATGAAGCTGCGCGGAGTGGAGGTGCAGCAGCCCATCTACCTGTTCACCTTGAAGGGCGGCAAGTTCCGCTGCTTCGGCGCCAGGTGGGACCGGGGATGCGGCATGAGCAAGGAGTTCGTCAGGCCGGAGGACCCCTCGGGGCGCCTCTCATACGGGATAATCGACCTGGACGAGATGACCGGGGGGTTATCCCCGGGAGCGGTGACGCTCATCGAGCTGGGCGCCGGGCTTCCCCCGGCGGTGAGCGGACTTCTGGAGAGGTCGTTGGTCTCCAGCTTCGCCAAGGCCGGGCGGGGCGTGCTATGGGTCCCGTTGCGCAAGGAGAGCGGGGCGGGAGCGCGGGGGCTGCTGCAGAACTCAATATCCGATCAGGAGATGGATAAGGCCGTCCGTGTCATAGAGCCGGCCTCCCAGATGGACCTGTCGAGCGGACGGTACGTCATGGGCGTCGAAGGCTCCATGGTGTCCGACGACCTGAAGTGGAAGAACATCGCCTATGCTCTGGACGGGAGCTCGCAGCCGTTCCTATCGCTCATGGGATTCGATTCCCTGGAATCGATATACGGCGGGGAGGTCATGGAAGGACTGGTGGACCATCTGGCCGCGGTGAAACGTAACGGAGGGTCCTTCGTAGGATTGACGTCCCCCACGTCCAGGTCCACGCCCAGGCTGGCTGACCTGGCCACGGTGCACCTCAAGGTGGAGAGGATCGGCGGCACGGTGGTGCTCTACGGCAGCAAGCCGTTCACCGAGTGCTTTGCGTTAACGGTAGAGGAAAGACCCCGGGGAGGGTGCGTGTCCCTGACCCCGCTGGTGTGAGGTGCTGACAATGTTCAAGACCAATTTCCCGCAGATGTGCTCGGTTCTGATGCTCGGTACCCCGGGAGTGGGATTGCTGGAGTTCCAGCTGGGCATGGTCAAGGAATATCTGGACCGGGGCGAGCCGGTAGTGTTCGTCACCATGGACCTGCTGCCCAAGGACCTGCTGGGCTCCATGGAGCGCTTCGGCATCTCCATGGACCTCTTGGGAAAAGACCTCTACGTGATCGATTACCATTCCAGCCTGCTCGGCAATTCGGACGACCGGGAGCCAGGGGACCGGGGCAAGGTGCGCCGCATACACGACCTCGAGGGGATCATGTTCAACGTGGCCACCATTTTCGAGGAGCAGAAGCGGCCGCTCAGGATATTCATGCATACCCTATCCACTCTGTTCCTATACAATCAGGCCAGCGTGGTGCTGAAGTTCTTCCAGATAAGCACCTCACGGATACGAAGCGAGTTCGGAACGGCCATAGTGTCCGTTTTCGACGGGGTGCACGACGAGAAGGCCCTCAATCACCTGGTGGCCTTGGCGGACGGAGTGATAGAACTGCGCTTCGACAACGAACTGAACCGTGTGCTGAGAGTGAGGCATATGCGCGGCATGTCCGTGCCTGGACGTTGGATACCGTTCGAGATCGCCCCCGGAGGGGACGATCAGCCGGCTCCGGTGCTGGAGTGGAAGTGATCACTCCTCAGCTTCTTCCATGACGCCGTACAGGGCGCGGTTGAGCTCCTGAACGGCACGGACGGTGGCCTTTGAATACAGCGGACATTCAATCTTGGGCCGGACCACCATCTCCTTCTTTCGGCAGTACACCAGCTGATCGTTCAGTCCCAGCTCGGGACGGTTCTCGCGATGCAGACAGGAAAAACAGAACGCCTTTTTCATCTGGCGCATTCTAACGTGCATGGTGTATATGATTATTCCCTAACGTTTCGGCGCTATGACCTCGCCGATGTCCAGGACCTTTATGCCTTCCCTTCCCAGGTTCAGGGAGCAGAAGGGGCAGGCGGTTATCACGCCGTCCACACCGGCCCTGCGGTACATATCGACCTTGTTGCCGGCCATGGAACTGGACGTCTCCGGAAAACCGGAGAGCATGCCGCCCCCGCCACCGCAGCAGCTGTCCTCCTCGGGCATCCTCACGATGCTGACGCCCGCACCCTCCAATATCGACGCCAGGCTCTCGGCCGTCCACGGACTTAAACCCCGCTTGAGATGGCAGGGCACCTGCAGCGCCCAGCGACCTTCCAGCTTGGACCTCAGGTCCGTTCCCTTCAGCACCTCGATCAAATGTTCCGCCTCGATCCCGTACACCTCCCGGAGCTGATACGTGCAGCCCGGGCAGGAGGTGATGACCCGGTCGTAGCGGGAGAACACCTCCATGTTCCTGCGCCGGAGGTCATCGGCCATGTCGAGCGCGCCGATCTTTATCAGGGGAGAGCCGCAGCACATAGCCTGGCTGGAGATGTCATGCTTAATTCCCAGGGATGTGAGAAGCGAAGATACAGATAATGTGAGACCGGTCGATCGCCCCAGGCCGATGCAGCCCGGGAAGTACAGCGTGCGTTCCCCGTTCTCGACCCAACCGCTGAACTCGGTGCTTACGGTTCGTCCGAAAGAGGTGATGTTCTCGACCATCTTGCGGTGGCCGGGAAGCCATTCTGCGGACATCTCCGACCTGAGCTTGAGCATGGAACGGGTGAGGGTGATCCCGGATGGGCAGGCCCATTCACAGGCATGGCACATGGTGCACCTCAATGCGTTCTGACCGATGCTGTCGCGTTCCAAGAATCGCGCGGCGTCAACCCCGGTGGTCCGCGGCCCTGGAAATTGTTCTCCCAAGGGGTCGTTGAGCACCGGGCAGACCCTCAGGCAGCTCCCGCATTTCACGCATCGGCCTTCGTTCATGTTCCCTCCAGCGCCCTGACGGCGCGATACGCGTTTTCCAGGGCCTCGGTCAGCCCGGAGCCGTATTCCCTACTTCCGGAAGAAAGGCAGTCCCCGGCGCCGGCCACGTTGACCATTGGACGACCATCGATGTTGATGAGCATGCCGTTCAAGCTATCGTAACCGCCCGTGAGAGGAAATTTAGAGCGAACGATCCGGAACTTGCCGAGGGGGTCGCTGACGTCCCGTTCTTTCAGGACCAGACCATCAACCAGGGGGCCTCCGGTAGCCAGGATGACCGCCTCCGCGGAGATGTGGCGGGCGTCCATCCCTCCAACTACCGTTGCTCCGATCGCGGCATCGTTTTCCACGTCCAGAGCGGTGACCTTCCTCCCGTCCCAGATGGTGACGCCAGCCTCCGCGGCCTTTGAGAGCATGAGGTCCGCCAGCCTCTGGCCTGGCGAGCCCAGGGGAGTTATGGCCTCCAATACATTTCTTCCGCAGCGTCCTTCCAGCTGGTCCAGTCTGTGGTAATCTTGCAGGCCGACCAAGGACGGAAGAAGTATCGCCTCGGCCGATAGCCCCTGCAGTTCTTCGGCCAGGCCTTCCCACGCTTCGTCTTTGCGGAAGGAAGACGTCAAGGGAACGTCCGAGGGGACCTGGCTAGGTATCGTGAACGGTGTTGCCTTGATCTTCCGACCGTTCAGCATGGCCGAAACGACGCGGGGCAGCAGGGAAGGATGCCCGTCGAGACCGACCACGGCGATGCTCTTTGGCGTTTCCCCTTCCTTCCACGTTGAGTGGGACGGGGACATCCAGCATCTGTACGAGGTTCCGATCTTGCTGATGCCCTCCCTCTGTCCGGACGCCCAGGGCATCTTCTCGTTGTTCAGGAATTCCGATATCTCCGCTCGGCACAGGTTCGGTCCGGACCTCAGGCAGCCGGTCGACAGGGCGGTGCTTGGCGTCCCCCTGCCCACCAGGGTGACCTCCCAACCCCTTTTGGCCAAGAGCCAGGAAGAGAAGGTCCCGGCCGCCCCGTTGCCAACGACGAGGGCGTAGCTCATTCCCTAACCCCCAAGCCATACACCCCATTCAGAACATGCCGGCGGAGCATCTCCTGTCGAAGCTGGTCACCGCTCGTGTGCTCCAGGCCGCGCTCCCTTTCCCCCAGGAACTCGTTCAAAGAGGGAACTGGGTCGATGCCGTTCTGTTCCATCATGATCTCCAGGACGGACAGCGCACAATCGAATCCCTGGCAATAGCCCATGCCCGCCCTGGTCCTGCGCATGACGTCGGCCAAGGTCAAGGCGTCTCCAGCCTTCAGCACCGCCGTCACTTCGGAGCGCAACACCTGTTCGCAAGAACACACCACGCGGGCATCGGTAGTATCGACAGAGGATGCCGATCTTCCGTACTTCCGCACAAGCCTCACGGCAGAGATGGAATCACCTTTCCCGTTCGCAGGCGGTCCGAGCGCCTCTTTATGAGTACGGCAATTGGAGCTGCTTCCCAGCATCTCGCAGACCCGGTCAGAGACCTTTTCGGCCATCAGACGATAGGTCGTGAGCTTACCGCCGGCCACGCTGATCAGGTTGCCTACCCTTTCGTCGTTCAGCATGGCGAAGGAGCGGCTGGCCCCTCGCCCGCCTCCGCCCAGTAGCGGCCGGACTCCGCCGTACGTACGGATCGTCCGGCGTTCGCGCAGGGAAGGCATCATGGCCGCCGTCTCCCTGACCAGGAGATCGACGTCCTCCCTGGAAACGGTCACATCGTTCGGTGCGCCCGCCGGCCGGGAGGTGGTGCCCAGGATCGTGGACGTGTGGTTTGGAACAATGATATCACCGTTGGACGGCGACCTCAGCCTGTTCACCACGTACCGGCAATGGCGACCGTCCATGACCAGCATGCTGCCTTGGTCCAATCCCATGGGGACGCGGCAGCCGGCCAGCTTCGCCACCTCGTCAACCCAGGCCCCGGCGGCGTTGACCACTATCTCCGGAACGATCGATGCAGGAATACCGCCGCGCCGGTCCCGGACCTCGACCTCGACCACCGTTCCGTTCTCGACCGTCATACCAGTGACGGCGCAATGATTGAGGACCTTGGCACCAGCGGAACGAGCATCGTCCACATTGGCCTGGACCAGGGAAAATGGATCTATCGAGCCGTCATTGACCTTAAGGCACCTGGTCACACGAGAACTGAGCTCTGGTTCGGACCGAAGCGCTTCCTTGGCCGTCAGCTCCTCGAAGGGGACATTGGCCTTCCGGCAGGAACCGACGAAGGTGTCAGCGAACGACGGATCGTCCTCCGGCAGGGAAACGAACAGACCGCCGGTGTCCTCGATGCAGAAAGGCGCGATACTTCTGAGAACGGCGTTCTCGAGCGCGCACTCGGAAGCGGACGTCGGGTCCTTCACCGCGTACCGACCGCCGCTGTGCAGCAGCCCATGATTTCCGCCGCTTGCGCCGTGACAGAAGTCCCCCATCTCCAGCAGCAGGCAGTTCACCCCGCGCAGGGCGAGGTCCCTGGCGATGCCCGCCCCGGTGGCTCCTCCCCCGATGATCAGAACGTCAGTGCGCATAAGACCCGGCGAAAAGGAATGCACGAGTTCGTATATGGAAGTTGAGAGATGTGAGAAGTAGCGGGGGGTCGATTTGAACGACCGGTCTCCGGGTTATGAGCCCGACGGGATGTCCTGGCTACCCTACCCCGCTCTGGTATTTCCCCATCATGCGTAGGCCGGTTATAAACCTTTCTACATTCCGGCGATGGCTGGTTCAGAAGAACTTGCGCAGCTTCATGATGTCTTCGAGAGAACCTTTTATGACCACCTTGCGCAGGGCCCAGGCCTTCATCGGCTTCATTTTGCCAGTGAAGAGATCGTCGATGGTCGTGGGGTCCGAGCAGATGACTATGTCGGGGCATTCCAGTAGCCCTTCGTCGAGACAGGATATGCAGCTGTCCCTGAGCAGGAAGGAATAATGCTCGGTGCCCAGGTCGATGTTGACCTTCTTCGTCAGATGGCCGATCTCATCTCGCATCTGGAGATCGCAATGCATCTTGTCGTTGAACTTGTCAATGGCGTTCAGTAAGTGGTCCTTGGTCGTCATGTCATTCCCAGTCGCTGAGCTTGGAGGTCTTGGATGAACAAAGCATGTCCCTGGCCGTGGCCCACGACCTCCTGGTGTATGGTGGCAGATCCCCCTTCTCCCTTATCCAATTTTCCAGGAAAGCTCTCGTCTTGGGATCGGAGGAATAACCGCTTCCAACGTCGCCCAGCTCCTCGCCGATGCGCTTCATCTCCGCGTCCCGGCGCACCTTGGCCACGATGGACGCCGCCGACACGACCGGATAGTTGAGATCGGCCTTGTGCTCGCACACCAGTTCCGGCCGGGTCCTCATCGCCCTGGTCAGAGCGGTCTTGAAATTTCTTTCGCTGACATCGCATGCGTCCACAAACGCCTTTTGCGGCTGAAGCTCGTCCAGCAATGAGGCGAACGCCCTTATCTCCAGGGTGTTCAGGGACGTAGAGCCCTTGCGCTCGTCGATGGACCCATGCTCGATGACGACCACCTTCCAGGAGGAGTTGGCCATTATCAGCTCGGCCAGCCTTTCCCTTTCGTCCGGTTTGTGCAGCTTGGAGTCCTTGACCCCCCATTCCCGGAACAGACGGTCGTCCTCCACCATCACCGCGGCGACGACCAGGGGACCCATCACCGGTCCCCGGCCAGCTTCGTCAAGGCCGCAAATCATCGTAGGGGGATTTTGTCCTGGATATAAAGCAATGACGAGGGAGCATCCACCAGGAACCCATAGTTTTACCAAAAAATTTGTTGATGGGCTAAAATATAAAGATATCCCCCCGTTGAAGGAGGCGGTGATGTGAATTTCCAAGAGCGATGTTCAGAACCGGTACCTGACCAACGGGTTCAAGCTGACCCGGGTAGGGGTTACCGGGGTCAAGAAGCCGGTCCGCGTGCACCGTGACGGCCGGGACACCTGCCTCACCTGCGAGATCGATGTTTTTGTGGACCTGCCATCCACTCAGAGAGGCTCGCACCTCTCACGAAATCTAGAGGTCATCGCGGAGATCGTGGAGCAAGGAGTGGCCGAACCGATAAAGGGATTGGAGACCCTGGCTTCCGACATTTGCCGGAGGCTGTTGGACCGGCATGAGTATGCCACCTACGCCGAGGTGCATATCAAAGGCGATTACTTTTTAGAGCGCTCGTTGCCGACCGGCCGCAAGAGCATCGAATCGTACAAGCTCATCGCTCGTGCGACGCACAAGCGCGGCGACGGGCTTTTGAAGATGATCGGGGCCAGCGTGATCGGAATGACCGCCTGCCCCTGTGCGATGGAGTCCGTGGACGAGATCCAGGGCAACCCCCTGAAGCAAGATGGTTGCCTTCCGACCATTTCCCACAACCAGAGGAACGTGACCACCGCCATGCTGGAGGTACCGGAGCAATTCGATGTGGAGGTCGATGACCTAATAGAGATCGTGGAAGCCTCATTCTCCAGCCCGACCTTCGAGATCCTGAAGCGGACGGAGGAGGCCAACGTGGTCATCAACGCCCACCGCAACCCCAAGTTCGTGGAGGACGTGGTACGCGACAATCTGGCCTTGATACTCAAGCGCTACCCCAAGCTGCCTGACGACACCGTGGTCACAGTGCGCAGTGAGAGCGAGGAGTCCATCCACAAGCACAACGCCATGGCCGAGAGGGTGACCACCCTCGGCGAGCTGCGAACCGATCTGGTGTAGACATGGCATACAAGGCGGTGGTGTGCGATGTGGACGGCACCATCACCAACTCCTCGAAGATAATCCAGACCCTGGGGATAGAGGTGCTGCGACAGGCCCAGGACAACGGACGCGTGGTGATGCTGGCCAGCGGGAACGTTCTGCCAGTGGTCTATGGGCTCGCCACCTTCATCGGGCTGCGCGGCCCGGTGGTGGCCGAGAACGGCGGCATCGTCTCGTACCGGGACGAGGTCCACACCCTATTCTCCAACGAGGTTCCAATGAAAGCGTACGAGCACCTGCGCAAGGTGATGCCTGGCGTTCGCCGTTTGTACACCGATCATTGGCGACATACCGAGGTCGGGCTTAATCGCGAGACGGACCTGGCGAAGGTGCTGGAAGCTCTCGACGGATGGCCGCTGGAGGTGGAGGCCACCGGTTTCGCCATACACCTGATGGAGAAGGGGCACAACAAGATGTCCGGAGTTCGAAAAGCATGCGAGCTGATCGGCGTGGACCCGGCGGACGTGGTGGCCTTCGGGGACGCGGACAACGACGCGCTCATGCTGAAGGAGTGCGGCTACGGGGTGGCGGTCGCCAACGCCTCCGAGAGGGCCAAGAGCGCGGCGGACCTGGTCACGCGGGGACGTCATGCCGAGGGCGTCCGCGAGGGATTGCTATCCCTGGGCCTCATCTGAGAGAACTTATTTTTACTAGCGCCGACAATCGAAAAGCATGGAGGTCCTGGGTCTATGCTCGATCTGCTCCAGGCCAGCAAGGTACAGCTGCACCATGTGTGGCCGCCTGTTCTGTCCGTCGCATTACGATAAGCACGGACGCCTTTGCGACCAATGTTCGCCGGAGCGCAGGGATGACCATTTGCGCCGGGACGGACCGGATAGGCGCCTTCTGCACTGATCAGAGCAGCTTCTTGGCCGAGGCCTCGTCCAGATCGATGGACTTCAGCAGGTACTTCAGGGCCTTCTTGGATATGATGGCCCGGGTCTGCTCGTCCAGGCGGGACTCGTAAACGACGAGGGCCTTCTTGTAATACTCGACGCCGAACTCCGAGTAGTAGTAAGTGGCGTTCTCCGGGTCGATCTGGGCCGCCTTGTTATAGCACGTCTCCGCGTCATTGAAGAGGCCGATGTCCATGCAGAAGGCTCCCCAGCTCTGCAGAATGAAGGGGTTCTCCGGATCGAGCTCGGACGCCTTCTTGTAGAGGGCGATGATCTCTTCCTGAGAGACCTTGGGCACCAGCACGCCAGCGTCCGCCTTCGCCAAATACGCGGAGGGGTTGGTCGGATCGGCCTTCACGGCCTTGTCGAACTTGGATAGGGCCTGAGAGTATTCCCCTTCATCCATAAGCCGATAGCCGTCCTTCATCAACTTGTCGAACTCGCCGGTTGCCATTGGTTTTCCCTATCCCAAGTATTAAGTGGTTGGAGATAAAGTTTTCTTAGTCCGGGGCCAGGCCTCAGAGGTTGCATATAAAACGGTTGTTCTGGTCCACCAGCACCACCTTGGACGGGATGGGCTGGTCGGTAAGCTCGAAGGCCATTATTATGACCTTGTCGCCGACGTTCACCAGGTGGGCGGCGGCGCCGTTGACGCTTATCACTCCAGAGCCCCTCTTGCCAACGACGGCGTAGGTCTCGAAGCGGGCGGCGTTGTCCACGTCCGATACCAGAACCTTCTCCCCAGGCCATATGTCAGCCCTTTCCAGGAGGTCCTGGTCGATGACGATGCTCCCCACGTACTCCGGCTCGGCGGCGGTGACCGTGGCCCGGTGTATCTTTCCCCTCAGGAGCTGTCGCATGCATCTACGCAAGAAAAGCCCCCTCTTGAAACTTTCCCCGATAAGCGCGTACTCTAATGCACATCGCCGATGGAGGTCAACGGCGGTTGCAGGAGCCGATTATCTTAACCGCCGGGGCGTTCAGCACCTCGTCATGCTCCAGAATGGCGTCGATGTTGAAGACGACCCGCATGTTCTCCGGCGTTAGGACCTCCTCGGGAGTGCCAAGCGCGTGCACCTTGTGGTCGTGGACGAGGACCATGCGGTCGCAGTACTTCACCACCATAGGAAGGTCGTGGGAGACGATGACCACGGTCAGCCCCTCCTCCCTCGATAAGCGTTTGACCAGGTCCAGCACCTCGAACTGATGATTGATGTCCAGGTGCAGGGTCGGCTCGTCCAGAAGGATTATCTCCGGCCTCTGGGCCAGGGCGCGGGCGATGATCACCCGCTGACGTTCGCCACCGCTCATATGGCTTATCAGCCGGTCGGCGAACTCCTTGATGCTGGTCTTCTCCATCGCCTCCTCGACGATGCGCATGTCATCACCGGACTCGCCCTGGAAACGGTCGAGGAACGGCATCCGGCCCATGCTGACTATGTCCCGGACGGTGAAGGCGAAGCGTATCTCGTTGCTCTGCGGCACGACCGCTATCTGCCTGGCGATCTTCCTCTTGGACATCTCTTCCAGGTCCACGCCCTCCATGAGAACCCGGCCCTTCTGCGGTTTGAGGTTGCGGTTCAGTATCTTGAGCAAGGTGGTCTTCCCGCAGCCATTGGGACCGAGGATGCCGATTATCTCGCCCTTCCTCACCTCGAGGTCCACGTCCTGCAGTACCGGCTTTTCCCGGTAGGAGAAGCTTATCCCCTCCGCGGTCAGCATCAGTCCCACCCCACTTCGCTGCGCCTTCTCCGCAGCAGGTAGATGAAGTACGGGGCGCCGATGAGAGCAGTTATTATTCCAATTGGAAGGATTCCGATGCTAGGGGCGATGACCCTGGAGATAAAGTCGCACATCAACAGGAAGGCCGCGCCTCCCACTATCGAGGCGGGCAGCAGCGCCCGGTTGTCCGGCCCCATCAGTATCCGGAGTATATGCGGAACGACCAGGCCGACGAAGCCTATCACGCCGACGAAGGAGACCGCAGCGGCGGTGACCAAGGCGGAGGCGATGAGCAGCTGCAGGCGGACCTTCTTGACCTCTACTCCGAGATCAAGAGCGTGAGCGTCGCCCAGCATCATGGCGTTGAGGTCCCTGGAAGATGCTACCATGATCAGGCTGCCGGCGAAGATCAGCGGGGCCACGATCATTATGTTCTCCCAGTTGGCGTTGGTCAGGTTCCCCATGGTCCAGTACACGATGCCCTGCATCTGCTCCCCCGCCATGTAGGTGAGAAGCGACACCAGTGCCGAGAGCAGCGAACCCACCGCGATACCGGCCAGGAGCAGCGTTTCCGTAGGAATCCTGCCGCCCACGTTGGATATGTAGTACACCAGGAACAGGGTGGCCATGCAGAAGGCGAACGCCAACAAGGGCACCAGCAGCATCTGGGGCATCCAGGCCACGGCGAAGGTCAGACCGATCGCCGCACCGAGCGAGGCACCGGACGAAAGACCCAGAATGTAAGGGGATGCCATGGGATTGCGGAACACCGCCTGCATGACGGCACCTGCTATCCCAAGACCCGCGCCCACCAGGATGGCCATGACCACCCGGGGCAGGTTCATCCTCCAGATGATTATCTGATGCGTCTCCGTTCCCCGGCCTAACAGGGCCCAGAAGGCCTCCTGGAACGTCAGCGGGATGAAGGCCTGGGCCAGGTCCAGGACCATGAAGATGAATAGAATTGCGAACAGTGCCGCGAAGACCGCCGTGGCCCTTCTCTTACGCTTTGCGACGCTGTCCATGTAACCTCACCTCAAAGAAAGGGACGATAAAATGGTTTGTAGAGAAGCATAGGGACCCTAATCCTTCCTTCTCATCAGGAATACCGCGGCGATCGCCACCACGATGACCACTATGCCGACCACGGCGTAGATCATGGTGTTATCCACCTCGCCATCTCCATCATCGTTGCCCCAGTCCGCCGGCAGCTCCCCTTCGAAGTAGTCGGGGTAGAACAGGCAGGCCACCGCCCACAGCCCTTCCGTGGCGTCCGGACAGTAGGAGTTCCAGGACTTGTTCAGCTTATAGACGGTGATGTCGTCGTTGCCGATCATGGCCTTGAACTCCTCGGCGGAACCGGCGTAGTAGCCGTCCAGTAGTACGAACTCCGGGTCCAGCTGCAAAATGGCCGAGAAGTCGGCAGTATAGGTCGGTACGGTCTTTTCCGGGTCCTCACCCAAGTTCAGGCCGCCGGCGTAGTTGATGAAGTCCACGGTGACCGACCCGTTGTTGCCGATCTTCAGCGTCTCGCTGCTGTAACTGGCATAGATGGCGGTCACGCGTTCCGTATCGTTGTCTATACCGTTGTCCTCCAGGGTCTGCGCGATGTATTCCTTAACGAACGTCATATGCGCGGACACACTGTGGTTGGCTCCGGTCAAGGTCTCGATGTCTTCCACCACCTGGACGATTCCGTCGTAGGAGTTCGGGTAGAACGTGACCACGTTGAAGCCGTAATCCTCTAGGTCGGTCCAGACAGTGGAAAGGTATGAATATCCATAGCCCAGCACAACATCGCTGCTCTTGTTCCACTTCCCGTCGTCAACCAGGTCGAGCATGGTCTGTACCACCATGTCCTTGTTGGAGCTGCTGACGGTTACGAAACTGTCGGCAGGCATTCCCTGCATCTCCGGTATGGCGCTCTTGTTGAACTCGGAAGAGGCGTCGAAGATCGCCGCCTTGTCCAGCATCCCTATGTCCACCAGGGTGTTGGTGGCGAAGGCTCCGAAGGCTGCGACATGCGTCGCCGGTCCGGTGAGATTGGTAGTTACGCCACGGGAATCGGTAATGGATATCGGACCGATCACCGGTTGTCCTTCCACCGGCACCTCGCCCTCGAAGTGCTCGGGATAGAACAGGCAGGCTATGGTCCAGAGACCTTCCGTCGCATCGGGACAGTAAGAGTTCCAGGACTTGTTCAGCTTGTACACGGTGATGCTATCGTCCATGATCATGTCCGAGAAGTCATCGGCCGTACCGCTGTAGTAACCGTCCAGCAGCACGTACTCCGGGCTGAGCTGGAGGATGGCGGTGAAGTCGGCGGTGTAGGTCGGCACGGTCTTGTTGACGTCCTGGGCCACGTTCAGGCCGCCGGCGTAGTTGATGAAGTCCACGGTCACTGAGCCGTTGTTACCTAGCTTCAGGATGTCGCTGCTGTAGCTAGCGTACAGAGCGGTGACGAACTCGGATTCCTCATCTATACCGTTCAGGCTCAGAGTGTCGGCGATGTAATCCTTCACGAAGCCCATCCAGTCCGATAGCTCGTGATCGGCGCCCATGACCGTCTCGATGTCCTTCACGACCTGGACGATGCCGTCGTAGGAGTTCGGGTAGAAAGTAATGACCTTGAACCCCAGTCCCTCCAGCTCGATCCAGGTGGGGGACAGATATGAGTAGCCGTATCCGAAGATGACATCGGTGGTCTTGTTCCAGGCGCCGTCGTCCACCAGGTCCAGCATCTTCTGGACCACGGCATCCTTGTTGGCGCTGCTGACGGTTATGAACATGTCTGCCGGCAAGCCCTGCATCTCCGGTATGGCGCTCTTGTTGAACTCGGAAGTGGCGTCGAATATCACAGCGGATCCGAGCATGTCAATGTCCACCAGGGTGTTGGTGGCGAAGGCTCCGAACGAAGCGACGTGCGCTGCCGGCCCGGTGAGGTTGGTGGTGACACCCCGTGAATCGGTTATGCTTATGGCGGAGTCGTTCGCAGAATCCGCTTGGGTGACTACAGGTATGGCAATGGTCAGCAAGGCCAGGACCATCAACGTGGCGAGAGCTCTCTGAAATCTCATGATAGCACCTTTTAAATTGGGTGCTCTCAGTAATACTATGTGAGTATAAATTATTATCAGCTTCGTATTACTGAGGCGAACATGACATGCTATCAGATGATAGCATTGGTTGGGCACGAACATTACGGCACCGTCGCGGACGTTGTGCTCAAAGAAGATCCGTGAAAGAAAATTATACCAAATCACCCATTCGCTATCATCATGGTTTCCAGGGTCAAAGTGGTCACCCCCATATGCTCGCACGAGACCTGGGTCACCGCCGAGATGGACGGAGAGGACCGTCTCAAGGTCCGCATCGAATCGGACTGCTCCAACGTGATGAACTACGCGGAACGATTGGGCAGCGTCACTATGGATGACATCAACGAGCAACGCGGCTCGCGTATCCTGACGGCAGCGGAGGACGGCATCCTGACACCTACCTGCCTGGTCCCGATCGGCGTGATGAACGCCTGCTGGGTGGAAGCGGGAATGATATCCAAGCGCCTGGCGGTCAAGGAAGGTTCCATTTCCATTGACTTTATCGATTGAGACGGGAAAAGTTATTTGGTCTCCATAGCACCTAAAGATGGAAGGCCGATGGACAAGGATCCCTGATGTGCGGTACCACTGCCTTCTTCTATAACGATGATCTGCTCAGGTATCAGTTCGGGCCAGATCATCCCTATCAGCCCATCAGGTTCCAGATGATCAGGGACACCCTGAGGGAGCTGGACGTCTTCGACGGCCGTCTGGAGTACGTGGAATCCCCTTCGGCCACGGAAGAGGACCTGAGAGAGGTGCACGATCTCTCGCTGATCGAGTACGTCAAGGAGATGAGCGCCACCGGGACCGGGTACCTGGACATGGGCGACACCCCGGTATGCCATGGTCTTTTCGAAGGTGCGCTGGCCGCCGTGGGCGCCACCATGCACGGGGCGGAGAGCATCGCCAGGGGAGAATTCGACCACGTCATGACCCCGGGAGGCGGATTGCACCACGCCCGGCGGGACCATGCGGCGGGGTTCAGCGTGTTCAATGACCTGGCGATAGCTGCCAGACGATTGCAGCGCAGGTACGGCTACGAGCGCATAGCGATCGTGGATATTGACGGACATCACGGTGACGGCACCCAGTCCATATTCAACGGGGAGAAGATACTGACCGTCTCCTTCCACCGCTACGGGCCTGGATTCTACCCGGGCACCGGGGCGGTCACCGATTTCGGCGAGGGGGAGGGGGAGGGTTATGCCATTAACGTCCCGCTGCCTCGCTGCACTCCTGATGAGGTCTACGCCCCCACCTATGACAAGGTGCTCTCCGCGGCCCTGGAGGCGTACCGTCCGGAGATCATCATCCATCAGTTCGGAACGGACGCTCACTACAGCGACCAGATGGTCGGGATGGGGCTGACCACCCGGACCTATGAGAAGGTGGCGGAGATAACCCACCGGCTGGCGCATGAGCATTGCGACGGGCGCTATCTGGTCACCGGCGGAGGCGGCTATTCGATCGACGCCGCCCGCCGGATCTGGAGCATTGTTGTTTGCACCGTCTCCGGGTCCTTTCCGCTCAACCCGGAGGGGATGCATCTAATGCAGGACTCCGGCCTCAATCGAAAATGGAAGGTCCAGCAGGAGGAGTTCCACAAACGGTTGGATTATCTGTTCGACGAGGTCATTCCGAAGATCCGCTGAGCTCTTTCGTCCTCTTCATCCAATCCAAACAGGCTTTGCCCCGCTTCGTCAGGCATATCATCGGCACGGTTCGCTCCTCCAACTGGACCAGGTCCATCTGTTTCAGGCGCCTAAGCATGACGGGCAAGGGATTGTCATTCCCTTTTCCCTGGATATCCCCAAGGAGCATGGGCCACTCGTGCGATCGAAGGACCTCGGCCAGGTCTTTAGGCAGCGCCTCCCGCACCCCCATGGCCGTCAGCAGCGGGAACCTCCTGGCCCCCATCTCGAAGCAGCATATCTCGGAACCGGTGGAGAGCGCGGCCAGCATCGCCGCGTCGCTGAGCAGTTTCCGCCCGCCGGTGATGTCCACTCTGGCGCGCCATCCCTTGTCGAGATGGTCTTGGACCTTGCGTTCGATCAGCAGAGCGGAGCCGGTTATGTCGGAAGGGTCCACCAGGAGCACCTCGTGACGTATGCCCAGCCTGCGCAGGAATGCTAGGGTCGAAGCGTTCTCGTCCATAGCGGCGTCGGTGACCAGGACCAAATTATCGTGCGGAAGGGACCGTATCCCGGCGATAATATCACCGATCTCCATGCCGATCGTGCTGACCAGCAGGTCCTTCCGGCCTTCCATCAATCCATCTCCAGCATCAGCTCCAAGGCGTCGTCCACCCTCACCACCTTCCTGCGGCGGTCGCTCTGGTCCTCCACCAAGTGAAGGATGTTCTTCCCCTCCAGCATCTGGATGTGGTGATTGATGGTGGCCTTGTGCTTGCCCATGCCCAGGGCGATGTCCACCTGGGTCATGGGCTTGGCGCGATTCGTCCAGATGTAGGTCAGTATCTCCTTCTGGGCTGTGGTCAGCAGTTGCGAATAATCGACCTTCAGCAGTGGCAGGGGTATCTCGCGATAGGTCTCATCATGCACGTAGACCGAGTTGAGACCTTCCATGGCGCAGACCAGTAGCGCGGCGGCGCTCATCATCTTGGTACCGCCGGCGATGTTGAACACCGCGATCTCGTGACCGTCCTTCTTCAGGTGATGCACCTGCTGGCGCATGGCCTTGGCGGCCTGCAGCAGGTCGAAAGCGTCCGGCATGGCCACCCGGTCGATCTGTATGCCCATGATCGAGCATACCCTCTGCACGTCCGTCAGCGCTTCCAGGGCGCGAGGATGGTCGTTGCAGAAGACCACCACCTTGTCCACGCCGGGCGTGGATTCCAAAGTAGGGAGCAGGGAATTGGCACGGAAGCCCAGGGTACCTAGTATAGCGACCATTCTTATCGTCTCACCATGGCTCAAATCGTTTATCTCAATTGCTTAATACGATATTATATTTTATAATACTATTATCCTTGATAGCGGGGTAAATCTGATTATATACGAAGGTTTCCCTACTACATACCACTGGGTTCGCCGATGAAAGCCTCCAGCTGCACCCGTATGGTCTCGGTCATCCTTCTGACGGCTTTCATTCTGTTCCCTGTCCTCCAGACCCCTCCCACGGTAGCTGAGAGCTCGCTGTCCATCACTTACGAATACCATTTCTCCGAACCTTACGTGGACATGGGGACGGCCGAACGTCTCTACGCCATATCCGGCCTGGAGAACGATGGCCGGGGCGGCGTCCCAGCGCTTCCGGTCAGCTCTTTGTTCCTGGCCGTCCCGCCTGGACACGAATTGATCAATCTAGAGGTGGATTGCGCCATGCCCCGTGCCATAGGATTCATGGAGCAGTACCCGATCAATCCGGCGGAGATCGCCCTCAACGGAGAGCTTTCGTTCAGTTACGAATATGAAAGCTTGCCATACGACGTGTCCAGCAGCTACGTGCTGGAAGGAGTGGAGGTGATCGGCGTCGATCTCCGACCGTTGTACTGGGACGAGGGATCGGGAGCATTGTCGTTCGTCAGCAGTTACACGATAACATTGTTCTACGAGCAAGGCCGGACGGATTACATCGGGGACATGGACCGGGTCAAGGAGCTGGTGGACAACCCGCAGGTCGTGCCTGATCTGCCCAGTTACACAACATCGAACCTGCTGCCCGCCGGGGATTACGAGCATTTGATCATAACCGGTCAGGAGCTGTCCGCGCCGTTCCTCGAGCTGGCCGAGTGGAAGGGAGAGAGGAACGAACTGGGTTCCGTGCATCAGGACATAAGCAGCACGGTCGTCAGGCTCGAGGACATCCTCGTTGACAGCCGTTTCTGGGGCGACCCGCGTTCCCACGGGAACACCGGGAACGATACCCAGACCATAGTTCGCAACTTCATAATCGCCGCCCACCAGGAATGGGGTGTTGACTATGTCTTGCTCGGTGGCGATGATGATATTATACCTACCCGCCTGGTGGATGCGCCGATCGATGACCCTAATTTTTTACCGGTATATCAGGTGCTGGCTGCCGATATCTATTACTCGGGACTGGACGGGAATTGGGACATCGATGGGGACGGTGTGTACGGAGAGCTGCTGGGGTTCCTTAACAAGGATGAGGCCGATCTGCTGGCGGAGGTTTTCGTCGGGCGAGCGACCGTCTCTACCGTTAAACAGGCCTGGAACTTTGTCAATAAAACTATCACCTATGAGAGAGGATACTCCAACCAGTATGGGCACGACTTGGCCCTAATCGGGGAATTTCTAAGCGATGATCCTTCTGATTACTCGGATAATGGAACATTCGGGGATGCTTACAAAGAGGAAGTATACCAAGAGGTATTGGCCGATGAAGACCTTGATTGTATAAGGCTTTATGAGGATAAGAATTCGTTCTCCAAGAGCGCCGTTCTGGCGGCCATGGATTCGGGCGTGCATGTGATAAATCATATGGGCCACGGCAACTTCGGATCCCTGGCCGAACTGTCTAGCTCCGACGTTCAGGGACTGGGCAACGAACTTCCCTTCATTATCTACACCCAGGCCTGCAGTGTGGCCGGTTTCGATGAAAAGGCAACTTATCCGGGTGACTGCATAGCCGAGGAGTTCATTCAGGGAGAAGGTGGCACGGTGGCCTTCATCGGCAACTCTCGCTATGGATGGTATTCACGCGGGAGCACCGCCGGTTCTTCCCAGAAGTTCGACATCTCGTTCTTCGAGCAGATATACGATAAGGACGTTACTGATCTGGGACGCGCCCTATCCTATTCCAAGGAAAAAAATTTTACAGATGCTTCCTCACTCGGAGCAATGCGCTGGGTGTACCTGGAGCTGAACCTGCTGGGCGATCCGGAGACCCGGGTGCACATCCCGGGGAGGGCGGTGCATGACCTGGCCGTGATGGAGGTCGGTATCGACCGGCCGATGCTTGGAGAACCGTCCCCCGTGACCGTGCGGGTGCAGAACCGTGGCCAGTCCGATGATTCCGGAACGCTGAGGCTGCTCGTCGATGGCATGCTTATGAGCAGCGCGCCCGTTTCCCTGGGTGCCGGGGAGAGCATCACAGTTCCCTTGGACTGGACACCTGACAATCACACCACCGTCACCATCACCGCCCAATTGGTGTGCGCGGAGGACCAGAGGCCCGAGAACGACCTGGTGACCGTCCGCCGGATGGTCGACCGCCGGGTGGTCAGCGACGAGACCTGGACCGGGAACATGACGATCGCTGGAGGTCTGCTCATCGAACCCCCGGTGACCGTTGACCTGGTGAACTGCGACCTCACCCTCCAGCCTTCGGAACTGCCTTACCGCTTCACCGTTCAGGGCACGCTGTCGCTCAACGGCAGCACGGTGCGAGGCTCCCCGTTCCTCATAGATTCCGAGGGAGGGAACCTGGATATTGTCAGCTCCCACCTAACTGGCATGTCAGACGCGTCTATCAGCACCTTGTCGGGCGGAACGCTGTCCCTGCGGGACGCCATCATCGAAGGTGGCGCAGGGTGGCGGTCGGACGGAACCTCAATTAGCGTTTTCAACGCCACCATGTTCGGCCAGACAGGAGAGTGGCTGCTGTCAAACTCCTCGGCCGACCTGAACCGCCTGGTAGGACAGGAAGGTGCTGGAATTCGCCTGTTGAACATGACCGGTACGGTTGCCTCGTCTTCCTGGACCGGAGGCTCATCTGGCCTTTCCATAGACAGGTGCATGGGGATGACCTTGCGCGACCTGTCGTTCCAGGGTAATGGAATGGATATGGGCATCTTCGGGGACGAACGGGCTCATTTCGAGCATGACCTGGAGAACGTGAACCTTACCTACGGTCCGCTTCAGATCATTTTAGCTCTGAACGGCGAGACCGTGGAGAACGTCAACGGCTCAATGTATCTGGTTGGATGCGAAGATATCGTTGTCAGGTCATCGCTCTTCGGGAGTTCCGGAAACGGTCTTGCGCTCATTGACAGTTCGAACGTGGAGGTCTACGGTAATTCTTATGAGAATTGTTCCGTCGGCATACTGGCCATCGACTCCGACGGACTTGTGTGGGGGAACGACCTGCTGTTCAACGACCAGCAGGCGGCACTGGTCCGCTCTGACATCACCTTTGGAAAGGAGTACCCTGTCGGTGGTAACCACTGGTCGGACATGTCCGGATCGGACACTATGAGCGGGGAAAACCAGGATACGGTTGGCGCGGACGGTATGTTCGATTCGGCCTATGAAACTGGGATTATCTACGATCGATATCCCAAGATCATGAGATGCAGCCTGGTCCGCGACCGGCCGGATGCATCGTTCACTCTGGATGTGGCGCAGGCCAATCGGGTCGATGAGGTGACGGTCAACTCGAACAGCCACAGCGGCATAGGAATAGCCAATTGGACCTGGGAGCTGGGAGATGGGCAACATGCGTACGGGGCGACGGTGACGCATACCTACGCGGTATTGGGAACGGTCACGGTAACGCTGACCATTACCGATCATTATGGGAGGACAGACCGTGCCGAGCGGATCATCCAGGTCGTCAATCTGGACCCCCAGTGTGATTACAGCATAACGCCTGACGGCCCTGCCCCGGGAGAGACCGTGCGATTCCAGGACCTCTCCCTGGACTTGGACGGCGATATCGTTTCCTGGCATTGGGACTTCGGGGACGGCAGCGTTTCCGATCTGCCGTCACCCGATCATGTGTTCGTGAACGATGGTCACTATCTGGTCTCGTTGACCGTGGTCGATGCGGACGGGGGAAGCGATACCACCTCTCGCATCCTGGCGGTGGGAAACGACCCGCCCGTCGCCGCTTTCTCCTGGAGCCCGACGTCCGTGACCACTCTGGTGGACGTCCTGTTCACATCCACGAGCTCGGACCCCGATGGGACGCTGACCTCCTGGTCATGGGATTTCGGGGACGGTTCCTCGGGAAGTGGTTCGACGGTGAGGCACAAGTATTCCGCACTGGGGACGTATCTGGTCACCCTTACCGTCACTGACGAGGACGGGGCGAACGCCTCGATCTCCAGGTCCCTTGCGGTGATCAACTCCCGGCCGGTGGCGGCCTTCACCGTTCCGGCCGAAGTGGAGAGCCTTCTGGACGTTCAGTTCCTGGACCGGTCCTACGACCTGGACGGCAGCATTCAGAGCTGGCGGTGGAGCTTTGGGGACGGGGAGGCGTCCAACGCGCAGTCGCCCTCGCACACCTATTTTGCGCCGGGCGTATACGCTGTGGAACTTACCGTCACTGACGACCGGGGATGGACGGGCCAGACCACCTCTTACTTAATGGTGATCAACCGCCTGCCGACGGTCGAGCTGACCGTTCCGCAGGGCGAGCACTGGTCCCTTGATGTTCTGGAGTTCAGCGCGTCCGGCCAAGATCCCGACGGATCGGTGGTCACCTACGTCTGGGACATGGGCGACGGGACCTCCCTGGAGGGAGCGAACGTCACGCACACCTACGCATCACCAGGAAATTACACGGTCACCGTCATATGCCACGACGATTCCGGAGGGGAGGGTTCTAACCGGTCCGAAATAGTCGTCCAGAACCTGCTCCCCCGCGCCGAGGTCCGCCTAGAACAGGGCGAACACCCCCTGGAACTGGTGTTCACCGCTCTTGCGGAGGATTATGACGGTGCTATCTCATCGATCAACTGGAGCTTCGGTGACGGTACATATGGTGAAGGAGAGATGGTGACACACCGGTTCGCGCAGGAAGGAAGTTACGACGTGAAGCTCACCGTGGTCGATGACTCGGGAGGGTTGGCGGAGGCGGAGGGTCTGGCCACGGTGCTCTCGGGGAACCTTTACCTTTCCGGAATGCACCTGGATCACATTCGTGGGACCGGCTGGGAGCTCAGCGGGGAGATCTGGAACGAAGGGGAGGTCCCGGTGACCGTCACGTTGTCCGTGGATGCTGGAGGAAGGCAGTTCCTTTGGGAGATCGAAGTGGACGGGGAAGGGTTCGAACCGTTCGACCTTCCCTTGACCGGCTTTGAGGGAGGGATAGTCAACGCCACTGTTCTCACCCCGGAAGGATGGGAGGCCGACCTGGAGGACAACATCTGGACAGGTGAAGTGGAACCCCGAACACCGTTCATTTACTGGATCATTGGAGGAGCGGTGATCGTGATGGCCGTGGCCGCCGTGGTGATATACACGAGAAGGAAGGGATGATAAAAGCGCCCCGGTCGGGATTTGAACCCGAGTCGAAGCCTCGACAGGGCTTCATGATAGGCCGCTACACTACCGGGGCATACGGCCTTTCCCCTTATCGAGTCGTAATATTTAATCCTTAGGTGCCCGGTAAATGCTGGCTTATGTCTAATCAGAATATCCAGGCGTCCTTGGATCGGCGCGCGTGTTCACAGATGTAAAATATTGAAGAAACACATATAAATGAATAGGCGCTTTTAACCAGACGGTGGGGGATACGAAGGACATATCATCGATGTCTCGCGGGGTGCCGGTAAGGACGCTGTCGGTCAGCGATCCGAGGCTCAGGAGCAAGAAGTTGATTCTGACCGCTTCACTGCTGGACCTGTTCCTGCTGGCCGGCGTATTTCTTTTCGTGGGCATCTTCGTGGCCCCGGAGCTGCTTGAGATCTTCCTGATCATGATTCCGATCGTGACCGTCATGGTCCTGTTACAATTCATGGTGCTGAGGTCCGTACTGCTGAGAGGCGCGTATCCAGCGATCATCTATTCAGGAGGCGTTGAGCTGCCTGATTTCCTCTTCAACCGACTTCTGCGCCGCCCATCGTACATCAGGAGGGAGGACATCGTCTCGGCCTGGAGCCATGCCCCCGCGGAGGCGAACGCCCTATCGGAAAAGCACCTCACCCTGCACCTGAGGACCAGGGGCGGCAAGGTGTTCGACACCGGGGTCCGTGACCGCCTCGAGGTGAGCGATGCCCTCGAATGGATGGGCAGGAACTGGGCGATCACTGTCGAAAGGAGGGATGGTTGAATGTCTCCCGGATATTACACATCTCGATCTATGACCCAGATGGAGGGCGCTCGGGTCTGCCAGAAATGCGGCCGGGTCAGCGATATGGACCTTTACTTCTGCCCCTACTGCGGAAAGGTGTTCGACGAGCCTATGCCCGTAACGCTAGAAATGCCTGCCCCGCAGACCGCCCCCGTTCTTCCGGTCCAGCCTGCCTACCAGGAGCAGTACCAAAGACCCCCCGAGCCGCAGTGGAGCAGACCCCCGGAGGTCCCCTACAATAGGCCGTCACCGTCACCGTACGACGGTTGGACAAGGGACCAGAGCCGGGCCTTCAAGATCGGCCTGGGACTGGGTTTCCTGGGATTCATGGGCATGGGCCACCTATACATGGGCAAGAAGGTCAAGGGTCTGATACTGTTGCTCGTTGGCGGTTTCCTCGCCACGATCTCCCTTGCCGCCTGGCTGACCATCTGGGACAGTGAATATTCCTTGGCGGTCACCCTGATCACGGCCATAGTGCTGTCGGTCCCCTTCCTGGCCTTGCAAATATGGCAATCCTTTGACGCCCCCAGGCCGCCCAAGGGCTTCAACGATCCGTATAAAAACGTACCTCGGCAAAGGTATTAATCGCCGACCGCGGTTGGATGACGGATCACATGGCCGAACGGAAGCTGAAAGTCGAGGACTACATGATCCGCGAGGTGGTCCACGTGCCTTTGGACTTCACTGTCGAGCAGGCCGTGGAGACTCTGGTCTCCAGCGAGTTCCACGGAATGCCGGTCACCAGGGACGGCAAGCTTGTGGGATTCATCACCGCCAAGGAGCTTCTGCGCAATTACCAGACGCCTAACATGCCCATCTCCGACATAATCAAGAAGGGTACCGTCACCGTGAATCCGAAGATGGACCTGGACGATGCGGCGCGCATACTATTCCGTTACGGCCTGAGGAACGTCCCGGTGATCAACGAGAGCGGTACGCTGCTCGGTATAATATCGAACCTGGACATCGTTCGCTCGCACATCGAGCGCGCTACGCCTAACAAGGTAGCAATGATCAAGAACTTCCTGGAGACCAAGCACGGCGTGTCCATCATGGTCCGCAGACGCATCGTTCCCGTGGAAGCCTTGCGCCCAACGCAGAAGGAAGTGTATGCTGATGAACTTCTTGGCCGCAAGGAGGAGATCAAGCGCGGTCTCGTAGAACCGATCATCGTCATCCAGAACAACGAGAACTACATCCTGGTGGACGGGCACCACCGGGCGCTAGCGTCCAAGCAGATGGGCGTCAAGCAGTTCTCGGCGTTCGTTCTGGAACCCTCGAGGGACGTCGAGCTCGGTCTGGAGAAGAGCGCCGATGAACAGGGATTGTATACCTTGGACGATGTAAAGATAATAGACGGCTCGCACCACCCCCTGGTGGAGATAACCACCAGGCTGCTGAAGAGCGAGCCTTGAAAGGGTTTTACTTAAGGGTTTTGCGCGCCGCCTCAAGCAGTATGCGCTGCTCGGCGGAGGCGATGGTGTTTATGGTGGCCACCACGGTGTCCGGGTTCAGGCTTATGGTGTCTATTCCGGCCTTCACCAGGAACTCGGTGAACTCCGGGTAGACCGACGGGGCCTGCCCGCAGATGCCTACGGTGCAACCCTTGCGGTGCGCCGCCTCGATGAGCATGTTGATGGCCCGCTTGATCGCCTCGTTCCTTTCGTCGAAGTAGCCCATCTTGCCCAGGACGTCGGAATCGCGGTCCGCCCCCATGGTCAGCTGGGTCAGGTCGTTCGAACCTATGCTGAACCCATCGCACCACTCGGCGAACTCCTCGGCCATGAAGATGTTGCACGGGATCTCGGCCATCAGGTACAGCTTGAAGTCGCGGGTGCGCTCCAGGCCAACATCCTTCATCATGGCGGTGATCTTGCGGACCTCGTCAATGGTACGGACGAACGGCAGCATGACGTGCAGGTTCTTCAGGCCCATCTCCTCGCGGACCTTCTTTATCGCCTTCAGCTCAAGCTTGAACGCCTCGCGGTAGGAGTCGGAGACGTAGCGGGAGCAGCCGCGCCACCCGATCATGGGGTTCTCCTCGTGCGGCTCGAACTTCTCTCCTCCCTCCATGTCCCGGTACTCGTTGGTCTTGAAGTCCGAGGTGCGCAGGATGACCGGGCGCGGGTAGAAGGCCTTGGCCACCATGGCGATGCCGTCCGAAAGCTTGTCCACTAGGAACTTGGACTCGCCCTTCTCGATGAGCGCGCAGGGGTGCTCCTGTATGTACGAAGTGAACAGGAACTCGATGCGCATGAGCCCGACGCCGGACACCGGGAGCTTGGAGACCTCCTCGGCCTTCTGCGGGATGGCCAGGTTCACGTACACCTTGGTCCCGGTCACCGGGGCGGAGGCGACCACGGAAACGGTGGCCTTCTCCTCCTTCTTGGGAGTGGCGATGCCCTCGTAGACCACGCCCATGCTGCCGTCGACGGTGATCTTCTCGCCGTCCTTCAGCAGTTCGGTGGCGTGTGATGCGCCGACAATACAGGGGATGCCCAGTTCGCGCGCGACGATCGCGGCGTGGCAGGTCATTCCCCCTTCGTCAGTGACGATGGCAGCGGCCCGGGTCATCGCGGGAACCATGTCCGGCGAGGTCATGGCGGTGACCATCACGTCGCCCTTCTTGACCACTTCCAGGTTCATCTCATCGGAGACGATGCGCACCGGACCGCCGGCGACGCCAGGCGAAGCGCCCAATCCCTTCAGCAGGATCTTGGCGCTCTGTCCCAGCCCGTGGTCCTGGGTTTTCCCGTTAGCCTTGCCGCCGTTGGACGACAAGGTGGTGACGGGACGGGCCTGCACGATGTACATGACCCTCTCCTCGATGCACCACTCGATGTCCATGGGACGGTCATAATGGGCCTCGATGTTGCGGCCTATCTCCCCTAGGGCCAAAATTTGCTCGTCGGTCATCTTCTGGACGTTGCGCAGGTCCTCGGGGACGTCGGCCTTCTCGCATTCCCCGTCCCTTCCACGGACCAGCTTCCAGGTCTGTTTGGCTATGCGTTTATTGAGTATCTTGTCGTGGAACTTGTCCACTACGTAAGTATCAGGAGTTACCTTTCCACCGACCAACGCCTCGCCGAGACCGTAGCCCGCTTCGATAATGATGTGCGGCATTTCGGAATTGGGGTCCACGGTGAACATGATGCCGGAGATCTCGGAGTTGATCATCTTCTGAACAACGACCGCCAGCTTCACTTTGGAGTGCTCAAAGCCCTTGGTGACGCGGTAGTAGATGGCCCGAGATGTGTACAAGGAGGACCAGCACTTACGGACCTTGTCTAGCAGCTCCTCGGGGCTCTCCACGTTGAGGTAGGTGTCCTGCTGCCCGGCGAAGCTTGCCGTCGGAAGGTCCTCCGCGGTCGCGCTTGAACGTACGGCGACCAATCCCATCTTCTTGCCCTTGAACATGGCCTTGTGCGAGGCCAGCACCTGCTCCTTGAGGTCCGTCGGTATCTCGACCGTGTCGAAGAGCTCCCTGATCTTCGTAGATGCCTCCTGGAGGGAAGACTCGGAGCTGGCGTCCACCTTTGCTAGCAGGTCCTTAACGCGATCCCCGATCTTGCTGGCCTCCATGAAGTGATCGTACGCCGCGGTGGTCAGAACAAAACCGGGAGGGACGTTGAAACCGGCCGCTACCAGCTCCCCCAGATTGGCACCCTTGCCACCGGCGATGTCAATGTCGTTCTTGCCTAGGTCAGATATGCTCACTATCCTTTTCATGGGTTGTTTCACCACTCTAAGAACGTTAGATGCAGGCAAGTTCACAGGGGCCGATGGCCCTTCAATGTCCTAACCCGGGTGGAAAATAGGCGTGGAGTCTATTAATTTTTCTAAATACTGAATGAGTCCTATGATAATATTCCTGTGTACGTTCGTACATAGAACGATGAGCTACGGGAAGAGCCAGCACCTTACCTGTTAGGCAGATCGAAGAGATTATCTGATAAAATCAGGGGAAGAACGACCGAATGGGCACTGCCCGGTTTGCGATTCCAAAAGGAATTTTCTACGGAATGAGAAGGTGTAGCATGGTGGTTATCTTATAGACCTTAATAAAATCGGTTAAGACAGCGATGATTCCGCAACCGATGTGCGTAACTCGTATTTTCGAAGAATTTACACTGTTTAACTGTGTGTTTCGTAAACAATTTTCTGAAATGATTTTATATTATAACAATTTAGAGGGAATACCGTGAGAGGAGATGCTGTGAGCACCATTGAGATCAGATGGCATGGAAGAGGTGGCCAAGGGGTCGTCACGGCGAACGAGATATTGGCTGGTGCTGCCCTCAAGGAGGGCAAGTTCATCAAGGCCTTCCCGGAGTTCGGGCCAGAGCGTATGGGTGCGCCAATCCGCGCCTTCGCCCGCATTTCGGACGAGCCGATCATGGTTCATAGCCAAGTCTACTTCCCCGATGTCGTCCTTATCATTGACGCCACGCTTCTGAAGGCTGGAAAGGTGGTCGAAGGACTGAAGGAGGGAGGAGCGCTCATAGCCAACTTCCCTGACGAGAAGTCCAAATTGATCCAGGCGGTCGGACGCAGCGAGAACGTCTACGCCGTCAACGCCACGAAGATCGCCATCGAAGAGATCGGAAGGCCGATGACCAACACCGCCATGCTAGGCGCGTTGATCAAGGTCACCAATGTGGTCAGCATCGACACCATCATCGAGGAGACGCGGAACAAGATGTCCGGCAAGCTGAGCAAGGACGTGGTGGAGAAGAACCTTAGGGCCATCAAGCGGGCCTATGAGGAGGTGCAGTGAATGGCCGATAACGGATCTAGTTCCTTAGCCGCCGGCGGTATGATAACCGAGGCCGGCAGCTCCAAGAAGTACAAGACCGGGGAGTGGCGCTCCGAACGTCCGGAAGTGGACAAGGAGAAGTGCACGAATTGCCTCACGTGCTGGATATACTGCCCCGACAACAGCATAATCGTCAAAGATGAGAAGATGGTCGGTTTCAAGTACACCCACTGCAAGGGCTGCGGCATCTGCGCCAACCAGTGTCCGGTGAAGGCCATAACCATGAAGGAGGAGGGAGTGGAATGAGCGAGCCGATAGCTGTCAACGGAGATATGGCCATCGCCATGGCCTGGAAGCAGATCAACCCCGACGTGGTGGCCGCTTACCCGATCACACCTCAGACCATCATCGTTGAGGCGTATTCGGACTTCGTGGCCGACGGAACCGTCGACACCGAGTACGTGTGCGCCGAATCCGAGCACAGCGCCCTGAGCATATGCGTCGGTTCCTCCGCCGCCGGTGCTCGCGTGGCCACCGCGACCGCGTCAGCCGGACTGGCCTTCATGTGGGAGATGCTTTACGTTACGTCCTCCATGAGGACGCCGATCGTTATGGCTGTGGCTAACCGCACTCTCAGCGGCCCTATCAACATCCACTGCGACCACAGCGACGCCATGGGCGCGCGTGATTCAGGATGGCTGCAGATATTCGGTGAGAACGTTCAGGAGGCTTACGACAACACCCTGATGGCCTTCCGCATCGCTGAGCACATGAAAGTGAGGTTACCAATAATGACCTGCCTGGACGGGTTCATCATCACCCACGCCCTGGAGCGCTTTGAGCTCTTGGAGGATGAGAAGGTCAAGGCGTTCGTAGGACCGTACCAGCCCGTCAGGCCGCTGCTGGACGTGAAGACGCCGACCACGTACGGGCCGATAGCCATGCCCGAGTACTATTACGAGATAAAGTACCAGATCGTGACCGCCATGATGAACGCCATGGACGTCGCCCGCCAGGTGATGGCCGAGTTCGCCGAGCTCACCGGACGTAAGTACGATCTGGTCGAGGGATACCGCACCGAGGACGCCGAGTATCTGATGGTGGCCATGGGTTCCACCGCCGGAACCGTCCGCTTCGTGGTGGACCAGCTGCGGGCCCAGGGCAAGAAGGTAGGAGCCGTAAAGGTACGTCTGTTCCGACCGTTCCCGGCCGACGACATGGCCAAGTTCCTGAAGGGGAAGAAGGCCGTGGCCGTACTGGACAGGGCCATGAGCCCCGGGACCGGAGCCGCGTTGTACATGGACGTTCTGGAATCCGCTTCCCGCATGAAGGACGCGCCCCGTATCAGCAACTACGTTTACGGACTGGGAGGAAGGGACATAATGCCGGGACAGCTCAGCACAGTCTTCGAGGAGATAATGGCCGGAAAAGGAGAGCGCGTCAACTACCTGGGGGTGAGGCTTTGAACCTAAAGCAGCTGAGCCACACCGAGGAGCGGCTGGTCGAGGGGCACCGTCTCTGCGCCGGTTGCGCCGAGCCGATCATCGCCCGCCAGGTGCTCATGGCAACCGACAAGCCCGTAGTGGTCGCCAACGCCACCGGATGCTTCGAGGTGTCCACCACCATCTATCCGTTCTCGTCCTGGAACATCCCGTGGATACACACCGCCTTCGAGAACGCGCCGGCCACCATGAGCGGTGTCGAGGCGGCGTACAACTCGCTGAAACGCCAGGGCAAGCTGGACCAGGAGATCAAGTTCATTGCCTTCGGCGGTGACGGTGCGACGTACGACATCGGGTTCCAATCTCTATCGGGAGCGATCGAGCGCGGGCATGACTTCCTGTATGTGTGCTTCAACAACGAGGCCTACATGAACACCGGGATCCAGAGGAGCGGGGCGACCCAGAAGGGAGCGTCCACCACCACCTGCCCGGCCGGAAGCTGCGTTCCCGGGAAGCGCGAGTTCCCGAAGGACCTCACACGCATCATAATCGCCCACGACCTTCCTTACGCCGCCCAGGCGTCACCGCACAACTGGAAGGACCTGATCGAGAAGTCCAAGAAGGGTATCGACACCCCGGGACCGGCCTTCATAAACGTGATCTCGCCCTGTCCCCGCGGATGGAGGCATGACGGCTCGCAGACCATCGCCATGTCCAAGCTGGCGGTGGAAACTTGCGTCTGGCCTCTGTACGAGTACGAGAACGGCGTGTGGAGGCTGACCGGGGAGTCGCTGCGCATAGCCGAGGGGTCCAGGGAGAAGAAGCCTGTATCCGATTGGCTGAGCTCCCAGGGCCGCTTCAAGCATCTGATGAAGGGCAAGTTCACCTCCGTGGCCGACGAGATCCAGGTCAACGTGGACAAGAAGTGGGAGTCGCTCCTGAAGCTCTGCAAGAATTGAGCGAAACCTTTTCCTTTTCCCTTATTTCTTATTCTTTATCCTGCGAGCTGACGCACTTTATCCCGAAGAATCGGTCCATGGCCGTCTGCTTGTCCTTCTTACAAACGGCGTGGAAAGGGTCACATCCCTCCGGACTTTCCAGATAGACGTAATCGGGGCACATCTCCCGGCAGATCTGGGAAATGTTATCGATGTCCGAGAGGTTCTCCCGGACCAGGGTGACGTGCATGCGGAAGGAGCCCCCGAAGACCTCTTTAGCTTTCCTTATTCCCTCCAGGACGTCGTGGAAGCGGATCGAAGGGTGCGGCCTGTTGACGGTGCGGAACGTCTCCTCGCTGGCAGCGTCCAGCTTGGCGATTATTATGTCGAAGGCGTCAAGCTGCTCCAACACCTCTGGATCGCCCAGCAGCGTGCTGTTGGTGAATAGCACCACTTTCTTGCCCGAACCCTCCCTGAGCACCCTGGCCATGTGGAATATGTTCTTGGCCAGCAGGGCCTCCCCGGTCCCCTTGAACATGACCGCCTCGCACTCCTCGCGGCGCAGGCAATCCCCTATATGCTCCAGGATCGAGGCGTCGTCGATGAAGTCCGACCTCTCTAAAAGAACGATGCCGCCGCACCCCAAAGGGCAGTAAACGCAATTGAGGTTACAGACCTTGGGCGAACGGCTGATCGGATCGACCGCCACCACCCTTCCCAAGCCCAGGGACTTGATCGGCCCGTAAACGATCCTCATAAGCTTTCTCGGACGTCACTAGGGAAGGATATAGCACATAAATGTTTGCGAGAAGGTCACTCGGAACTGTCGAGGAACTCGTTCCACAGTTGGAGCGTTTCCATAGCCTCTTCCTCGTCCACCTTCTGGATGGCGAACCCGGCGTGGATGATGACGTACTCACCGACCTTCGCGTCCACCATGGACACGTTGGTCTTTCTTATGGCACCACCGAAGTCCACCTCGGCCTCGTCGCCGATGATGGACAGGATCTTGGCTGGCATGGCAAGGCACATGTATATCACCCGGACATGATCTTCAAAATGGCTTCGGCCGGCTGCCCGTCGCAATCCTTCAGCGCCTGCACAGCCTTCTCCTTGGATACGCCGGTCTGGGACATCACCAACTGGACATCCTCCTCCGGTACCCCAGGTTCTTCCTGCTTGGCCAATTGGCGGGGACGAATCTCGGGGTCCCCGACCACCTGGTAGGTCTTCTGGCCCTGCATGGTAACGCAGGTGACCGCCGCTTCCTTGATGACGTATTCCTTGTCCGCGGTCCTGATCACGACCTCCTCCACGCCCTGCATCTCCTCTTGCGAAATGCCCATGCGCTTCATGGCCTGCTTCATCTGGCGCGGATTGACGCCCCTACCCATTCCTGGCATCATGAGATCGTCCGACGGATTATTCCTGCCGGTATAAAAACAGTTGGGATTTTAACAGCGTCCCTCAGAACAAGGTGGCCTGCTGCATGCGCTGCGGCACCATCATATCAGGATGGTCGGCACGGGAATCGTTGACCATGTCGGAGACGGGATAGGCGTCGATGCTAGATGCGGGCAGGGGCTGGAAGATCTCAGACAGCGTATCAGCGGAAAGTACCTCCTTGGACGCCCATTCCGCCTCCCTTTCCCGGCGCAAGATCACCGGCATGCGGTCGTGGATCGACGATATCGCTTCGTTCGCCGCAGTGGTGAGGATGGAGAAGGTGACCAGCTCCTTACCGTCTTTGGACCAGGTGTCGTATATCCCGGCCATGGCGAAGTACTCGTTATCCTTGACCCGGATGTGATAGGGCCGCTTCCTGGTCGCTTGCTTCTGCCATTCGTAGAACCCGGTGGCCGGCACCAGACATCTCTGGCGGTTCAGGAGCGGTTTGAACATCGGCTTCTCCAAGGCCGATTCGGAACGGACATTGACCAGCTTGAGGCCGAACTCCTCTCCCTTGGCCCAGTGCGGTACCAGGCCCCAGCGCATCCACTTGACGCTCTTGGCCTCCCCGCCTACGATCACCGGCACCTGCTGGAAGGGGGCGATGTTGTAACGGGGCTTCAGCTCTGGCACCTCAGGCACCCCGAATCGGGTTGAGAATCCGTAAACAAGGCCGAGGGAGAAGCGGCCGCACATGTGTGAACATTGAATACAGAACAGAAAAAGGTTTAGGAAGGGGTTTCGAAGGGGTTTGTGAGATCACATCATAGTACACGGAGGTACCGCTGTATCTCCCAGTCGGTGACATACTTGCGGTACTCGTCCCACTCCAGCCTCTTTATGTGCAGGTAGTGGTTGAAGATGTGCTCGCCCAAGGCTTCCTTCATGACCTTGCTCTCCGCCAGCACGTCAAGCGCGTCCCCGAGGTTCATGGGCAGGTCCACGATCTTGTGCTTGCGGCGCTCTTCCGGAGACATGTGATAGATGTCCTTCTCAGTGGGGTCGCCGGGGTCCAGCTTGTTCTTTATGCCGTCAAGACCGGCTGCCAGCATCACAGCGAACTGCAGGTACGGGTTGCCGGCCGGATCGGGGTTCCTCTGCTCCACCCTGGTGCGCATGCCGCGTCCCGCGGGCACCCTGAGCAGGGCGCTGCGGTTCATGTTGGCCCAGGATATGTAACAGGGCGCTTCGTAACCGGGCACCAGCCTCTTGTAGGAGTTGACGTGAGAGGCCAGGATGGCACAGTTCTCCCTGGCGTGGGCCAGCAGCCCGCCCATGTAGTTCACGGCCATCTCGCTCAGTCCCCACTTTCCGTCGGGATCGTAGAAGGCGTTCTTCTCCTTGTTCGAGAGGGACATGTGAACATGCATTCCGGAGCCGTTCTCCCCGAACAGGGGCTTGGGCATGAAGCTAGCGAAAAGGCCGTGCTTCATGGCTATCGACTTGACACCGAACTTCAGGGTGAGCATGCGGTCCGCCATCGTCAAAGCGTTCTGGTAGCGCAGGTCGATCTCCAGTTGACCCGGAGCGACCTCGTGGTGCGCCGCCTCCATGTCGTAACCCAGCTCATCGAATGCCAGGACCATCTCCTTCCTGGCGATCTCGCCCTTGTCCTGGGGCATCAGGTCGAAGTATCCGCCGGCGTCGGACGGGATCGGAATGGGAACGCCGTTCTGCATGGGGAACATGAAGAACTCGAACTCCGGACCGACGTTGAAGTCGTAGCCCATCTCCTTTACCTTATCCACCATCTTCTCCAGGGCCCAGCGGGGATCTCCCTTGAAGCGGTTGCCGCTGTGGTCGGATATGGTGCACATGAAGCGGGCGGTCTTGACCCCGGAATCTATCCAGGGGTATATCTGGAAGGAATCCAGGATGGGGTTGGCCCTCATGTCGGATTCCTCGATGGTCGCGTACCCCAATATAGAGGAGCCGTCAAGGAACACCCCGTCGTCGATGACGCTCTCCACCCTGGTGGTGGGGATGGACACGCTCTTCACGGTGCCCAGTATGTCCGAGAACTGCATCTCGATGAACTTGACGTTCTCCTTCTTCACCTTCTTTAAGATGTCCTCTTTCATCTCATCGAAGTTCTTGTTGGTAGGCATTGGAAGTGGGTTACTACAAAGTATATTAAATAACTTTCTAGGCAACAAATGTGCATCTAATTATTCACTAACAATACATTTGTACACTTTTACATAATGTTACTATTCATTTGAATATTTTTTAGATATTATTAGCTCATTTTGAGCAGACGTATTATCTCATCTATGATGATGGATGCCTCCACCTGACCAGCGGTACCTCCGCTGGCGAAATTGGGCTTGCCTCCTCCCCTTCCGCCGTGCTGGGAAAGCACCGAGTTCAGCAGGGAAACGCAATCCAGCCTGACGTCCGTTGAACAGGCCAGCACCAAGAAGGTCTTGTCGTCCTGGCACACAAGGGCGGCCACGGAACCTCCACCGGCCACCATCTCGTTCGCCTTATCCATGACCAGCTTGCGGTCCAGGCCGGTGAAGGAACCAGAATAGTAATTCCGTTCGCCCAGTTTCACAGGCTGCAGAGATGATAGCGCCAGCCTCCCGTATGTTTTTAGTGAGTCCCTCGCCCTCGTCAGCTCCCGGTCCCGGTTGTCGAAGGCGGTCAGGCTGTCCTGCGGCAGCGCTCCCATCCTTTCTGCCAGGATTAGTGAGCGAACTGAGTGGTCCACCGCCGTCCGGATGGCTTCCGGACCGACCAGGAACTCGATCTCCCAATCGCCTGCGGGCTTGGCCGAGGTGAACTTGCTTACCAGCAGCATCCCTATTTCCTTGGCGTTCTTCAAGTGCACACCGGCGCAGGCCGCGCTGTCGTGATCACCTATGCTTACCACTCGGACCATCCTATCGCTTATTCGGTCCAGCTTAACCCGCGGACCGCCTTCGCCCATGTTCTCGCGGTCCACATGCTGGCAGGTGACCTCGGCCCCGGCGGCGATAATGTCGTTCACCTCTTGCACGGCGTCCCTCACCATATCCCAGTCCAGGTGTCCTTTGACGATGAGCACCTTCTTCTCTTTGGACAGGGAGATCTTGACCAGCTCCATCTCCGTGCGGCGGGACAGGGACGAAAAGAGCAGATGCTCTCCGGTATGCGCTTTCATCAGGCCGTAACGGTTATCCCAGTCGAGAATACCTTTGACCTGCGAGCCGACAGTTAAGTCGTGACCGGGGACCTGATGAGAGATCTCCTCCTTTCCCTTGATGCCGGTCACATCGCGCCCGTCCAATGTGCCGCGGTCCCGCTCCTGGCCTCCGCCTCCGGGATAGAATCCGGTGCGGTCAAGAACGACCCAATCCCCCTCTACCTTGGTGATGGTGGCGGTGAACTCTCTAAGGTAAGGGTCGGCCTCGTAAAGCTTGACGGTCATGACCTGTGGATGGCTTAATTCGTGTAAATAGTCCACGCTGAGCTTATAAAGGAATGAATTAGACAATTGCGCTCTTCATTCATACTCTTGAAAGACATATATCTAAGGAGACCGTTCTGGAAATGGGCAACAGGGCGTTAATCATGCTCGACGAATTGGACAAGAGGATCATCGAGGAGTTGTGCAGATCCAGCCAGGGGTCGTCAAGGGCCATAGCGAAGAGGCTGGGCATACATCCCACCACCCTGATACAGCGCGTACGTAATCTGGAGAGCCAGAACGTGATCCGCGGTTACCGCGCGAACGTGGACTACATGAAGCTGGGCTACGAGTTCATGGCCATCGTGCACATCTATGTTGAGGGGGACCTCATAACCGTCCAGCAGTCGATCAAGGACCTCAAGAACGTGGTAGCCGTACTGGACGTCACAGGTGAATGCGATTCTATCGCCTGGGTCGCCTGCCGCTCCCGCGAGGAGTTCAGTCAGGTGGTCAAGTCCATGCTGACCATAAAGGGCGTCAAGAAGACCAACACCTATGTCATACTGAACGTGATAAAGGACCCCTTCAACTTCATGCCGGACTTCAGCCCGGTGGAACAGAAGTGAAAGGGGGCAAACCGTCCACCTTCCTTTATATATCTTGGCAGTTTGAACTATAAATTGCCATTTTATTGCCATTAATGGTCATTTTGCTATTTCTCCAGTAGATAAGAATTTAATAGAGCGTCCACGTTACTCCGGCTTACCGACCATATCCAACCAGAGGAATGGAAATGTTAAGGACACACCATTGCGGACAACTGACGAAAGGGGACCTTGGCAAGAGAGCTACCCTCGCCGGTTGGGTAAGGTTCTACAGGGACCATGGAGGAGTTCTGTTCTACGACATAGCGGACTCCCATGGGAGCACCCAGGCGGTGTTCGACCCTGAGGCCTCCAACAGCGGGGACTTGGACCGGTTGGAGAAAATCTTGAATAATATCGGTCGCGAGTTCGTCGTGACCGTCACTGGTACCGTTCGGGACAGGGTGGATGGGACCACCGACGCCCGCAACCCCACCGGGGAGATCGAGCTGCTCATCGAGGACGCCAGGATAATCAGCCGCTCCAAGCCCATCCCGTTCGAGGTGGCCGAGCAGAAGAACTCCATGCTGCCCGGGGAGGACCTCCGGCTGAAGTACCGTTACCTGGACCTTCGGCGAAAGGAGATGAACGCCAACCTCACGTTCCGTTCCAAGCTGATCTCCTCCGCCCGCCGATATCTGGAGACGCAGGGGTTCATTGAAGTCGAGACTCCAATACTGACCCGCAGCAGCCGCGAGGGTGCCAGGGACTTCCTGGTTCCGTCCCGCACCATGCCGGGGCAGTTCTACGCTTTACCGCAGTCACCGCAGCTCTACAAGCAGATGCTGATGGTCGGCGGGGTCGAGCGTTACTTCCAGATCGCCCGCTGCTTCCGCGACGAGGACCNNCGCCCGCTGCTTCCGCGACGAAGACAGCCGGGCTGACCGCCAGCCGGAGTTCACCCAGCTGGACATGGAGATGTCCTTCGTGGAGATGGAGGACATCCTGAACATGGTGGAGGGCATGTACGCCTTCGTCTGGAAGGAGATGTTCAACGAGACCCTTCGGACACCCTTCCCACGCATTGACCTGAAGGACGCTCTGGCCAAGTACGGCACTGACGCTCCGGACGTGCGGTTCGGTTTGGAGATGGAGGAAGTGACCGACCTGGTGAAGGACGCTCCCTACGAGATATTCCAGAAGATCCTTTCCAAGGGCGGCATGGTCACCTGCATCAACCTGAAAGCTTCCCTGATCAAGGAGCAGGACACCGACGGTTCCGTCGGACGCAAACAGGTCGATCGTCTCATCGAGTGGGCCAAGTCCCAGGGCATGGGCGGCCTCACCTGGATGCGCATGACGCCAGAGGGATTGAGCTCCAACATCGTGAAGTACTTCCCTGAAGGGATACGCCAGGAGATCGCCAAGCGGACCGACGCTAAGCTCGGGGACCTTCTGCTGTTCCTGGCGGGCCCGCGGGACAACGTCCTCAAGGCCGGAGGACAGCTGCGTCTGAAGCTGGCCAAGGACCTGGGGTTGCTGGAGGGCAAGGGACACCAGTTCGTCTGGTTGGTATCCTGTCCGCTGTTCCAGAAGGACCCGGCCACCGGCGGATTGACGTCGTTCCATCACCCCTTCGTGAGGCCGGTAGGTGATGTCATTCCAGAAGGCAAGGAATGCGCCAAGGGCATGGGCCACTCGTACGACCTGGTGTTCGACGGCAGCGAGATCGGGTCCGGTTCCTTGAGGAATCACGACCCGGAGATGCAGCGCAAGGTGTTCGGCATACTGGGAATGGACGAGGCCACCATGCAGAAGGAGTTCGACTTCTTCCTGGAGGCCTTGGAGTTCGGTGCGCCCCCGCACGGCGGCATCGGCATGGGCATGGACCGCCTGTGCTCCATGCTGCTGGGCTGCGAGAGCATCCGCGACGTCATAGCGTTCCCGAAGAACAAGAAGTTCCAGTCCCTGGTGGACGGCGCGCCCACCAAGGTGGAGGAGGCCAAGCTCTCCGAGCTGCAGCTGCTCTGCCTGGCCGACGAGGACGAGGATAACTAAACCCTTTTTTCCATTTCCTTCCTAACCTCTTCCACGACCTCTTTTGATGAGTAACGCCCTTTGCTCTCCTTCATCACGTGACCGATGACCGTGTTGGCCGCCTTGGGGTTCTTGCGATAGTCCGCCAAAACCTCCGGATGGGCGTCCACGAAATCGGATATCAATTTCGATAGATCGTCCCCTCCCTCCACGGCGGCCTCCTGCTGAACGCCCGCTAACGACAGTATGCGGCGCTTCGCCTCGTTATCGTTGATACGTCCGTCAGAATCGTCCTTCACGATCTGGACGATCTCCGGCCACTTGGCCCGGTCCTGCAGCACCGCCCAGTTGCCCGATATCGGACCGGTGGTCCAGGACACGGCCCTCTCCGGCGGCACGTGGCGGCACAGCTCCTCGAAAAGGTCGGTGAGCGTAACGGACGTCAGGACCAGCTGCTTGGCCGTGGCCTCTCCTATGCCGAACGATGCGACGAGCCGTTTGGCGCGCGCCAATGGAGTCTCCTTGAGGTCCAGGTTCCTGGCCATCTCCCCGATGCAGAACTCGCCCAGGTCCGGCTCCCCGATGTAGCCGTAATCCTCCTCGGTCTCCTTTTCCCTGGCGGAGGAGGTGACCTTCCGCTCCTCATCGAAGCGGCGGGTCTCCCTGACCACCTTCTTCCCGGCGGCCAGTAGCTTCGATTGCCGGCTGGCCTCGAACTTAAGGGCCCTTTCCAGGTTGCGCAGCCCCTGGACGTTCTTCACCTCCACGCGTTCCTCGCCCAGGGAGATGTTGGCGTCGACGCGCACCGACTGCTCGTCCTGGGCCTCCAGTCCGCACAGCGATCGCAATTCGATGACCAGCTGATCGATGAACTCTCTCGCTTCTTCCGGAGAGGTCAGGTCGGGAGCGGTGACGATCTCCACTAACGGTATTCCGGAACGGTTGTAATCGACAAACGCTATCTCCTCGCCGGAACGTCCGACCCTTTTAATGCGGCCTGGATCTTCTTCCAGATGCACGCGCCATATCCCTATGCGTCGACCGTTCAGGTCGAAGTGGCCGTTCGTGCCCAACGGCGATTCGTATTGGGTTATCTGGAAGTTCTTGGGCAGGTCCGGATAGAAGTAGGTCTTCCGGCTGAACCAGACCCTTTCCTCTATCGTGCAATCCAGGAAGCGGGCGATGCCCAGCCCCGCTTCCAACGCTTTGCGGTTGAGCGATGGACGCGAACCAGGATATCCCAGACAGACCGGGCACACGTTGTGGTTCGGTTCCGCCGAGTTCGTTGGGCAGGAGCAGAACAGCTTGGACCTGGTGGGAAGCTGAAAGTGCATCTCCAGTCCGATCTTCATAGGGACACCTCCGGGAACCTGTAGATGAACGCTTTCTCCCAAGCGGAGGCCGCCTCCAGCAGGTCCAGCTCCCTCCAGTGGTCGGCCACCATCTGCATCCCTACCGGCAAACCGTTAACGTAAGCGCAGGGAACTGAGATGTGAGGCATTCCCGTGAGGTTCGGTGGAACGGTCAGAACATCGGCCCCGTACATCTCCAGCGGCTTCATTCTGCCGACCTCCTCGAAGCGAGGCGCCACGAAGGGCATGGTCGGGGTCACGACCGCGTCGTGGTCCTTGAACACCTTGCGGTATTCTTCGATCAGCAGCTGGCGTACCGCCAGTGATTTGAGATAGTAGCGGGAGCGGAAGCCGACCATGCGGCAGAACGTTCCCAGCAGTATCCTTCTCTTCGCTTCGTCGCCAAAGCTTTCCGAGCGGACGCCGGTGAAGAAGTCGTTGAAGTGCTGGTTGAGCTCTTCCTCGCGGCGGCCGAAGCGCATGCCGCAGTAGCGGGCCAGGTTCGTTGACGCCTCCGAGGTCGCCAGGATGTAATAGGCCGGAAGGGCGTAGCGCAGCGAAGGCATTGAGACCTCGCGGACCTCCACGCCCATATCCTTGAACGTTGACAGCGCCTTCTGGAATGACGACCGGACGGCGGGGTCCAGGTTCTGCAGCGTCTCCTTGGGAACCGCGAGAGAACCGGGCATCTTTCCTTTCTCGGGAAGGACCGGCTGAGCGCAGGACGTGGGGTCCTTGGGGTCCGGACCGGCAATGGTCCGGAAGTGCTTGGCGATGAGGGATGCCGAACGGGAGAGAAGGCCGACCTTGTCCAGCGAGTTGCCGTAATCTATCAGCCCGTAACGGGACACGCGGCCGTAGGTCGGAGTAAGGCCGACCACCCCGCAGAAGGAGGCGGGACCGGAGATGGAGCCTCCGGTCGATACTCCGAGGGCGATGTGACCGGGTATGAGGCAGGCCGCCGCTCCCGCGCCGCCGGACGAACCGCCGCAGCTGCGCTCCGGATCGAACGGGTTCAGCGGAACGCCGTGCGCCGAGTTCGTGCTGAACGTCCCGAAACCGAACTCGTCCATGGTGGTCTTTCCGACCAGCTGCCCACCAGCCTGCTTCATTTTGCGGATGGGGGTGGCGTCGAACGGCGGACGGTATCCGTCCAGGACGGCGGAGCCCGCCCGCGCCTGGAATCCGTCGGCGCAAAGGTTGTCCTTGGCCGAGAAGTGGAACTTGGTATCGTCGAGATCATCGACTATCTCGGTGAACGCATGGTGCTTCAGCTGAGCGTAACGTATCAGATCGTAAGTGGCGCTCAAGACAATCTGGGCCCCCTTACATAATCCTCGTAGGTCCCCATCTGAGCCCTGAGCACCTGTGGGTCGAGGTCCTGGCCCGGCTCATCTTCCCGCAACACATCGACCACCGGGATGGGGTTGAAGCTGTAGCTGTCGCCGGCCGGCGCCTCGTCCATGATCGAGAAACTATTCAAGATGTCGTCCAGGTCCTTGGCGTATCTCTCCATCTCCTCCTCAGTGAGGTTCAGCCTGGCCACCTTGGCCACCCGGGCTATGGTCTCTCGGTCCATGCTATCGACATCCGCGCCGCGTTGCGGCGTTGGAGGGTATATTTTCGCACATTGTGAAGGTTTCGCATACCAGGTAGTATCAATAACCTAGAACATTCCCGGAACGATGAAGTTCCAGCTGTTCACCGACGGAGGGTCGCGCGGAAACCCCGGGGACTCCGCTTACGCCTACATCATCCGCGATCAGGACGGGCATGAGATAGCTTCCGGCTCCAATTATCTGGGGGTCATGACCAACAACGAGGCGGAATACCATGGCCTGCTGGCCGGGCTGAACGAGCTGCTGAAGCTAGGAGCAACCGAGGTCGAGGTGTTCATGGATTCCGAGCTGGTGATCAAGCAGCTCAAGGGGCAGTACCGGGTAAAGGCGCCGAACCTGGCGCCGCTGAACCGTGAGGCGGTGGACATACTGACGAGAATGAAAAAGGCCAAGGTCAACCACGTGCACCGGGAACATGAGGTTATAATTAAAGCGGACGCTTTGGTCAACTGGACCTTGGACCAGCACAACCTGGCGAGACAGCTCAGACAATAATACATCTATACAATCTAATTGCAGCAAGAGAATCATTATATACTAGATGCTAAATGCACCGTCTGAGGCGTCAGGGGCCGGAGGCGATTTTCCTCCTAAATTCAATCTCCCTTGTGATCCCCCATATCTTCCGGCCCTGAACCTCCTCAACGTTTCAATTCCTTGACCAGGTCCTCCATCTTGACCAGGGTCTGTTCGCCGCTGTTCATGTCCCTCAACGTTACGGAGCTGCTCTCCAGCTCCTTTTCCCCGACTATGACGGCGAACTTGCTGGGCACCGTAGCGGCGTACTTAAGGCTCTTGCCGACCCCTCTCCTCATTAGGTCCACGTCGGCCGACAGACCGGAACGGCGCAGCTCGGACACGATCTCGAACGCCTTGGTACGGACGCTGTCGCCCACGGGAACCACGAAGGCGGTTATGCCTACCTTACCGCATTGCACACCTTCGGTCTGCAAAGCCAGCAGGGTACGGTCGAAGCCGATGGCGAAACCGGTGGAGAACACCTTCTCGCCGCCGAATAGTTCGGAAAGAGAATAGGAACCGCCTCCGCATATCTGCTTCTCCGCCCCGAGCTTTGGCGCGTCCACCTCGAAGACCATGCCGGTGTAGTACGCTAGACCTCTGACGACGCCTAGGTCGACGCTCACGTTGCCGAACCCCATGGCCAGCAATATGTCGCATACCTGGCGGATGTAATCGCTTGCGGGGCCTTGGCGGGAATCCAGCACCGATATTGGCCCGGTGACCTGGGTGGTGGATATGATATCCTGGGCGGCCTTGGGGCCTACACCCGCCTGGGCCATCAGCTCCTCCGCCTCCGGGTAGATCTTCTTGTCCAGCTTCTGTAATATCGGGAGAGCTTTATCGCCAGCGACGCCGGCGTTCGCCAGCATCTCCCTCAGGATGCCGATGTGTCCGACGCGGATGCGGTAGTCCTTGAGACCGGTCCGTTCCAGTATGGCCGCCGCCAGCCCGATGGCCTCGGCGTCCGTCTCCGGTGTAGCGTTCCCGATGATCTCCGCCCCGAACTGGAAGAACTCCCGGTAGCGTCCGGCCTGCGGCCTCTCATAGCGGAAGCACTGCCCGAAGTAGAACATTTTAAGCGGGCGCGGCAGGGTCGCCAGATCGCTGACGAAGAAGCGGACCACGGACGCTGTTAGTTCTGGCCTAAGGCATATCTCGCGCCCTCCCTTGTCCTGGAAGGCGTAGATCTCCTCGACCACCCCGGGACCGGACTTGAGGGTGAAAAGCTCGGTATGCTCGAAGATGGGCGTGGCTATCTCCCTGAAGCCGTGCAGGACCGCCTCCTGGCGCATCATGTCCTCGAAGTGGCGGCGAACCTCCATCTCCTCCGGGCCGAAATCCCTGGTCCCCCGGGGCCTTTGGATCATGTGGCGTGAGAAGGAACGGACGATAATAAATATTGCGAGTGGAGACCCAGCGCAAACATGAATAACGATCTAGCCCATGACCGGGACGCCATGTTGGACGAGGATGATCGGCGACGCAAGGAACGACTGCTGCAGGCCTGGGCGGATGACCTGGACCGCAAGGGTTTTTCCGATCTTCAGGTGAACCTGGATTCATTTCCTGTCAAACCGCAAGGCTTCGGCGAGCACGTGCCCGATATCGTCGCCACCCGCAAGGACGGCCGCCGGCTGGTGGGGGAGATATGGCTCTGCGAGTCCTTGGACAAGGATGACAGAATGTTCTCCCGGGCCATGAGCTACGCCTACCGCGGCGACATCGTCATGCTGCTGGTGCCCTTCGACTGTTTGGATGCCGCGGAGGACCTGGTGCGCGAGTGGAGCCTGTCCTCGGAGATATTCGTCCAGGCAATCTTGGAGTGAGCACGAAGGACGCGCGTACGATAAAAATTAGGGAAAGGGGTTTGGGGGGACGGCAAGCTTAGACCAGGGTGCCCTGGAACATGAACTTGAACGCATATTCTCCGAAGGCCTCACCGAACATGGACCTCATGTGCTTCTGCAGCCCGTTCATGATCTGGTTCATCACGCCTGTTCCATTACCCGCTCCATCCGCCGCTTGACCGGCGCATTCGCCGCAGGAACCGTCCTGCAGCATGTCGCGGTCCTGAGATCTCAGCTGGTCCCGGGTCTGATCGCAATCGCCGTTCATGTTCCCTCCGTTGACCGTTCCGGTCTCGTCATCAAGGGAACCCGCAGCGAATCCCGATCCCGCGGATGCCACGGAGGCGATCATCGCGAAGAGGACCATCGTTCCGATCAAGGTCCCTATGATCATTTTCTTGTTCATTTCTTTCATCTCCTTGATGCGCTATCTCAACGCATCTGATTGATCTCTAAGCGCTGAAAAGGTGTATAAAACCCCACCTGAAAAGGGGTGAAAGGTTTGCTGAAAAGTGAAAACTGGACACCCTATGCTCACTTTTCGATGGAGATCGACACTTTGTTCGTGACCCCGTGCCGCTCCTTGGTCACCAACCCCTTCTCGATCAAGCGGTCGATGACCCGGGACACCTTGGCGTCGGACATCTTGGTTCGGACGATGAGGTCCTTCTGCAGGGCGCTTCCTCCGAGGTCGACGATGGTTCGGTACATGAACCTCTCGTCCCCATTGAGCAGCCTGAGCACCAAGAGGTTCTCGTTCGAAATGTTCGGCGGAACATCCTCGACCGTCTGCACTTCTTCTTCCGCCGTCGGACCGACCGGTTCCTTAGCATCCTCCACCCGGACCTCGGGGGCCGGGGGACTGCCGTTGACGACTATCGGGACATAGTCCTCCTTGAAGGCCCAGTAGGACAGCCCCGTGCCGGCGATGAACGCCCCGGTGATGATCAGGACGATGTTGTTGACCTCGTAGGTCGTCTTCTCGGTGTCAACGCTTCCGTTCATGCCCCCGGAGGTCCCCCCGGAATCGATGGGGGTGAGCACTCCGTACAGAACCAAGGCAATGCCAGCAACGGCCACTATCAACGCGATCCATTTGGTCTTCATACCGGAGGTCTCCCCGCCCATCGTCCTAGGGGTTTCATGATATTATAGGCGATCTCTTCTTAATCCTGTCCCAGGGACCTATCCAGGTCAGCGATGATATCCTCAGGGTCCTCGATACCCACGGAAAGGCGTATCATCCCCTCCCCGATGCCCAGCTTCTGTCTTTCTTCAAATGAGTATGCGGTGTGCGAGGTGTTCACCGGCATGCTCGCCAGCGACTCCACGCCGCCCAGGCTGGACGCCTTGGCGATGATCTCGAAGCGCTTTAAGGCGCGCTCGGCCGCCTGCCGTCCGCCCTTCACCTCGAACGTCACCATTCCGCCGAAGCCGTCCATCTGCCTCTTCGCGAGCTCGTGGTCCGGATGCGACGCCAGCCCGGGATAGATGCACTTGGAGACCTTGGGATGGGACTCCAGGAACTTGGCTACGGCCATGGCGTTGGAATCGTGCTTGCGTACCCTCAGGTCCAGGGTCCTCATGCCCCTGCCTAGCAGGTACGCCGGCAGCGGGTCGAGCACCCCTCCGTACAGCTTCCGCCTCAGGTGGACCATCTCCATGTGCTTCGCGGAACCGGCCACGAAGCCGGCTATGACGTCCGAGTGGCCGTTGAGGTACTTGGTAGCGCTGTGCAGGACGATGTCCACGCCCATCCCCAACGGGCGCTGCAGTATAGGAGAGGCGAAGGTGTTGTCGATCATGACCAGACATCCTTTTTCATGCGCCATCTTGCAAGCCTCGCGGATGTCGATGAGCTTGAGCAGGGGATTGGTCGGGCTCTCCAGGTAGAGCACCTTGGTGCGGTCGTCTATGGCCGCGCAGAGCTCCGCCGGGTCGGTGGTAGGTACGAATTCAACCTCCACCCCCAGGCGGGGCATCTCGTTCTTCAGGAAGTTGTACGTTCCGCCGTACAGGTCCTGCATGGCCACTACCTTATCGCCCTTTTGCAGGAATGAAAGGAGCGCCGAGGTTATAGCCGCCATTCCCGAGGAGAAAGCCAGGGAGGACTCCGCCCCCTCCAAAGAGGCCAGCTTATCCTCCACGGCCCTGACCGTGGGGTTGCTGTACCGCGAATAGATGTAGGTACCGTCGGGAACCTCGCCGTTCCAGGTTCTTGGTTCCTCTGTGGGGAAAGCGAAAGTGCTGCTCTGGAAGATAGGGGTGTTGATGGCACCCTCGTACCGCAGGGACCTGTCTCCGTCGTGCACGGAGCGGGTGGACATTCCTTTCTTTGGCATCCTTCGGACATTCCCTCGGATGCGTATAATCGTTCTCCCGTCACTCGCCGGTGCGGCGAATGATCACCGAAAGAACGTCACCATCCGCCAAACGGTGCTCCAGACCGACCATCTGGCCGGGGAACCTGGCGCTCTTCCCCCAGATCAGGGCGTAGCGGAAGTTCTGCCGGAACACGCGGTGCATGGAATCGCAAACATCCCCCACGGTAGCTCCGTGCTTGGTGATCAACGGCACGTCCAGGTCCGCGTCCTCACCCTGTTTCTTCATGTATACCCGGATCAGCTCCAGCCTCTCGAAGATCCTGGCCTTGAGCTCGTCGATGCCTATGTTCTTCACCGCGGAGATGAACACCGGGTCCCAGTGCTTGAACTTCTTGCGGACCTCTTTGAGGTACTCCGCGTCCGAGATATCGATCTTGTTGATGGCCAGCACCGCGTTGATGTATATGCGGTTCCCGGCCAGGACGTCCACCAGCTGGTCTTGGTCGATGTCCTCGCGTATGACCACGTCGGCGTTGACCAGCCCGAACTCCATGATCATGGCCTTGGCCAGATCAAGGTCCAGCTTGGTGAGCTTGATGGTGGTCTTGATGTCGATGCCCCCGATGTCCTTCTTGGCTATCACCACGTCCGGGGGATGGGTGTTGATGCGCATACCGGCGTTCTCCAGCTCACGGACCAGAACTTGCAGGTTGGTGTCGTAGAAGTCCAGAACGAAAAGTACCAGGTCCGAGGCGCGGACGACGGAGATGACCTCCCTGCCGCGGCCTTTGCCCTTGGAGGCGTCCCGGATCAACCCGGGCATGTCCAGGACCTGGATCTTAGCTCCCATGTACTCGTAAGCGCCCGGAACCACGTCCAAAGTGGTGAAGTCGTAAGCCCCGACCTCGCTCCTCGCTCCGGTCAGGGTGTTCAGCAAGGTGGACTTACCGACGCTCGGGAAACCGACCAATGCCACGGTGGCGTTGCCGCTCTTCTTGACCGAGTATCCCTTGGCAGGGCCTCCGCTGGAGGCCCTCCGCTTCTCCACATCCTCTTTAAGCTTAGCTATCTTGGCCTTCAGCTTTCCGATGTGGTATTCGGTGGCCTTGTTCTTCTGGGTCTTGTCGATCTCTTCCTGGATCGCCTTTATCTGCTCTTCGATCGTAGAGGCCATCTTCGCTTTTCCTCACTCCACTGTGGTGCCCGCCTTTCCGTCCAGGGCATCCATCAACCGGTCGGCGGAAGTGATGATCGCCTTTCGACCGGTGGCCTTCACGAACCTGGTAGCCGCCTCGACCTTGGGCCCCATGGACCCCGGAAGGAACTGGCCCTCCGCGGCATGGCGGTCCAGTTCATCGACCGTCACCTTACGGAGAGGGCGCGGCCTGTCGCTCGTGAAATCCAGATAGACCGCCTCAACATCGGTCACCATTATTAAAATATCGGCATGCAACACCTCGGCCAATCTGGCCGACGCAAGGTCCTTGTCCACCACGGCCTCCACACCGGAGAAGCCGGCACCGCTCTGCACCACCGGGACGCCTCCGCCGCCTCCGCACAGAACGGCGAACGGCGGGGTGAGCGATTCCGCCAACGTCCGTAAATGCTCTTCCTTGGCCACCTTCACCACGTCCGGGGACGGGACCACCCGGCGCATGCCGCCCCTCTTCACGTCCTCATGGAACACCCATCCCTTCTCCTTGCTGAGCACCGACGCCCTCTCCTTCGAATAGTACGGACCCACCGGCTTCGTGGGGTTCCGGAAGGCCGGGTCGTCCGCCGACACCACGGTGCGGGTGATGACCGGGATCATGGGGACCTCCCTGCCGGCGGAACGGCAGGCCCGGTCCCAGGCCTGCAGCGCCAAGTACGCTATCTGCCCCTGAGATTCCGCCACGCACACGTCCAGGGGCATGGACGGTACCTCCGCGTGGCACAGCTCATTTCGCAGCAAGATATTGCCCACCTGCGGGCCGTTTCCATGAGTGACTATCATCCTAGGGTAATGGTCCAGCAATGGCAGCATCATTCGGAACGCCGTTTGCAGGTTGGCTATCTGCACGTCGTCCCTAGCCTCCTGGCCGGCCTTCAGGATGGCGTTCCCGCCCAAGGCCAGAACGGCCAACCTGCCCTCGCCCGCCCTCGCTCCCGCCATGGTCTTAACGAAAGGATTTAAAGATACTATATTTATGGCCGGACGATGTCATTAATCGGCGATATTAACGAGATGATGAAGGGGGTGCGGCAGTCCAAGATGTCCATCTGGGTGGGCATGGCCTTGGCCCTCCTGGTAACCGTCTCCCTTACCCTGACGGTCCAGCTCTGGCTGGCCCAGGTGGTTTGCCTGCTGCCGATACTGGTGGCGCTGCTTGCTTACTATATACCCACGTACTTCGGGCTCAAGGACCGCAAACGACTGGCGGTGTTCGGCCTGGTACTGTTCCTAGTGATAGGGCTTTCCTTAGGGGGCGCCCTGTACAGCACTGTTGCGAACTACGATGTCCAGGAGGTCAGCTCCGATGACAACCTGCTGGTCGGAGGGACCGTGTCGCCGTCCCATGTGGAACCTGGCGACCCACTCCATTTCAGCGTGGTGCTGACCTCGGGCAACAACTCGTCCAATGTGTACCTGCTCCTGTACAACAACTGGGGAGAGCCATCGGACAATCCGAACTTTACCATGGCGTTCTCGCACAGCTCATCCCTAGGCGCTGTCTACACTTACAACACCAGCAGCCTGGAGGAGGGCATCTACTACTTCCAGTACGGTGTCAACGGCACCGCCTTGAGCGAGACCGCGCAGAGCTTCGGGCCGGTGAACGCGGACCTGAACAAGGTCCTCAGCAACTCCCTGATGTCCGGTACGGTCTACTCGTTCTACAGCATGGCCGTGCTGTTCTACATCCTTATACTCCTGACCTGGTGGATGGACCGCTCCAAGAAGAAGATCTTCGAGATGGAGCAGAAGCGCGCCCAGACCAAGGACAAGAAGGTCAAGGATGCCAAGGACGAGAAGTTCGTCTGCTCCGACTGCGGCGCCGAGGTTCCCGGAGAGGCCGACAAGTGCCCGTCCTGCGGCGCTTCGTTCGAAGATGACGAGCTCAAGTGCCCGCAGTGCTCCGCGAAGCTTCTGAAGTCCGACACCAAGTGCTGGAACTGTGGCAAGAAGCTCTGAAGGCGCAAAACCTTTTTACCGCTCCCGGGGATATGCACCCCGGGATGCAATCAGTCTTTTCTAGGGAGGGATGGTCCAATGTCTTCGATAGCTGACGAACTGGCGAAAAAGCAGAAGGAGATCTCGGTCTCCGAGTTCTTCGAACGCAACCGGCACATCTTGGGCTTCGACTCCCAGATCAAGTCCCTCATCATGGGCATAAAGGAGGCGGTGGACAACTCCCTGGACGCCTGCGAGGAGTCCGGAATACTTCCAGAGATAATCGTCATGGTGGAGAAGGTGGACAAAGAGGAGTTCCGCGTCACCGTCGAGGACAACGGTCCCGGGATAATCAAGAAGGCCATCCCCAACGTGTTCGGACGACTTCTCTACGGATCGCGCTTCCACGCCGTGCGTCAATCGCGCGGCCAGCAGGGTATCGGGATTTCCGCCACCGTCATGTACGGACAGATCACCACCGGAAAGCCGGCGGTGGTCGTTTCTAAGACCGGAGCGGAGGACGTGGCCTGGCGCATGGAGATCATGGTCAACACCAAGAAGAACATGCCCGACGTGCTGAAGGAGGACCCGTTCATCTGGGACGGGAAGGAGCACGGGACGAAGATCACCTATCACATGAACGGTCGTTACGTCGGCGGCAAGCAGTCAGTGATGGAGTACCTCAAGCAGACCGCCATAGTGAACCCCCACTCCCGGATCACCTTCGTCGATCCTGATGGGAGGAGGACGACCTTCGAACGTGCCACGGACAAGATGCCGCCGGCCACCAAGGAGATCAAGCCTCACCCGTCTGGACTTGAGCTCGGCACCTTAATGAACATGTCCAAGGACACCAAGAACAAGACCCTGGGCAAGTTCCTGCAGCTGGACTTCTCGCGTATCAGCGATCGTCTGGCCAAGGAGATATGTGACAAAGCTGGCCTGAGCATGGAGGTAAATCCGGCCAAGCTCAACCTTGATGATCAGAAGAAACTTCTCGCCGCGATCGCCGCGGTCAGGATCATGGCCCCACCCACGGACTGCCTGTCACCAATCGGAGCCAACCTTATCAAGAAGGGGCTGCGCAACGTTCTTGACGATATCCGCCCGGAGTTCTACGCCCCGCCGGTGACCAGGGACCCCAAGGTGCATTCCGGGAACCCGTTCCTGATCGAGGTCGGAATAGTATACGGTGGAGGTCTGCAGAAGGACTCCCAGGTACAGATCCTGCGCTTCGCCAACCGCGTGCCACTGCTGTACCAGCAGGGGGCCTGCGTAATCACCAAGGCCATCGAGAACACGGATTGGAGACGATACGGTTTGGAGCAGCGCGGAGGCTCCGGCATACCGTTCGGCCCGGCCATCATCCTGGTGCACGTCGCGTCAACGAAGGTTCCCTTCACCTCCGAGGCCAAGGAGGCCATAGCCACCCTCCCGGAGCTGCAGGCGGAGATCGAGCTTGCGTTGAAGATATGCGGACGCTCGCTGAAGACCCACCTCAATAAAAGGGAGACCAAGAGCAAGACCAGGGTCAAGTTCGAGATCGTGCAGGAGATACTGCCGCTCATCGCCCAGAAGAGCGCCAAGATCGTCGGGAAGCCCATTCCCAAGCTCAGCGGCAGCATAACCAAGATCATGAACGTGGTCTGGATCGACGATGCCGTCACCTTTGAGAAGGGAAGGCACAGGGTGCGGGTCTCGATTTACAACTACACACCGACAGCGCAGAAGTTCAACCTGCACATGGTCCTTCCGCCTGGAGCGTTCGATTACAAGGGGCTGCAGTTCTTCCCCACCGAGGTGCGGGACGACGGAAAGGCTACCTGGGACCTGCCGAAGATCGCTTCCACCGAGCGTTTCGACCTGAACTTCGCCTTGTCCGGACTGAACAAGGACGATTACGATGAGAACGAGATCTACTCATCGGGCATCAACCCCATCTTCATTATCGGTGCCGAGCCGATACCAGGCGATTGGGACGTCAAGGGGATGCAGATCACCGAGAGCGAGGAAGCCCCGGTGGTCGAGGATGAGGACGAAGAGGTCGATTACGACGAGTCCACGGAGGCGCTTAACGATGACTGAGGAAGAGAACAAGGCGGTTAGCTCCCTGAAAGAGATCGCCCAGTCGATCTACGATCAGATCGATACCGGAAAGATACCGAAGATGACCTTGCCCCTGAGGACCAAGAGCAACATAAGGTTCGACCCGAAGCACGGGGTGTTCAAGTACGGCAAGGCCACTGGCGCTCGTTCCGCAAAAAAGGTCAACGGGGCGCTGATGCTGTTGCGCACCATGTACGTCCTGGAGTTCCTGGAGGACATGATAGCGGATAAGAAGTCCTCCACCCTGAGGGAGATGTATTATATCTCCGAGGGCTGGGAAAAAGCGAAATTCTCCTCGCAGGACGAGAGCAACATGCTGGCCGAGGACCTGGAGATCGTTACCGCCTGCTTACGCGAGGACTTCAAGCTGCGGCCGGAAGAAAATGGGGCCAGCATCATCGGGGACATCACCATAAGCGAGATGGACCGCAAAGGGCGGTTGAAGACGATCAACTGCCGGGACGACGTGGGCGACTCTGGATATGGCATACCCAACAATGTAGAGAAAGAGAAGCTGCAGCTGCTAAGCACCAACGCCAAGTTCGTGGTGGCCATCGAGACCGGTGGTATGTTCGATAGGCTGGTGGAGAACGGTTTTGATGAGAGGTACAATGCAGTGCTGGTCCACCTTAAAGGTCAACCAGCGCGTTCCACCCGTCGCATCATCAAGCGCATGAACGAGGAGATGAAGCTGCCGGTGGTGGTCTTTACTGATGGTGATCCGTGGTCCTTCCGCATCTTCGCCTCCGTGGCGTATGGTGCCATAAAAACAGCGCACATCTCGGAGTTCCTGGCCACGCCCACCGCGGAGTTCATCGGCATCACCGCTTCCGACATCACCAACTACAAGCTGCCGACCGACAAGCTGACGGAGATGGATGTCAGGGCGCTGCATGCCGAGCTCAAGGACCCCCGCTTCGCCGACGAGTACTGGCGCGGGGAGATAGAGACCATGCTCAAGCTGAACAAGAAGGCCGAGCAGCAAGCTCTTGCCAAGTACGGCCTGGACTTCGTCACCGACAAATACCTGCCGGAGAAGCTGACCAACATGGGCGTGCTGCGCTAGAACCAACAACGATTATATGCCCTCCGCTCGCTAGTATGATCGGCGATCTCATGGACCGATTCGAATCTGAAATTAGGCGTTTAGACGCCCTGCGGCCGGAGGAGCTGGAACGCTGGATAGATTCTATGAAGGGAATGTGCCGCTGCCCGGGCTGCGCTACGTACACGGAATGCAACGCCAGAAACCGGGAGCTGCTGTACTGCTACCTAGGCAAGAACATCGGATGCGAGATGCCGGCCAAGACCTGCGACTGCCCGGTGTGCAAGGTTACGGACGAACTGGGATTGAAGTACTCCTTCTACTGCCGGAACGGCCCGGAGAGGACGCTGCGCTAGCGATCGAGGGCAAGTTTGATAAGGCCAGCCTTCCTTTTTCTTATGAAGTGAAATGAACGATCGCGCCTCGGTCACCCTGACCAGTCTAACGGTATCGTATCTCATGATCGCCATCGCAGCGGCCATCCTCGTCGCCTGGATCACCGAGGATTGGACCTTGTTCATCCCGTCCATGCTGCTCTTGGGCGGCGTATTCGCCACGTTCGTAGGTTTCAGGCAGCGCACCGGCGCTTTCGACAGGGGGCGCAGCAATGACGGCAACTTCCTGATGTTCTGGGGCACGCTTCTGGTGGCCTTCGGGATAATATGGTCGATCAACTACGCCTATCCGGGCAATGTGCTTTTCCTGGTGATAGGATTCCTGGTCTGGCTAGGGCTGGCCGTGCTGCTCTTCACCATAAGGAAGAAGTGAGCCGAGACTTCAGGCCTCGGACAATCTCTTCAGCACGAAGTCCCTGTCCAGGGTGGACAGGAAGAACCCGAGCCGCGGCCCGGAGCGCCGGGCTATGAATAAACGGTACAAAGCAAGGAAGCAGACCTTGGGCTGCATCCCCCTCTCCTTGGCGGTGTTGTAGATGGCGTCGTGGATCTTATCCCCGGTCCACTCCGTTTCCGTCAGGCGCTCCCGGAGCACGGAGATGTACGCGCGCTCCTCCTCGGTGATCTCCACGTCCGGCCTTTCCTGGCTGACGGTGTACAGCACCTCCTCGGGGGCGAACGCGTTCAGCCAGTGCCTCACGCAACCCAACCTCTGCTCCAGGACCTCCATGTCCTCCCCGGATATCTCCGGGATGCTCATGGAACGCTGCAGGACCTTGACCACGCCATCGAACGAATCGGATATCTGCGCCACGCTGACCAGGTGCCGGTAGGGAACCTGCAACGGGAGCCTGGACCGGACGGCGGAGGGCTGAGCTATCTCGTACGCCCGCAGGAGGTCCTTCTCCTTGTCGTCCGCCCCGCCGTTGAAGTAGAGCGCCTCGACCTTGTCGAACTCGTCGACGATGTCCAGTATCCCCATGCCGGGATCGTAGTCGATGTGCCTTTCTGGGTTGTAGCGGAGGACGCTGAAGGCCAGAACCGGCGCGGGGGTGATCAGCAGAGCGTCCGTCCCGGTGACCACGTTCCCGGTGGACTTGTGCATCTGGCCTTTTCCCTTGAACTGAATGAACTCATACGGCACCGGGTACGGCGGCTCGACGCCGTATATCTCCCGGCACAGCCGGACTCCGCTGTCATATGAACCGCCGGCGGCGGCATGGTCCTTGCCGAACGGCTCGCAGGTCACCCCGAACAGCTTCCACTTGGCCGGCCACTCGACACGCCAGGGCATCTTGCCTTCGCCTTTCCGGATATCGGCATCGCCTTCGTAACCGCAGTGGCACTTGAAGTGCACGTACGGGAAATCGTAACCGGTGATCTTGTCGCTGAACATGCCGCACTGCGGACACTCGGCGCTGAAGGGCCAGAAGTTCTCGGGCATCTTCCGTCCGGTGACCTCCCCGAGGATGCTGGCCACCTTTGTCCGCTCGCGAAGCACCAGGTCGACTATCTCGGTGAACTTGCCCTCCTCGTAGAGCTTGTGCGTCCAGATTATGCGGGGCTTGATACCCAGCTCGCCGATGGCGTTCAGGAAGGGGGTGATGTAATGCTCCGCGTAGGAAGCGTGGCAGCCGTCCGGGCAAGGGATATAGCAGATCGGCTTCCCGACCTCCTTCTCGAAACATTCCGGAAGGAACGGATAGCGCTTCCGCAGCGGATCGTAGGAATCTACCAGATAGATGAAGTCGACGTCTGCCCCCTTGTCCTTGAGCGCCTTGTACACCGCGTTGGCGGTTATGGACTCGCGGAGGCTGCCGACATGGATGGAACCGGAAGGGGTGATGCCGGTGGATATCAGATGCTTACCGCCCCTTTCGATGAGGGTGTTAGCTATCACGTCTGCCCAATGCATATGCTATCAAGCCGTGAAGTCCCCTGCCCGTTATAAGGTTTATCGCGGTTGGGTGTTCGGAACGGACGAGAACCCCGGTGCATAATTCTTTTATATCCTTTTGAAGGTAGCAGGTGCGATCGACATGGCGAAGGACAGCAAGACCGGGGGATTCCAGTCCGCGGCGGGCCTCATAAGGTATTTTGACAACGAGGACGAGAAGGCCCTGAAGCTCAGCCCCTACCTGGTCATCGCCCTGTGCGTGATAACCATCGCCATCGTGGTCGTGGCCAACGCTCTGTACCCTACATAAATAATAGGAAAAAGGTTAGTAGGGAAGTCGTTTTTCAGCATCATTCCGCATCGGGCGGTACCAGTTCGCACTTCTTACCCAGCTTCCGGCGGAACGTGTAGGTCAGCAACGGCGGGGCCAGCAACGTCGTGAACAGTGACATGAACACTATGGCATTGTAGAGACCCGGCTCGATTATGCCCAGACCTGTCACCGGGTCCTTCATCCCCAACCCTATGCTGGCCACTATCAGACCGACCTCACCTCGGGGTATCATGCCCACCCCGATGATGGCCGCGGACTTGCCACCGAGGCTTTTCGCGCCAAGGCCGCAACCGACGAACTTGGTGATTATTGCGAGGACTGTTATGATAGCGGCTATGATGAGCACATCGAACTCTCCGAAGGCAGCGAGGGAGACCTCGATACCTACGAACACGAAGAAGAACGGGGTGAGGAACTCGGCGATGGGCTCGATCTTCTCCTCGCAAGGCCACTTGTCCTTGAACTCGCCGAAGGCCATGCCCGCGAGGAACGCTCCGATTATCGCCGCCAGGTCCAGGAAGGCGGACATGGAGGAGAGGGCGAAGCACACTATGAGCGCCAGCGGAAGCGGACCGATGCCCTTGCGCTTGCGGTCTGCCGTGCACACCTCTTTCGCCTTCTTCTCGTCCCTCTGCTTGACCACCTTAGGCAAGAGCAGGGAGCCGATGAAAATGATCGCCAGAACGAACAGCACGGCTTGTATGGATACAGCGGCCACCTGTATGATGTCCAGACTGCCCCCGCTGGCGATGCCGACGACTACGGCAAGAACTATCATGCCCAGGACGTCGTCGATGACCGCGGCACCGATGATGACCCGGGATTCCACGGCTTGCATCAAGTTCATGTCCTTGATGACGCGCGCCGTGATCCCTACGCTGGTGGCCACCATGGCCGCTCCCACGAACAGGGCTTCCAGCTGCTTCTCCGGCCCGAGGGTGAGAATCATGAAAGCGTATCCGACTATGAACGGGAGGATGACACCGAACACCGCCACGAACATGGCGGTCTTGCCGACCTTGCGTATGGAGCTGAAAGGCGTTTCCAAACCTACCGTGAACAGCAGGAACACGACACCGAGCTCCTTGAGGACCTCGAAGACCTCCCTGTCCGAGCCTAGGTTGATGAACTCGTAAAGTAAGGTGTTAGCAATTATGATACCGACCAGGATCTCGCCGATCACCGTGGGGATCTTGGCCTTGTTGCATATCATCCTGGCCACTTCGACCAGTACGATGATGACGAAAAGCTGGAACAGCACGGTCTGTATGAAGTCCTCTCCCATCGGAGTACTGTATGTGTTAAGTCATATATTAAATTCTGAGCAAGCCACCAGATGGTCGTGGCTCGATCTCCTCGGCAGGTGTTCCATCGTTGCCGCTTCGCAAGAATACCAGGCGTAGTGTCAAGGGAAAAAAGATAAGTAACAAAAGACAATCGAAGCGGCCGAGAGGAATAAAGATGTCATTATGGAAGAACCTTCCTTCCGGACGAAATCCCCCTGAGATCATCAACGTCATAATCGAGACCCCCAAGGACAGCAAGAACAAGTACGAGGTGTCCAAGGAGTTCGACTGTATGCTTCTGGACCGCGTGCTGCACTCTAGCGTCGTGTTCCCGTTGGCTTATGGCCTCATTCCGCGTACGTTCTACGAGGACGGCGACCCTCTGGACGCCATGGTCCTGATCAGCGAGCCGACCTTTCCCGGCTGCGTCGTCGAGGCCAGGCCGATAGGCGTCCTGGAGATGAGCGATGAGAAGGGGCAGGACGACAAGATCCTGACCGTGGCCTGCGGTGACCCGCGCAACAACCAGTACCTGGAACTGGAGGACGTGCCCCAGCACCTTCTGGACGAGATCTCCGAGTTCTTCAAGACCTACAAGAGGCTAGAGGAGAAGAAGGGAACGAACGTGATAGGCTGGCAGGGACGCGCCCGGGCCACGGAGATCGTTGCCGACTCCCTCACCGTGTTCCGCAACAAGTTCGGCTACAAGTGAGTCAGAAACGCCTTTCCCACAACAATCTTTCACCGCAGGCCGCCCGGACCTTGGCGGCCATCTCTTCGACCCCCATTTTCATCTTGACACGATGGCCTTCCTGGAAGAATTCTCGAGCGATCTCCGCTCCCACCTGGTCATCGTTGCCTGGAGCGAGACGGAACAGATACGAACCGGGGTAGAGCAGCTCTTCGAATGAGATCCCGTCCTCGTCCCCGTCGGTGATGGCGATGACCGGCACGCCTAGGCGGAAAAGCAAAGCGGAAGCGATCTTGCTGGTGTCGTCCCCCACCGTGACCGCATAGGCCGCCTCCCGGCAGCGGAACAGGGACTCCTCGGCGCAATGGTCGATCAAACAGGCTGTGCTTCCGTTGGAGACGAGACTACGGGGTTCGGCCCTGGTCCGGCGGACGTGTCCGCTGCGGATTATGGCGGTGCGCATGTCAAAGTGGCCGAGGCGCTCAATTCCGGTGGATTTGGTCCTCACGCCCTCTGCCACTAGCGAACCCTCCGGTGTTTGGCGGATGACGACCTTGGAATTCTCGGCCTTGCCGATGACGTGACCGTTGATCCAGATGTTCTCTCCCGGGCGGACCCCGCTCAGGACGCGAACGCCACCTATCTCGGACGGGGATTCGTTCCGAAGGTCCAGCAATTCGCCTTTCAGCAATGGTAGGATTAATTCGAGATCGCGATCTTGGCCGGCCCAGAGGATGCTAATTCCGCCCTCGAGCTGCACAACTGGAATAGAAACTGAGACCCTTGACATCACCAGCCGGCCGAAGGCGATGGAGCTGTCGCGGTCCTTGCCCTGGTTGACCAGCAGGATAAGGTCCGAACTCGAGGAAGCACGTTTGATGGCTGCGGAGGGAAGTTCCCTGGAACTGATGTCGATGACGCGCTCCAGCCCGGCGTCTATGACCGCCGCCACCGCGGTAGTGCCTCCGACCGCGGCCCTGACCTCACCTATGGATGATGCCAGGCCGATGATATCGGATGCCAGTCCGGTGTCCACCGCCTCCGGGCCGTGGACTATCACAGCTACGCGCTTGCCGCTCACCATCGCCTGGCAATCTCAAGCGGGCTATCTAAATCTAGCGCGTCAGCCCAGCTCTTCCTCGACCTCTTTGCGTCCCTCTTCCAGCTCCTCGCTCTGCTCCGGGTCGATGAGCAGCAGCAACGCCTGGAACTCCCCAACGTGGGTCTTCTCCTCCTTGGCCACGTCCAGTAGGACCCGGCGTATCTTGTGGTCGTCGGTCATGGCGGCCAGCTGCTCGTAGAGGCTTACGGCGTCCAGCTCGGCGATGATGGCCGCCCTCAGTATCTCGCGGTCCAGGTGGTCGGCCTTCAGGGCCTCCAGGTCAATGGGTATCTTGGACATCATGGTATCTGAGGTGTTTAACGAACTTACTGACTCATAAGCATGATGGATATGATCGCGCAGATCTGAAAGTATCGACTAGCAACGAATAAATCGTCGGGAGCCCATGTCGGCCGAAGAGGCTCGGACGGATGAACGGCGGAGGGCGTGATGAAAAAGAGGTGCCGAAACTTCACCGGGCGGAGGAGCCTGCTCAGCAGAGCATCAAACCTCCCCAGTTGCCGATATCGGCCATCGTCCTGGCGTCCGTGGGCGGCATGCTCCTCTTCATAGGCCTGTTCTTTCTGCTGGTCGCCGGACTTGGCGTCGGCGGTTTCCTTATCCCTTCATTGGCGGTGATCGCCGTCGCGATCATCATGATGCTCGTCGCCTGGAACGTCTGGAGGAAGATCAGGGTTCGTCACGAGGAGCGGCAGCAGGAAGAGAATGAAAGGCTCCTCTGCGATTACTGCGGGGGAATGAACGCCGAAGGCGATCTGCAGTGCCGCTTCTGCGGCGCCCCGCTGCGCTGATTCAAATTCCTAGATATCCGCCATAGGTGGCTTTCTTACATACCGGGAGCTTGCCCTTCAGGCACTTCTCCAGGATGTCGGAGACCTTGCCCTCGCATCCGGCGTGTACCTTGACCCCGGAGGCTTCCAACTGCTTGAACGCCTTCGGCCCGATGGTGCCGGTTATTACGATGTCTACCTTCTGCTTAGCCAGTTCAGCAGCGGTTTTAATAGCCGACTCGCTTCCGCCCTTCTTCACCAGGTTCTCCATGACCATGCTGTTCTCCGGGCTTCCCTCGAAGATGATGAAGAAGTTGCTTCGAGCCATGGGAGCGATCTCTCCATCCAGGCCGTCGCCCTTGGACGTCACCGCCATCCTGCATGGTCTCTCGTCCTTCGGGGCGGAACTTTTCTTAGCTGGCATTTTAACACCTGATAGATTTAATCCTTGCGAGCTTAAGAGCCTTTCGAAAACACATTCGGTTCATTCGGCGCATATTGCGTGAAGTACCCTGAGCGACGTTCTCAACCGTCCACGGTAAAGGTTATTACTAAACAGGGAATCACGAAAAAGGGGAAGAAAAATGGGCAATGGTGATGAGGTCGTCATCGACGTGAAGAACCTGGTAAGGAAGTACCACAGCACCACTGGCATCCTTCATCAGAAGAAGAAGGAGACCGTGGCGGTGAACGATATCGACTTCCAGGTCCGCCGCGGGGAGCTTTTCGGGCTCCTCGGTCCGAACGGGGCCGGAAAGACCACCACCATCAAGGTGCTCACCACTTTGCTACTGCCGACCTCTGGTAGCGTCAAGATCCTCGGCTACGACGTGGTCAAGGAATCGATGGAGGTGCGCAAGCGCATCGGTCTCATCCTGGGGGGTGAGCGCGGCCTCTACTACCGGGTCACCGCCAGGCAGAACCTCCGCTACTTCGCTGACATCTATGGGGTCCCGACGTCCATCAGGGACAAGCGCATCGAGGAAGTGCTCAAGAGGGTCAACCTCCTAGACAAGGCGGACACCCGGGTGGAGGATTATTCCCGGGGAATGAAGCAGCGTCTGCACATAGCCAAGGGCATAATCCACGACCCAGAGCTCATATTCATGGACGAGCTCACCATCGGCCTGGACCCGGAGGCGGCCAGGGACGCCAGGGATATGACCAAGGAGCTTTTGGCGGAGGGCAAGACCATCTTGCTCACGACCCATTACATGTACGAGGCGGACGAGCTCTGCGATCGCATCGGGGTCATCGCTCGCGGTAAGATAGTGGCTCTGGACACCCCGAAGGGATTGAAGTCCCTGGTGAAGGACACCTCGGTCATCGAGGTGGAAGGGTTCGGTATTACCGAGAAGGACCTCGATTCACTGAAGGCCTTGGATGGTGTTCGTACCGTCGCGGCAAACATGTGCGAGGACAAGCAGACCATGCGGGTGCAGGTCGGGGATCCCGTTTCGTTATTGCCCAAGGTCACCCATCTTCTGGAGGATCGCAAGGTCATCGGGATGAAGGTGAAGGAACCCACGTTGGAGGACGCCTACCTCTGGCTGGTGAGGGAAGATGCCTAGGCTTCGCGCGACCGTGGCCTCGTTCCGGCATCAGGCCGCCATGTTCCTGGCCGAGCCGCAATGGCTGATACCGAACATAATCGCCCCTTTCGTTCTAGCGATGGTGGTGCTAATGCTCTACCGCGAGCCGAGCCCGGAAGCCGTGCTCTACGCGGTGCTGGGCGGGGGCATGATGGGCATGTGGGGCAACACCTTGTACGCATCCGGATTCTCCATCCAGTCCGATCGCTGGTGGGGGACGGTGGACGCCATCTTCTCCGCACCGAGCCCGCTCATCTGGATCATAGGCGGCAGGACCATCTGGAACGCGTTCGTGGGCATCGTGAACGGCCTCTTCGTCCTGGTGGCGGCCATGGTCATATTCCAGACCCCGCTGGAGGTGGCCGACTTCTGGCTGTTCATGCTGGCCTTCGTGCTTACGTTGCTTTCATTGGCAGCTTTGGGCATGCTCTTCAGCGCCGCTTTCGTTCTCACGCGTTCAGCGCAGGTGCTGACCAACGGGCTGGAATTCCCTATCTACGTTGGTACTGGCAGCATGTTCCCGATATTCCTGTTGCCCTACTGGACGCACCCTCTGTCGTACAGCCTGGCGCCGACCTGGGGCATCGACGCCATCAGGTACGCAGCTCTTCCCGGTTACGCTGACGGATTCTCGGCCGGATACTGGGGAGACATACTGTACCTAGCGATACTGTCCGTGCTCTATCTGACCGCTTCCATATGGCTGTACAAGGCCGTGGACCACCGGGCGCGCAAGACCGCCAACCTTATGAGGTACTGACATGTCCGACAATGTCAACAACCCATTGCGCGTCTTCTGGAGCTCGGCGGTGCTGGCGAAACGCGCCCTGTTCGCATGGCTTAATCCGGCCATGTGGATAATGCAGCTGTTCGGCATGTCGCTGTTCCAGATCGCCTTCTTTGTTTACGTCGCAAAATTCGTCAACAACTCCGAGGTGACCGTTGAGTTCGTGGCCATCGGCAACGCCCTGCAGTCCATCGCCTACGTCAGCGTGTTCGCGGTGTGCAACATCACCGGGGAAGAGAAGAACCAGGGGACGATAGAGAACCTGCTGGTGTCCCCGGCCAACCGCTTCTCTGTGTTCGTGGGAAGGGCAGTCTTCCAGATCGTGAACGGATTGGCGACGGTCACCATAGCGTTCCTGTACGCCGCCCTGATCTTCAACGTGGACTTCTCTCAGGCCAACTACCTTGGGTTGGCACTGGTCATTCTCGTGACCACCTTCGCTATGACTGGCTTCGGGCTCATGCTGAGCTCGCTTGGTTTATTTCTGCGCACATCCATGATCGTCGCCAACATATTCCTGTTCATCGGGCTGCTGTTATGCGGGGTCAACTTTCCCGTATCGTACCTTCCGGGATACCTGCAGCCGCTCTCCTACGCCATTCCCATGACATACGGAACCGAGGCGGCCAGGATGGCCGTTGAAGGAGCGTCATTGGGCGATATCTCCGGGCTATTGGGCCTGGAGGCACTGGTAGGATTTGCGGTCATGATCGTAGGCTACATGATGTTCCGCTGGTTCGAGCACCTGGCCAGGAGCAAGGGGACCCTGGACCGGTTCTGAGCATGGACAATATTAAATCCGGGCCGCTGCGTTGATACCGTCATGTACGGGTCGGTGCTGGAGAGATCGGACATAGTCCTGCTGCAGGTGCTGCTCCGGGATTCGCGGGCCTCGGTCTCGCAGCTATCCGAGGTCACCGGTCTTGCGGAGAAGGACATCCCGGAGATGCTCGCCCGGATGAGGGAGCCCGGCGTAATCGGGGATATGACCGCCAAGCCGAGCCTGCATTCCCTGAACGCTCGCAGCGTACTTGTTTATGGAAAAAGCCGGATGGGCGCTCTCAACGATCTTGAGCGAGCATTGGAACGGAACGAGAACGTGGGCTGGATGGCCGTGGCTAGCGGGGGGATGGCGTATTTCGCCTTGCACCTGAAAGAGGATGCCGATACCGATACAGAAGTACGCAGGGCAGCATCAGAAACGATGATGGCGCAGCCTCGAGCCCTCACCAGGAACCTGTTCGATCATGGGTTGGGACGTCATGTCTACACACCGGACGACATGCGCATATTGAAGGCGTTGAACCGAGACAGCAACAAGGACCTGGGGCAGGTGGCTAAGGAGTCCGGTGTGGGCATCAGGAAGTTACGGGAGCGCTTTGAAATGATGGCCGGTCGCGGGGCTCTGGACTTCGCGGTGGACTTCTACCCGGACCATTGCGACAACCTGCTGACCATGTTGCGGCTGGAGGTCGTCGAACCCCGCGGACTGGAGGAGAAGGTGGCCTTGTTGATGGAAGTGAACGCGCCGTACCTGATGTACTTCAACACCTTCCAGGAAAGTCCGCGGACCGTGATGAGCATGGCCATCCCGGAGAGCATGGGCGGGTTGAGAGCGATACTGCGCAGCTTCGAGGAGTCCGGGGCCTTCGGACAAGTGGAGGCGGACCTGCTCGTTTCATCGAAGATACGAGATACTTGGAGGGACCGCTCCCTTCGTGGCTTGGATGGCGTGCGAACGATGCGCGTAACGAGACAGGGGCGCTCGGGGGCTCCTTGATATCGGTTGGTGAACTTCCGGAGCGCAGATGAACGAAGAGTGCGAGCCCCCATCGAAATTGATCAGATGGTCCCTGGTCGCGGCCGGCACGCTCAGCCTGGGGCTCGGACTGTTCGGGATATTCGTCCCGGTGCTGCCGACCACTCCCTTTCTGCTTCTTGCTGCGGCTTGCTACGCTAGAGGTTCGCAGCGCTTCTACTGCTGGCTAATCAATAATCGTCTGTTCGGCACTTATATCCGAAGCTACTGGGAGGGCCGGGGGCTTTCTATCAAGGTCCGGGCTTTCACCATCATCATGCTGTGGCTGACCATCGGTTTGACCGTGGTCGTCTTCATAAATGAGGACTGGCTGAAGGTCCTTCTTCTGGCGATCGCCTTGGCGGTCACCGTTCACGTCGCTTCGTTGAGACCTAAGAAACGGTCTTGACCTGAGCGCGAATAAATATGTCCTAGCAATGGATTGAGGGATGGAAATGAAGCGCATAGGCTGGTTCACCACCGGAAGAGGGCCCGGCTCACTGGGGCTGTTCAGCACCGTGAGGTCGATGATCAAGAGCGGTGAGATCGACGCCAAGCTATCCTTTGTTTTCATGAACCGGGAGGTCAAGGGCAATCCGAACCGAGCAAAGCTCATCGCCATGGCCGAGGAGGACGGCGTACCGATGATCATACTTCCTTCGGACGGTTTCCGTAACGACCTGAAGACAAAGGACCTCAACGCCTGGCGCTCAGCTTACGGAAAGGCCATGCGGGAGAAGATAGCGGAGCATCCCATGGACTTCGGTGTCCTGGCTGGATACATGCTCATCTTAGATCCGGATACCTGCTCGAAGTACGACATCATCAACCTGCACCCGGCCTTGCCGAGCACCTATCAGGGCACTTGGGAGGAGATCGTGCACCGTGTGGCGGAGAGCGACGACAAGACGTATGGCTCGATGGTGCACGTCTGCACGCCTGAGCTGGATAGAGGGGCGACCGTGGCCTACGACGAGTTCGGCATCGACGATCTCAGGAAAAGGTTCTTTTCGAAGGATGAGCTGGCTTCGGCGCTAAGGGAAAGGCAGCGGAGCCGGGAGGTGCCGCTGCTCATGGAGACGATAAAGATGCTCGCCGAGGGCAGGGTGACCCTCGCTAAAGGGGAGCTCAAGGACGCTCAAGGAAGGATCATTGGGTCAGCACCTAACTTGGCGGACGCGATCGACCGGCTGCTCTGAGTAATTTTGGTTTTTTTCGAAATTGTTAATATTGGAAAATGTCCTTCTTCCTTTGCATAGCGGGCGTTATCTTATGACCTCCAAGGTACGCGTCAACATGTTCCCCTGCGACAACAAAACGACCATTAATGTAGAGCCTACCGAGGATGGTGATTACTCCATTAAGGCCACGAGCACCTGCCCCAAGGCGGAGAGGTTCGTGAACAAGCTCGAAGTGCTCACCATGGATGACCTCACCAACAAGAGGGAGGGCAAGATCTTCCGGGAGTTCCTGGCCTCTGATATGAGCTGCAACTGCCTGGTAATGTCGGGCGTCATCACCGCGGCCTGGGTGGAGGCGGGGTTGATCGCCAGATCTAATGCCAGGAAAGGTATTCCCTTGAGCATCGAGTTCGTGAACGAATAGGTGGTGCACAGCAGATATTATTCATAAAAAATACAGAATAATTATATAAGCGGCAAGGGTCGTTCGTCTTTGGGGATAGTTGGTGGATGGATCGGGTAAAGAGGTCGCGGTCGACCGCAGGGACGGGCTGAGAGCGGAGACGAAAATTTACGTTTGGATGCTGAGGGGAGGATTCCTAGCCCTGGCTGGGATGATGGCCTTCACGCTGCTGAACGGGGCGAACATACATGCGGTCCAGCTGATAATGATGTTCATGGCCATCTCCGTGGCGGGAGTGGGTGGGGAGTTCATTTACGCCAAGGAGAGAAAGGGCGCGGTGAGGGTGGACATGAATCGGGATGGTGCCCTCTTCCACGAACCTGCGTACTACGGAGGGCTGTACAAGGGCAAGGGGTACAGCATCCCCAGGGCATCGATCGAGCGGGTGGACCTGAACCGGGACCGTATGGCCACCAAGATGGCTGGGGAGGGGGGCGTGCCGGACTCCATGGTGCTGGTGACCAAGAACGGAAGGATGCACGGCATCGTTTACCGCGACCCCATACAGATTAGCCGGGCGGCAGCCTTCGTCAGCTCGGAATGGGGTATCAAACCAGCCATCGAGGGCAGGGAAGAACTGGACCATGCGGAGGTATACGGCGAGTTCCGGAACACCTACCGCAGCAAGGATTACCTGATGATGGTGGGCGTGATAGTATTCATCGGTTCCATGATGGCCTGGACCGGGACCTGGGTCTTGAGGGGCGGCCTGTTCATCGCCATAGGCGCTCTCGTGACCGTCATGATGCTTCCCATCCTGGTACTGGGCATCGTCGGTCTGAGGACCACCTACCGGCGGGATAATACCCTGTCATCGGTGATCGTCCGCCCCCAGGGCTTCGTCCTGGTGTTCAAGGACCGGCGGCGGGAGCTGTTGTGGACGGAGATCACCGGGATCATCGATTCCCAGTCGCAGAACTTTACCAAGGCCGGAAAGCAGATCTCGGTTCTCAAGATCGGAAAGAAGGAGATGTACGCCCTGTCCCGGGAGCCGGCTCTGGCCCTGAAGAAGGGTTACCACCAGAATATGAATCGCGCGGTACCATCGCAGGGAGACCAGCCCATTGACCGTTCGGGGTTCACCGGGAACAACTTGGCAATGATCAAGAGCGAGAGGCCGGACCTGCACCGGAGCAACAATAGAGTCTCCGGAGGGTTGCTGGCCAACGCCGTTTACATGTTCGCGGTGGCCTTCATGGGATCGCCGTTGTTGATCCTGGTCGGAATCATCGTCATGATCGCGCTGGTGTCGGTCAAGATGAAGGTGACCAGGGAGATGAAGCGGTACGTTGAGCGGCGCAGAGGCGAAATGAGCGTGCAAACCCCCTTCAGGTGATGCTGTGCCCATAAAACCGGGTTACCGTCTCAAGAGGAAGGCCGGTCCGGGGGACCTGGCCCGGATCTCTTTCCTGCTAATCGTAGCGTTCACCGCCCCCCTCGCCATTTCCTACGCTCTGACCGGGCGCTCGTTGGTCACGTTCTTCATGATGTCGATGGACGCGATAATCACCATAATGGCCATCATCATGAACCTGCTGAGCTCCCCGTTCAACTATGAGGGCGTGGACGATGAACTGGGGATCGTAGCGGGCACGTTCCTGGAAAGGGCCAGGTGATGATAAATGCCATCGAAGGACACTATAGGGAAAATTCAGGATCTGGAGAGGCAATAAAAAATTGGAATTCGGGGGTTACTCCCCGCTGAAGGTTTTATTCTTCAAGGACACCAGTACATAGTATAAGGCGGGTTGCTCCGGATATCCGCTCGTTACCTTTGATCGCTGCCCTAGTATCAACCGATCATCATCACTAGTCATGATGATTTTCGGGACGTGACGGGTAAGAAACCCATGCCTGATGTGGATGCAAAAAGCCCATTTACATGGTCCATATTTGCTGGCCATGGACCGCCGCCCCGTCCTTATCGTGCTCATGGCGGGAACGCTGTTCGGCCTCTGCATACCGTTCTCCAAGGCCTTAATCGGTGACATAGACCCGATTATGATGGCCGGCCTCCTGTACGCCGGGGCGACCATGGGAACCGGGACCTGGTTCCTGTTGAGACGCGAAGTGGCCACACCCCGACCATCTTCCAGGATGAGCCGATCGGAGAAGCTATACCTCGCTGGAAGCACTCTCACTGGAGCCATCATGGCTCCCATCCTGCTCATGGTGGGGTTAAAATGGACGGCCGGTTCCGATGCATCCCTACTGCTCAACCTGGAGGGTGTGATGACCGCCGTAATTGCGGTGGCCTTCTTTCACGACAAGGGCGGACGCTGGCTGTGGCTCGCCCTGGCAGCCATGACCGTGGCGAGCACAGTGCTGTCCTACGCTCCAGGAGGCGGGTTCGGTGGTAACGGAGCCCTGCTGATAGTTCTCTCCATGCTGTGCTGGGGGATCGACAACAACTTCATGCAGAGGATCTCCCATCTAGACCCCATCAAGCTCTCGACCATAAGGAGCGGCATCGCGGCAACGTTCTCCCTGTCATTGGCCTTCGTACTTTACGGAGGAACTGATCTGGCCATGGTCATGGTGTACGCCATGATCATCGGTGCTGTCAGCTACGGGCTCAGCAACGTCCTGTTCTTCGTCGGGCTGAGACATTTGGGATCAAGTAGGACCGGCACGCTTTTCTCGGTCGGTCCTTACGCCGCGGCCATGGCCGCCATTCCATTGCTGGGAGAACCGGTGACGGTGCAACTGGTAGTCGCTGGCATCCTCATGGCCGCTGGTACATTGCTGCTGATCAGGGAGAGGATCTCAAAGGATTGAACTCCGGTCATAGAATTGCTAATTAAATGAGATGGAGCAACGAATTGGTTTTCTTTGAGAGAAGAGGACCTCGGGTTTCTTCAATGGTTTTACCGGTTGATTGGCGCGGATTAGAAAACCCTCGAATTGAAGAATTAGCCAGAATAGTTATTGGTGCTCCCGTCGGGATTTGAACCCGAGTCGAAGCCTCGAGAGGGCTTCATGATTGGCCGGACTACACTACGGGAGCGTG
>DAML01000005.1:131195-132423 GCA_002497075.1 Methanomassiliicoccaceae archaeon UBA472
CACGACCGTCGGCCGGCCATCGTCAATCTGGTCATATGGATGATCGCAGCGGTGTGGCTGATGGTCCTTCTGGCATTCCTTCCTGAGGAGAGGTTGTTGTTCGTGCTCGTGATGGGCGTACTGTTGGCTCTAATCGTCCTGGTGATAGGCGTTTCGCCTCTGCTGACCCTGCACGAGGTCATAGACGGAAAAATCGTCATCAGGCAAGGCTGGCATTCCAAGCTGGTAATACCCTTGGACCAGGTGAAGCGCCTTCAGCGCCTGGACCGCATCGAGGCCAAAGAAGGGGTGCTTCTTGACGCTTTCAACCGCACCATGGTCATGACCGACAGCAAGTCGAACGGCATACGCCTGGAGATGAAAAAGGCCGTACGGGTCCCAGCAGCCTTCTGGAAGAAGGTGGATGTGGTCATCTTCGACGTGGTAGACCCGGACCGCTTCGTTGCCGAAGTTACGAGATCGCTTTGATCACTCGCGCCAGTCGCAGCCGATGGTCCTGTTGCCCAGCTTTGGTATTAGAGCAAGGCGTCTCTTGTGCTTGGATGAGGCGTTCTTCGCCGCCACCATCCCCACGAGCGCCATTGGCACGCCGGTCCTCTTGGATATGACATCCAGGGACTGCTGGTCCTCCAGACCGGATAGCACCATGTCCAGGTCGTCGTAGGCGATCCCCATCTCCGACTCGTCCGTCTGGCCTTCCCATAGTCCGGCGGAAGGTTCCTTCTCGATTACCTTCTCCGGAATTCCGATCGCTCGGGCCAGTTCACGAACTTCGGTCTTGTAAAGGTCGCCTATCGGCAGCATGTCCGCCCCGCCGTCCCCGTACTTGGTGAAGTAGCCCATGAGCAGCTCCGATTTGTTACCGGTGCCCATGACCAGCCGCCAGTCCAGATTGGCGTGTGCGTATAGAACGGTCATCCGTATCCTGGCCATGAGATTCCCGGAGACCTCCTTCTTGTCGGAACCGGGCATGATATGATGATACGCTTTCAGCAGCTGCCCTATGTCGTACACCAGCAGCGTCGTGCCCCAGGCCCTCGACATATCCTGCACGTCCTGAAGGTCCTGCTCGGGAGTGCTGGGGGACGGCAAGAACACGTTCAGCACCTTGTCGGCTCCGATGGCGTCCACGCAGAGCTTGGTCACCACGGCCGAGTCGATGCCGCCGGAAAGGCCGACCACCACACCAGAAGCGCCGGATTCCCTGAACTGGGTCTTGATGAACTCG
>DAML01000017.1:0-7038 GCA_002497075.1 Methanomassiliicoccaceae archaeon UBA472
TCCTTGGCCGGGCTGAGGGTGACCGTTCCGCCAAAGGCCTTGATCATCTGCCTCCGTTCCACGGAAACGGCCTCGCACATGACTATCTCCACCCCGTAGCCTTTGATCGCACCGATCATTGCCAGGGCGACACCAGTGTTCCCGGAGGTCGGCTCGATGATGGTCTTGCCTTTCATCAGCTTGCCCTCCTGCTCGGCCTGTTCGACCATGGCCAGGGCTATGCGGTCCTTGATGCTTCCAGTAGGGTTGAACCCTTCCAGCTTGGCTAAAATTGTGACGTTCGGATTAGGGTTCAGCTTGTTTATCCTGACCATAGGGGTGTTACCGATCGACTGGAGTATGTGTTCCTTGTAATCGGGGGATGGCGTTTTCATGTTCAGCTCTCCAGATGTGAAAGGTGAGATTAATAATTACTATATCTCAGCTCGGGAACTAATCGGGAAGGATGGTGGAAAGTGATCTCAAAGATGTCACAGATCACATCTCAATGAAGATGTCCTCACTTACGACCGATGTTTTGTAGGTGCCCAGAGGTTTGGCCTTCCCTATCAAAGGGATCTTCACCTGGGAGACCACCTCTCCGGTGCGCACGTCGAACCTGGAGCCGTGCTTGGGGCATTTGACGACATATCCCTCCAGCGTCCCCTCCCAAAGCCTGCCGGCCATGTGAGAGCACAGCCCCTCCATGGCGTAGAACGATCCTTCTACATTGGCAAGCAGGATGCGCTTATCTTCTATCTCCACGCCCATCATAGTACCTGGTGACAGTTCCGAGAGCTTGGCTACCTTGATCGACCGCATGATCGATGATATTGGATGAAGCGCAGATAAAACCTAATCGACAACAGCACGGCCACTCGGTCAGGAGAAGACCATCAAAATAAAACTGTTGAAGGACCACCATATATAGATCGTAATACCCAGTAGGATCCCGATATACAGCAGGAGTCGCCAAGATGAGGCCTCCATGCCATAACCGCCGAAGATGGCGAAAAGAATTGTCACCAGGATGATCAGGAAGAGCAGCACCGGCGCCCAGAAGATCAACAGCATGCTCATCGGGTCGTCCGAAGACATCGAGCCCCAGTATCCGAAAAGATACCAACCGGCGTACCTCACCGCCCAGAGCACAGCGTAACAAACGAGGGCGACAAGGAACAGCTTGAACAGGGACCGGTGGTCGATATCCATCTCCTTTTCAAGCATGAGTTTTTATTGTTATATATAATATTTAAATTCGTCGAGGCGGTCCGAGAACCACGAAGGCCGGCAAAATAGGATTCGATCGAATGGACCTCAAAATAAACGGCCATTCGATCCTTTTAATTTTTCCAAAGCACTAGTGGCTGACGACCTTTGGCATCTTCTTGGCCTGGGCGATCCACTTCTCCACCATCTTCTCGGTGGGGGTGCGCCGAACAAGCTTCTTCTCGGCGTTCACCTCTTCCATCTTCGCCACCAGGTTGGCCGCTTTCCTCATGGCCAGTTCCGGCACGGTGTCCACGCCCGATCCCTCGAGCAGCTCTGAGTACTCCGAACCGATGCCCTTCACCCGGAACAGGTCCGCATGGTTGGTCCAGGTCAACAGGTCCTCTTTCTTGAGCCCCGTCTTCTTGGCCACCTCTTCACGTCCCTTGGGCCCGGCGCATTCCGTCAGGAGCTTCTCAACGGTCAAAATCCCCGCCTTGGCCAGTTTCTCTCCGATGGCTGGCCCGATCCCCTCGATCTCGGATATCTCGGTCATTTCCTACCTCTCACCTTTCTACCACATCCCAATCTGTAACAATTGAATAAACCCAATGACTATATATTATCATTTTAGAGAATCACGTTCTGATAAAAAACCGAAGTGCGGCAATAGACAAATAATCCAGACAGCTCTTTCCGTAAAGAACTCAGATGATCATAGACAGCCACGTTCACCTCTGGCTACGGGGCCATCTCCCGGACGCCATGGTCCGGATGTACCTGGAACCCCTGGCCGCACTGGAAGGACTAATGGACTGGGATGTGCAGACCGGGACGGTGTGGCCCGAGTACACCGTGGACGCCGAAAAGATACTGGAGGCGCTTGACGACGGGGGCGTGGACAAGGCCATCGTTTTACCGATCGATTTCAATCTGGTGGAGAAGGCGCGTCTGGACGTGTACGAGTACAACACCTGGGCTTTCGAGACCTGCGCACAGGCCGCCGACCGACTGATACCATTCATCGGGGTGGACCCTCAGAGGGGCGACCAGGCGCTCGACATCCTTGACCGGTTCGTCAGGAAATATGACGCCAGGGGCGTGAAGCTCTATCCGTCCACAGGATGGTATCCCAACGAGGAACGGGTGCGCAAGTTCATGGACCGCGTGGACGAGCTGGGCTTGGTGGTGATCACCCACGCCGGGGCGGCCTGGGGATCTCTCGAGGAAAAGTACAGCGAGCCCTCGTTCTGGACGGAGGTGCTGCAGCGCTACCCAGACACCAACATCGTTCTGGCTCACCTGGGCGGAAGGTGGCGGCAGCAGGCCTATCAGATGTGCCAGGAATATCGCAACTGCTATACCGACTGTTCCGCGCTGCAGGGCTGGCTTCCGTCCGATCCGGACACGGCCATCTCCCGCCTGAAGGAACTGGCCGCGACCATCCCGGACAAGGTGTCCTTCGGTTCTGATTTCCCTCTCTTCGAGCTGAGCTACACTACGCCGATGTGGGCGCATTTCGTCAAGACCCAGCCTTGGGCGGACGACGATACCAGGGATAAACTGCTGGGCAGGAACATGCAAAAGGTTCTAGGGATCTGAAGCAGCAAACGTATTCATCCCGGAACTCGGTTCGTCCAAACGATGATCATCGACGGTCACGTCCACATGTGGCTCCGGCCTATGTACCCGGATGTTATAATTAACGCCTACTTGGAGCCTTGGCTGGCCATGTCCGAGTTCATTGACATGACCAAGGAGATCGAGGAGAGCTTTCCCACGTCCGAAGTGAGGCCCGAGCTGCTCGTCGATTCCATGAAGCAGGCCGGTGTTGACCGTTCGGTCATACTGCCGCTGGACTTCGGCCTGGTGCAGGAACCGAAGATCGGGGTTGAGGAGTTCAACGACTGGATATTCGAATCCGCTTCCAACTACCCGGACAAGCTCATCCCGTTCATGGGCATAGATCCCGGGCGAGGCGAGCAGGCCATACGTCTTATGCGAAAATATTTCTCCAAGTTCGAACCGCGGGGGATAAAGATCTATCCGCCGAATGGCTTCTATCCTTACGAGGAGCGTTTGGAGCCGTTCTGGAAGGAGGTAAAGGACATGGGCCTCATCGTGGTCAGTCACGCGGGGGCCAGCTGGGGTCCCCTGGACGAGGAGAAGAGCCGCCCCATACACTTCCGCAGCGTTCTCGACAAGTACCCTGAGCAGAAGCTCGTCATAGCCCATCTCGGAGGCAAGTACCGGGCAGACACCTACGAGCTGGCAAGGGAATATGACAACTTGTACACCGACTGCTCGGCCCTGCAAGGCTGGCTTCCTTCCGAGCCGCAAGTGGTGAAGGACCGACTGAGCGAAGCGTTCTCGGTCATGGGCGACCGGGTGATCTTCGGCACCGACTGGCCGCTGTTCGATCTGGCCTATCCGTACGAATCGTGGTGCTCGTTCGTCAGGGAGCAGGACATCTGCTCCGAGGAGCGTAGGGAGAAACTGCTCGGGGGAACGATGCGGAAGCTTCTGGGTATCTGATCAGGCCCAGGGTTTCCCCCACAGCCCGTTAAAGAAGTTCTCCCCGACCGGTTTGCGCGGCGGTCTTTCTACCTCGGCCAGCAGCTGCTTCTCCGACAGCAAGGAGACGTCGTTTCCAGGGTATCCGCAAATGACCAGGGTTATGAGGACGTGGTCAGCCGGGATCGCCAGCTTCTCCTTTATCGCCAGAGCGTCAAAGCCAGCGATGGGGTGTGCGATAAGTCCCATTTCGGTGGCCCGTAGCAGCATCTCGCCGACGGCAAGTCCGGTGCTGAACAGGTAGTAGTCACGGCGGTCTGCCAACTTGCAGTCATCGTCTATGCGGGAGCATACGACAAGGATCAGCGGAGCCTTGCTGGCCCATACGTTGCCCTTGGTGAGAGAGGTCTTGATAGCATCCAAAGAAGCCGGGTCCCTGGCCACGATCACCCGCCACGGCTGGTTGTTATTGCATGATGGTGAAAGTCGCATGGCTCCTATCAGTTCCGATATCAATCCATCCGACACCGGCTTCTCGTCCAGAGCCCTGGCTGCCCTGCGCCTGTCCACCGCTTCGCTCACGTCCATGTTATCAAAATATGAACGCTCGGTCGGTTAATATCGTTTGCCGGAGAGGTGTGTCGGCACATCCCGAGATCATTTATCGAGGCTCATGATCCCTGGAATCCCACCCATCCTACCATAAACCTTTAAATCGGAAACGGTAATTGCGGAGCGTTCGGGCCNNTCGAATCCCGGCGGGCCCGCCAATGAATATTCTAAAGAAAAATAAAAAAGGTGGGCGGGGGGCTCTCAGAGCTCCTCCAGCGCCTCCTTCCGTTCTTTTTCGTACTCTTCCTGGCTGATGATGCCCCTCTTGCGCAGGTCCTCGATCTTTTCGAGCTTCTCCGCACCGCTCATCTTGGACGGCTGGTTGACTATGGATACCGGCGTAACGTCCATATGGATTACAGCGCTGGCGATCTTGGTGACCTCAAAGGGCTTGCTAACGTTCTCCCAGGAGACCGCGCCTCCGCTCATCAGCTTTATTCCCGGGGATTCGTAATCGATACCGCCCTTCTCCCCAGCGGTGGCGAAGAAGACATCTCCGTATCCGAAGATCCTCTCATACCAGGGCTGGATGGTGGTGACGCTCTGCACCTTCTCTATCCCGGTGTCCGCGTACCGGAGTGTGAATATCCCGTAGCGGGTGATGATCCGCTGGTCGGTGATCACGAAGAGCACCCTGCTTAGGTAGACGTAATTGATGGTCAGGAGCAGCAACGCGAAGGCCAGGGGTATCAGGTACCAATACCAGTTCAGCGGCTCATCGATCAGGACGGTCCAAGTGAGTATGGCTATTCCGGCCAGCCCTCCGACCAGACCGAGCTTCTTGCGGTCCGTCAGGATCATCAGCAGACACGCCACCACCGCAATGGCCAGCACCAGGACGTCATCGTTGCTGCTGTAGAACAGCTCCATCAGGATCACATAGATCAGGGCGAAGGCGGTAAGCAACAACCCCTTGCCCATGATGATGATGGCAGCTGGCTTACCCTGCCATTTTATGTTCTCGCCCGAAATCAGATAGTCCGAGGCCGGCGAACNNGCCGCCCGGGATAACAGTGAACCTCCCTTGCTCTTCCCCATCGTTTTCCCCCTTTGCGCATCCCGACCACACCGGTCATTCCGGCCATCTGGTCCCGGGATGCGGAGGGAACCATGGTCGTGTTGAATATTATAATGATTTGTTATACAGTGCCAGTCTTCGTTAGGACGGCGATCGGGCCCCGATCGCTTTAAAGCATACTCTCGATCATCCAAGTTGAGTTGGATCAGGAAATAATGGGTCCATGTGCGAACTCTGAGGGACGCCGCCGAGCAAAAGGTTATTAAAGACCCATTGAATCAGGGCAGCTAGTCTGGTGTGTACTGATGAAGAGAAGTTCACGCGCCTGGAAGAAGAAAGGCAAGCAGCGCTGGAAATGGCGCAAGAAAAAGATGAGAAGGCGAAAGCACGCCCAGAAGATGCGTAAGCGTTAAAGCTGAACCAGTGGGGGTATGGGGTAACACGGTATCCTCGCGGGCTCCAGTTAATATGGAGTGATTGCTAACGGGTTTGCTGATCCGGTGATGAATAACTGGAGCGATGACCTGTTAATTCGCGTGGGGTCGCTCCCCACGTGGTGGAAACCCGCTGATCTGGGTTCAAATCCCAGTGCCCCCACCAACAATACTGGATGGAACCGCTTTCTGCGAAGAAAACGGGGGGTTAACATGGTTAACCCTCATCGCGAGATCCTCCGTTCCGGCAAGCGCCGAGGGGTCTCCGATCCATCCTTCTCTTTTTCGATTTCTTGCAAGTACGCGTAAATTTTTTCTTGAGCCTTTTTCAATTCGTCCACTCGAAGGCCTAGATACCTGATCGTCTGCTTCTCCGAGGAATGCCCCATTCCTTCCATGATCTCCACCAGGGGCACACCCGCGCAGTAGGCTATGCGCCCTCCGGTCCTCCGGAGGGTGTGATTGGAAACGCTCTGCTCTATCCCGGCGCGCCTGGCCGCTGAGGCCACGATATTGTCCACGGCGGTGTTGCCGTAAGCTCCCAGGTGCTTCCCGCGGCGGTAGATGATCCAATTCTCCGGCGCGAACGCCCTCGGGTCCAATGCCTGGGCGTCCTCGATCATCCTCTCCCGCTCCGCCTCCCACTCCATCAGCACGGCCAGGGTGTCCGGGCCCCAGGCCACGGAGCGCCACTTTCCGCCGCAGCGTCCCTTGCCGTGCACGTCGAAGAGGTCTTCCTTGATGTCCTGCGCTCTCAATCGCCTCACTTCTATTCGGCGGAACCAGAGCCGGAGCTCCAAATGGATCACCGGACGCTCGACGCCCACGGCGGATCTGATCAGCGCTAACGCTTCGTGCGGGGTCAGCCAGTCCACGTTGGTCCGGACGTTCTGCGGCCAACCCAGCAGCATCTTCTCCACCACGTCGTTGTCGGCCTGCTTCAGCATGCCGTTGAATATGGAAAGGTACCAGCGCACCGTCTCCGGCTTCGCGCAGGGGAACATGTCGTTCCGGATGAAGTCGATCTCCTTCTCCCCGACCTTGCTCGGCCGCCATTCCAGCCCTGCGATGTCCAGGGAGCTGAAGATGTAGCGGAGCACCCGTCGATAGTCCTTGGACGATTCCGGGGACAGCCTCCCCCGCCTCGTCGCCTTGCTCAGATGCTCGGAGATCAATCTCTCGGCGTAAGGGGAGAGAGCCATTCATACCGGCCCTCCATATGAGAATGAGCTGAAGGCCGCCCTGGTAAGCGGTTTAAGGTGGTAGGGTACT
>DAML01000017.1:7075-7247 GCA_002497075.1 Methanomassiliicoccaceae archaeon UBA472
TTGTACAGGGATTCATGAGATCACTGGTTGAGCTCGCAGGATTCGCCAAAACGTATCTGGCAGTGGTCCCGGTACTTGCACTTCTGGCAGGAGACCATCTACTGCTCCCCCTTCGACCTGAGCTTCTCCTGCTTGATGGCCTGGGGACAGGCGGCCATCATCAAGCACCATC
>DAML01000021.1 GCA_002497075.1 Methanomassiliicoccaceae archaeon UBA472
TCATGCTGCACCAGACCGTCATCGGGCAGGAGCTCATCACCCAATTGGAGATGGCGGATGTCGTTCCAGACCACATGATCGCCTGCGTCGGCGGAGGAAGCAACTTCTCCGGGTTCGCCTTCCCCATGCTAGCCAAGAAGATCCAGGGAAAGATAGACACCGACTTCATCGCCGCCGAGCCGACGTCCGTTCCATCCCTGAGCAAGGGCGAATACCGCTACGACTTCGGCGACACGGCCGGAATGACGCCATTGCTGAAGATGTACACCATGGGCCACGAGTTCATCCCCTCAGCCATACACGCTGGCGGGCTGCGCTACCATGGAATGGCGCCGACGGTCAGCCTGATGAAGAACCTCGGTTTCGTCCGCCCGGTGGCTATCGAACAGAAGTCTACGTTCGAGGCCGGAGTGATGTTCGCCAACGCCGAGGGAGTCATACCCGCGCCGGAGAGCACGCACGCCATCGCCGCCGCCATCGACCTGGCGAAGGAGGCGAAGCGCAAGAACGAGGAGAAGGTCATCGTCTTCAACCTGTCCGGGCACGGGCTGCTGGACATGACCGCCTACGAGAACTATCTCAGCGGGAAGATGGTCTGAGACCCCGGGGGCTCCGCCCCCTTCAACCCTTTTTCAAATCGTCGCATCTTTTCGAATACCATTATTTATCCTCCACCGCATTATCCCAAAAGGCGCGACGGGAAGTGCGCCGGGCCGATCGCATGAACGCCGATCTCGATCTCAGTGGCAGGTTCTACTCCATCGACGTCCGTTCAGACTACGGTCTTTTCAGCCTGGACCACGGGCGCATATACATGGTCATAAACGAGCGTCTGGACAAGACCCTCTCGCTCATAAACGGCCTTGCTTCTGCCGGAAAGGAGATCATCTGCGTGAGCAGGATGCATCCGGACCTGCTTCGGGAACGCTATCCGTTGCAGGAAATCCGAGGGGTTTGGCTGAGCGAAACGGGAAGCAGCCCGCGCCTGTCACCGGATCATTTAGAAAAAATTGTGGAGGAGATAACGAATTTCGTCTCCTCCCGGAAGAACGCCGCGGCGGTCCTAGATGGTTTGGAGTATATCTCGCTCTTCACAGACTTCCGGACGTTGAACATATTCTTGGAGGAATTGAACGACGTGGTCATGGCGTCGCGGTCAATCCTCTTGATACCAGTAGATCCGCGTCTATTCGACCCTTGCCAGCTGGCTCGTCTGCGCCGATTTGCTGAGATCCTACGCTGATCTCTGATAGTTCGGGAAAGGATTCCTTCAGCTTCTTGAGGTCCTTCTCCTCGAAGGTTAGCGGGTCGATGGACACGATCATGCTCGCCTCCGCTTTCTCCATATCCTTCTCGATCTCCTTGAGAGATGCTACGATACCGTTCATGTCGTTCCAGAGCAGAAGGTACTCGAGACCGTCCAGGAAGAACTTGCGCTGTCCGTCCTTGATCTCGCCCCTGACCTGCTTCACCAGCGCCGAGACGTTCTTCGGTGAGAGCGTTCCTTGCTGCTTCACCCCGCTGAGCCAGTGAAAGCGGGAGTTCTTCAGTCCGTACTTCTCCACCACGTACTCAGGGTGCAGTCGGGTTATGCACACGCCCTGGTCCTTACCTAGGTAGTTCGAGAAGACCGTGAACCCGTTGCGCGGGTAGCCTTCCATTAAGAGAGAGACTTTGGCATCCATAGTTCCTGTCATTCAGCATTCCTCCGTTGCTTGTACCTAATCTTCGTTTTAACGGTATTTAAAGGAGATTTGAGCATGCTACATTCGAGCGGTGAGAATCAAGGAGAGCATGGCAGGTGGAAGACTATTGATATGGGAAAGTGATTTTTCCTCGTGAACCAAACCGCGGGGCGCGCCATGCTGACCGTGAAGGAACGGGTGTTCCTGCATCTGCTGTTCCAGCAGCGCTTCCTTATGGACTCCGATTCTCCGAAGTCCGTCACCCAGGATGGCGTGGCCAAGGCGGTGGAGGTCGGCCGTAACAACGTGGCCAAGGTGTTGGCGGAAATGGGGAAGGAGGGTACGGTCGACGCCTTCACCCGCCACGTCAAGGGATTGCCGAGCGTGCGCAAGGTGTACTTCCTGAGCGCCAAGGGTTCAGAGAAGGCTAAAGCGATCAAGCAGGACGTGGAGTCCACCGTCGTGGACATAATCGATCTGCAGGGGCAGCACCTCAAAGATGAGATCGGCCGACTGGGCAATTATCTTCCGAAACGCTACGACCTTCTGGAGCTTATCAATGGGATAGTTCAGGGAAGCATAGACTGCCGCAGCTTCCATGAGAACCGCATGCGCGAGGAACGGAGGTACGTGGACTTCACGGACAAGAAGCCGGCCGTTCGCGCCTTCTTCGGACGGGAAAGGGAGATCGGACTTTTATCCGATCTGGTCACATCCGAGACCAAGCGCATGGTGGTCATAAACGGCATACCGGGCATAGGCAAGACCACATTGCTCGCTAAGTTCGCCCAGATGGTGCGAGAGAGCACCAACGTTTTCTGGTACAAGGTGCACGAATGGGCTAATCTGAAGGCACTGCTCCGGCCCTTGGCCGAATTCCTGTCCCAGATGGGGCGCAGGAACCTGGAATGGTACCTGAACCAGACCGAGGCGCCGCTGGTGGGGGAGGCCACCCACATCCTGGAGACGGACCTTAAGGACCTTTCTGTGCTGTTGATATTTGACGATGTGCACAAGGCCGAGCCTTCCGTACTGGAGTTCCTGGGGGCCTTGCTGACCATCATGGAAGGCATGGAACATGTGAGGGCGGTGTGCACCGCCCGGGAGCTGCCAACGTTCTATTCCCGAAGCGCCGTGTTCCGGGGGCTGGTGGAAGAGCTCAATCTGGAAGGGCTTGACCGGGAGAGCAGCGGGCAGATGATGCGCTCGCGCGGGCTATCCCCGACGGACGTTGAGGAGGTGTTCCGGGTCACCAGCGGGCACCCACTGTTCCTGGAGCTGATCGACGATCCCAAGCTGGCCCTGGGAAAGAACATTCGCATATTCATCGAGCAGGAGGTCTTCTCCAGACTGGGGGTCGCCGAACGGAAGATAATGAGCATCGCCGCTGTCTTCCGGTACCCGGTGCTCATAGATGCGTTCTTCATAATGGAGGAAGAGATACACCTGGCCGCGGGGATGGACAGGGTGGAGCTGGAAGGGACCGACTACGCCGTCAGCTATGAGGCGGTCGATTCCTTGCTGTCCAAATCGATCATCTATGAATCGGTCGGTCGGCTGATAGGAATGCACGATCTGCTCAGGGAGTTCTCGCTGTCGCGCTTGACGCCCAGGCAGAGAAGGGTATACCATCGGGCGGCCGCCCGTTACTATTTGCAGGACGGCTCCGCCCCGGCTCGAGTGGAGGGATTGTACCATTCGCTTATGGCCGGCGACCTGCAGACGGCCACCTCCATCGCCGCTGGCGACGGACGCTCTATCATCAACAAGGGCTACGCCACGCAGTTCGCTCCCCTCCTGGACCGCTTGGTGCGGGACATGGACGGGACGGATCGCAAGGACATTGTGGAGATCAGCCTCCTGCAGGGGGAGGTGCTCTATCTGCAGGGGGAGTGGGATAGGGCGTTGGAAGTGCTGAGGTCCCTGCAGCGGTCCTCCTCCGTCGGGCTGGACGCCCGCGTTATGGGCGAGGTCACCCGCATGATAGGGGTCATCCATCTGAACCGCGGGGAGTATGATGTGGCCTGGAAGATGCTCAGTGAGAGCATGGGCATATCCGTGAACAGCGGCGACCTGTCCACCCAGGCTGACGTACTGTACGACATGGGAGGGCTGCTGGAACGCCGGGGCAGGACCGCCGAGGCTATCGAGAACTTCGAGAAGGTCCGGACCATCGCGTTGGAGCTGGCGGACGATCTCGCCCTCGGCAAAGCCCTATACGGCATCGGCCGAGCCTATTCCACCCTGGAAGAGCATGATAACGCGATCCGGTACAAGGAGCAGGCCCTCGCCGTCCTGGAAAGGAGAGGTGACACCAACATGATGGCCAAGGCCTGCATCAGCNNCATCAGCATCGGGAACGACCTTTGCTCCGTGGGCCAGAACCAGAAGGGGATGGTTTATCTGGACAGGGCGCAGGAACTGGCCAATTCCGTGGGTGACCTCAGCACCGTCGGGCATGCCCTGGCCAACATGACCGGCTGCCGATTGGTGCAAGGCCAGTTGGAAGAGACGGAGAGGATGGCGCTAAAATGCCTTCCGATATCTAGGAAACTGGATGACCCGCTGATGGCCTCCATGCTGCATTTCTACCTGGGATACGTCCATTCCAAGACGGGCGACCCGGCAAGCGCCGAGAGGGACTTCGGCAAGGCGATGGACCTGTTGCGGGAGCATGACAGCCCGGTCAGGCTTGGCCAGCTTCTCATCGAGATAGCCAAGATATGCATGGAGAACGAGGAGCGGGAACGGGCAAGGGTCTTATTGACCGAGGCACATGGCATAGCCGAGCGCCTTGGCCATCAGAGGTTGAGAGAGCAGGTGGATGAAAATATGGAAAGGTTGTGCACATGAAGATGTGCACATTTTGAGTTTATAAGGACACCGCGTGGGGATCCAGGAACGGTATGGACAGCATTCCGGTGAGCGAAAAGACGCTCGCTCCGATCAGCAGGCAGGCTGAGATGGCGAACAGCGCCGCCACCCCGATCAATACTTTGTTCCTCACCATCATCAGTAACACCTATGTTTTATTATGCGACCTGTTTCGACTTGTGCATATAAAATGGGTTTTTGAGCATGCTACCGATAAGCTTTTATATTTTCAATCGAGAAAGACGATAAAATAAATTTGCTGGAATGGCCAATTTTTGATATGTTTCAGGTGGCGCAACAATTAATTATCAACATAGCTTGATGCACCTCGAACATGAGCCCGATATTGCGCAACGACCTTAGCTCGAACGGGCTGAAGGCGGTCATCTTCGACATGGACGGGACGCTGATCCAAAGCACCATCGACTTCCGCAAGATGAACCAAGGAGTGGCCGACACCCTGCTGCAGCATGGCCTGCCGAGAGACATCCTGGACCCGATCGGGAAGGTCAACGAGAGCATAGTGCGGGCCTATTCCTACTTCAAGATACACAGCCAGGACGGCTGGGCGGAGGCTTTGGAGAGGGACCTGAACCGCGTGTCCCAAGAGGTGGAGATGGCCAGGGTGGAGGATAGCCGAGAGGTCCTTGGGACCACCGACACCCTGCGATTTCTACGCACACGGGGGCTTCGGACGGCCGTGCTGACCAGGGGCAGCCGGGCCTACACCGAGAGGGCGCTCAGCGCCTCTGGCCTGGTGGACGAGTTCGATGTCGTCCTGTGCCGGGACGACCATCCGCTCACCGAGGCCAAGCC
>DAML01000015.1:0-193784 GCA_002497075.1 Methanomassiliicoccaceae archaeon UBA472
AGGAGAACGTCCTGAAGTACAACCCTAAGGCGATCGTCATCGAGGCCGCATCGCCGATTAAGATAGACGATCCGTCACAGGTCAAGGGGAAGCGCGTTCTCGTCGTGGAGGATGGACCAACGTTAACGCACGGGGGGATGGCCTTCGGCGCTGGAACCATCGCCGCAGAGGACAACGGGGCTCTGGACATAGTGGACCCGCGTCCGTACGCGGTCGGCTCGATAAAAGAGCTCTACGACAAGTACCGCCATCTCGGCCCCATACTTCCAGCCATGGGCTACACCGATGAGCAGATCAAGGACATGGAGGAGACGATAAACAAGGCCGATTGCGACGTCGTCGTCGCCGGAACGCCGGTCGATCTCCGGAGGGTCATGAGCGTCAACAAGCCGATCGTCCGCGTGAGGTATGAACTGGCGGAGATCGGCAACCCGACCCTGGAGGACATCCTGGACGAGAAGCTAGGTCCGGTGCTCTTCGCTTGCCACGGAGACTCCTGTAAGGTGATGTGAGCTACTTCTCTTCGCTGAGGTTCAGTAAAGCCAAGGCATTGAATTCGATACAGTTCACAGAAGGGGTGGCCGGCGCTCCCGGATCATGGGCGCCACACGCTTCATCCGTCTTTCACGGGTCTCAGAGAGTTTCGCTGAAAGGATGTATCTTCCATAAGTCCTCCTTTGCGAGGGCGGAAGCGCGTTGAAAGCCGCCAGCGTCTCAGGGTCGTCCGTAAAAAGACCTTCCATGTCAAGGTCGATCCCGTCCTCGTGCTTCAATGACCTATAGCTCCTTCAGGTCTCCAAGAGCTTTCAAACCGGCCTCGGTCATCCTGCCCTCAAAGATCAATCTTTCAGCGATCTCCAGGTTAACCCGGGACCAATGGCTGCCGTTCTTCCGCGGAGTAAATCTGAGGAGGTAGCTCTCTTGGTCGTAGTTGTTCAGGACACTGTCGATCCAACCGAACATCAGCGCAGTTTCCAGAGCTTCCCTTCGTCCAAGCCCTTCCTTACCAGAACCCTTGTTGAAGAACCTAATGCGGATGCCGGGCGAACTGGCGTGGTTCTTGATGAGCCAGTCCTTCCATTCCTTGACCGAGAGGAACGATAGGGACTCAACTTCCTGGTGGCTTCTATTCCCATTCATCCCTCACCGCCAGAACCAAGACCTGAGCGAACCCCGGCGATTTTTGTCCTTCTCCTTGTCGTTCAGCACCCTTTCAACATCTTTACCACCGCAGACCGGGCAGCTAGAGCGTTTAAGCTCGTCCTCCACCTCGAAATCGTGTCCGGCGGCGCAGTGCCAGATTATCTTGCGTTTCTCTCTGGGCATATATCGTATCAGGAATGGTAAACAATCGATTTATTCATATCCCACCTTAAACGATATTGGGCCCCATGGCATCTATCAGAGAGGTGGCCAAGGTCATTCATGGCCAGGCCACTCGCGACGGGGCCGGTGTGAAGCTGACCAGGATGTTCAGCCGAGACGAGGCTGAACTTCTAGACCCATTCCTGATGCTGGACCATTTTGGCTCCGACCGCCCTGAGGATTACATCGCCGGTTTTCCGATGCACCCCCACCGGGGAATCGAGACGGTCACCTACATGCTTGACGGTCACGTAGATCACAAAGATTCCTTGGGCAACCATGGTACGATCGGGCCAGGGGACGTTCAGTGGATGACCGCCGGGAGCGGGATACTGCACGAGGAGATGCCTCGCAAGGGTAAAGGCTGGATGCAGGGATTCCAGCTCTGGGTGAACCTGCCTAAGGCGAACAAGATGATGCCTCCCCGCTACCGTGAGATCAAGAAGGAGGATATCCCGGTGTTCGACCTCGGGAACGGATCCTCTTTCAAGATAATCGCTGGCGAATCGCAGGGTATCGTCGGTCCCGTAAAGGACCTAGTGGTGGATGTCAAGTATCTTGACATGTCGCTAGGCCCCCGGACGTTCCTGGAGCACGAGATGTCATCGGAGAGGAACGGCTTCGTGATGGTCTACGAAGGGGAGCTGATGATAGGGGGCGAGCATCCTAAGACGGTCCCGTCGGGGAGCGTCGCAGTGTTCGGTCCTGGGGATATGTACAGACTAGGCACGGGAAGGAGAGCGGCCAAGTTCATGCTGGCTTCGGCCATACCACTGCATGAGCCGATAGCTTGGGGCGGGCCGATCGTTATGAACACCAGAGAGGAGCTGGACCAGGCCTTTTCGGAGCTGAAGAACGAGACGTTCATAAAGTAAGTTCAGGAATCGGTTATCACGTTTCCCTTCGGCAAATTTATTATGTCAAATCTTCCATGGCCGAGATGTGCGGGGGTAGCCAAGCTTGGCCAACNNGGTTCGAATCCCTTCCCCCGCACCAAATACTTTAATTCGGCAAGTTTTTTCTCGTATTTCAGTATATATAATCTATTAATTCAACAACGATTATTATAAACTGAATAATTCATCAGCCCACTATGGTGGATGATTGTCTAGATATTCATCCCAATAAGGTCGTCGCCCACAAATTGCAATTCATTGTGATGGCATTGATTTTTATTTTGGGTATAATTGCCCTAGCTTGGGTCCTCGGATCCGACACCAGCGAAGGGGCCACCTATGGCAAAAGACTAGGAGCTGCCACCGGGATGATTGGAATTGGAATATTTTTTATGATATTCATAATCCTAGAGACCTATCATTTCGCCCCCTCACACATAGTATACTCCGAAAAAGGAATTCAATTGAAATTTCGGTTCAATCAGGATAAGTTCATTCTGTGGAACGAATTGAACATGATCGAAGCGAAAGTCCAAGAGCGTTCAATAATTCCTTGGAATCCTAGGCTTTCCGGAAAAGTTTGGCTAAAAAAGAAACAGGGAAGGACCCCCATTTACTTTCTCGTATCATACGAGAACGCCAATAAGATAATATCGCATTTCGTTGGAGATCCCATTTCAGAAGTGCCCTCTACCTCTAAGGCTGAGGATTATTTGTTAATTGAGGGTGATGAGAGGCCAAGCGACAATCTGGCTTACGGTGTCGGATGCTGGGTCGTCGCCTCAATGCTATCGATAGGAGCCGTATTATTGAATGTAGTTCCGGGCGGTAAAAATAGTAACACTCAAATAATATTATTGGTTTCGACCGTTGTCTTAGCCTCATATGGGATTTCATTCTTCAGAAAAGGGTTCCACGCTCAACGAGCAAGTGTTTTTGAAAAAAAACAGGTCAATGTCCCCACATCCATATTTGAAAGAGCGGCTGGAAAGAAGAACATAATCTCCACGGACGAATTGGCATCCTTCAATGTTCTTAGAAACTGTATTTTAAGAACCGATCCATTTGAACTCGATGACCCAATTTACTTTGGAATTTTAGTAACAAAGGATGGAAATATCTACTCAATTGGTCCAAGAAACCGTTCATTATTGTGCAGAATCTCTGCATTCGTGAAAAATGAACTGGAATTGCCTATAAAATTCGATTAATGAACTATTAGGTCCATTTATCAATTCAATTTTCTAATGTGTTTAAAACAAGATTCAAAATAGTGCTCCTTTGGCAGCATATAAATATCGTCCTGGACACTCACTACGTTCGTGTTGGCAGGACTTAAAATTCTGTCCTTAGTGGTTCAAGGGTTCGAATCCCTTCCCCCACACCAAGTTTCAAAGGCACTGGCTAACAATTATTATCACATTGGCATGAATTAAAGAACGGTCTTGTTTTTCAATTAAATGATTCCTCGGAGAATTGAATTATGCCTTTGAATAATATTGTATCCTTAACACATTAAAAGACAAATCGATTCAGCGGGTGAAGAGAACTGTGTACATGATGTCATCGGTGTTCGTATTCAATGCCAATAGATATTAATTTAAACAACTCACTTGAACATTTAAGTGAATAGTTTGTGTAATGATGAATCAGCGTCCGATGAAGTCAAGGCAAAAATGCAAACCCTCAGAGGGCTGGCCAAGGCATTGCATTGTCCAACGAGATGGGAGATAGTAGCGATAATTGGTAATAGGGAGCTAAAAACAGAGGAGATAATGGATAAGTTAAGGGAGAAAGGGGTCGAGCTGACCCGCCCCGGTCTCTATTACCATCTTTCGGAGCTAAGGGATGCGGGTGTGATAGAAGTGGCAGACTATTCAGAGTCGGGAAGAGGGGCTCCGGAGAAGATCTGGAGGCTGGCCATGAAGAAGATAGATATTAGCCTGGTATAGGTGATTATATGGACGCAATTCTGGTCGAGGTTCTCACAAAGGAGTTCGGGGATATGACAGCCGTTGACGGGGTCTCATTTACCGTTAAAGAAGGTGAGATATTTGGCTATCTAGGCCCCAATGGGGCCGGTAAGACCACCACGATCAGAATGCTGACGACCCTGGTGCCGCCCACGTTTGGCAGGGCGAGCATATTCGGATATGATATCAAAGAGCAGGCCTACGAGGCCAAGCAGCAATTCGGGGTAGTGCCAGAGGTTTCCAATTCCTATGATGACCTCTCGGTATGGCAGAATCTGATGTTGTCTGGCCAATTATACTCTATACCTAAGGCTCAAAGAGTTACCAAGGGTGAAGAGCTTCTTTCGGTGCTCGGACTGAACGATCACAGGGACAAGCGGTCCAAGCACTTGTCGAAAGGATTGAGGCGGCGTCTTGTACTGGGCATGGCGTTGATAACCTCTCCCCGCCTCCTGTTCCTCGATGAACCCACCTCCGGACTGGACGTGGAGTCCGTCAGGCTGTTCCGGGAAATGATGACGGACCTGGTCAAGAAAGGAACGACCATCTTCCTAACAACCCACAATATCGAGGAGGCCAGTCTGCTGTGCGACCGTGTCGCCATCATAGTTAAGGGGAAGATTGTTGCCTTGGACTCTCCAGAGAGATTGAGAATGACCATTGCAGCATCCCGCTCGATAACGATCTCTGTGGCAGAAGCCCCAGCCAACATCGAATCCCTGCTTTCGTCCATGGCTACGGTGACTGCGGTCCTGAAAGAGGGCGATAAGTGGAGAATGTTCACCCCAGACCCCCCAAGAGTGCTGCTTGAACTTAACATTATGATCGCCAATTACGGGATCAAGCCGATCTCCATCAACACGTACGGTCCGAGCCTGGAGGATGTATTCCTGTCCGTGGTCAAGAACGAAAGGGGGTCCTGATCATGGCAATGTTCACGGGAAAGGTAGTAAGGTTGGCCAATACAACCTGGGTAGTGGCCAGCAAGGATATGCGACTGTACTATCTTCGCCCTGGCACCTTGATGTTCGGTGTGTTATTTCCTCTGTTCCTATTCCTTTCCTTCGCCGTTGGAAGGGACCTATCAGTGAACGTGATGATCCCTGCCCTGGTAGCGATCTCCCTGTTCTTTGGGTCATCGTCCACAGGGCCCATGGCCATCCCGACGGAACGGAAGACGAAAACGTATGAACGGTTGCTGGTCTCCCCCACCCCGCCCATGGGAATATTGCTAGGGCAGACGTTGGGAGGATTCGTATTCGGGCTGATATTTTCCATGGTCCCGGTACTCCTAGGTCTGTTCTGGTTCGATCTAACAATCAATAGCGTGATCGGTCTGGTCATCGCCATGGCGCTGTCGTCCTTTGTGTTCTCTTCATTGGGCATCATGTTCGCCGCCTTACCGACCGAAAACCCAGGGGATGTCATGATGATCCTGAATTTTGTCCGCCTCCCATTGATATTCATCAGCGGGCTATTCATTCCCCTGGATTCGTTGGGATCGGGCGGGGTATTGCTGGCGGCGTTCTCTCCTCTGACCTACGCCAACGACCTGCTCCAGTGGTCCATGGGCGGTGGGAACTACTTCGATCCGATGCTCGACCTGGTTGGCCTGCTGGTCTTTTCGATCATTTTCCTTGCGGTCGGAGCGACACTTCATGAGAGGATCAGGAAAAAAGACCTATTAGCTAGGAAAAGAGGGCAGAAGGGAGGATGAGTGATGAAACCGATGAATATCTTAGTTGAGAGTCCAAAGACCGGAGTTACTTTAGAGAGGCTCCACCAAAGTGCGGTATTCAATTTGGTACGTGTGACGATCGCCGCAGGGATCAGTATACCACCGCATCCTGATGACTACATGGTGCTATTCTATGTGCTCGAGGGTAGCGGAAGGATCACAACAGACGAAGGTATTAAGGAAGTGGGTGTCGGAGATTGCGTCCCGGTAGGGCATGGAACGACAAGAGGTATAGAGGCGATTGAAAGGATTGTGTTGCTCGGTATTCAGGAACCGCACTAATTGATTGGTTTCAAAAACATTGTCCTTCTTATGGGCAATGGGGCATCATAAGAAAGCTCAGCAACATTTACGTCTCGGAATTGGAAAATTCATTTTCAACAAGATTCAAAAAAATCAAGTCCTCAGCAGCATATAATTGCCGTCCTGGACACTCACTTCGTTCGTGTTGCCAGGACTTAAGATTCTGTCCTTAGTNNAGGGTTCGAATCCCTTCCCCCGCACCAGCTTTCTCGGTGGCAATGATCGATGGCCGCCCCGTTCCTTTGAAATGGAATGAAAAAGACCAGATGAAGGGAGAAATGAACTGCTCGAAACCATTTTGATTTATATTTCAAATAATTATTTTCACACCGATCATCACTGAAGGAACGATTTTGCCTCGGCGTACATTTGGTCCGCGACATCCGTGGACACCCATCCACCTTCAAGTTCGGTCAATTCCAGCCCCATCTCTTTGGCATACTCTTCGCACCTGACGTGAAAGTGGTCCTGATCTCCCAGATTGGTCTGGATCTTCAAGCAATGCGTGTATCCAGCCATGTCAAACAGGAGCTTCATGTACTCCTTGGGGGTCATATCTATCTTATCTAGGCCTTTGAAGAGAGGGTTATGGCCTTGGTACTCCCTCCAGCTGCAGGCGACCGCGGGTGTTAGGTACAGCATACCAGTATGTTTTTTCATTAGGTCTAGATATTTTTCGGTACTGCCGAACGGAACGCAAATGCAATCGTCGCACAGCTTACCTTCCCTGTCGGTGAACAGCGTCATGGGTATCGGCAGGTTCTCTTTGGCCCATTCCCGGATCCCCTCCAGCCCGCGTCCACATAATCCATAGTAAAGCGCTATGCCATCTGCATGACCAGGGACCATGGGCATGAGCCTGCGTATCTCATTGCCGAGGTCCTTGGGCTCCGAGTGTAAAGCGAGGTCCATCATCCAGATGATGACGTTGAACCCGTCTCTCGGCACGCCCGCATCCTCTTTGAAGAAATCCTCCTCGGAAATTTGGGTGAACTCCACATTCCTCATCTTGAGCTTCGGGATGAGCGTCTCTGTGTTCTTGTTCGTTAGGAGGACTATCCTTTTCCTATCTGGATCGGTGGTCAGATTGTATACCATCTCATCCTCGAGCAGGGGGCATGCTATCATCATGAGCCTGCCATTGACCATCTTTCCTTCCGATCCCATCTAAAGCTCCCTTCTTGATTTTGATCGAAACGCAAGGATCAGATGCAGTATTCCCCCCTAAACATATTGGTCATGCCTAAAGCAATGACGATCGGTGACAGATCATTCCACGATCAGATCTTCGGCGCCTTCAATGAGGCGACCTTCATCAGTTCGGGCCAATTCGCCAGCGTCTCTACGCAGCCATCGGTCCTATTGATCACGCCCATGACCACGACCCCGAGATTATCCGCGAACTCAAGCCCATCCTTGATCTCTCTCAGACAGCCCACTCCGATGATGGCGCGGGGCATGTATTTCTTGACCATGCGCCCGATGAACGTGGAGCCAGGAACGATGAAGACCCTGTAGCCCATCTCTTCAAGCTCCTTTATTGAATTATCAAGGTCGCAATTCCCGCAATGTTGACAAAATAGGCCCTCCAGGGTCAGGGTGGCGGGGCACTTGGATGACCGAAGACAATGGGGAAGGAAGATGGCGCGGTCCTTCATGTCGATCTTGGCGAAGTCACCTTCGCTCATCCTGTTATGCAATTGGATGAAAAATATCGTCAGTTCGTCCTCCTGCAATCCAAAGATGGCGCAGATCCTTTTTATGACGCCCTCCATATAAGAAAAGCCGGTCCTTATCAGCTTGGGAAAATAGAATTTCCCATGCTTTATCGATAGGAATACGACGCCAACGACGATGAAAGCGAACAGCAGGAACAATAATAGTAGAAGAATCAGCACTCCGCCCAAAAGCATCAAGGTCTGGGCTCCGAACTGTGATTCAAATACCACGAAATCAGGAGAATGCAAGAGGTTTATTATCTTATCCTTTTCATCAGCGCGTTCATTGAATGGCATGGTAAAAATAGAAATAAGATAATATAATAATATTAACAAAATATATTTCTGTTCCTGTTTGAGGACTTAATAAAGATCAACCCAGTTAACTCGCCATCCGATGAGGGCCCTGGTCTGGTCAGAATGATCAGAGATCACTTTGACATATTCCGTAAAAATTTTATTATGTGGCCGGCCCCGATCTCGACACCCACCGATCTGAGGTGCTTTCTCATGCTCATCGATTCGATGAGCGAGGGGGTCCGTCCATCCATGAGCTTTTCCAAGCCCTTTCTCTCTGTTCGCATCCAATCATATCTTTTAAGCACTCTTTCTGAATAGCTATCGAGATCGTCCCAGTTTTCGAGGAGCATCTCCCCGCACTGCATAGCGTACAGATTGCCATCCGAAGCTAGCGGGGCCACCGCTCCTATGCTCTCCCCGATCCCGACTATTTTTTCGTCCTTCACGAACGGTTGCGAAAAGAACGGTGAAGTCAATCTTACGCTGCTATGGCACTTGCACAGTAGCTTCACCGACAGGTCATGACCGTCCTTGTCCTTCAACGGCCGATACGATCCAACGTCGGACTTGAGACTTCCGAACCCGATATGATAGTCATCTCCTCCGAGCGGAAAGCACCATTCATATCCCACGGACGAGGTTCTGAACCAAAACCCGAGCGGTTCTTCGCTCCTTGCCTTGTACTGGGTGCACTCGGCGATATAATCGTCCTTGATGGGAGGAAGATACGCTCGGCTGACCCCGGTGGCATCGATTACCCGGTCATACTTGGTCAGGTCGACCGGACCCTGCTTGAGCTCCGTGTCCCCTATCATCTCCTTGATCAGGGCAGGCTTGTTCATCGTCAGCATATCTGAACGGATGTCTACCCCGTCGATCGAGATCGTTCCAGACCTCTGAAGTTCGAAACGCTCAGGGTCGGTCACCTTCGCGATCAGATCAAAGACCTCCGTCCGCGGCGCGAAACCCCAGGCGCAGGGTCTGGACCCGCAAGGATTGGTCTTCTTGGCGTCATAAAGATCGATGCCCTCGAAACCGTCGTTCACAAGACGCCTGAACAGATAGGCACCGGACATTCCCGCGCCCGCAATGGCGATCCTCATCTAGGGGTCTCCCTCATCAACGATCTGACAATATATCATGTGGGATAAGGAAGTTCGGATGCATAATGGACAACAGACGTCCAATCGGGCAATGCATACCGTGGTCCAGAAGGATCTTTCGCATGTAAAAAACCCTCTTCCATCCAACGTCCTTCCCCCGAATCGACAGGGTTCCCAGTTAAAAAATAAAAAAAGGGAAGGGTTTTTCAGCCCTTGTTCTTGATCAGTATGACCTCGATGATCTTGACCGCCTCGTCCTCCGGGAGACCGAGGGATTGCTGTATCTTCGTCAGCAGCTTCTTCTCCTCCTCGGCGATGTCCCCATCGGCGAGAGCCAGGTCGGTAGCGACGGCGAAGGCGGTGGCCTTCATGTCCTCCGGCAGCGATTCCTTGGCCATACCGACCAGGGCGTCCATCCCCTTCTTCTTGATGATATTTATCAGCTTGTTGAACATCGAGGACATCTGGTTGTCGTTGTACCCGGAGAACATCTTCATCCTGTACAGCTGAACGAAGAGCCCGCGGGCCTCCTCCTCGGTTATGACGCCATCGGCGGCGACGGAAACCAGGCTTACGGCGGCGAACGCCTCTTCCTTGCTCAACTTGACATTCTCATCCTTCGAGCCGAACTTGTCGAACAGTCCCATGTAAATACCTCACTTTTACGGACCAGGGCCGATATCGCCTCGGTCAGTATCTTGCCCCGATTTTCCGCCCTGGAATAAATCTATCGTAACTACTATGCGGTCATAGGCCATTCAAAATAGCATAATCCACGAAATAATAGAAAGAAAAGGATAAGGGAACGGTCCGGACCGCCGTTCCCGGAAGATGTTTTCAGACCTCAACCCTTCCGGCGCAGGAACACCATCACCAGCGCCACGATGGCTATGATCAGGCCGACCACGCCCAGTATGCCCATGATCATGGCGGTCGATCCCACGCTGGCGATCTCGTCGTTGGCCGCGTCCAGGTCCTCCTGCAACTGATCGAGCGCGTCCTGCTGGTCATCGATCTTATCCTGCAATCCGGGCACGGGGTCGTTGTACGTCACCGTCAAGGACACATTGGCCTGGTTGCCCACCTCGTCCGTGGCCGTTACCACCAGGTCGTTGGCTCCGTCGTTGAGCTCCACCAGCACCGAGAACTCCCCGGAGACGCTAACAAGCACAGGCCTGCCGTTGACGTCCACCATGGCGTTCGGCTCGGTCGTCCCGGTAATTTCGAACAGCGGTTTTTCGGTCTCTTCACCCGTTACCTGGTCCACCTGCAGCTCCGGGGGCGTCACGTCAGGGAAGGAGTACGAGCTGACCCAGATCGTGCTCATCGAGGTGAACGCGTAATAGCCGACCAATATGTTTCCAGACTCCATGCTGACCGATCCAACAGAATTTGTGTCTCCTCCAGCATTGCATTCCACCGGCACGGCCTCTGACCAGCCAGCATCGGGCGTGTAAGTGGCGGCCACCCTATCATCATCGGTCGCCGCCCACGTCACCACCGCCCTTCCCAGCTCATCCATGGCTATCTCTGGGTAGTAAAGTCCGGAGAGGTTGGTGGCGAGAGAGATCGTCGGCGTCCACTCGCCATCGTCGAACATGGTCACGTTCACCGCCCACTCGAGCCCTATCTGGTCGGTCGTCACCACCATCGCCTTTCCGTCACGGTTCATCACCATGTTGGAGTTCCAGGCGTAGGTGTTGTTCAACCCCGCCACCGGCTCCGGCGTTGACCAAGCCCCGTCCACGGTCACGCTGTAGTAGGTGGAGATGTACGGCGGAATGGATTTCATATAAGTGGCCATGAACTCCCCGCTGGAGTCGTCGATCCCCACCCGGATCCAGAAGCTGTATCCCCCCGCATCATCTATCTCCGTTGGAGGATCCCATTCCCCCGATGCGGTTCGGGTCGAGACCATCACGTGATTGCTGGGGTCCGTGTGCAGCCAGCTCGCCGCCGCGCGGCCGGAGTCGCTCAGCGTTGCGTAGATGCTGTAAATGTTCTCGGTGATCGGAACGGACTGCAGGACCTCCGACTCCCAGCCCGATCCGACCGTGCATGACCAGATCTCTACACCATGGTCGGTGCTGTTGATCTTCTGGTGGGCCAGGAGGGCGTCTCCCTGCCCGTTCACCTCCAGCCGGTAGCTCCTCCATCCATTGGAATTGGACTCTCCATGATCGAACACCTCGCTCCAACCGTTGCCCGGAGTGTACGTTCGCGACATTAGCCGGTTCTCGGTGGTGTACTTCAACCAGCAAACTATCGCGCTGCCGTCGTCGCTCATCCCCGCTTGGGCGTTGGAGACATACTCCCCGCTTGGAACGCCGTCCAGGAGGTCCGGCCAGCTCCAGCCGCTCGCCGGCGTGTACATCGAGTAGGAGATGAAGCGTCTATCTAGGTCATCACTTTCCGTCCACACCACGATCTTGTTCCCATTAGCGGATTGGGCGACGAACGGGTCGCCACCATTCCTAACGTTTTTCTGGACGGGCATGCCGCCGTCCCACGTCCCTTCGGCTGTATCAGCCTGGACGGCCGGCAGCGATAGCGTTCCTAACAGCATGACAATGGCCAAGGCCACGACCGAAAACACTCTGACATCTAACTTCACAAGAGCACCTCTGAGGATTTCTAGGAATTCATGGACTAGGTGAATATAGAAAGGTTTTTATTTAATTCCACGACCGAGAATTGAGCTCTTGGGTGATTCTCTGAATCCGCCAGATACTCATTTCTTCTCTTCCAGGCTCTTCAGGGCGGGGCAGCTCTCCGCCTGCACTTCCTGTACGACCGGGCACGTCCCGGTTTTATGCGTCCTTATCCAGGAGGCGGCCATCGCCACGGCCAGAATGGCCACGATGATCAAGAGGGAGGTGAGCACCGGCACATGGTAGTCGAATATCCCAGCCAGCATCTTCACGCCGACGAATCCGAGAATTCCAGCAAGCCCGTATTTCAGGTAGCAGAACAGTGTCATGATGTGCGACAGCGCGAAGTACATGGACCGGAGGCCGAGAACTGCGAACGCGTTGGAGCTGAAAACGATGAACGAAGACGTCGTTATCCCAAGGATGGCTGGGATGGAATCAACGGCGAACACGATGTCCGTGCTTTCAATGACCAGCAGGGCGATGAACATCGGCGTGGCGAACATGACCAATTTCCCGGCGCCGTTCGGCAGGTGCACGAAGAACTTGTCCTCGTGGTAGTCCTTGGTGACCCTCAGGAACCTGCGGAAGAAGCGGACCAGCAGGTTGTGCTCCGGGTCCACGTCCTCCTTCTCCTTGCCGACCACCATCTTGATCGCCGTGATCAAGAGGAACGCCCCGAAGATGTAGAGCACCCACTCAAACCTCTCGACCAGCGTCACGCCCACCAGAATGAAGGCCAGCCTGAACACCAACGCTCCGAGTATCCCGAAGAACAGCACCTTGTGCTGGTACTTGCGGGGTATGCAGAAGGAGGTGAATATCAGGATGATGACGAATAGGTTATCAACGCTGAGCATCAGCTCCATTAGATAGCCGGTGGTGAACTCCAGTCCGGCGCCGGAACCCAAATAATAATAGATCCCGGCGTTGAAGGCGATAGCGGCACCGATGAAGAAGGCCATCTGTAAAAGGGCCTCCCTTGGCTTGATGACGTGGGCCTTGCGGTTGAACACGCCAAGGTCCAGTATCAAAAGTGCGGCAATGCTGACTATGAACGCAATCCAGGCCAGGGTCGATACTTCGGTCAAGGTTACCAGCTGTCCTATGCTCGGCCCAGAGAACGAATTCCCCTGGACCATAGCTGTTTCGGGATGCTTAGCAAGCGTTAATATTTACGCTTATCCTTTCTAACCATCTCCTAATTCGGATGATGATGGTCGCTTCGAACGGAACAAAGCATCTCTCTTATTATATCGTGCTAAAATCATTCTCCCGCGTGCAGCGGCGGACCAAGGCCATTTTGGCGCTCTACTTCCTTTCGCCGGTCGTAGGAGAGATGGTCTCCGGCTCCTCGCCTCCTTCAGAGTTCTTCACCGCATTCGGTCTTATCGTGCTCCCACTGCTATATGGCGGTGGCGCGCTCATCATCAGGGAGCTGTCGGTCATCTGGGGAAAGGGATGGGCCTCCATCCTGGTAATGGGGCTGGCCTACGGGATCATCGAGGAGGGATTGATGGTCAAATCCTTCTTCGATCCGAGCTGGGTGGACATCGGCATCCTTGGCGAGTACGGCCGGTTCATGGGCGTGAACTGGGTGTGGACGGTCATGCTGACGCTGTTCCATTGCGTCTTCAGCATCGCCATTCCCATATTGCTCGTCAACCTGGCGTTCCCGGACCAGGCTGGCAAGCGGTGGATATCGGAAAAATGGCTGAAGCGCCTGGGCGTCGTCTTCCTTGCGAATGTGATCGTAGGTTTCCTGCTGTTCACGAAATATTTTCCCGGGCCGCTCGAATATTTGGTGGCGGCGATAGTGGTGATATTGCTTTTCGTCATCGCCCACGAGATACCGGCGAATCCCTTACGATCGGACGGCGGGCTGAAACGTCCGCGCCGTTTCTATTTTCTAGGTCTCCTCCTCGGTTCCGGGATACTGCTCACTGGCTGGGTGGTCCCGTCCACGGGTGTCCATCCTATCATGCCTATCGTAATGGAGGTGATGCTGGCCGTGGCATGCCTGTACGCCGCGCTTTCCTGGTCCGGTTCCGGGCGATCATGGGGGGAAAAGCACCAACTTGCCCTGGCCTCCGGAGCTCTTTCATTCCTCTTCTTCATGGACCTTCTCCTGCTTTTGCAAGGGGCCATCGAGATGGGTGTCGTGGCGCTATTCGCCATCGCCGGCCTCATCGCCCTGTGGTGGAAGGTAGCAACGAAAAATGCCAATCTTTATCAGGCATCCGAGGCTCAGGGGCCTTGAGCTAGATGAACGGAACCCAGGCGCCGAAGGGTCGTTACGTGGCATTGGTCATCGTCATGCTGGGGGTGTTCATGTCCGTGCTGGATGCGGTGGCCTTGAACATCGCCTTGCCGGCCATAACCTCCTATTTCCACGTGGCCGTCGCCGACACCCAGTGGGTAGTGACCAGTTACCTTTTGGTACAAACGTGCTTCCTCATCATCTGCGGCAGGATCGCCGAGCGGGTAGGCCAGGCCAAGCTCTTCACCGTCGGCCTGGTGGTCTTTTCCCTCGCCTCATTGATGTGCGCCCTCTCATCCAGCCTGTCCCAGCTCATCATGTTCCGGGTCATCCAAGGGCTCGGCGCCTCCATGATGTTCAGCGTCTCCACGGCCATTGTGTTCCGCCTCTTCACCATCAGGGACCGCGGCAAGGCCATGGGATTCCTCGGATCCACAGTCGCCGTCGGCGGCATGCTCGGCCCGGTGATCGGCGGGGTACTCGTAGGAACCTTCGGCTGGCAGTCGATATTCTTCGTCAACGTTCCTATCGGCCTATTCGCCGCCGTGGCCGCTTTCAAGTACCTCCGCCTGGACGAGGTATTAACAAAAAAGTTCCGTCTGGACATCGTCGGCGCTGTGCTCTGGATAGTGATGATGGCGGCGCTAGTTCTGGCTTTGGGGGAGATCGGGAATACCGGCAAGGTAAGAACGAACACCGCTGTCCTATTGATCGTTCTCATAGCTACGTTCATCATTTTCATCAGGAGGGAGCGGCGCATCAGCGAACCGCTGCTGGACCTCTCCGTATTCAAGGTGCGGCGCTTCTCCTTGACCGTGTTGAGCATGGTCATGTTCTTCATTTCCATGAACATGGTCACCATCCTCGGGCCCTTCTATTTCGAAGGCGTCCTGGTGTACGACCCGGTGACGGTGGGATTCATATTCATGATCCTTCCGGCCATAACCATGTTCGGCTCCCCGCTTGTCGGCCGTATCTACGACCGCAAAAGGGTATTCCCTTACACCACCCTGGCCCATCTCATTCGAGCGCTGTCCTTCTTCATGATGGCCTACGGGTTCATGGAGGCCAATATACTGCTGGTGCTGGTGGCCTTCGCGGTCATGGGCGTAGGAAGCTGCCTGTTCCAGACGCCGAACAACGCCGAGATGATGATGGCCCTGCCGATGAAGAAGAGCGGGCTGGCGTCGAGCATCCAAGCGACCACCAGGAATCTATCCCTGGCGGTAGGCGTATCACTAGCCACGATCCTCATGACGCTGATGATGGGGTCCATGGACTACGGCGCGATAGCCGGCGGACCTCTATCCGGTGAACTCTCCAATTCCGTCGCCACCGCCGTGGCCTTCAGCGGGATTTTGTCCCTGATCGGAGCCATCATCTCCCGCCTGGGCGAGAAGGGGATGGCTTCCGGTAAAAACGAATAAGACCGGTCTAGCCTTCCTATCTCCCGTCTCCGTCAGTTCCCAGTTAATATATAGTCCACGAACGCGAGTGTTTTTCATCGTCTTCGAGGGGGAATATTGGTGGAAGATACCGGGTCATCCAGATTCATCTCGTTGTGCGCTCTCTTCTTTGCAGTGATCATGCTGGCATCGCTTTTCGGTCAGTTCTCGTTCGTCAGTTCCGCAGCGGCGGAGACGAGCGGGGATTATGAGTACGAACTGATCAACGGGGACACCGAGGTGAAGATCAAGAAATACCTCGGTCCAGGAGGGGATGTGATCATTCCCGGCGAGATCGAAGGTAAGCCGGTCAGGACCATCGACTATCACGCCTTCTATCGGCTGGATGACCTGAACTCGATCAATATTCCCGCCAACGTCACCTCGATAATCGGGGCAGCTTTCGCAGAATGCCCCGATCTGACGGACATCAATGTCAACTCCAGCAATGCGGACTTCGCCAGCGTGGACGGTGTGCTGTTCAGCAAGAACCTTCTGAACCTGTTGCTGTTCCCGACTGGTCGGGAAGGTCCATACACAATCCCGGATGACACGAAAAATATCATTTTCGGGGCTTTCGAGAATTGTGAGATCTCCGCGGTGACCATTCCGGACAGCGTTATTTACGTCGGCGACAGGGCGTTTTATCAGTGCCATTCGCTGACATCGGCCATTCTGGGCGCCGGCATCGTGACCATTAGGCCCTCAGCGTTCGCCTACTGCGATGCGCTGACATCGATCGTCATACCCGACAGCGTCATAACTCTTGGGAACAGCGCGTTCGCGTCCGATTATTCGCTGACCGCCTTGACCATAGGGAGCGGAATAACTACCATAGAATACCGAACCTTCTCCTACTGCCGCTCGCTGACCTCCCTGGCCATCCCGGGAAACGTTCTGACCATAGGCAGCAACGCTTTTGACAACTGTCAGTCCCTTAACACGCTCACGCTAAGCAACGGAATCACCACAATCTCCTCGGCAGCGTTCAACTACTGCGTTTCGCTGACCGAAGTGGTCATCCCGGCCAGCGTCTCATCCCTGGCAAGCAACTCCTTCATCAACTGCCGGAACCTCGAGGCCATCAACGTTGACGTTGGGGATCTGAACTATGCCAGCGTGGACGGCGTGCTTTTCAGCGAGGACCTCACCGAGCTGGTCGCCTATCCCTGCGGCCTGGGTGGTGAATACGTCATTCCCGGGACCGTCACCACCCTTGCGGAGAACGCCTTCACCTCCTGCCTGAACCTCACCTCGGTGAGCGTCGGCGAGGGAGTGCTCGACATGCCCATCTGGTCCTTCTCATATTGCCGGGACCTTGAGGCGATCAACGTGCACGCGGACAACCCGAACTTCGCTGATGTGGACGGGGTGCTGTTCAACAAGAGCTTGACGGAACTTCTGCAGTACCCGGCCGGAAAGCCCGGGGAGTACTTTGTGCCCGACGGGGTCACCGTCCTGCGCGATTGGTGCATGGTTTATGCGAGGGAAGTAACATCGGTAGTAATATCGGACAGCGTGGTCCGCATGGGCGAGGGCGCCATATCTGATTGTCCCTTGCTGGTAGTGGTAGCCATTCCGGACAGCGTCATCTCCATGGGGGAATGGATGTTCGATGATTGCCCGGCCCTGGCGGAGATCATCGTCGACCCAGCCAATCCGATGTACGTGAGCCAAGACAATGTTCTGTTCAATAAGAACATGACCACCTTGATCAAGCATCCGGAGGCGAAGGCCGGGGATTACGTCATCCCGGACGGCGTTGAAACGATCGTAGGGTACGCCTTCGACTCCTGCGAGGGCCTCACGTCCATCACGGTGCCGGCAAGCGTTGTCTCGATCGAGTACCGCGCCCTGGGCAAATTGCACGCTCTGGAATTCATTCTGTTCATGGGCAACGCTCCGGAATGCGATCCCGACTGGATCGTGCTGATGAACGAATCGTTGGCGGTATACTACTACCAAGGCGCTTCCAACTTCACCTCGCCTACCTGGTTCGGAATAGACTCCTATGCACTGTCGGTGCCGTCCGCCCCGTTGCTGGTATCGGCAACAGCGGACGGGTTAGAGGTAGATCTGGTCTGGACCGCTCCATCCAATGACGGGAACAGCACCATAACCGGCTACAAGGTGTTCTTCGGGGCCGCTGCTCCGGACGCGCAGTTCGGTTCGACGTTACCGAACGGAACTACCAGCGTCACCGTCACCGGCCTGGAGGTGGATACGAAGTATTACTTCGCGGTGAAGGCGGTGAACGCCATCGGGGGATCGGATCTGTCCAACGTCATGAACGCTACCGCCGTGGCCGAGGACGAAGGGTCCTCCCAGACCATCCTCATCGTGATCGTCGTGGTGGTCGTCGTGGCTGCCGCCGCGATCGCCATCTGGTGGTTCAAGTTCAAAAAATGATCGACGCCAGGAGAACGGAGAACGTTCCTCGGTCCCTATCAGCCCAGGCCATGTCTTTCCCAGGGCATATTTCCGTTCCGACCCCAGCTTCAATCACTTTTAAAATCCTGGAACATATTGCGATGCCGGGGGAATCGAACTGAACCGTGTTATGGAGAGCGTCATCCTCTTCGTGGCCATATTCCTGATGCTGCTTGGCGTGATCTTTCTCATCGCCGCTGGTACGCAGAACCTCATCACCGGCGGGGCGCTGGTGCTGATGGCCATCGTCCTCATGGTCTTCGTCTACCGCAGCAAGAGGATCGAGGCCTCCAAGCCCACCCTGGTCTCCCAGAACTTCAACGTGACGATGTCCGGTTCCGGGCAGATGGAAAAGAAGGAACTGAACTGCAGGTCCTGTGGGGCGCCTCTGTCCGACAACAACCTGAAGGTGGTGCAGGGCGGGGTCATCATGACCTGCCCCTACTGCGGCACCGTATCCTCCTTGGAGGAGTCGCCGAAATGGTGAGTCAGATGGAACGTCCTTGGCGCCTTATCACGGTCAACGTTGTCCTGTTGCTGTTGATCTCATCGTTGGGCTTGGGCGGGCTCGGTGCCATGCACCAGTCCCCCATAGGTGAAGCGAGGGCGGCCGATTACTCCTTCTCCGTCGAGCGAGAGGAGGTCAACGTCACGGTCCTGAGGGACGGCAGCGTGGACATAGATTATTTCTTCCTGTTCACCAACGTCGGCTTCCTGGACGGGGTGGACATCGGACTGCCGAACGATTATTACGATCCAGGCACCGCCGACGCGACCATAATCGTCAACAACGTCGAATACTCTCCCTCGCAAATTCAGGAGTCCCCGTACATCGACATAGGCATGGCCGTGGAGTTCGGTAGCGCTCTGCAGAACACCATCCAGAACGCCGGCCGCTTCGAGCTATACTTCCACGTGAACAACCCGCACATGGTGTACGAGAACGAACTGGTGAACGATACGGTCGGGGTCAGCTTCCGCCCGACCTGGTTCGACCCGGAGTTCCAGGTAGGACCCACGGTAACATTGGTCCAGAGGCTGATATTCCCCGAGGCGTTCGTCGACGATTCGCTGGCGTTGTGGTACGAAAGCAACCCCTGGGACCAGATCTACTGGGACAACGCCACCGAAAGGCACGTGGCCTCGTGGACCGACACGAACGTCGATCCGGCCGCCATCGCCGCCGGCAACTACGACGTGGGCATAGGTTTCCCAACGGCATACGTGGAGCAGTACTTCCTGCCCGATCCGGAGATCGATATCTTCGGGGACATCTGGGCATTGGTATCGTTGCTATTGCCGCTCATAGTCATGGCCTTGTTCGCCACCCTGTTCATAGCGATAAACGTCTCCGTGGCCAGGAAGCGCCGCGGCGATTATTACGAACCGAAAATGAACGTGGTCGGTGCCGGTCCGCGGCGTGACCTCACCGTGGTGGAAGCAGCCATCGTTCTCGAACGTCCGTTGGAGATGGTATCCACCATGATCCTGTTCGGGCTGATCAGAAAGAACAAGGTGCGCGTCCTCTCGGAACAGGCGCCTATGCGCTTGCAGAAGGTGGCGGACCTCGGCGAACACCCGTACGAGACGGACTATCTCAACGCCATCGGTCCGGAAGGGACAGTGGACCGGGCCCTGCTGAAGAAGGCCCTGGTGAGCCTCATCAACGCCACCCTGGAGAAGATGAAGGGGTTCGAGCAATCGGCCACCCAAAGGTACTACGAATCTATCTGCGACAAGGCGTGGCAGCAGGTCAAGGCCGCTGGAACGCCTGACGACGCCGCTTTCCAGCTGCAGAAGAACAACGAGTGGATGATGCTCGACCGTGATTATCCGGGACGGATGCAGAGGGACATCCTCGTGCTTCCGATATTCATTCACAGGCCGATCCCAGGTGGCGTCGGCACCGCCGGGCCCGGTCCGGACGTAGGCAAGATGGCCAACAATTACGTGGACAACGTTCGGAACGCATCCAGCAACCTGGTCAACGACATGCGTGGCATCGCCAACGACGTAGTAAGAGTGACCAACCCGGTTCCGGTGTCCAGTCCCGGTCGTGTTTCAAGCGGCTCACATTGCGCATGTGCTTGCGCTTGTGCCTGCGCCTGCGCCGGAGGTGGACGATGACACTTACGAACTGGTGGCGGGAGCTGAACGGGAAAGGTCTCCGTCAGGGCGTCTACAAGTACGATGGCCAGGGCGATCTGAAGGGACACCGCTTCCATCTGCGCATCGACTCGGAGAGCAAGGGCGCGCTGCTGGTCGACGCATCGGACATAGTGTTCCTTAACGGAACGGCGCTCGATCACGTCCGCTGCGCATTGGAAGGTCGCAACGAGAATAGCATGACCAAGTACCTGCGAAGGCGCTACAAGGGTCTGGACAAAGCCCAGGCCGTGAATGACTTCCATGACATCAGAACTCAGCTCTCCTCCTTCTTGGCCAAGACGCCGGACGTGCTGCACATGATCGGTCCCGACAAGCCGTCCATAGGCAAGGACGACTTCCCGGCGCCGTACCGCATGGATCTGGCGTTGACGTACCGCTGCCAGAACCGCTGCGGGCATTGCTACAACGAACCTCGGGAGCTCAGGGAGCTCACGGCGGAGCAGTGGAAGCAGGTCATAACGAAAACGTGGGAGCTCGGCATCCCGCATATCGTTTTCACAGGCGGTGAGCCCACGGAGTGCGCGGCCCTGCCGGAACTGGTGTCCTGGTCCGAGAGGTACGGGCAGGTGACCGGACTGGTGAGCAACGGCCGGAACCTGGCGAAGCCTGGTTACCTTCATGACCTAGTGGTCAAGGGTCTGGACCACGTGCAGATCACCGTCCTATCGTCCCAGGCGGAGGTGCACGACCATCTCGTCGGTAGCGAGGGCGCCTGGAAAGAGACCATCGAAGGGCTGAAGACCGCCCTGAGCGAGGACCTTTACGTCTCTACCAACACCACCATCATGCGCTCCGATCTGGATGGCGTGGAGGACACCATGCGATTCCTTGTTTCGCTGGGCGTAAAGAACATCGCCTTCAACGGGTTGATCCGTTCCGGAAAGGGCGTGAACGCCGAGGGCATCACCTATGAGGAGCTCGCCATGGCGTTAGATTCGCTGAAGCGGATCGCGGCGGAGAACAACGTCAAGCTCATCTGGTACACCCCGACCCCGTACCACGAGTTCAATCCCATCAATCACGGATTGGGGATCAAGCAGTGCACCGCCTGCGCCCTGAACATGGCCATCGAACCGGATGGCACCGTCCTTCCGTGCCAGAGCTACTACGAACCGCTGGGCAACATCCTGACCGACGATTGGGAGAGGATCTGGGATCATGACCTGTGCAAGAGGATCCGCAACCGCGAGTACCTGGACGGGAAATGCGTCGACTGCGGCATGAACGAGGTCTGCGGAGGCGGTTGCCCGCTGTCGAGGGAGCACGGGGATTACATTTGCCTCGACAGGCACTCCAATATGTGATCAACGCTTATGGCCGATGGCGTAGAGGACCGGATTGAAGAGGCAAAGCGTGCCGTCCGCCACAGCTTGGTTCCAGGCGGTCCTGGCTTTTTCTAGGACGAAATCGTCCACCCTGCCCTGTACGGCGCGGAAAAGTGAAAGCCACTCCGCTTCGGCCTCCTTCTTCATTTGGTTCGGCGACCACACCCCGGAGTGCACTCCCGACTCCACGACAAGCCCGGCCTCTTCCATCAGCGGGGCGATCTTCCGGCCGACCAAGGGATCGGCCCGCTCCTCTCGCAAGGATTCGATCAAGGGGCCGTCCAGATCGGCGACCTCTTTGGGATGGCAGACCCGGCCGCCGTAGTCCGGCTCGGCTAGGCACACCACGCTCGAGCGGGCCACCCGGGCCATCTCCTCGATCGCTCTTTTCGGGTCCTCCACCCAGAGGAGGGTGAACGAACAGTAGACGATATCGAAGCTTTTATCCTTGAACGGCAGGTGCATCGCATCCCCGACCACCGCCCTCATGCCTTTTTCGCTGGTCCTTTTAACCATGTGCGGATCGATGTCCGTTCCCGTAACCTCTAGCCAGGGGGAGAACAGCTCCATCACCAGGCCGGGGCCGCAACCCACGTCCAGTGCCGTCATGCCCTTTCGTTCGATGACGCGGGTCCGCATCATCCAGACCCAGGGCTGCCCAAGCCAGGATAGCTGGCGCCTCAATTGGTGCTCAGGGGTGGCCGCCGGCCTCGTCACGAGTCGCGAATGCAGGTACAATCGGATAATCCTGCCGAATCCCGCGGTATCATTCCAGGCGGGTCAGCTTCTTCCATCCCAGGAGAAGGAACGATGTCCCCAGGACCGCGCTCGAGATCATCAAAGCATACAGTCCGCCGTCCTCACCGAAGAAAGCGAAGCACAAAATGAACAGCAGGAAAGATATGGCCATCATAAGCACGGCGTTCCCGAGCACCTCCAATGGCTTCTCGCTGAAGGCCGGGAACAGCAGGAACAGCCCGGTGGACATGACCACATAGAAGGAGGAAACGGTGACCATCCAGGCCGTGAGCAGCAAGATCTCCATCAAGTTCAATCCTGCCGGTAAAAGCACTACCAATGCCGAAACGGCCGCCACCGGCTGTACCACCAGCAGCCCATGCATCACTCGCGCCAGCACCAACCGCGTCTCCCCGCCCGGCGCCTTGCGGTAGATGAACAGATTGTCCTTCCCCCGGGCGGTGACCTCGCCGACCACGAAGACGCACAGGAAGGCCATCAGCCAAGAGGCGGTGAGCAATGCCAACGTGACGTAGTTCCCCGGCGGAAGGGAACCGAGCATGAAGACCTCCATCATGACCACCAGCCCCAGGATGTAGACGATGCGGGAAAGGTTCTCTAAACGGCGGCCGTAGTCCTTCATGACCGTGACCAGCACCGAGCCCAGGTGCTTGTTTCCCGCTAACGCCCTAGCGTAAGCGTAAAACCGACCTTCAGGCGCCGCGCGGGGCGTGGCGAAGGAAACAGGTTCCAGGTCGTACGCCCTTCCGGACAACCGGGCGCCAATGACCAAGGAAATGACCAATGTTCCAGCCAGTCCGGCCAGCCCCAGGACGGTGCTGCCAATATCGAACCCCAGGTCTCCCGGGTGCCGCAGGAATCTTAGAACAAGGTCCGCCCCCCAGGAACTGGGCAGCAGCCAGAAGGCGTCAGAAAGAGAGGCGCCCTTGCCTTGCAGGGCGTCCATCATCTCCCCGTTCATGGAAAGGTACATCAGCCCCACCAGGGGCAGGGCGATTATGAGCGCCAAGGCCTGCCCGGCCTCCCTCCCCTTCTGGCTTCTGTTCAGGCGGGCCTTTAGCATGGCGGCGCTGAGCAGCCCCAGCCAGAGCGCGATGAGAACGACCAGCACGAAGACGATTATCGACAGCAGCACCTGGTCCATGGTCATCCCGAACGGGATGAAAAGCGCCAGGAAGGTCCCGGCCAGCACGGTGATCAGTATGGAATAGGTCGGCAGCATGCCCAGGAACTTGCCGAGCAGCACGTCCGCCGGACGGACCGGCGCCGAGAGCAGCGTCTCCAGCGGTGCCAAGTTCGTATCCTGCAAGGTCTGGATGATGGGGACGGTGAAGACGCTGATGAAGATGATGAACAGCATCACCTGCATGAATGACAGTGCGGCCTCGGAGAGCAGGAGGTCCTTGGTGAGGTCCGACGCCAGGGAGAACACCGCCGGCGCGGCGAACGCCACGTACCAGGCCAGCAGTACTACGATCACCAAAGGGAACAGCCCGCGCCATCTCCTCATCCCGCTGGTCTTCAGCAGATACTCGTTCCTGGCTATCAGCCACCACTTAGGTCTTGGCAACCGCTTTCCTCCAGGACAGGGCGTCCGGGCGTTCGGCGCCGCCAGTTAATTTGATGAAGGCATCCTCCAGGGTGGATGTTCCGGAGAGATCAACGATATCAGCGACGGTTCCAACAGCCGCCACCTTTCCATGATCGATTATCGCGATGCGGTCGCACACCTCCTCCATCAACGGAAGTATGTGACTGCTCACGAAGACGGTCTTGCCGGCCTTCTCCGCCAGATCTTTTATCAGGTCCCTGACCACCAGCGAGGCTAGGGGGTCCAGGGCGGAGGTCGGCTCGTCCAGGAACACGATCGGCGGGTCGTGTATCAGCGCCGCGGCGATGAGCACCTTCTGCTTCATGCCCCGGCTGAACCCTTCCAGAAGATCGTCTCCGCGCTGCTTGAGGCCGAAGAGGTCCAGCAGCCTTTCGGCCCTATCCCTGAGCAATTTCCGTTCAACATCGTAGAGCGAACCGACGAACTCCAGGTACTCCTTGGGGCTCAGTTTCTCGTAGAGGCCCGGCGATTCCGCCAGAAGTCCAGTGGAGCGCTTCACATCGTCAATCTGCGTGGAAATGTCGTAACCGTTGACCATCGCTTTCCCGGACGTGGGCCTGATGATGCCGTTGAGCATGCGGATGGTGGTGGTCTTGCCGGACCCGTTCGGTCCCAGAAGCCCGAAGGTCTCTCCCGGATAAACGGTCAAAGAAAGTCCGTCCACCGCCCGTACCTCGCCCCGGCGGCCATACCTCTTGCTGAGGGAGTCAACATCAATGATGGGAACCCTAGCGGACGCATAGCTCACGGGACGTCCTTGCAGCGTCATGTATTAGAACTTCACCTGCTGAGACGTCGTTAACTTCCACGAGAACGATTGGGATACCTGTTTATACGGTGTCGTTTCTCCCCGACCTCATGATATCCATGGCCTGGGTGTTCCTGGTGATCGCCGGTTTCATGGAGCCCTGCTGGGTGATCGGGCTCAAGAAGTCCGAGGGCTTCAAGCGCCTCGGCTGGAGCGCCTTCACCATCGTCTTCATCTTCGCCAGCATGTACTTTCTTGCGCTGGCCATAGACATGGACCTGCCCATGGGCACCGCTTATGCGGTCTGGACCGGTATTGGGGCCGTAGGCGCCCTGGTCGCCGGGGTGCTCCTTTTCAAGGAGAGGGCGGAACTGGTCCGCATGTTCTTCATCCTGCTGATCGTCATCGGGATCGCTGGCGTTCAGATCACGGCGGGGGTGTGAGATGCCCGAAGCCGTTCCAAGCGCCGCAGAGGTCAAGACCAGGGACTCCGCCTGGACCCTGCTGATCGTGGCCGGCCTACTGGAACCGGTATGGGTCACCGCCATGAAGCTGTCCGATGGTTTCTCGGACATCCCCTGGGCGGCCGCCACCTTCGTTGCATTGTTCTTCAGCATGTACCTGCTCGGCAAGGCGCTGAAGAAGAGCATTCCTATAGGGACGGCTTATGCGATCTGGGTCGGCATCGGGGCCATAGGCGCGCTCGTCGTCGGTATTTTGCTGTTCAACGAACCGTCCGACCTGCTGCGCCTTCTCTTCGTGCTTCTGATAGTCGTCGGCATCGTCGGGGTGCAGTCCACCAGCAAGTGATACTCAGCTGTCGGAACGCTCGAAGAACGGTATTTCGTCCTTCACCTTCCACCAGGCGTGCACGAAAAGCGCCCAGCCGATGAGGCTGAGCACGATCCCCAGGACCCACACCCACAGTTCATCGGCCAAGGGGTTCATGCCGTTGCCGGTGACAGCGACGGACAGGAACAGAGGGACGAGCATCGCCGTGAGCTTGAGCACCACCTTGCGGTCCTCCACTCCCCACATGAGCAACAGCACGCCGGGCATCATGAAGTAGACCAGCAGGATCTTTGGATAGGTGAGGAAGAAGACCATGGTGACAAGGGTCGCCCCCTGCCAAAGGGACATCTTTCTCCAGTAGGCGAAGAGCGAGGACCCCGCCAGTCCCAAGAGCGTGAGCCCGACGCCCGCGTAACCCGGAAGTCCAAAGCCAAGTTCGCCAAGATAATGCCAGGGGCTTATGGACGACCCGCCGGTCGGCGTCTCCGGATGGCCTAAGAAATAGTAGGTGAAGGACGGCAGCTCCCCTGGGAAGAGGAGCACGAACGGGACAATGATGATGAGAGCAAGAATGCCAAAGGCCAGCACCATTTTCGTGCGTCCCTTGTTATCGCAGTGCAGGAACGTCCATGGCAGGACGATCACGTTGAACATCTTGGTCAGGACGCCGATGAAGGAGGCCGCTCCGGACGCTGCCGCCTTCTTCTTAATCAATAGCAGAAGGGGCAGGACGAAAAGAAATATTGTAATGGACTCGTCCTGCACCCCGAAGCCGAACTCCATCATTCCTAAAGGATAGATTAGATACAGCAGGGAGGCGGCCATGGCCTTCCGTTCATCGTACTCCCTCAGGAACAGGAACAACGCCATGGCGGTCAATATGGCGAAGGCGGCGAAGAACAGCTGGTAGGCCTGCGTCGAGCCGCCGGCCAGCTGGGGTATCACGAACAGGTACATGATCAGCGGTGGCGATTCGGAGGAGAAATCCACGTACGGGATCTTTCCGTCCAAGATGTATTCCGCTCTGACCCGGTAGAAGTCAAGGTCGGTGGGGTCGCTCAGCACATCCCCGAACAGCGGCCTTATCAGCAGCCCGTCCAGGGCGATGACCGTTCCGTAGATTAGCAACCCGAAGACGATCAAGGCCAGGAGCTTGCGCTGGATGTCGCCCTGGAGAGCCCGGTCCAATAGACGGTCCCCTAGGCCGATCTTGCCTCCCCGGCCTTCCTCGTTCGTTCCCAAACTACGCTCAGCCTCCCCGGGACGGACGTCCTGGTATGACGCCCACCCAATGCCGTTCGTACATATTAGAATCAGCGTCACTGTCTCCGAACACTTTCGGCCATCCCGATGAACATGGTATATACTCTCGTTCGGTTGGTAGGGGCATGAACGCGCCTGAGGTATTCTCATCATGTCCATCGTCCAGCGCTGCCGTTCGGGCATCCATCGTTCCATTCGCAGGCCGCGAGGCAACTGCTGACGGTCCCATGCACCGCCGCCGGAGACCGATGAGGCGCCTCGACGGTCACGCTTATCAGATGAAACGCCAATGATAGTGCATGACGAAATTCTGGTTGGACCGCCCCCCGCTCTACGTGCACCGGATCTCTCGTGACGACGAGTTCAAGGGCGAACGCTTCGCTACCGTGGACGAGGGGGACGAGACGACGGTCATCTCCCCGGCTGCCGGGCCGAAGGCCAACGGTCCTTACGCCTGCTTGACCATGGGGCCTTTCGACCTGTCCCTGGTCGGCATCCTGGCCAAGGCCTCATCCGCCCTGGCCGGCGCCGGAATACCGGTGTTCGTCATCTCCACCTACCGCTACGATCACATCCTGGTGCCGTTGGACCGGCAGGACGAGGCGGTTCGTGCCCTGATGCGGGAAGGATTCGAGCGGAAAGGCTGAGGTGATGGGTTTTTACCCCATCCCGTCAATTCCATCGTGTTATGTTCTTGAAGAGGGTAAGGTCAGAGGGTCTGGCGCATATCTCCTACTTCCTGGAGTCGGACGGGGAGGCGGCGGTCATCGACCCGCGCCGGGACGTTGACGATTATCTTAAGTTGGCCAAGGAGAAGGACGCCCGGACGGTGCTGGTCCTGGAGACGCACCGCAATGAGGACTATGTTTCCGGCGCGTTAGAACTGGCCAACGCTACCGGCGCCGCCATATACCACGGCGACCAGCTGGAGTTCGGTTACGGCAATTCTCTGCAGGACGGGCAGGAGTTCCGGATCGGCGACCTGACCATCAAGGCGATCCACACCCCGGGGCACACCTACGAGAGCCATTGCTATCTGGTATCGGACGATCGCGGACCTTTCCTGCTCTTCTCCGGGGATACATTATTCTCGGGCGACGTCGGCCGGACGGACCTGGCCGGACCGGAAAGCGTCCGGGACCTGTCGGAGAAACTATACAATTCGTTGCACAAGCGCATAATCCCGCTCGGCCCGGAGATCATGGTGCTCCCGGCGCACGGTGCTGGTTCGGCCTGCGGGCATGCCATCTCCGAGAGGGAGATGACCACCATCGGTCTGGAGCTCCGGGACGATCATGCTTTATCCCTGAAGAAACTGGACTTCATGATGGCTAAGATGGGCGAGGGCATGGAGAAGCCGCCCTATTTCACTAGGATGGAAGCTTTGAACCTCAACGGACCGATAGTATTCGGCACGTTGCCGCAGCCTCCACCATTTACACCAAAGAAAGTGATCGAGGCCCAGGAGGGCGGGGCGCTCGTTCTGGACGTAAGGGAGCCGCACAACTTCGCCGCGGCGCACGTCCCCCGCTCGCTGAACGTCTGGTTGAACGGCCTGCCGGTGTACGGCGGTTACGCCATCCCCTACGGACGGCCGCTGATCATAGTGGCGGAACGGCAGGAGGAAGTGGACATCGCCGTTCGATATCTCATCCGCATCGGCTACGAGGACATCGTCGGGCATCTTGGCCACGGAATGGAGTCCTGGATCAAGGGCGGGAACGCCACGTCCACCATCGCGGCTTCCACCGTGCACGATATTCGGCGCAGGCAGCTGGCCGGGGACGAGATGCTGTTGATCGATCTGCGTGACCGCCGGGAGCTTGATTCCGGGGTCATACCGGGGGCGATGCAGATGCATCTTGGGGATATCATCGAGAGGTCATCGGAACTTCCGGCGGACAAGGAGATGGTTCTCTTCTGCGGTTCCGGTTACCGCGGCGGGATAGCCGCGAGCATGCTGCGCAACAGCGGCATAAAGAACGTAAGGATAATGCTGGGCGGCCTAGGTTCCTGGAAAGCCAACGGTTATCCTTTGGAGAAGTTCAGGAGCGTATGAACTTCAGATAGGCGATCCCTTCTAGGCGGTGCATCTGGTCCAGAAGCTCGTTGATCCGCACCGCCTCCCCGCTGAGCACCATCATGTTCATGCACTTGTGGTTGCCCAGGTGGTTATGCACATGGGTCTTTATCAGCAGGTGGTTGTCGTGATAGATGTCGTGTATGGGCGCGGAGGCGCAGGCGTCATTGACCATTATCAGGACGCCGTCGACCTGGCCGACCATGGACCTGCGCTCGCTGGTCTCCGCGAGAAGCGTCCGCATCGCCGCGCGTATCGCTTCCGAGCGACCGCCGAAGCCCAGGTCCTTTTGCAGCGACTCCAGGTCCTCCACGTTCTTGTCGGTCAGGGAGACGCTTATTATCGGCATGTTTACGTCTATGTTATTAACACATATTTATAGTTCTAGTTAATCGTTAATAATCAGCTTATCAAACATGTGAGATCATCTGCATATCCAGCATTGCCATGGTTAGGCGACCTTCATCGCACATGCGATTGTGAATTTTCTAAGGTATTTTATTAACTAATTGAGAAAATGTTATTAACAAGGTAGTCATTGACAAATTTGGGCACATGAATCGAAAGCAGCTCGTCTTAGTTATCGGATCGTTCGTGGTCGTTTTCATTCTTATCTTCGCTTCATCTTTCTTCAGGGACCAAGATGGCGATGACGACAAGACCAAGGTAGTGGCGACTTTCTATCCCCTGGCCTACATGGCGCAGAGCATAGGCGGGGAAAGGGTTAGCGTGACATCAATGGTTCCCTACAACACCGAGCTGCACTCCTGGCAGCCCGCCCCTCAGGACATAATAAGGGCTGACGACGCTGATGTGATACTGTACAACGGCGGTCCGGCCGACCGGTGGCTGGTGGATGACGTTCTTCCGGCCATCAACGACGCCGGAAAGGTGATCGCCAATACGACCGTCGGAATCTCCTACATCGCCGGCGGGGACGAGGGCGAGGGCGGAACGGACCCGCATACTTGGTTAAGCCCGAAGAGGGCCATGGTCCAGGCCAGGAACGTTTTTGATGCGCTATGCGAGGCGGACCCCGAGGGCGAGGAGTACTTCACCGAAAGGTTCACCACCCTGAACAATACTCTGGCGGCTCTCGATGAACAGTACCGGTCCCTGGACAACTCCACGGTTTCCGGTGTGATCGTCTCCCATTCCGCATTGGGATACGTGGCATACGATTACAACTTCGCTCAGTACGGTGTGATCGGCCTGAGCGCGGACGAGGAACCGTCCGCGGCGGCCATAGCTGGCCTGGTCGAGATAATGGAGAACGAGAGCATCTTCACGGTCTATGTGGACCCGGTCTATAATCAGAACTATGCCAATATACTCAAGCAGGAGCTGGAGTCCAGGACCGATCACGACGTGGCGGTCCTGGAGATGTTCCTGACCCTGGGTCCGTATGAGGAACTGGACTATCTGGAGCAGCTCTCTCAGAACCTGGCGAACCTCAGAACAGGATTGGGCGTTGCCCAGTGATGAAGATGGAACCGATAATCGAGGTTAAAGGATTGACGGTGAGGCGCGGCAGCGCCGAAGCCATATCCAACTCCACCTTCTCCATCGAGAGAGGCGACTATGTCGGGGTCGTCGGTCCCAACGGCGGAGGTAAAACAACTCTGGTGCTGGCCATGCTCGGGCTTCTTCCCAAGGCCGAAGGCAGCATCAGGATCATGGGGCAGGAGATCGAGTCCTTCGACCAGTGGGAGAAGGTCGGTTATGTCTCGCAGTTCGCCATCAACTTCGATTCTCAGTTTCCGTTGACGGTCAAAGAGCTGGTCGGCCTAGGGCGGGTGAACCGGCGCAACATGGGACGCTTCCGGAACAAGGAGGATTGGGCGGCCGTGAACGAAGCGCTCCAACTGATGAGCATCTCCAACCTGGCGGACAAGCGCATCGGCATGCTATCCGGCGGTCAGCGGCAGAGGGCGTTCGTGGCAAAATCCTTAGTGAGCAAGCCAGAGCTGCTGGTGTTGGATGAGCCCGTTACTGGCTTCGATCCGGTCACCCAGGAAAAGTTCTTCATGCAGCTGGCGAACCTCAATCAGAAGAAAGGCATCACCATCCTCATCGTATCGCACGACCTGGCCGCGGTGTTCTGCCGCATGTCGCGCGTGCTCTGCGTCAACCGCGAGGTGCACAGCAGTGCAATCAACGAAGGCACCGTGCCCGACGACGTGCTCAAGCGGGGATACGGGGAACACTTCCACTTTGCCTTCCACCAGCACCAATGCAAGGGGGTGTTCATCGATGAGCAGCTTTGACGTCTTCGACCTTCCCTCCCTTTTCCAATATCAGTTCCTGCAGATGGCCATGGTGGGCGGGATCCTCGCGGCGGTCGTCTCGGCCTGGATAGGGCTATTCCTGATACTGCGAAAGGAATCCATGTTGGTGGACGGGGTGGCGCACACCGCGTTCGGCGGCGTGGCCATAGGCCTTCTGATCGGCATAGATCCCATGCTAGGCGCCATGGCGGTCTCGGCCGCGGCCGTTCTCGGAATAACGTACATGCGCCGGAAAGGACTGGCGCAGTCGGACGCGGCCATAGCGGTAATGATGGCCATGGGGTTCTCCCTGGGCATGATAGTAATCTCCTTGGCCAACGGCTTCAACGTGGAGCTGTTCAGCTACCTGTTCGGTTCCATACTCACCATCGACAGCACCGACCTGACGGTGCTCATAGTTCTGGCGCTGGTCATAATCGGTTTCATGGTGTTCTTTTACAAGGAGATGCTGGCCATAACCTTCGACGAGGACGGGGCGCGGTTGCAGGGCATACCGGTTCAGGCCATGACCATGGCCTTCAACCTCCTGGTGGCGGTCACGATCGCGTTATCGATAAAGGTGATAGGCATCATCCTAGTGGTCGCCCTGATGGTTCTGCCCGGGCTCACGGCCCTGCAGCTTAAGAGATCATTCAAGATCACTCTCATCGCTTCCACCGTATTCGGGGTGGCGGCCGCGGTGCTCGGAATTGTCATCTCTGTACTATTCAGCGTCTCCACCAGCGGGGTGATCGTCTTCAGCGCCGCCGGGGTATTCCTGTTCGTGGCCGCATATCAACGCCTGGCGTGAGCCAATCGTCTGATCTTATCATAATTAAATAATCGATATGATAAAAAGTTGCAGGTTTTTTGCAAATTATTTACAATAAAAAGTTATAATTTGAAAATAATTTATATTTACCACTTCTTTACTAAGTGTTAATGAAACTTTTTTTCACAAGCCATCAACAACCATTATATAGGGTCCATGAAGTTAGCGGAACGGGGATTTCTATGGGCTATGAAGAAATGTTTCCAGCCATGGATAGCAGGTGGCACGGTAATGCCGCCAAGCGCTTTGCGAGCCCCTTTGTGGACAACCCACACGACCGCATAGACGTGGACCCGATCATCTTGTCCAACGCCGCTGTGGCCTGCGGGTATACTATAAGGGACTTCTATGAAAAACCGGAGTTGGGTATCCACTGCGTCGGCTACATATCCCATCTCTTTGACCTACTACCAGTTACGCACTGGTTCTTCTCGTTACCATGGGTCACTGAGCTGGGACTGAAGCTGCACTACAAGGAGACCCTGCCGCCGATCTCGACCGGTCCGATATACTCGGAACCCGAAGATGTCGACAAAATGAGGGTCATCTCCAAGGAGGAGTTGTTGAAGACCACTGGCGAGTTCGCCACCGTGCCCAAGTTCTTCAGGATCTACGACTATGTCGCCAAGAACCTGCCTATGACCTTGGTGCCTATCTCCTACGGTTTCGACCTGGTCGGAGCCGCCGCTGAGATGGTCGGTGTCGAGAACTTCATCATGTGGACCTTCACTGAGGCCGATCAAGCCGAGAAGCTGGTGCAGATATACACTGACACCGCCATCAACGGCGCTGAGGCGATGGCCGACAAGTACGGATCGGCGATGCTTATCGTCGGGTCCGTTCTGGCCAACAACGATATCTTCAGCGATGAGGGCGTCGAGAGGTACTCCGTGAAGAACATGTACAGGTACGTGGACGGCTGCTTCAAGCATGGAGCTGGTCCGCAGGTATTCTATCACCTCTGTGGTAACCACCAGACCGACTACAAGCTATTCAAGGACGGTTTGATGTGGTCTCCGTTCACTGTGATCCACGCCGGTTACCAGGGAAGGAACGCTTTCCCGTCCGCCCTGCTGAAGGAGACCTTCCAGGACAAGGCGACCTGCATGGGTTCCGTCGACACCAAGTTGATGATCGACAACAACCCGAACAAGGTGTACAACTCTGCCAAGGAGCAGCTGCTTCAGGGCCGTGACTCTAAGAAGGGTTACATCCTGGGTACTGCTTGCGAGACTCCTCCGTACACCATACCCGGTCAGATGTTGGCCTTGGTCAAGGCGGCTAGGGACTTCGGTACCTACGGAACATGGTGAGGTGACAAAAATGGTAACTGTTACAATACCCGCCAACGTTAAGGAGCTCATCGCGAAGAGGGGCCTGAAGGAATCCGACGTCTTGGACGTCGTGAACACCGCAGCCAAGACTGGCAAGTACATAAAGAATGGCAAAGACGGATTGGCCAAGAAGGTCATAGGCGGACTCACCGTCTACGTCGTTAGCGACCTGTCCGGATCCGGAACTGCCGTTGTCAAGACCGCCTACGCGCACAAGATGGCGCTAGGCAAGATCGTCAACGTCATGGCCCCGACCGACTGGAAGACCAATGATGGCAAGGCCGTGGCTCAAGGCCACGTCGACATGGAGTACATGACCGTCAAGAGGACTGGTCCGGCTCTGGTCGACCCCGCTAGCGGGGACGCCTGGGTCGAAGAGTACTTGGCCGTCAAGACCTTGGCCGCTGCCGAGGGTCTCTTCGAGAAGAAGCGCGCTTAAAACAACTTCAGGCCGCTAAACGCGGCCTTTCCTTTTATTTTTCAAGGTCATGCGGAAGCGCTATCCCTTTTTTCAACAAAAAGTAGAATAGTGTCGCACGTCATTCCAGTTGGATATTACGGTGAATGAAATGAGCGATGTCATCGGTCATACCAAGGGACTCTGCCCTAAATGCTTGAAGACCATCCCGGTCACCAAGGTGGTAGAGGACGACAAGGTCTACCTCATCAAGGAGTGCCCCGAGCACGGGACGGAGAAAGTTCTGATCTGGAGGGGCAGAGAAGATTACATCGACATGAACCGTTACGCCGCGGTGCAATCCAAACCCTTGAAGATAGCCGTGCAAAAGAGCGACGACTGCCCTCAGATTTGCGGGCTCTGCCCCGATCACGTTCAGCACACCTGCCTGGTGGTCATGGAGATCACCAACGGCTGCAACCTCAAGTGTCCGGTGTGCTTCGCCTCTGCCAACCAGTTCTACAAGTTCAGCCCCTCTCTGGACGTTATTCGCGGCATGTACCAGACCATGCTGGACTACGTCGATCATCCCATAGTCGTGCAGATAAGCGGCGGTGAACCGACGATAAGGGACGATCTTCCCGACATCATCCGCATGGGCAAGGAGATGGGCATCGATTACATCGAGATCAACACTAACGGCATCCGCTTCGCTGAGGACATCGAGTTCCTGAAGAAGGTCAAGGAGGCTGGGGCTGACGACCTGTACTTCTCGTTCGACGGACTGCACGGAGATATATACAAGCAGACCTGCGGCCGCGACATACTGGACCAGAAGATGAAGTGCATAGAGAACTGCGAGAAGGTGGGCATGGGCATCACGCTCGTTACCGTCGTATCTCCGAACATCAACCTGGACCGGGTGGGCGAGGTCATCAACTTCGCCAAGTCCAAGGTGCCGACAATTAAAGGGGTGCACTTCCAGCCGATAGCTTACTTCGGCCGATTCCCGATATCCCCAAAGGATAGCGACCGGGTGACGATACCTGATCTGCTGAAGGCCATAGAGGAGCAGACCAACGGCGAGCTTCGCGTGGACAACTTCATTCCCACGTCCTGTTCGAACGTCCACTGCGACGCCAAGTCTATGTCGGTGGTTATGGAGGACGGTTCCCTGTTCCCGTTGACCAGCCGCGCGTTCGGCCCGCCCAAGGACACCAAGAACGTCGCCGACAAGACCCGTAAGGAGATATCCGACCTTTGGCGCTTCATCGAGGATTCCCTGATCGTCGAAGAGGACGACGGGACAAAGAACGAATGGGGTGATTTCGTCGACCGGGCCAAGACCCATTATCTCACGGTATCCACCATGGCATTCCAGGATGCCTGGACGTCGGAAACGGAAAGGTTCCGCAACTGCTGCATCCACACCGTGACGCCGGACGGAAAGCTGATCCCCTTCTGCCTGTTCAACATCAACTCCATGGAAGGTAAGACGCTGTATCGGCACGAGATGTGGTCAAAGTTCAGCGAGAACAGCAAGTAAAGGGGCTTGCGCCCCCTCTTTTTTTAATTAAAGTTTAACGGGAGTTTTTCTTCCCGAACGACGTGTAATAATTGTTCAGGATGTTGTTGGCGTAACCAGCCAGATACTTCTCGCCGTACTTGTTCTTGGTTATGACCTGCTCCATCGGGAACTCTTTGTCGCAATAGGGACAGCGAGCGTAGCGGCAATTGTTATTGGCCATGCGGCAACCGCGGCAGGCGATGGCGCGGGACTGCATCAGGCTGAACTCCTTTCCGCAGTTGGGGCAAGCGAAACGTCTGGTGGTGTTCATTAGTTCCGGCGTCACTCCCGCTCTGCGCAATTCCGGTGTCAGCGGCATATTATCACTCTGGCAACATAACCACGCTCATAATATATTGTTTTTCCCCCGTTTACGTTTCTATAAGGAACTTTCGTTAATCCAGCTCCTTCGGGCGGGGCTCCATTTCCGGGGGGAATATCACGGGCCAATTGATGGACGGTCGGAACGGGTGAGCGGCGAACTTGTCCGTCGCCTTCATTCCCTCCAGCACCTCACTGAATATCTTGGGCGAGATGACCACCACCAGTTCCTGGTCCGGCACCAAACCCCAAGTGCGATCGCCCACGCACGGAATGTCCAGCACCATCTCCTCACCGTTCATCACCCGAGCGATGGCCGAGCAGACGGTGGACTGCCCAGTTAACGTCGTGCCTTTCAGCACCCGGCCTTCCTTGTATTCGTAACCGAGGAGAACCTTCAGCGATTGCCCGGGCGTCATGTAAGCGACAATAGCATCTGGCTGCACGGGCATCAGGTCCAGGGGCGCCATCAGCATGGCGTTGTATCTCCGTTCTTCATTGCCGAACATGAAGATACTGTCCTGGAGCGAACGGGCGGCCTCCTCGTTCTTGGTGAATGGCAGGTTCAGGTCTCCCCTGGCAAGGCGCTCCGGTGTTCGGATCAGTCCTAAGCAAGCCAGCCCCCACAGGCATTTCATGCCCTGGGCGGTAGTGACCGTAATTCCGTCAGCACGGTAATGACGAGCGAGCGCAGCCATTTGACATGTGGCCGTGGAGCGCATTACCTTCGCGCCAGGCACCGCCAGGGCATCAGACGCATTCTCGAAAAGCTTGACGCCGACCGGATATGTACCTAGGTTCAGCTCTGAACGGAAATCCCTGGCCCACGTCTCCAACAACGCGTCCACCATGGTCAGGAAATGGGCCTCCCTTCTTAATAGCCCTGCGGTTTGAAAATAATATATGGGCATGAGGGCATTCACCAACGATGAGCCTCAAAAAACGCATCATCATGGCCTATGCCCGCACCAAGCTCACCTCTCGTAAGGTATCCGAGGACGTGGAGAACCCGTTGCATGACTGGGTGCAGCTCAAGGTTCGCAACACCTTCAAGCGCGAAGAAGGTTTCCGGAAGGCTCTGGGCCGGGACTCCCTGGGAGATATCGACAGAAAAACGTTCGAGGAGTACCAGCTGTACAAGTTCCGCAAGCAGATGGCCTACGTCATGGAGAACAGCCCGTTCTACCAGAAGATGTATGGAGAGGCCGGCATAAGGCCGGAGGACATCCGGACCATGGCCGACCTGGACAAAGTCCCGCTCACCGACCCGGATGACCTGGCCGAGGAGCCGTTCCTTTTTCTCTGCCTTTCGCAGAGCAAGATCTCCCGCACCTTCTCCACGTCCGGCACTTCAGGAAAACCGAAGAGGCTCTTTTACACCAGCGACGACCTTCTGAACATCGTCGATTCGATCGCCGCCGCGTTGCGCTCCACCGGGCTGAAGAGCAGCGAGACGCTGCACATCATGTTCCCGGCCGTCGTGGCCTGGGACCCCAGCCTGATGCTGGAGAGCGCCTGCAAGGTTGCTGGTCTAAAGTCCATCGTATGCTCCGACGTGAACGTGGACGAGCAGATGAGGGTGATGCAGGAGCAGCAGACCAAGGTCATCATCGGCCTCACGTCCTTCATTTACCGCGTAACTGTCCTGGCCAGGGACAAGTTCGACCTTCGTTCGCTTGGGCTCAAAGCAATAATCTGCTCTTCCGAACCCTTGTCGGAAGCTGTCCGTCACGAGATGGAAGAGGCCTGGGGGTGCAAGTGCCTGAGCCAGTACGGCCTTACCGAAATGGGGCTGGCCACCACCATCGAGTGCCATGTGCAGACGGGACTGCACATCAACGAGGCGGACTTCATGGTGGAGGTCATCGATCCGGACACCGGTAAAACGCTCCCTCCAGGCGAGGAAGGGGAGCTGGTCTGGACCTCTTTGTCCTTCCAGGGCTCACCGCTGCTCCGCTACCGTTCGTACGATATATCCAAGTTCATCGTGCCGCCCTGCGAATGCGGACACGTTACCGTCGGCAAGATAGGCAAGCCCAAAGGACGGCGCAACGCGGCTACGAAGATAGGGCTGGGAGAGCACATCTTCCCGACGCTGTTCGATGAGGCGATAATGAAGGTGCACGGCGTGCTGAACTACCAGCTGGTGCTGACGAAACCTTCGTTCAGGGACCATCTGCACTTCACCGTGGAATACAACGGCGACATGGAAAAGGGCAGGGAAGAGGTGCTCAGGGCGATAACGGATCTCGAGGAGATCCGAAGCAGCATGGACAACGATCTCCTGGACCCTATAGAGGTGGAGATGAAGGAAGTGTCCCTCGAGTTCACGCCGAAGATGAAGCCTATCATCGATCAGCGGAAGAGGTTCGACGAATGAGGGCCAGATAAAGCCAGATACGAACCGCATCGGATATTTTCAAATATTTCCACCGTGAATTGTATATCGATCGGTATGTCCGAGGAAAAGAAGGGCAAGGCCGAAGAAACGGCCGAGAAGACCGGGGAAGCGGTCGGAAAAGGTCTGAAGAAAGGATGGGGCGCGGTCAAGGACGCCGGAAAGGGCGTTAAGAAAGGGGTGGAAGGAGAAAAATAATCTGCCCCATCAGGGCGCGAGGTCATCAATACCCGCGCTATTCAGCCCATCAACCAGACCTGGTCGGTTTGAACGATGCAGAGATATCGTTAGTATTTTGCGGGCATGACAAGGATTATCTAGGTTTCCTGGAATCGCCCTGGCGATGAAGGTCGGAGTGATCTCCGTTCAGGGCGCGGTGCCCGAACACCTGCGGATGTCCCAGCTGGCGCTAGAAGCGATGGGCAGAAAGGGCGAGGCTATAGCCGTCCGTCGTCTGGACGACCTGCGCAGCGTCGATTGCCTAATAATCCCTGGCGGGGAGAGCACCACCATATCCAAGCTCCTGCGCAAGTTCGGACTGTTCGCCGACATCGTGGCCATGGGCATGGATGGAGTGCCGATCATGGGCACCTGCGCCGGCTGCGTGCTTCTGGCCAAGAAAGGCGGGGAGCAGGCCGAACGTACGGGCACTGAGCTCCTGGGCCTGATGGACATGGCGGTGGACCGCAATGCCTTCGGAAGGCAGAGGGAATCGTTCGAGCATCCGTTGGAGATCGAAGGGCTGGACTCGCCGTTCCCCGGTGTCTTCATCCGCGCCCCGCTTATCACCGAGACCTGGGGGAGCTGCCGCATCATCAGCAGGCATCAGGGCGAGGCCGTGATGGCCAGGCAGGACAACATCCTGGCGCTTTCGTTCCACCCCGAACTGACGAACGACACCCGGGTGCACCAGTTGTTATTTTCCTTGGTTTAAAAAGAGAATAGATCAGGCGGTCCCCTTGGCCGCCTTGATCAGCCTTCTGAGGTCGTCGCCGAGATCGGAATCTTCCACGACGGTGCCGGTGACCACTATGTCCGCCCCGGCCATCCTGACCCTGGCGGCGGTCTCCACATCCCGAATGCCGCCGCCCACGATCAAAGGTACGGATATGGACTTCTTACAGGCGGCGATCATTTCCTCCGGAACGGCTTCTGGGGCGCCGCTGCCCGCTTCTAAATATACCAGGCCCATGCCCATGTACTCGGCCGCCAAAGCGAACGCTGCGGCGGTCTTAGGTTCGTTCCTGGGGATCGGCCTAGCCTTGCCGACCTCCCCGACCTTCATGCCCGGTTCCACGATGATGTATCCCATGGAGAGGGGCTCGACCTGGATCTTCTTGACGATAGGGGCGCCCTTGACCTGCTGGAGCACGACATTATCCACGGTAGTGGAGTTCAGCATGCTCATGAAGTACATGGCGTCCGCGTACGGGGATATGGCGTGCGCGCCGGACGGGAAATAGATGACCGGTACCTTGACCTTCTTCTTGATGGCCAGGATGGTGGCGTCCAGGTTCTCCTGGGTCACGCCGGTGGAACCTCCCACCATGATAGCGTCGGTGTCCATGGATTCGGCCACGGCGGCCATCTCGGCGGCGCGTTCCGGGCTCTGCTTGGCAGGGTCCAGGAGCGTCATGTGCATGGTCCCCTTCTTAACCTTCTCGTAGATGTAGTCCTTGACCGTCACAGTATCCCTCCGATGAGGAAGGCCACCAGCGCCAGGAGCATGCCGTATTTGGCCAGCTTCTGTCCTTTGGTGGGTTTTTCAAAATGAACAATGGAGCAGTATATAAATATTGCATCCGCGAAGGCCACCGCAGCCAGATACCAGATGCCGAATGTACCGTCAAAATAAGGTATCGGGCTGAGGGCCACCGCCAACAGGAAGGAAAGGCTGGCGATGATGCCCGCGTTTCTCGCCCCGATGCGCTTCGGCAGCGTCAGGCGGTCGAAATCGCCTTCCATGTCCTCTATGTCCTTGACTATCTCCCTGCCGAGGATGGCCAGGAACGCCAGCAGGGCGATTATGTATGTCCGCTCTACCATTCCCACGACCGCCCCCCCGAGCAGGAAGAGCATTCCGGTGAGCAGCGCTATCTCCAAGTTTCCCGTCAGGGCGTCCTTCTTCAGTTTAGCCTCGTATGACAGCATCAACACTATTGCCAGGACCACGATGATCATGGATCCCAGGTTCAGGAAGAGCGATGAGAGGAATGAAATGATAAAGCTCGCCATGGATATGAACAGGACCTGCCTGGGCGTCATGCGCCCGGATGGCAACGGCCGTTCAGGATGAGCGAGCTTGTCAACTTCCCGGTCCGTATAGTCGTTCAGCGAGTTGCCCCCGGCGATGAACGAAAAGACCGCCACCGCTGCGAAGACCACCGGTTCCCAGTGGTCCAGGATGCCGGTGCCGGCGGCGATGAGCACCCCCATCAGTAGTCCTACTATTCCCATCACGGCGTTGCCGATCCGGAACAGCTGCAGGAGCGGGTTCACGGCCGAACATCGTTATGCCCATACAAAAGCGTTGGCGATATGGCCTGCTATCCTGGCATTGTTCATTAGGAATCCGTGGAAGGAAAATTTAATAATAAGTCCTCCTGAAATAACGCACTCATGGCCACCCCCGGACCCGCGGCTGAAGTGGAGAGCGTCAAGGCCGCGATATCCAAATACTTCCCGGTCTACGACGTGCGGGTGAGCTACGATTCTCTCACTTTCTTCATCACTCCTGAACAATCCAGCCTGCATGCCAAGTTCGACAATCTGCGCAACGAGTTCAAGGCGCTCAAGCTGGTGCCCATTCTTCGCTACAACGGCGGCGAGTACACCATCAGCGTGGTCAAGAGACCAGAACTGAGGACCAGGGGCCTCTGGCTGAACGGGGTGCTCATGGTCGTCACCCTGATAACCACCGTCATCGCCGGGGCGGTTCTATGGGCTTCCTACGGTGGCAACAACGACCTGGCTCGACCGGAGAACTATCTGTGGGGCGCGCTGTTCTTCGCCCTGCCGCTATTGGCCATCTTAGGCACTCACGAGCTCAGCCATTTCATCGCTGCCAGGAAATGCGGCGTGGCCGCCTCGCTGCCTTTCTTCATTCCGTCCATACCTCCGTTGGGCACGTTCGGGGCGTTCATCTCCATGAGGGACCCCATCCCCGACCGCCGCTCCCTGGTGATCATAGGCGCCGCCGGTCCGATAGGAGGTCTGCTGGTCACCATCCCTGTCTCTTTCATAGGCCTCTGGCTAACGTCCCTGGGCGACCCGGGCAGCGGTATGGTAGGGGACGCTGGCGCGGTGGCGATATCCATTCAGCCGCTGTATGCGCTGCTTTCGCTTCTGGTGCCTCTTCCGGAGAACGTCACCCTGCACCCCACCGCATTCGCGGCCTGGGTGGGCTTCCTGGTGACCGCCATCAATCTGCTTCCCGCCGGACAGTTGGACGGCGGTCACGTTGCTCGCGGACTGCTCGGCGATAAGGCCAAGTACCTCAGCTATGCCACGGTCGGCCTTCTGCTGGTGCTCGGGATCTACTACACCGGTTGGCTGATCTTCGCCATGCTGATACTGTTCCTGGGACTCCGGCATCCCGCCCCTCTTAACGACGTCAGCCGGCTAAGCAAGAAGACAATGGTGCTAGGGGTGGTGACCATGGCCATACTCCTGATCACCTTCTCACCGATACCGTTGGTGGAGATCGCTCCCGACCACTCTTTCAGCGTGGAGCTGCCAGGCGGGAACGAGACGACAATGCTGGCCGGAACGTCGGTCTACGTCACCATGCTGGTCAACAACACCGGGAACACCAATTCCACCATGGAGCTGAACGCCATGCAGGTCCCGCACGGCTGGGGCGTTTCTTTGTTCGTTCAAGGGGGCGACGAGGAGAACGCCACGGATCTCCTGGAGGTCCTGGTGCCTTACGAGGAAGGTGTGGTCGTCATCATCAAGGTCAGTGTCCCCCCGGAGGAGGATGTCGGAGAATGGGATTTGCTGGTGGACGTGAGGTCCTTCAACAGCAACGGGTCGGTCTATGAGAGCGATGAGTACCTGTTCACCTTCACCGTCGAATGAAGATGTGATAATGGCGCGTTAGGGAACGGTGCACGCGCTGCCTATGCAGTTCCTGCAGTTCCATATCTTCTGTCCTCACTTCCCGGGGGAGGACGATGCCTGCTCTTTTTCCAGAGGATAGCACTTCCGCCGAGGCCCTGATGCCCCTGGAGTACAGAAGATCGATATCCTCCTTCTTGGTGCTGGCCGCCCTTCCGTACGGGGGGTCCGTCGCGACCGCATCCACCTTTCCAAACATGGAGGGAACGTCGCCGATATCGGCTACCTGAACTTCCGCCTGGACGTTGAAATGCTCGAGGTTGCGCTTGCAGCCTTCCACCATCTCCGGGTCGATGTCCGAGCCGATCGCTTTCATCCCCAGCATGGCCGCCTCCAGAACTATGCCGCCAGTTCCGCAGAAAGGATCTAGCACCGTATCGCCACGTCTAGCCTCCGTAAGATTGATCAAAGCTCTGGCATAACGAGGGTGCAGAGAGATCGGGGAAAAGAACGGCCTCTCGGCGACCTTGCGTCGGTCGAACTTCTTTCGGTCGATCTCGTGATCGGCGATGAAAAAGTGCACCTTCTCGGAAATAAGCACCCTGACCGTGAGGTCAGGCGTGGTAAGGTCGATATCGTGTTCTTGAGAAAGGACCTTGCCGACCTTCTTGGCCAGCTCATGGGTGTTGACGTCAGCATGCAGCCCCTCAACCTTCCTGGCCCGAACGCAGACGCTTCCCTCGGGAAGCTCCAGTTCGGAAGATATAGAATCCAATCCGTCCAGATCGCATGAGCCTAGATAGCGTCCGAAACGGTGGGTCAAGCCCAGGCGACCGGCCACGTGTGGCAGGCAATCTGTATCGCATTCCGCCAGAAGATAACCCGGGCCGAGGGCCAGCTGCCGGGATCCGGGGGACTCCGCCCGGAGGCAGGCTAGAACCTCCGCTCCAGGCAGGGTCGGGTGCTCCCCCGACATCTCGAACAGAACTTGGCCTATGGTCATGGTGGCGATCAGTCCCTGACGCCTTCCTCAGTCACGTTGATGACCACTTCGGCTTCCGGCCGGTCCGGGGAATCGATAAGCCTGGCTATCCTGCGGGTTCCCTTGCTCTTGCGCAGGTAAACGCGGTAGGTGGAAGCGTGGCCGACGACATGCCCGCCCACCGGACGGGTCGGATCTCCAAAGAACGCGTCCGGTTTCGCGGAGACCTGGTTGGTCACGGCTATCACCGCGTTGTTCACCTCGCCGAACGCCAGCAGTTCGTGCATGTGCTTGTTTAGCAAGCCCTGCCTTTCCGCTAGCGTTCCACGGCCTACGAACTCCGCGCGGAAGTGGGCGGTAAGGGAATCCACTATCATTAAGCGCACCGGGTGGATCTTGCCGACCTCCGCCGCCTTCTCCACCAGCAGCATCTGGTGCGACGAGTTGTAGGCTCGGGCGACGTGGATGCGTTTGAGCGTCTCTTCCGGGTCCACCCCATGGGCGTTTGCCATCTGGACGATCCTTTCGGGGCGGAACGTGTTCTCGGTGTCTATGATGACGACGTCACCGTCCAATCCGCCCTTCTCCTTGGGCAGGGTGGCGTTCACGGCCAGCTGGAAGCATATCTGGGTCTTGCCGCTTCCGAACTCCCCGTAGAACTCGTGTATGGCCTGGGATTCCAGCCCATTGCCCAGCAGTTCATCGAAAGCCTTTGAACTGGTGGTCAGCCGGTCGAGGTTCTTTCTCCTCTCGAAAATGATGTCGCCGGATTCGAAACCGCCTACGTCAGCGGCCTTCTTGGCGGCGTCTATGATCTTGATCGCGGTGGCCTCCCCTATGTCGCATGCGTCGGCCAATGTCTTGGGCGACTCCACCGCTATGGTCATGAGGTTTGTGTATCCTGCTTCTCTAAGCTTATCGGCAGTTGCGGGTCCTACTCCAGGCAACTCTTCAATGTTGGCGTTCGCCATGTCTGCACCTATCCTTCCTTATCCCTGAGCATATTAAAAAGATGTTTGGGGGTTGACCGAAAGTGATTCGGTCGAATGAATCATGCTAGCCCGGGGATTAAACCGTGATGGTTACATTCGGTGTTCGGCGCATCAAAAGGGTTTATTACCGAGTTATTATTAAGGAAGTCCATGGCCCAGAAGAAGCGTAAAGAGCCAGAGGTCAAGGAGGAATACAATTTCACTCCGCCGGACTTCAATGAGAGGGAGTTCTTGGAAAAGGACATAACGGTCACCAAGACGGTCCTTATCAGCGCGCTCCTGGCAGTGGTGTTCGGAGCTGTAGCGTATCTAACCACTGGCCTCACGTTCGTCATCGGCCTATTGATCATCGTCATCGGGGCGGTGGCTTTGAAGTACATATTCAAGTTCCTGCCCTTCGATCTCAGCGTGGTGGAGAACAAGACCTGGCTTGGGAACGGGGCCATGTTCTTCTTCCTGGCGTTGGGCATATGGGTCCTGCTTCTGAACCCCCCCTTCGGGGACACGGTCGATCCCCAGATAAACGATCTGGAGGTCTGGGCTGGCGAGATGCAGTACAACCGCCCCTATAACAACGTCCCCCTGGGCGAGGTCACCTTCAATGCTACCGTTATCGACAACGGGGACCTCTCCAAGGTGCAGTTCAGCTTTACGGGGGCGAATCCGCAATCGTTCGATATGGTGGCAGGGGACGACGGCCGTTACGAGCTCACGTACAACTTCACGGTGGCCGACACCTACACCTTCGCGGTGATAGCCACCGACGAGGCTGGAAACACCCAGACGTACACGTCGTCCATCCAGATCGTTTAAACCCGCCAAGCCTCTCTTTTATCCAGCAGGAGGGTGAAGGCCCTCCGGTTGGCCGTTCCGTAAACGTTCTGGCCCGAGAAACACTTTAATCCCTTTAGTTCGCGGAGATCGTTTCCCAGGGCCGCTTCCTTTCCTTTCGCCAGAACGAGGGTCGCCGGGTCGCGGTGCTCCCTTTTGACGTATACCATCCACTTGCCGTCGATCATGAAGGGCTGGCCCAGTCCAGACGATCTCCACTTGCTCACGAAATCGTCAGCGTTCTCGGTGCAGGCCGGAGGACCCTGGTGCAATCGTGACGGCGGCAGGTCCGCTGAGAACAGCTCGAAGGCCATCCGGATGTCCTTTCCAACGTCGTACTTCATGTCCAGCACCTGGAAGTCATTCATCTCCAGGAGCTTCTTGAAGCCTAGGACGCTCTTCTGGACCTGCGGGTACAGGTTGTCGTCGACCAGGTCCGGGCGGTCCAATACGATCACGAAGGGGAAGGTTCCGCGGTTGCGGAAGGTGGCATCGATGATATCGAGGTCAAGCAACGGTCTCTTCCGGGGGAAAAAGAACCTTTCGTTGCTTTCCCGCAGATACTCGCGGCTGGCGTGGACGAACAGGCAGAACTGGTCCAGGGATAGCGCGGACGAGACGTTCCGCTTGGGGTCCACCGGGTCCCAGAAGGTCAGTGGGGCGTTTCCTCCTGTTTTCTTGAATGTATCGATGTCCATGACCACGCCCGGGCGCCATCCTGAGGCGGCCTGGAGCACGCTGATCAGGTCCCCGAACTTGATTATCAGCAGTTCCGTGAGGTAGCCGGAGAAACCCTGCACTCTGGCCTCCGCGCCGTAAACGCCCACGCCCTTCATGAGCTGCTTCAATAAGAGAACCTGCTCACGCTTGGCGGAGTCCAAACTGGAGAGGACGAAACGGGTGTGGAACGGCGTTCGGTCAACTGCCGATCTTATCTTCGAAGCGTCAGGCACTGCGTAGCAAGGCACAAGATCGACCTCGAAACCACCGAGCTCGCCGTGGGTGTACGGGTGTTCAGCATACCTCGTTTCGCCGCCCAGGACTTCCTGGCCTATGCGCAGGCCGATCTTTTCAAGGTCCTTGCGCTCCACGGACTCGGGGAATAGCACGAAAAGGTCTATGTCCGGTTCACCCACATACGTTCCTTTGGCCACCGAGCCGACCAGCATGGTTTGTAGGCCCAGCCCGCTGCGGGAGATCGATTCCTCCGTCAAGAGCCGAAGCTGCTCAACCGCCTCGTTCAGCCTGCGGATCGTTCCGTCCTTCGGCCTGATCTTGCGAAGAACTCCCTCCTCCAAGGACATGGGTTGGGCATTGGGGAAGGGCATTATCATCTTTTAGGAAAAACCGCAGCGGGCCGGGGTGGTGGGGATTCAAAACTATAGGGGGAAGATCCCCGGCCTCCTTGCGCTGCAGTTTATACTATGTAAGCGCTACTATATAATAATAACTTTTCAGGACCCGGAACGGTGGATGCGAATTACCTTACCCAGCTGTACGCTCATAAGGTCGTGGGCGGCGACGGTGCGCACTCCGGTACCCTTCTCGATCATGCTCGCCTGCTTCTCGGCCCCGGCGTGGATGAGCTTGGCTCCGAAATGGGTGAGGATGGCCATTTCCGGTTTAACTGCTTTTACGAACTCCAGGGCGTCCTCGGTGCACAGGTGGTTCGGTATCCGGGCACCCCACGGGCGAGTTAAAGGGAGGATGAGCAGCCGGCTGCCCTCCTGCTCCCTTGCCACGCGCTCGTCCAGCTCAGTGTCGCTCACGTAGGACACCAGCCCGTCCCGTGTCTCAATGGAGAATCCGACGCCGGTCGGGTCGCTGTGCCGGGTGCTGGTGAATCTTACTTTTACGCCGTCGATCTCAGTACTGCCGCCGGGCGAGGCCATCTCGATGCGGTCCAGTAGCGAACGGTGATAATTCGATATGGCCGGTCCATGCAGCTGCGAACCTTCCAGGACGGAACGGGAGGCCAGCAAGGTCCCTCGTTTCTTGAGGCCGCCGCGGGACATTCCCTCGATCATGACCTCCGCGTCAGTATAGTGGTCAGGATGACAGTGGGAAACGAGCACCGCGTCCGTCTTGGCCGGGTCCAGATCGACGCAGTGCATCTGGTGCGCCGCCGACGGTCCTGGGTCTATGTGCATGTTGACCCCGTCCATCAGATAAAGGCCACCGGTGGCCCTGATCTGATATATGGTGGAGAAACGCCCACCTCCCGTTCCCAGGAACACTAATTTGGTCATGGTAACCCGCACCTTAACGATTCAATGTCCCATGCAGGAACTGGAAAATTAAACTTGCTACCCCGGCATATAATTATTATCGCCGGAAAGCCTTCCAGGACCGATGGCTAGAAGCGTGCTCATCAGGAACGGAACTATCATCACCCAGGACCAGGCCCGCAGGGTGTTCGTGGGGGACATCCTAGTGCAGGACGGCATCATCGCCGAGGTCGGTAAGGTCCGCGGAGGCGCTGACGAGGAGATAGACGCCAAAGGTGCTCCGGTGATGCCCGGGCTGATCAACACCCATTGTCATGTGGCCATGTCCGTCATGAAGGGGATGGCTGACGATCTGCCTTTCGGCGATTTCCTGAACCGGGTCTTCGCCATAGACTCGGACCGCAAGGACGAGGACCTGCTGGCCGGATCCCGCCTGGGATGTCTGGAAATGCTTACCGGAGGTACGACCACCTTCGTGGACCTCTACTACTCTCAGGACGTGATCGCTCAGGCCGTCAGGGAATCAGGGATGCGCGGTGTGCTGTGCTGGGCCGTGCTCGATCAGCAGTTCACCACCCAGAACGGTGTCCCTCTGGACAACTGCAGATCGTTCCATTCGCGTTTCGCCGGGGACAAGAACATCGTGCCGGGGATAGGTCTTCAGGGAGTCTACGTCTGCTCGGAGGAGACGTTCATGGGCTCCCGGGAGTTCTCGGACCGCACCGGGGCGCTGATGACCTTCCATCTTTCCGAGACCAGAGGCGAGGTCTACGAGCACAAGAAAAAGACCGGGAAGCGACCGGGTGACTGGTTATCGTCCATAGGTTTCCTGAACGAGAGGTGCCTGGCGGCCCATTCCGCCTGGCTCACGATAAACGAGGTCAGGGCGTTGGCCAAGGCTGGCGCGTCAATATCGTCCTGCCCGGTGTCGAACATGAAGCTGGCCACCGGCGGCGTGGCGCCTATACCGGAGATGCAGAGAGAAGGCGTCAACGTGACCATCGGGACGGACGGTTCAACGACCAACAACTCCTTGGACATGTTCAGCGAGATGAAGACGCTCGCGTTGCTGCAGAAATCCAGCCGCTGGGACCCGACGGTGGTCAAGGCCCAGGAAGCTTTGGACTTCGCTACGATGAACGCCGCTAAAGCGCTTGGCATGCAGAAGGAGATCGGTTCCATCGAGGTGGGCAAGCGGGCGGACATCGTGATCATGGATTCCCGCTCGCCCACGCTCCGGCCACTGACCCTGGACAACGTCGTCTCCAATGTGGTCTACTCGGCAGGCCGTGGCGACGTGAGGACCGTGCTGTGCTTCGGCGATATCGTGGTAAAGGACCGTATCCCGCAGAAGTTGGACCTGGACTCGGTCATCGAGGACGGGCAGAAGGCCATGGTGGCCATATCGGCCAAGAGAAAGTGAAAAAAGAATGGTCCCGACTCCCGGATTTGAACCGGGCACCTGCTGATATCGGCGGCTGAGGACCGGCATGCCGGGATCCCACTACAGTCAGCCGCTCTAGCCAGACTGAGCTAAGTCGGGTGTAAGCCACCATAATACCGATAGCGTATTTATCAATTATCGTGTGCCCGGAGCGCCTCTCTTACTGATTTATTCAGTCTGGGTGGTGCTTCACCGATCCCGCCTTAGAAAAAACCATTATATATGGACCAAGTCATAATCATGTCGGACAATAGAGGTCTAAACGACCTACGTTGTCAGGAAGTACGATGGAAGAAGGCGACCTGGAGAAGGTCACGTTGCGATTGCCGGCTAGGCACATCCGGGCTCTGGATTTCCTAGTTCAGGTAGACGACTTCCCCTCCAGATCAGAAGCCATAAGAGCTGCCATCAGAGACTTCATTTACGCTAGGGTCGACCTGGTCGCCGACAAGATGAAAAAGATGGAAGAGGCCGAGAGGGTCCTAGCCGAGATCGAAGCCTACGAAGAGCGGTATATGAGGAAATAGCCTGCCAGGAAGGGATGGGATGCACCTAGTCAGGCCCGAGGTTCCCCCCCAGAAACCTCCCCTCTTTTTCTTTTTTTTTTAAATTGAAAAAGGTTTAGCCGATGTAGCCCAGGTCCTCGCGCTTTGGAACATCAGGGGTCTCGGCTTCCTTCAGCTTGCTGGCTATGAGGTCGATCTGCTCGGCCTTGTCCGTCAGGGCGGTAAGGTCCAGCTCGACGTGCAACAGGGACATGAGCACCCTGAGCACCGCCTCGGCTCCCTTGGGATCGACGAAGTAACCGGACGTCTCGCCCATTAGGCAAACCGCTTGGATCCCTTCCATTTTTCCAAGTCCGAGCATGAGGCCGGAGGCGCCGACGATTCCACTGCCCGGCTCTCCCTTGGAGAATATCACGCCGTGCTTGGTCATCTCCTCGCAGATCGAGATGTCAGTGACGGCCCCTAGGACCCGGGGCTTTTCCACTATCTTGCCGACGCCATAGCCGCCCAGGGTGTAGATCCTCGACACGCCGAGGTCCTTGCAGACCTGTATAGCGTGGTGCGAGAGCTCGTACTGACCGTCAGGCGTCATGCCCTGGTAGTCCCCGGTCATTACAATGATGTCCGGCCGTTCGCCCTCGCCACGATAATAATGAAGTTCGTTGTTGACCAGCCGAATAACGCCGTCGTCGTCCAGAAGGACCTGCGGCGGGAAGTGCTTGGAGTAGATGTCTGCGAACTTGATCGCCTTGACCTGCTCCACCAGGTGCTCCGCCGCCAACTTACCGACGTTGCCGACCCCCGGCAGCCCCTCGATGAGGATGGGGGCGCGCAGCTCGGGCCGCTCGTGCATGACCATTATGACGCTATCCATGTGAATCACCTGTTCTCCTGGCGCGCCCTCCGGCGATACTCTCCGTACCTGTCGTCCGGAGAGAAACGTGGGGGTATGGGCGTGGAGGTCTGGGAACCACAACTGGGGCAGGTATCCTTAAGAGTGTACTCCCGGCACCTATCGCATTTCCTCAGGGTGGTCTTCATTGTCCTATCGCCTGCGGACCAGTATAAGACTAGACCTCGATAAATCACTTTGCCGTACTATCACTTGGCGTCCCGGTGGAACGCTCCGTCCCCGCCGGTGTCCTTGATCTCGGCTACGACCAGATTGGTAACTTCCTTCAAGGCCTCTTCCGCGGTCTTGTAGTCCGGGGCGCTCATTACCAGGCGGTAACGGGGAGCGCCGATGTACTGGATCTGGAGCTCATCCGACGAGGCTTCCTGCCCCTTCTTCAGGGCGGCCTTTATGCGGTCCACTCCGTCCGGGGCGGGGGAGCGCAGCTCCAATATCCCGGCGATCTGAACGAAGGGCGGGGTGACGTTCTCCTTGGCCACCTTTATGAACGCACCGGTCCAGTCTCCGGAGAGCTCGGTATCTTCCAGAGCGTTATCGTCAATGGCGCAGCTCTCGAAAGCCCCGTAAAGGGTGCCGAAAGCGTCCACCAAAAGGTATCCGAACTCCTCCCAGCATTCGTCGGGGGTCTTCTCCAGGCGAGCGGCCACGATCTCCAGAAGCTTTTCGGCCTTGGTCTCGTTCTTCCACTGCTGGACCTTCTCCCGGCGCTGGTGCTCGTTAACGGATTTTAAAGAAAGATCGATATGTCCTTTGGTCGAGTCCACACCCAGAACCTTCGTGACGACCTTCTGACCTTCCCGCACGTAGTCACGGATGTACTTTACCCATCCGGTGGCCACGTCGCGTACGTGGATGAAGCCTTCCTTGTCGCCATACTCGTCGAGCGTTACGAACGCTCCGAAGTTTTTGACGTTCTGCACGGTGCAGACCACGAGCTCCCCTTCCTCGGGGAACTCGCCGACCCTAGCCATTAGTCGACCACCTCAAGCAGCTCTCCCCTGACCTCGCCCTCGCCTCCGCGGGACTTGACCAAGGTAGAGCCGCACACCGCGCAGGCCACGTTCATGGCCGGCTTCTTGTAGGTGATCTGCTCGTTTCCGCAATCCTGACACTTCACTTTTATGAACTTACCGGTGGTGGCCATGAAAATCACTCCGTCAGCTCGAACTTTTTGGCCCTGAAGCAAGTCTTCTGATGGGCCTTCTTGCACTTCTTGCAGCGGTATCTCAGAGATATCCTCTTGGTAGGCTTCTCGCGTCCTTCAGGCTTCGGCCTGGGGAAACCTCCGTAACCGGCGGTAGCCCTGCGGAACCTTCTCTGACCCCACTTCATCTCGCTGGCCTTCTTCTTCTTAACCCTCTCGACCTCGTGATCGGTATGAGTCTTGCAGGATGGACAGTAAGTCTTGATAGACCTAGGCATCTTCATAACATTCATCCCATTGGAGCAAAAATGCCTTAATACTCATTCTCTATTTAAACCCTTAGCATGGGAAAAAACCCCACCCCAGTACACCGGGTTGCATATCCGAACAGTAAGCGTACCGAAGTGCGGTTGATTTCGTCGATTGCTATGTAATATCGACCGTTTCCCATAATCTTCTATAATATATAATGATTTTATTCTGCTAAATTGTTAATTATCTGACCTTTAAGTATAGGGGATCAAACGTTCAGATATTCTGTGCTAAGCTTTATCATTGGTCAAATAATAAACGAAAGTTTATAATAGGGTTGTAATTCTCGGGGATTTCCCGACATAATATTTGTGGAATGCCATTTAACTTCAACAGACCTAAAAATGGCATGGCCAGTAGTATGGCCAGCAATATAAAATATTATGGGAATAGAAAGTAATATATATCAATCAAATAATAATTGATATGTATTTATAAATAAGAAAATGGGGTGATGTAACATGGCCGACAAAGGCTTCAACAAGAAGGACGAATCGCTCGTAGATCTGCTGGTGAACACCGGAATGCCCAAGAACGTAGCCAAGACTTTAGCGTTTTTGCGCAAGAAGGAAGAAACGACATCTGTCGAAATTGAGATAATGACCGCCCTCCGCCAGCCCGAGGTGTCCATCGCCATGCAGGAGCTTCGCCGCCGCAAGTGGGTCATCAAGAGGGACATCAAGAAGGAGGGGAAGGGCAGGCCGGTGCACGCCTACAAGCTGGCCATCCCCTTCGACAAGATCATAGAGACCTTGGACAAAGAAGAGAGGAAGCGGATGGAGTCGATCGAGAAGAACATCGATCAGCTCAAGGCGCTCTCCCTGAACCCGTGATCAAACCCTTTCCATCACCCTTATCCCGGGGTCGGAGGCCACGATCACCTTTTTGGCCATGTTCAGGAACAGGCCGGTCTCCACCACTCCCGGTATCTCTTTGAGCTTCCTCTGAAGTTCGTAAGGGTCCTTGATCCCATGCTCGAAATGCAGATGGTAGATGTAGTTGCCGTTGTCAGTGACGAACGGTTTATCGCCGCCTCGCAGCTCGGCCCAGCATCCCAGCTCCTCCATGTACGTCCTGGTGCGCCCGTGCGAGAACTGAACGACCTCCACCGGCAGCGGGAACTTGGTTCCGAGCTTGGAAACCAGCTTGGAATCGTCCACAACAATGACCTGGACGCGCGTGGAGTACGCCACTATCTTCTCCCTCAGCAGCGCCCCGCCCATGCCTTTGATGAGATCGAGGTTGCTATCCACCTCGTCCGCCCCGTCGATGGTCATGTCTAGCGTCCCCGCCTCCTCCAAGGTCGCCAAAGGTATCCCCAGTTCTCGCGCCTGCTTCTCACTGGCCAGTGACGTCGGCACGGCCAGGATCTTGTAACCGTTTTTTACCAGGCGGCCGATCGCCTCGATGGCAAAGTAGGCAGTGCTTCCCGTTCCCAGACCGACCTTCATGCCGTCCTGCACCAGCTCCACGGCCTTTTCCGCGGCCAGCTTCTTCTTGTCGCTCATTCTAACCCTCGAAGTTCTGGCGGACCAGGTCGGTCAGCGCATCGATCACGAACTGATTTACGAACCTGCCCTTCTCCTTGTTCGCCCTCCGTGCATCCCCGCCGAAGCCATGCGGAAGGCAGCACTCGGCGTCCGCGCGGACCATGAAGCGCGTATCGACGAAATCCCCGGCGGTTCTTTCTTCTTTGACCAGATCGGGCCGGATGTCGATGATCCTGGACGTCTCGATTATGCCGCCGTGGCCGTCGGGCAGACCTTCGCACACGTCCGGTTTTTTCAGGTAGGCCAGCTCGTAATCGCTGAGGAACATGACCTTCAGACCTTGCCGCGCTGCCCTCTCGCAGGCCAGCTTGATGGCGGCTCGGTGCACCGATCCCAGGTGGCCGGAGACGATGACCACCTTCTTGATGCCGTTGCGCTGGAAGGCGTCCAGGATGTCCATGACCAAAGCGCGGAGCGTATCGAAGCTGATATCTATGGTTCCCGGGAAGTTCCTGGTGGAGGAGTGCTGCCCATAGTTGATGGTGGGAGCGACGATCCCGTTCACGTTGTCGCTCACGGCCTTGACCACGAACTCCGGCTGGAAGGTGTCCGTGCCCAGGGGCAGATGAGGTCCGTGCGCCTCCATGGCCCCCATGGGCAGGAAGACGATAGGGTCCTTCTTGACCGCTTCCGCAAAAGCGGCGGACGACATCTCGTCCATCCTCATTGGTCCACCTTCTTCTCGGTGTCGATGAGAGGGGTCATGCAAACCGGGCAAAGGCCCCTTCTCAGGGCGTCGTTATGATAGGTGTTCATGAGCTGGGCGTCGATCTCATCGACCTTGGTCTTATCGATGTTCTTCTTGCAGCGCGGGCAGTGTAAAGGCATTCTCGTCCCGGAGGGCTATGTCCGGAAATCAATTTCAATCCTTGCCCCGCATGGATTAAATCCGCTGACGCAGTTCTCCGTTCATGCGCTTGGCCTGCCTATTCTCCGGCGGAAAGGACTCCACCTACGCCGCCCACCTCTTGGAGCAGGCCGGGCACGAAGTGGTCTGTCTGGTGACGGTGGTTCCAGAAGACCCCCACTCCTGGGTGTTCCACACTTTGAACCTGGAGCACCTGCCGATAATGGCCGAGGCCATGGGAAAGGACCTTATCGCCGTTCCCTCGAGCGGCGAGGAAGGGGCCGACCTGGCCGCTCTGGAAAGCGCCCTGGCAGACCTGGACGTGGAAGGCGTCGTTACCGGGGCGATAGCCTCCGATTACCAGTGGGACCGCATCAACGGCGTCTGCCACAAGCTCGGCCTCAAGGTCTTCTCGCCGCTGTGGCGGAAGGACCAGCTTACGATATTGAACGACATGCTGCAGGCCGAGATGAGGGCGATGATAGTCGGGGTCTACTCGGACGGCCTGGGCCAGGAATGGCTCGGGAGAATGCTGGACCGGGGCGCGGTCGATCAGCTCTCTGCAATATCGAAGGCAAAAGGAATGAACGTGTCCGGCGAGGGCGGGGAGTACGAGACGCTGGTCCTCGATTCGCCGATGCATTCGTTCCCGCTCGTCCCAGAGGACGTCCGGACAGAGTTCGTCAGGGATTCGGGGCAGCTGCGTATCGGCCGTCTCACCGCTTCGCGATAGCCGCCGCCTCCCGCAGGAGCGAGGGCACGTCCGGTCCCTGATGAGGCGTGGGTGGTATCCAACGGTAACGGACCGTCAGGTGGCGGTCGATGATGAAGGCGCCGCGGCAGGCCCGGTTCCTCAGCAGGTCATCGTTGTCGCAGGCCATGTGCCATTCCCCGGTGACCTTGCCGTCCTCATCCGCCAGCAGCGGGAAAGGCAAGCGCATCGATTCCTTCCAGGCGGCATGCGACCGTACGCTGTTGGTGCCCAAAGGGAGGACAGTCACCCCAGCGGCCAGGAACTCCTCGTGCATATCGCGAAGTTCCCCCATCTGAATACTGCATATCATTCCAAAATCGGCCGGGTAGAAAAGCAGCATGACGACGCATTCTTTGCACAGCTCGCTCAAACGGAGCAAGTTGTTAGCATCATCCGGGAGGATGAAATCAGGGGCGATGTCACCGACCTTAGGCATCTTTTCCAGGTCCACGTTCCTCACTTCTTTCGGGGCTATTCATCATACTCCCGAGCCAGCTTCCTGGCCATCTCCAATATTCCGTCGTAATCAGGCTCCCAGTTGGAGTCCGGGGGGATGTGCGCGTAACGGATGATCCCCTTCCGGTCTATCATGAACTCAGAGCGCTTGGGGAATCCCGGCCAGGGACCGTCGTCGGCCTCCATGGCGTTCAGGCTCCTGGCCATCTTGGCACCATCGTCGCTCAGCAGGTGGAACCCTATCTTGAGGTTCTCGCTGTAAGCGCCCAGGGACCTCTGGGAGTCGTTGCTGACGCCGAATATCTCACAGTTCGCCTCCGCGAACGCTTTTTTCATCGCGGTGAAGGTCAGCATCTCCAGGTTGCACACGAACCCGAAGGCCGAGGAGAACACCAGCAATAGGACGGTGCCGTTGGCCCAGTGATCGCTGAGCCGGACTTCCTGGTCCATCTCGTTCCTCATGGTCCAGTCCTTGAACGGCTTTCCAACCAGGTCCTCGGTCACGCCCTAGTGAAGACCTGGAGGCATAATAATAGGTTCGTAGTAAGCTCCGCCAACGGAAAAGGTTTTCAAAGGTCACAGGACCCAGAGTTTCGAGCGGTGACGCCGAAGGGCCTCCGCCGGTTCAGTCTCGTTCCATCCTGGTCGGTTCGAGGATGACCTCCAGCTTCCCGTCCATGAAATTGTCCAGCACCTCATCCAGGCGTTCCCCGTCCAGCAGGTATATGGACACTAGATGGTCCCGCAGGGCGTGGAAGGCGATCTCCCCGATATCGCAGGTGATCAGGGCGTCGATCTTCTCCTGCACCAGGGCCTTCACCGCGTGCAGCCCGGCCCGGGCCTCCCGATCCCGTTCCGGGTTGGTCATTATGCTCCACTCTTCCACCCTCCTATGGTCTCGGTTCACCGACACCAGGGCGAAGTACTCCGCCCTCCCGAACTTCTCTGCCGGGACCGAGGCCATTCCCGCGTCGTTCTTGAGGGGCACCACCAGCCTCGTCTCCTGGACCTCGCAGGGCTCGATGTGCACGACCATGGCCTCCAGCGCCTTGATGTCCAGGCGCAGCTCCTCTTCCAGGCGGGCGGATATCTGATGCGCCCTCTCCACATCGAGCTGTTTGCGAACCTTGACGGTCACCTCGCCGAGGAGGAAAGGTCCGGAGCGGCGCAGCTTGAGGTCGGCGAACCCCTCCACACCCGCTACGCTCCCGATGGTCCGCACCACTCTCTCCTCCACCTCCTTGCTGGGGGAGATGTCCATCAGGGCGAACACGGAATCCTTGATGGACTCCAGCCCAATCTTCAGAATGAATAAGGACATCGATATGATGGCCAGCCCTTCTACGTACGGCACCTCGTAGTGGGCAAGTGCGATGGCCGCCACCACCAGCAGGGAGACGAAGACGTCCATGTAGGTGTCCCGGGCGTTGGTGATCAGGGACTGGGAGCCGATATCCTCGCCGACCTTCCGTTGATACCTTGCCAGAAGGGCCGATGATATGGCCGAGACAAGGGACACTCCAGCCGCCACCAGGGGTAGGGAGACGTTCGACATCTCGAAGAGCCGGGAATAGCCCTCTAGGACCAGTTCGAACGCGGCGACGATTATGAAGATTGAGATGAAGAGGGAGGCCACCGATTCCGCTTTGAAGTAACCGTAGGGGAAGCGCTCATCAGGCTTGCGTCGGGACACCTTGAGGCCAAGCCAGGACGCGGTCACCGGGAGTACGTCGATGGCCGAGTGCACGGCGTCGGAGATGAGCACCACGGAACCGGTGAAGAGCCCGCCGACGCCCTTGCCCAACGCCAGCAGTCCAGTCACCCAGGCGGAAACCAGGGCAGCTCTTTCTCCCTTTCGGAGCGTATCGTCCGCGTTGCTCATCTTTCCCATTTCCCGATCATCCTGGTACCGCATCTGGGGCATTTCAGGCTGGAACAAGGCCTCCCTCGGTCGTGCGGCTCGGAATGTCCGCAGTTCGGGCACAAGCACTTGGACGCCGGGCCTTCGGTCTGCCCCCTTCTTCTTCCGAACATGTCCTATCGACAGTGACCATGTGGAACGAGGCAATCAATCTAATCCCTAATCGAACGGTGACGCGGAAGAAATGGGGAATGGTGAGGCCGTCCGAATTTGAATCGGAGTCTCAGGCTCCCAAAGCCCGAAGGATGGACCAAGCTACCCCACGGCCCCTCGGCGGCGGGATGGAACGTCCGGTAATAAATAGTTGCTGACCTGGCAAGAAATATATAATCCGTAATCTCAAGCACCGTCCATGAAAAAGGCCTGGGTGGCGATGGTCATCGTTGGTGCAGTGGTCGGCATGCTCCTGGTCTATTATCTGTTGGGAGGCTTCGTCCAGAACCCGTCCGGCTTCGGCGAGGACGATCTGAACGCGCCATTCGTCAATGATATCGTTCGCGATGAGGAATATCCCGGCATCTTGAGCGGATCCAACTATTCCATGAACGTGCGGCCGGCCTTCAGCTACAGTCCCCTAGTTCACGAGTCCTTCGGCGGGGTGCTGGAGCTGTTCATCGAGAACCATGGGAGCAATGACGCTTACGTGCACCATTATTACGTGGTATGGGAGGGCGGAAACGAGACCTTCCAGGTGAACTGTTCCCGGCTCATCGCCTCAGGTGGCCTGGAAGGCCTGGGCATGCTTCATTTCGCCGGACCGGGCGAGGCCGGGCCGGCCACCCTGGAGATCTGGGTGGAGATATGGACCTCCTCCCCGAGCGGCGAGCTTTGGGACGACCAGGGTGAGATGTCCGTCAGCACCATCGACTTCGACGTGGCCGAAGAGGATGCCCTGCTGGACCGGGACGTGGAAAGCAATCCCGTTCAATACTACAACAAGGTGAACGAGCTAATCGACCTGGACATCGTTGGATCACTCGCCGACGAGGTGCGCTCCGCCGTCCCCGGGAACTACAGCATATTGCAGATAATTGAAGCGTACGAGCTGGTGAGCCTGAGGATAGGGTACGCTGAGGACGAGGACAACCATTGGCAATCGCCGGCCGAGACCATCGCTCTGGGAACAGGGGATTGCGAGGACCACTCCCTGCTGCTGGCGTCCCTGATCACCGAACTGGGCGGGACGTGCCGGGTGAACCTCATATCCAGCCACGCCTTCCCTTCGGTGTACGTAGGGAACGCTTCGGCGATCGATGATGTGGTCGGCGCGATCCAGGCCTATTACGGGAACCCGGTGCCGGTGCACTACACGGTGGACGAGCTCGGCTACTGGCTGGTCATAGACACCAACGGACTTCCGTACGTCGGCGGCTATCCGGCCGCCACGTCGCCTGCCGGAGGGTCCGGCGGGGTGTTCTGGAACTTCGACGAAGGCGACTGGATAAAGCTGATCGACGTCACCGGGGAGACCGTGGACACCCTGTTCTAGCCGCTTCGGACGATCTCCCGCACCGCTTTCTTGATGGCTTGGGAGCTGTTCATGGTCGGCTCCCAGCTGTAGGAACGCAGCTTGTCCGAGGACAGCAGCATGTTCTTCACGTCCCCTATCCAGCCCCTCCCGCCCTGCACGCCGCCGGTCCATTCGTATCGGACGCCGCGCAACCCCATGACCTCCGTGACGGTGTCGGCGATGTCCTTCACCGACATGCGGTCGTTGGAGCCCAGATTGAACATCTCCACCTTGTTTCGTGCGTATTCGGCGCCGATGACCATGCCGCGCACGCAGTCCTCCACGTGCACGTACGATTTGGTCGTTCCCGGCTCGGAACCGAGTATCTCCAAGCGTTTGGGGTCGGCCTTGAGCTTGTTGGTGAAATCGTGAAGGACGTTGTGGGTGCTCCTGGTCCCTACCACGTTGGCGAACCGGAATATCACCCCGGTCATGTCGAACGAGTAGGCGTAGGAGCAGATCAGCGCCTCGCAGGCCAACTTCGTCGCTCCGTAAACGGAGATGGGCACCAGCGGTCCGTAGCCTTCCGGCGTCGGGATGACGGTCGGTTCGCCGTAGACGGTGGAGGTGGAAGGGAACAGAATGTCCTTCACCCCGGTCTCCTTCATGGCCTCCAGCACTCTGTACGTCACCTCGATGTTCTGCTTGTAATGCGAAAGCGTGTCCTTGGCCCCTGAACGCACGTCCGGATTGGCGGCCATATGCATGACGGCGTCCGCCCCCTTGAATATCGGCCGGAGATCGTCGTTCAACAGGTCCGCCTGCACGAACCGGAAGTCCGGGTATCCTTCGGCGTCCTCCAGGAACTCCCGGCGCCCGGCGCTGAGGTTGTCCACGCCGACCACATGGTTGCCCATGGCCAGCAAGGCGTCCGTTAGATGGCTTCCTATGAACCCCGCGCAGCCTGTGACGACGATATTGCTTCCTCTGATCTTCATTTCCGGTTCCCCATCCTTCTCTTGATCTCCTCGGCCAGGAGCACCATCGCTTTTCCACGGTGGGAATGCTGGTTCTTGGACAGCATGTCCATCTGGGCGAACGTCCGCTCCTCGCCGTCCGGCACGAATATGGGGTCGTAGCCGAAGCCTCCGACCCCGCGTTCCTCATAGATGATGCGTCCCGGCGACACTCCGGTCACCGAGAACTCACCAAGTTCGTCCGAGCAAACCCCGATGCAGCACTCGAAGCGCGCCTTGCGGTCCAGTCCGTCAATGAGGCGCAGCATGCCCTGGCAGCCGATGGTGTCCATTACGTAAGCGGAGTACACTCCGGGGAACCCGTTCAGCGACGGTACGAACAGGCCGGAGTCGTCCAGCATGAAGTTGCGGTATCCCTCGCTCTTGAGCTGGTCGATGCAGGAGCGGACCACCTTCTGCAGCGTGTCGGTCTGGATCTCCTCACAGTCGGCCTTGAGAAGCTCGACATCGATCCCCAGCCGCTCCAGGCCGTGCCGGTATTCGTCCAGCTTGTGCCTGTTCGAGGTCACTAGTGAAAACTTCACGCGTACCGCCCCCGCTCCTCGATGTCCCGGACCTTGGCCAGGACCTCTTTACCCCCGGCGTACTCGCGGGCGTACGTCTCAGCGATGATATCGTAAGCGTACATCATGTCGGAATGTGCCGATTGGAAAGCTTCCCGGAGCAGATGCAGGTCCACCCCCATCTCCTCCAGGCTGGCGGCCTTGCTTCCGAGCGACAGGTCGATGAAGAACACCCTTCCGTCGCGAAGGATCATGTTGGAGGTGGTGAGATCGCCGTGGGTCATGCCGTGGGAATGCAGCCTGGCCACCATCCTTCCGATCTCCTGGGATATGGCACGGACCTCCTCGGGACCGGCCTTCATCAGCGCGTCCTTCGCCCTCGGTCCGACTATCTCCTGCATCCAGATCTCCGCGTTGACCGTGTCGAGGTCATACACTATCGGCGTAGGCACCCCGCAGGAACGGGCCTCCTGGAGCAATCTCGCCTCCACCCTGGTACGGTGAGCGCGCAGGGACTGGTCCAGAGCGGGGTGGCGATAGGATTTAGGCACTCTGCTCTTGACGAGCACCTGCCGTCCCATGAACTCGTCCCGGCGTATCTCCGCCTCCGCCCCTCTCCTGATCACCGTCACGCCTAAGGGAAGTCAATGCCCGGTTATTATCCTTTCACCCTCCTGCTGGAGCTTCCACGCGGTTTCCAGGGGAGTTCCGAAGAACTCGCTCAGCAGCTCGGCGGGATCTCCCTCGGTGAAGCGCAGGTCCGGGGGAAGCATGCGCAGCACCTTCCTCTCCAGGTATCTTGGGTCCAGCAATATCACCGCCGCCCGGTCCTCCTCCCTGCGTATCGCTCGTCCGCAGGCTTGCAGCACCCGGCTCAACGCTTCGTAGGTCTCCAGGTCATGGCCGTCCCCGATGTTCCTGGAAGCCCGGGCAAGCAGCTCCTTTCGTTCCAGGCTGGGCGGCGTCAACGGAAGCCCGGCGATCATCACCGCCGACAGGCACCCGGCCGGAAGGTCCACCCCCTCTGAGAAAGAGCCGCGGATGTTGCAGAGCATGAGCACCTCCCTTCCGCCGCCAAGCATATCTGCCAGTCCGTCCCGGTCGGCCTTGCCCATCAGCGGACTTTCCGACAGGAGCATCTTCCGCTGCCCCAGCCGCCTCAGCGTGCGGTGAACGGCGCGCATGTAAACGTATGAAGGCAGGAACACCAGAACGTTCCCCGGTATCCGTTCGCAGAGCTCGCCGATGCGCAGAGCCATCTCCAACGTGGTCTGGCGGCAGCGATCGCGGAAACGAGTGCCCACGTCCGGCACCGCCAGAGCCAGTCGCCGTGAGGGATCGAACGGCGAGGGATACGAACGGCAAATGGCGTCCGTCAGACCCAGCCGGGAGGCGAAGACCTCCGGCGGATGCAGAGTGCCGCTCATGAAGATGGCCCCGTGGCATTCCTGGACGATGTTCCTCACCACCAGGTCCGGCTCCATAAAGCGCAGTGAGATCTTCCCCTCGTTGGGATAAGCCACGCGGACGGCCGCCTCGCCCAAACGCATCCAGTCGCCGACCATCTGGTCCGTGTCCACCAGATCCTCTGGCTCCGGCAGCCCGTGGCGGTCCAGAAGGGAGCGCAGCTCCCCGCAGGGAATCATCCGGTGGCCGCGGGACAGCATCTCTTTCCATACGGCCTGAAGGGGATGGTCCGATCCCGGTTCCAGGACCAGGTCCCGGCTGAAGGCGTCCATTATCCTCGCCGGCAGGTTGTGCGCCTCGTCCATCACCAGGTGCTGCTTCCTTGAGGACGACCGGAAGCGGATCACGTCCGGCAGGTTGCCGAACACGCGGGACACGTCGCCGACCACCAGGTCGGCCCCGCTCGAGGCCATCTTGGCCGAGAGGTACGGGCACGCTCCGCGCCTCAGGCAAAGGGCGACGAGCTCCTGGGCATGCATCGGCCTAGACAATATCTCCCTGGCGCTCTGGGTTATCTTCCCGTCCGCTTGCAAATGGCACCTCTTCCCCTCCAGGCAAGGGGAGCGGGGGCCGAGGGGGCACATGCTGTCCCGGGAAAGCAGATCGACCGTTCCTATGTTGCGGGGCATCATCTTCACCGTCTCGATCACCGCCCGGTGCTGCGATTGTCTCGGGGTGAGGAACACCGTCCGGCCGCCGTCGTGCAGCGTCGTCTCCAAGGAAGCTGCAAGAGCTACGGCGGTCTTCCCCAGGCCGGTGGGGGCGTGGGCGACGAGGACCTTTCCCTCAGCGGCGCAGTTACGCGCGTCTAGCAGAAAATCGGCCTGCCCCCGCCTTGCGGAGGGGAAGGGGAACAGGTCCATGTCTCCGTTCATGCGCTTTCATCGCCATCGCCAAGGTAGGGCGTTTCCGCTACGGTGAATGTACGTCCCGCACCATACCGAATAAGTGGAAATATTATCAAGCCCGTAACCATCAGCGGTGTTACCTTGAAGTACAGCATCACTGGGGACAACCTGCAGTTCGTGAACGTCGAGTTCATGCCGGGGGAGATGATCTATTCCGAGGCGGGCAGCATGATCTACATGAGCGGCAACGTCCGACTGGAGACCAAGGCGGCCGGCGGATTGATGGGCGGTCTGAAGAGGGCGGTGTCCGGGGAATCCTTCTTCGTCACCAACTTCCACGCCGATGGCGGGCCGGGCCTGGTGGGCTTCGGCGGCAACGTGCCGGGAAAGTGCATGGCCATCGATCTCCGGGGAGGAAGGCAGTGGATGCTGCAGAAGACGGCGTTCCTGGCCGCGGAGGCGCAGGTCAGCCTGGACATCGCGTTCCAGAGGAAGTTCGGGGCGGCGCTGTTCGGCGGCGAAGGCCTGGTGCTTCAGAAGGTGCAGGGCGAAGGCACTGTGTTCATATCCGGCGCCGGGGACTTCATAGAATACAATTTGCTTCCGGGACAGATAATGAAGGTCTCCACCGCGAACGTCGCAGCGTGGGAAGCCAGCGTCTCATACGACATCCAGAGCCTGGGAATCAAGACCGCTCTGTTCGGCGGCGAGGGATTGTTCGTGACCACCTTGACGGGACCGGGGCGGATCGTGCTGCAGTCCATGACCATGTCCAAGCTGGCCAACTCCCTCGTTCCGTATCTGCCCAACAGAGGGTGAGCGCACGTCCAAGGCCATGGACGCCACCATCGTGGCGTTGCTCGCGATCGCCGTGATAGCCGTGGCGTTGCTGGCGGTTTGGTATCTGGAGTGGGTGCTGGCGATCATCATCGTCATAGTGGCCGCGGCCTTCCTGGTCCTGGCGTTATTGTTCGTACTGGGCGGTCTGGCGGCCGTTCCGTACTACTTCGCCAAGCGCGGGCGGGAATCGCAGCCGGGGTCCTACGCGCTGGAACAGCTGAAGGACCCCAAGGACCAGGAGAGGAAGTGAAATTGGAGGAGCTCAAGCTGGTCCCGTTCAACTGCCAGCCGCTGGACGATATGCTGTCCGGCGGCATCGAGAGCGGATGCCTCACCCTGATATACGGGGAGGCGGGGACCGGCAAGACCAATCTATGCCTTACGTTGGCGAAGAACCTGGCGCAGGAAGGTCGCAAGACGATCTACGTGGACTCGGAGGGCATATCGCTGCTCAGGCTGCGCAACATGGCCGGGGAGGATCAGGAAAGAGTGCTCAAGGACGTGCTCGTAAGCGAGGTGCACAGCCTGGAGGACCAGGACCGCATGATCGGTAAAGCGATAAAACTGGCCGAGGGGAATCCGGACGTAGGTCTCATCGTGGTCGACTCGATGACCATGTTCTACCGGCTGGCGAGCAAGGACGACGAGCGCGCGGAGCGCCGCGTGCTGGCCGGGCAGAGCGCTAAGCTCCTGACGGCCGCCCGGAAGCTTAACCTCCCGGTGGTCGTCACGTCGCAAGTTTACACCGACGTGGAAACGGGAACGTTCGAGGCGCTAGGCGGCAACGTCCTACATCACAACGCAAAAACGATAATTAGGATCGAAAAGCTGGCCCCCAGCAAGCGCCGGGCGGTGCTCATGAAGCACCGCAACCTGGCCGAAGGCCGTTCTGGGGTTTTTTATTTGACAGATAAGGGAATTGAGGCGGAGCCTCAGAGCTCCCGGCCTACGGCGTAATCGACCATCTCCCGCAGCATCTCCTTCTCTTCGGAATCATCAAGGCAGGAGAGCAGGTCCTTTGCTCTTTTAGCATAATCCAGAGCGAACTGCCGGGCGTGCTCTATCGAACCGACGTCCTCGAGCAGCTGCACGGCGGCCTTGACCTGTTCGTCCGTGGCGTTAGCGTTCCCCAAGGCGTCCGTGAGGACGTGCTTCCGCTTATCCTTCTCCAGCCGCTCCAGGGCGTCCACCACGATCAACGTCCGTTTTCCGTTACGGATGTCGGAACCGACAGGCTTGCCGACCTTCTTGGCATCGCCCTTTATCCCAAGAACATCGTCCCAGATCTGGAATCCTATGCCCATCAGCCTCGCGTACTCCTTCATGTCGGCGATCTGCCTCTCCGTCCCGTGGCCGATGATCGCCCCGCCCTCGGCGGCGCAGGCGAACAGCACGGCGGTCTTCTTCTCCACCATGTCCAGGTACTCCTCCTTGGAAACGCTCGGACGGTCCTCGTTGTCCACGTCGATCTGCTGCCCCTCCGCCACCAGGAAAACAGTGTCGGAGACGGTGTGCAGCAATCTGCGCAAACGCTCACCGTCCACCTCGGTGGTCGCCAGCACATCGTAGGCGATGGCGAACAGCGCGTCGCCGGCGATTATGGCGGTCGGTTCGTCGTAAGCGATGTGCACCGCCGGCCTTCCGCGTCGTACGGGATCCTTGTCGATGACGTCGTCATGCACTAGCGTGAAGTTGTGAATTATCTCCAGGGAGCATCCGAAGGGAAGGGCTTGCCTACCGCGCTTTCCGACGGCTTCCGCAGCAAGAATGGCCATGACCGGCCTCATGCGCTTTCCTCCCGCCTCCGGGTAATGGCGCATGGCCTTGATCAGCTTCTCGTGCATGCCACGCTTCACGTATCCCATGAGGGCGTGGTCCACCTCCTTGATGATCTCCTTGGTTCTCTGTTGATGGTCCATGAGCATCAGTCCTCCGAGGCGGTGAGCCAGTCGGCCGTCCGCCCGCTAACGATGACCCGGCGCTGCCGCAGCTCGTCCACGCTCGCGCAGCCGGTCAGGAACATGGCCGCCTTCAGCTCGGCCTTCATGATGTTGATCTTGTCGAGCACCGCCTGGCTGGATTCCATCGCTTCCGCCAGAACTGCACGGGCGCATCCCGTTGCGTTCGCTCCGATCGCCAGGCCTTTGGCCATTCTCAACCCATCGTCGACTCCGCCGCTGGCGATGATCTCCAGGCCGACGTCCGCTTCCAGTACTGCGGCGGGAGCGGGAATTCCCCAATCGAAGAACGTTCTTCCCAATGCGGACGCCACCAGGTTCTCCTGGGCGACGGCTCGATGCATCTCCACCGCGGCGAAGCTGGTACCCCCCACGCCGGAGACGTCCATTCCCCTTATCCCGGTGCCTTTCAGCAATAACGCAGTTTCACGCGAGATCCCGGCGCCGGTCTCCTTGACCATGGTCGGTCCTTCGCGAGCAATGGACCGGATACCATCAAGGCATCCTCTGGCGTTCACGTCCCCTTCCGGCTGCACCACTTCCTGCAGGAAGTTGAGATGGACGGCCATGATGTCCGCGCCTACCACCTCTTGCGCCTTGAGCACATCATCCACGCTGAACGCCCTCTTCCCCTTCTGTTTTACAAGCTGGGGAGCGCCGACGTTCCCGATCACCAATGGCACGTCGTAATCCTTCACCACGGAGTAAGTGCCGTCGTCCCCGTTCTCGATGGCCGGCCGCTGACTGCCGACGCCCAGGCCAACGCCAGCTTTCGCGCACGCTTCCGCCAGGTTCTGGTTTATCTTCTTGGCCAGCGGGAACCCGCCGGTTATGGCCGTGATGACCAACGGCATCTCTAACCTCTTTCCGAACAGCGTGACGGAGGTGTCGATGTCGTCCATATCAACTTCAGGCAGGGCGCGGTGGACCAGCTTCACGTCCGACCAGTAATCATAGTCGGGCACTACCTTCTCCTTGAGCGTTACTTCGATGTGGTCCGATTTGCGCCTCTCGATCTTCTTCATGAAACCACCTTGGAGGCTACGACGTGCTCGCCGCGGATGGCCGCCTCCAGCCTTCCGGGGACCTTACCGTTTAGAACCAGGCATTCGCCCGTGAGCGACGCCATGTCTATCATGTAGCGTATCTTGGCGAAAATGCTGCCGGTGACGTCCACGTTCCTTTCGGTTCGGGGGAGAGAGTCAAGCACTTTCTGATCGACCGTCTCGATCAGTTTCGCCTTGGGGTCCTGCGTGGGGTCGGCGGTGAACACGCCATCGACGTCCGTGACGAATACGACCTTGCTAGGCTTGAACTCGCGAGCCAGGGCGGCCATGAGCTGATCGCCCGAGCAGATGCTCAGCCCGCGCACTTCGTCCCTGACCACGTCGCCGAAGGTCACCGGGACCATGCCCAGCTTGAGATAGTCTTTGAACCTGTCCAGATCTAGATTAAGCAGCGCGCCGTCCCTCATGACCGCGCAGGAGGCCGGTGGCAGCGGTAAGGCTCGCAGACCCTTGGAGGACATTTGACGACAGACGGCGAGGTCCAGCTCCCGCACGTCGGACATGACCTGGGATGCCCCGAGCAGTTGAGAATCCTCGGTGATCCCGAGATGGAGCCGGTGCTCCTTGGCCAGCATGTGACCGAACGAACCGGCACCATGCACTAAAATCACGTCCTGACCGGTATTGGCGATCTCCTCCGCCAGCCGACCAGTGGTCTCCGGATCGAAGGTGCGGTACCGGCCTTTATCGGTTATGACACTTCCGCCCAATTTCACCAGGATCATTTGATTCCTCGGGATAATTGGTCTTGATGTATTAATCTTACAGCCTGTGGCCTTCAGGCCTTGCGGCCGCATTTCGGGCAGAAGGCGTCGCCGTCGTCCAGCTCAGCACGGCAATAACCGCATGAGCGCTTGACGACGAACGGCGCGCCGCACTTGCGGCAGAAAACATCATCATTTCCAATTGCCGCAGAGCACTTCGCGCACTTCCTCTCCGGTTTTGGTACTTTGACGATCACCGCGTCCTTCACCGGTTCAGGTTCTGAGGTCTCCTCCCCCAGCATCTTCCGGACCTTCAGTCCTTCACGCAACGCTTCGTCGTACTTCTTCTCCTCGAAGCACTTCTCCGCTCTGGCCAGGACGTCCTTGGCCTTGCTGACGTCCTTTCCCGATCCCTCCGCGGACTCGATCCCGTCGCGGCAGGCGTTTATGATGAAGCGGGATTCCAGCATGTGCGGCTCGAGCTTCTTGACCTCGTGCACGGTCTTGTGGTCCTCTTCAGGTTGCCCTTCCGGAGCGGGCTCGGCCGTCTTGGGGGCCGCCACTTCCAGCAAAGGCGCATTCAACAGTATCTCGCGAGCCCGCTTGGCCGAGTCGCGGGCGGCGATGTAGTTGTTACGCTTGTAAGCGTTATCGGCCTGAATGATGACGAGTTCGGCTTCCTTGATGTCCCTGCCCTTTTGTTTAAGCGAAACGGCAATGGCCTTGGTGGTGGCGATGGTGTTGTACGCGTCGTCCTTGTCCATCATCCGTTCGATGTACTCCTTGTTGCGGGAGCACATGAACCGCAGCTCGAGATAAATGACAATAGCTAGAACGACAAGAAGGGCTATCAGGAAGATCTGGTCCGCGTCCAGCAATACCACCTTCAACTCCGGAGAGCACTAGGTTCCTGATGGGTATTAATCCTATTGCATGGATAGAACATAATGGACAGAGCTGGATTCAATAGAAATGAGAAAGGAAAGGTTAGAATGGCTGACAGCGTTCCGGGCTTCCCGTGGGCTCGCGCACCACAGTAACACAGGGAACGCGGGCGGGCTTAGCTTCTGGGATCGGACGAGACCAGGCGTATCCCCGCCGCGATGGCCGTCAAACCATTCTGATTCAAGGCATTATGGCTTTGATATTTAACCTTTAGGATTAGTTTATTATTCGACTCATAATAATATATAAACTGATAATAAATTATTGCCTCACTACTAGCAATCTATTTTGATAACAAATATAAAAATTCGCTATTTTGAAATCAATTGTTTATCAGTGACACACGTTATCACACTTAATTTTGACAATCCAGTGCATAAACGCGATGATTATTGTTATCAAATCTGATTTCACACTTGTTCCAAAAATGTTAATATATTGTAACTCCAAGGCAATATCATACAAACACTCGGTATCTTGATTGATACAACCTACAAAACCGACAGACGTGCCGGTTTCACCTACTTCTAACAGATATCGAGGATCGGGGAATCGCACCCCGTAAAAAACAATTTACTAAGCGCTTAAGGGGGGAATCATACGATAAACTCGGTCGACAACGCAAGTGTAATCACTCGACGGTTCCGAAAGACCATTGTCATGATTTTGGCTTTTATCATGATATCTTCGGCTTTTTTGGTCGCCATACCCTACAATGCATCGGCTGGCGATGATGACAAGTGGACTTCGGAACTGTATGCATGGGATCCAGTTAAGAACCAGTGGGAAAATGGTAACCTAGCAGGTTATCACGAAGGGGACCTGGTAGGGTTCAAGTTCATGATAACTCATGATACAGGACCTTCGATCCTTTCCCCACCGATTGATTCGGTTTATGATCATTACAACATTGGCAAGAATGCCTACGGAATTGATGCTGAGATTCTGTGGGCCTACAACTATGCTGGGTGGGACGCTCAGTTCCCGACCATAGATGGTGGGGATCTGAATACCACGAACAAAGTAAAATCTGTCTCGCCGGACACTAATAATGCATATTTTGATACATCGGGTGGAGTGGTTCATAACTACTATGAGTTCGAGGCGGGAAGGTTCTGGATACCGGAAGGGCATACTCTGTTCATATATTTCCAAGCGCATCTAGCCACATCATTATATTATCAGAGCACCCCAGTCGATAACCCATCCACTCCAGCTAACGATCCTATCCCATCAAATGGGGCTTCATACTTCCCAGGTGCCTCTTTACAGGTCGCGTTATCTCTGTTATACACCGGAACGGCCGCACAGACGCAGAGCATTCCTGTAACGCTTCCCGATGGAAGCATATCCGGTATGAAGTTCAATGATGGGAACTCAAATCATGTTAAGGATGCAAGTGAAAGCGGGTTGTCTGGATGGACCATAGTCCTCGATGGGGTGATCCCCGGTGGGTACACAATACACATGGAAACCACTACCGGGACATTTGGCAGTTACAGCTTCTCAAATCTGCCTTGGGGAACATACACGATAACCGAGGTTCAAAAATTAGGTTGGACACAAACATGTCCCATAGGAAATTCGTATACTGTGGTCATCGATGGGGATCACAAAACACATAGTTTGAAGGACTTCGGAAACTCGATGCCTGGGGAGATAAGGGCGAAGAAGGTCATCGATATCGACGGTGATACAGGAAACGATGACGATCAATCTCCGGGCGAGGGTTGGACATTTGAATTATTCTATCAGAACGGTGAATGGCACACTCTAGGAACAAAGGTTACCGGCGCTGATGGATATACGGATTATTGGGAAAACCTGCTGCTCGGCAACTACATGATGGTCGAGGTATCAGCCCCCTCTTCTGGATATTCTAGTCATGATCCGAAGTACATATCATTAACAACTGCCGACCAAGAGATAACGATGACTTTCTACAATCAGCCTCTCGGCAGCCTGCAGATATGTAAGGTCATTGATCCCGATATGGTCGCAGATTCGGGTGACGAGTATCCAGGTGGTGCAGGATGGGTCTTCGAGGTTTATCTCGACAGCAATCTAGTGGACACATTAACCACTGACGGAACAGGCTGCACGGAGATTCTCGGAAACTTGGTATATGGTACCTACTGGGTGTATGAGACCGACGGACCGGAAGGTGTCTGGGCTGAGGCAGGGCCGTGGTCTGTTTTAATAAACAGTAATACAGCGGTAACGCAGCTCGAAGCATCCAACACACCGTTAGGTAGTATTCAGATCTGCAAGATGATCGACTACGACAACGATGGCGTGGGCGATGAGACTGGCGGAGCTGGATGGGAGTTCGAGCTGTACATGTGGGACAGCGAGCTCGGCGATGGCGGCGACTGGGCCCTCATAGGCACCTACGAGACCCTGGAGTGCGGTTGCACGATCGTCATCGGTAACCTGCTCTTCGGAGACTACATGGTCGTGGAAGTGCCGATGACCGGGTACGCCCCGGTCGATGAGCAGTACGTCACTATCGACGAAGCGGGCGAGTTCGCGGAGTTCACCTTCCTGAACGTGCCTCTCGGCAAGATCTGCGTGTTCAAGTACGAAGATCTCAATCTGGACGGCAGATACCAGGAGGGAGAGCCTGTTGTTTCTGGAGTGTTCATAGAGATATTCGACTCCGGTATGGGTCTGGTAGCCTCTGGATACACAGACGCAGAAGGCAGGTTCTGCCAGAATGATCTCTTATTCGGCACATATTATGTGCAGGAGACCGTTCCGACAGGCTGGGCAACAATGGATGATACGCTCAAGGAGGTAGTCATAGAATCCGGCGAGTGCGTCACCGTTACCTTCCTGAACGCGGAGAAGATCGATCTTTCCGCCTGTAAGTACGAGGATGTCAACGGAAACGGAATCGTTGATGAAGGCGATATACCGGTGGAGAATTGGCGCATCGACCTGTTCGTGTGGAACGACTGCTGGGTGCTCGTCGATTCGAAGCTCACCGGCCCATGCGGCTGCGTGGTCTTCGAGGACCTGGACCCCTACTGCGACTACATGATCAGCGAGGAGGGCATGCTGGAAGAGAACGAAGGTTGGATCCCCGCTACAGGCTGGGACACCGAAGTTGTCTTCATTCACGGCGTGGACTTCATGTCTGGCGACAGCTACTACGGTAAGGGTGTCGTGTACGGCATACTGAGGGACACTGGCGACGTATATGAGATAGACATCCTCGCGGGCACCTCCATACTGGTGTTCGAGATGCCGAACCCGCCGGGAGCCAATTCGGCCTCGCCGAACGGCCTCGCGTATGATGCGGAGAACGGACGTGTCTACTACACCGATTACCAGCTGGGCACCAACCCGGATAAACTATACTTCTGGGATGGTGTCATGCAGCACCTGGCTGGTCAGATCGCCCAGGGAACGGTGGCCTGTGCGGACTTCTCCGACGGTAAGTACTACTACATACCGTCCGGAACCGACGATCTGCGAGCCATCTCGTTCAACCCCGATGGAACGATCCTCAGCGATGTGAAGATAGCCGATATATCCGGCAATGCTCACAGCTGGACCTTCAACGGGGATATAGCGGTCAGGAACGGTATGTTGTATGGATGGGGTCTGTGCGCGGTGAGCGGTCATGGGTACGAGTTCTTCACGTATGACCTCGTGACGCCCGCCTTCTCGTACATCAAACCGGTGTATCAGAGCTCGCTGCAGCTGGCTTTCGGATCCGACGATATCTTGTACGGGCACAGGGCTGGAACGCTAGGCGAATTCTACGCCATCGATACCGCGACCGCCGCGGTGACGAAGGTAATGCCGACGCCTATTCCGCCCAACCAATACACGGATACCGCTTCCGGAGTGGACGTCACTCGGGTGACCTTCCTGAACTTCGAGCTGGTGAACATCACCGCCGAGAAGCTCAAGGACCTCACCGGAGACGGACCGAGCGAGGACGACACGCCGATCGAGGGCTGGGAGGTCTATCTGTACCAGAAGATCGGCGAGGAATGGGTGATCATAGATACCCAATACACCGGAGCGGACGGTACCTTCACCTGGTTCCTAGGACCTGGCGAATACAAGGTCGGCGAGAATGAGATCGTCGGATGGCTGCCGATGACCGACACCGAGCACGAGTTCGGTCCGGTCACCAGTGGAGGCGAATATTCGTTCGCCTTCCATAACTTCGAGGTGCTCCCCTGCATAAACATAACCAAGAGCGTGGAATGGGACATCGAGGAGTACCTGTCGCACACCCAGGGATACTGGAAGAACCACCTGTGCGCCTGGGTGGGCATCGATTCGTGCGCGATATTCGCCATCGGCGGAACCGCAGCTGTGGACTTCGATGCGTTCCCGGGCGGCCTGACCTACATCCAGGTGTTCAAGACCTCTCCGAAGGGAGACGCCTCGATTATCCTGGCCCACCAGTATCTGGCGGCCAAGCTGAACGACCTGAAGTGGGGCGCCCCGGACGTCTATGATGGCTTCATCGTAGATGCCGAGGAGTTCCTGCTGGCGCACCCGGTGGGCAGCGACCCGCAGGGCGAGGACCGTGAGTACGCCATAATGCTGGCGGAAGTACTGACCGACTATAACGAAGGCAACCACAGCGGAACGGTATACCCCGGGCTGACCCTGATCTACACGGTGAACGTCACTAACTGCGGCAACGTGCCTCTTTACAACGTCCACGTGTACGACTCGCTGCTGAACACCACCTTCTGGCTGGAGGACTGCGGCGACTATGATGGCATCCTGGACGTCGGGGAGTGGTGGGAGATCGTCTACACCTATGAGATACCCTACGAGGGCGACGATTGTTACGGGCCCTTCCAGTGGACCTGGAGCTACGGCGACCACCACGGGTGCATGGGCGAAGGCGATTGGGAGTGGTCCTGGAGCTACATGCACTGCAACTGCGAGCCTGAGGTTCCGAACATGCTCTGCAACACCGCCACCGCCTACGGGCAGGCCGGACTGCCGGAGTGGAACATGTGGGTGCAGGATTCGGCGACCGTCTGCCTCGAGCTGTGGTACTACGCCGCCACCCAGGGATACTGGAAGAACCACCCGTGCGCTTGGGTCGGAATAAGCCCAGGTGACGAGTTCTTCGACTCCGGCATGTCCTGGATGGAGTTGTTCTGGACCCCGCCGGCCGGTGACATGATCATCGTGCTGGCGCATCAGTACATGGCCTCGATGCTCAACGATGAGATGTGGGGCGCCCCGGCCAGGTACGTGGACGTCATACAGGATGCCACGGACTTCCTGAGCGAGCACTCGATAGGCGAGGACCTGACCGACGAGGAGAAGGAGATGGCCCACGAGCTGGCGGAGGCGCTGGCCGAGTACAACGAGGGCGGAGTGCATCCCTGAGCAGGTGTGAAACCCCTTTCGTCCAAACCTTTTCCCTATTCTTCATTTTTCAGAAATGGCGGGAACGCTGAACGCACAGGCAAAGCCAAGGAAAGAAAAGATGAAAAGTAAGGAGGCTGACAGCGTTCCGGGCTTCCCGTGGGCTCGCGCACCACAGTAACACAGGGAACGCGGGCGGGCTTAGCTTCTGGGATCGGACGAGACCAGGCGTATCCCCGCCGCGATGGCCGTCAAACCATCCTTAGGCCCAGTGAAAATGAACATCGTATATAACTGTTTCCCAGCCTCTAGGAAAGCTGCTCCGGTCTCTCGATAACTGACGTTTCCCTCTCCAGAAAGGCCATCTCCTGATTCGTGAAACCGGCCGGGTCGGCGAACATCAGCAGCAATCCCCGGTTCACGCAGGCCTCCTCGTACAATCTGCCTATCATGTCGGTGAGGTCGTGGAACCCGCTTCCCTGCTTGAGCACCTGCAGGTCTAGGATGACCACCGCCTTGTTCTCGCCTTTCTGAATATGCGTCAGGAGCGTTCGCAGGAGGTGTACCTTGTTCCCGGTCTCAACCTCTCGGTCAGCTCTGTCCGGTTCCAGTATCTCGATCTCCGGGTCGGGCGGCAGTTCCACGTCGGCCGGGGATACCAGTATGGGTTCGAAGTCCTGCCTTATCAGCTCGTGCAGGTAATCGGATGGAGCGAAGGCGTTGCCCTTCAACACCAGGTACGCACCGAAGGCTTGCTTCTCCGCCATCTGAACCCCCTGGGGATTATAGGCGGCCGAGCGCTATTAATGGTTTCTTTATAAAAGGACGAGCAGGGCAATGACGGCACCAAGGGCCATGGACGTGATGTTGTTCCACAGCTTGGTCACCAAGCCCTTGGTTTCCAACGTGGCGCCGATGACGCTGTCGATGAAGCATCCCAGGACGCCCATTGCGATCGGGATAAAGACCAGGACCGAAGGGACGCTTCCCAAGATCACGACCCATCCGACCAGGGCGGCGAAGGCCGAGGCGGCGATCGCCCACGCCGTTCCGTAAAGCGATACGCCTCCGTCCACTCCCGGCGGTACGCGCTTGAAGGTGGTTATCATGTACGTGCGATCGGAAAGAACGCCAAGCTCGCTGGCGGTGGTGTCGGCGGCGGCGACGCACACGGCGCTCATATAGATGAGGGCGGGAAGCTCTCCCTCCCAACCCGCCAGGAAGGTGAACACAGCTATAGCCATCGGCACCGCGCCGTTGGCCAGGACGTTGCGGTAGCTCCGTTCGCCTTTCTTTCCTTCCTGCACCCCCTTCTTGATCTTCAGTTCCATCTTGTACTTGGTGACCAGGAAGCCCATGAAGGCGAAGAGGACGAGCAATAGCAGCCAGCCTATCCCTCCGAAAAGCCCGAGGACCATGCCCACGGCGAAGGATGCCAAACTGCCATCGACGGTGAGCAGCCCGAGCTTCCACGATAGCGCGGAAAGCACCGCGCACAGCACGAGCACTATGACCGCCTGCTCTATGGTGATCATTCCGCCCACCCTAGAATTACGATATATTTAAAGCGAATCGTCTTCCCCTTCCTTACGCTTCAGCCTGTCCAGTGGGTTGGCGCGCGAGAACATCGGCTTCGTTTCGTCCCTTATCCCGCGCACCTTCTCCAGGTCGCCGTCCCATTCTTTGAGCACCGGGGCGTAGCTTTTTTCGATGTTGTTGAGCACCTTCATCATGCGCGTCGCGGCGTTGCCCGCCCTCTTCCCGCTCAGCATCACGGCCATGAAGAAGTCGTCCTTGCGCTCGACGAGCAGCTTCCGCTCTCCGAAGTCCATGCGCCTGAGGACGGTCGAGTTCTCGTCCTTGAACGAGTCCCGTACAAAGTTCTGCAGGGCGATGAGCATGCCGCCGAGTATATCGTCGTCCATGCCCGGCTTGAGGCGTCTGGTCTGATGTGCCAGAAGTGTTCCGTCATGGTACAGCACGAACACCTCGTCCACGATCGGCCGGGAGAGGAACAAGTAGATGATGATGGCTAGGAAGGCTATCAGCAGGGCCAGGGACGAGTAGATGAACAGCGAGGGGTCCTCGTACTCCAGGACCAGGGTGAACTCTTCCGTGGAAGCGGAATGGCCGGCCATGTCCTCGGCGACGATGCGGTACGTGAGTTCCATGGTCCGGTTCTGCTCCGGTATCTGGGCGAAGTATATCCCACCGCCCTCATGGGTCATGGCCACGGTCTTGGTGACGTTGCCTATAGTATACTCCAATAACACCGAACCGATGCCGACCAGGTCGGTGACGTTCACCTTTATCAGGGTCGGCTCGCCAACGATAGCCTTCAGCACAGGATCGTCCATGGAGATGACCGGAGGTAGGAGGTCAATGGTCACATTTCTGGTCTTAATGACCGATGGATTGTGATCGTCACGAACCTCCAAACGAACGGAGTAAACCCCATCCAGCTGATAGGTGTGGTTCATCGCGTAGGAGTAAGACCAATCAGTCGTCTGCTGTCCGTCGCCAAAGTTCCAACGGTATCTGAGCCAATCTCGGTCATTCTCTGTATCCAGGGTCAGATCGGCTAAGAACATCACAGTGCGATTGTTAGCGTTGGTGGTGGCTATGAAGTCCGGTACGGGCGGTGGGTCCGTCACAGTTATCTGGATGCTGATTTCGGAATAACTATCGCTATCCCAGACCCTGACGAAGACACGATAGGTGCCTGAGGTGTTGTATTTATTGCTCGTCGAATTTAACTCTGTTTCGTCAGCGATCAGGAAGGCCGCCGTCTCAAAGCTCCACGTATAGTTGACTATGGCATCCCATTGGGCGGTCGCGATGACTTCAAAGGTCAATTCGTCCCCGTCCTCAAAGGAGCTGCCCCCTCCGACAATATTCAGGCTTGAGATGACCGGACTGGTATCCTTGACCACTACGATCTTAATGAGTGTGTTCTCATTGCCGTCCACATCCTTTACGGTCAAAGTGACGTTGTATGTGCCGTCGTTAGTGTAATGATGGTCGACCGGGCCCTTGCCGTTGAACGATCCCCCGTCATCGAAGTCCCAGTACCAGCTCGTGATCTCATTGAACTGGAATGTGCTGGTGTCTGTGAATGTGATATCCTCCCCTTCGAACGGAGAGGTTATGGAAATCGAGAATCCCGCTACAGGCGCAGAGTCCCGGACCGTGATCGTTTTTGTAACGTTATCCTCGCTTCCATCGATGTCTCGTATGACCAGGGTGACCTGGAAGGTCCCGTTGTAATTATAGGTGTGGATGAAAGGATCGGCGACGGTCCTATTCTCCCAAGTTCCATCGCCCATGTCCCAGGACCAGCTGACGATGGCGTCGGCAGTGAAAGCGCTCAGGTCGGTGAAGGTGACCGGCTGTCCCTCGATCGGCGTGTAGCTCGACGCGGAGAAGTCCGCTTCAGGTGAGGAGTCCGATACGATGATGTCATAGGATACGGTATCCGAGCTATCGTCCTCGTCGATCAAGGTCAGGGTGATTGTGAACGTATCATTGCGAGAGTAGGTGTGATGCACCTGGACATTACTAGTCTGGTTGGACCATTCCCCGTCCCCGAAGTTCCAATTCCAGCTGGCGATGTCGTCGGCGGGTGAGGTGCTGAGGTCCGTGAACAGGAGCGGGCCGCCTTCCACTAGAGTTCCGGAATGAATGAAGTCGGCGGTAGGTGCCTGGTCTCCGATTGTGACCGGGATGACAAAAACGTCCCAGGCTCCTGAGGGATCGCTAACGTTCAGGACGACATTGTAGTTACCATTGTCCATGAACACATGGCTGGTGCGGTTCCCGCTTCCAATGACACCATCTCCGAAGTCCCAGGCGAACGAAAGGCGGTCCTGATCGGAATAATTGTCAGTACTAGTATCAGCGTTGAACCATACTGGGACGCCCTCGAGGTGCCCAGTGCCTTCCGCCGTTCCAGCGGCCACCGGTGCGAAGTTGTTCTGGTAGTAGAACGACACTCCTCTGGACGGTATGGAATAGGCGACAAGATCGTCCTTCCGATCGCCGTCCGCGTCCTCAACCAGTAACAATAGCGGGGACGCACCGGTGATCTGGCGCGTGATGAGGTCGAATGTCGGTGAATTGAATCTATACGCCATAACGGTCGAGCTAGCGGTGGCCACAGCCAGTTCCATCTCGCCATCATCGTCTAGGTCCCCCACGGAGAAAGCAGCGACGTCCTCTAGCACATCAAGAACGTATACATCCTGGGAATCGGAGAAGCCGTGCGCGAAGGTCGAGCTCTGCAGATAGAGGCTGACCCCATCATTAGTGGACGCCAATATGTCGTCCGTCCCGTCCTCGTTCATATCGGCCGAATCAACCACGGATATTCCGGGCAGCACGCTTAGATGCTGCATCGCTCCAGGCAGGAACTTGGTGGCGCCGGTCTGCTGGTAATATATCTCCACCCAGGAGGAGGTTCCGTTGACCACAGCGATATCCATCAGATCGTCGACGTTCGAATCGAAGCTCCCTGAAGTGATCGACGGCACCACCGAACCCGGCATAGAGATTATCATGTGCCTGGAACCGTCGAACCGAGGAGCGACCGAGGATGCCCAGAAAATCTCAATCCCTCCCTGAACGGTGACCGCCAGGTCCGTCAATCCGTCGTTATTGAGGTCTTCCGCAGTGACATCGTAAGCCTGAGTAAGGTTGATAGAAATGGTGGTGACGGTTCCACCACCGGACATGAAGGTCTGGGCTCCGTACCAGATCGTGAGGCCAGCAGGTTGAAGGGTGACCATGACCAGGTCTTCCCTTCCATCCCCATCCAGATCCTCGGCCAGTATGGAGGTGACGTTCTCCGGGGCGGTCCTCTGAGTTAGGTTTGGATTGCCTTCTTTCAGGAACCGCACCTTCTTTTGAACGCCATCATAGGTCGCGATCTCGTTGCTGTCGTCCCCATCGAAATCGCCCATGGCCGTCAAGCTAGGCTGCAGGTCCTTGGCCAGTTGGTTGTCGTTGGCGTTGGAGATGGACGTGGGATTCTGATAGTAAATGGTCAGGGATCCAGCTGTCTCGGTGGTTCCGGAAATGAGGACGATATCATCGTACGAGTCGTCCGGGCTCATGTCCGCCACGACGATGTGCGACGGGTTCAGCGGGACTGGGAACGAGATCGATGATGAATAACCGTAAGTAAGTGAGGACGAGGCGGTGAACACCGTCAGGTTATGATATCGAACGGACGCCCGTACCAGATCCAGCCGAGTGTCCCCGTTGCGGTCCATAAATGCCAGGGAGGTTATTCCAGGCTCGTTGAGCATCTCAGTGTGCAGTGAGAACGATGAGCCGGTGAAACGCCTGATCTGCACCCGTTGTCCAAGGTCTGCTCCTACCACCAGTTCCTGAACACCTGTGCCATCCAGCTGTTGTAGGACTATGCTGGTCGGGCCGCTAATGTCAAAGTAATAGTAACTGCTCCAATTCAGGCCGCTGGTGTTGCCGTTCAGGAAACCAACGACCCGACCTACGCCGTGGTCCCCGACTATCAGATCGACCCTTCCATCTCCGTTGAAATCACCAGCAACTAACGTTCTTGGCATTTGCATGCTTAACGGGGAATCTCCAATATTTTTCTGGAAACCACCTAAACCATAACCATCAGAGTAGAAGTGGATTCTAAAACCTGGATCATAAGATGGCACATCTCGCGAGAACAATGTGACAACGTCCAGATAGGAATCACCATCTAGATCGATGGCCACAACACCATGGGGCCTCAGGACTGTGAAGAAGGTTGTCGAGTTGCTCGCGGAAAAGTCACCAATGGTTTGGTAAAGAATGACAACATTTGCGCTAGTGGCGTTCAAGGTCAGAATTAGATCGTTGTCCAGATCGTTATCCATATCTCCAACCGCAATTGCTGTGATGGGATTTGGCAAAGTCACTGTGTTGAAGTTGGAAAATGAGTATTGGTAGTTCGCGTCACCAAAGAAAATATCCAGGGTGGGTGAGTTCTCGTAAATGACCGCAACATCCGGGCGGGAATCGTTGTTCAGGTCCGCAACCAGATGTTTGAACGGATCAGCACCGATGACCAAAGACTGAGTGAATAGGTCAAAGTGGGCGTTCTCGACATCAACGCCGGGATTCTCGGAAGCAAGGGGGAAAGTATCCGAGAACCCGGAGAGGGGTGAAGCCGTGCCTGGGACAGCCGAGCTGATAATAAACAGGAATAACAGCACGGCTACCGCTAATCGTCTCATGCCCACCCCTTTAAGAAGCGATATTCATCTATGCGGATAAATAATTTGGCTACGGCTGGATAGGCATTTTGGTTTTATACTGTCCAAAGAAGAGGGGGCTACCTTCACTCCGGGACCAGTGCCTCGAAGATATTCTGCGCCAATTCCTTCGCTTTCGCCTTATCGTTCAGGGGGTGCACCAGCACCCTGCCGCTGCCATAGATGGTGACGTCCATCGGTCCGATCTTTGTGACCAGGTAGAGCTCGTGCGACTCCACCTCGTACCCCTTGGACCTCAGGGAATCGCTTGACCGGGTAAGATCGAACCTGACCTTCTCCAACGGTATGGCGGACATGGAATCGCTGCGGCAGATGCGTTCGACACGGAACTTCATCCCTTCAGCTCCTTCAGAAGAGCGAAAGCGTCCGCCCGAAAGCTTTCCAGGGTGCCCTCGTTAACGATTAGCGCGTCAGCGAGCGCGATCGTCTCGCCCAATCCCCAGCCCAGTTCCCTCTTGTCTCGCTCGTCAAACTCCTGGCGGTCCCGGGGGGCGTCAGAACGCCCTCTGCTTACCAACCGGGGATATCTGGTGGAAGGGGAGCTGTGCACCGCTACGACCTTGACATGTTCGCCAAAAGCAGAACGGAAGACGTTAACCTCGGACATTCCGCGGCAGCCGTCTATGAGCGTATCCCCGTCCCCCACCAAAGGAACGATCCTCTTGGCCCAGATATCGTAACCGTGGCGCTGCCGCTCCTCATGAGCGAACTTGCCGACGTCTTGTGCTGGAACACCATTCTTCGAAGCTTCCGCTCGGACCACGTCCCCCATGCGCCTTACCTGGTATCCCAGCTCGATAGCTACGGACACCAGCTCCTCCTTGCCCGCCCCGGGCATTCCGGTCAGGATCAGAACGCCCATTTCCGCCACCGTGAATAAAATGAAAAAGGGGCCTGCCTCACAGCAGGTTCCCGGCGATGTCGTCCAGCTGGCGATCGCAGTACACGCAGCGCAGCATCGGGGGATTTTTGGATTCAACGACGAACTCCGCCTCCACTGGCTCGCTCTGATTGGTGATGCAGTTGGGATTGCTGCATCTTGCTTTTCCGACCACGCGCTCGGGCATCTTGACGTTGTACTTCTCAGCGACGTTAAAATCGCGGATGATGTTGATGGTCGCTTTCGGAGCGATGAGAGCGATCTTGTCCACTTCCCTTGGGTCGAGCTCCCGGTCCTCCACCTTCACCACGTCCTTCCATCCCTCCTTCTTCGAAGGGACGTGCATGAGAACGCTTACAGGCGATTGCACCTGACCGCCGTCCGTCATTCCGATGATCCGCAGCACCTTCAGGGCCATGCCGCAGTCGATGTGATCGATGACCGTACCGTTGCGAATAGGGGTAACTTTGAACTCCTTCATCACAGCTCACCTCCCAGGACCAGGTTGAGCAAGGCCATCCTTACCGGCACTCCGTTGAACGCCTGCTCAAAGTACTTGGCATGCGGCGTCTCATCAACCTCCGGGTCTATCTCATCAACCCTGGGCAGCGGGTGCATGACTATGAGGTCGCTCTTCGCTTCCCGCAAAAGCTTGCTGTCCACCCGGTACATTCCGGCCACTTTCTGATATTCCGCGAGATCGGGGAACCTCTCCTTCTGGATGCGCGTCACATAAAGAACGTCGGCATCGGCGATCGTTTCCTCAAGATGGCTGGTCAGTTTCGGCTTTCCGCCGGCCTTCTCCACCTGCTTCACCGTCTCCTTGGGCATCTGCAACGCCGTTGGCGCCACGAACGTCAGGTCTACGCCGAAGGAGCTTAACGCCTCAGCCAAGGAATGCACGGTGCGGCCGTACTTCAGGTCGCCGACCATGACCACCTTCAGCTTGCTGAAGTCCCTCTTGATGCGCTTTATGGTGAAAAGGTCCAGGAGCGTCTGCGTCGGATGCTGTCCCGCCCCGTCGCCGGCGTTGATGACCGGCTTGGAAGAGAATCGTGATGCCAATCTCGCCGCGCCCTCCCGCGGGTGCCTTATGACTATGATGTCCGAATAGACCTCTACCATGCGGATGGTGTCGGCTAGCGACTCGCCCTTGGATATCGAGCTCATGGACGGAACGCCCAGGTCGGTTATCCGGCCGCCGAGGCGCATCATGGCGCTCTCGAAGGACATCCTGGTCCGGGTAGAGGGCTCAAAGAACAGCGTGGCCAGGATCTTCCCGTCCAACGCCTTGGAGCGCATCTCCCCCCGAGCATACGGTATCATTCTCTCGGAACGTTCCAAAACCTGCTCGATCTGCTCTCTTGTCAGATCGCGGATCGACACGATGTCCATTCCTTCGAAGGTCATGCTCTCAGAGTTGAATCCCCAAGACCGTATTTGACTCTTGGCATGGCTTGGCCGCCGGCCGGCTGAAGGGCCGATAATGACCGAGGATGCGGCGCCGGTCAAAGATCAACGGCGTCGGCGGAGCCGAACTGCTCCAGGGCGTCCTGCATCTTCTTGTACCAGTTCTCGACGCAGCTCTCCAGCTTCTCCCGGAGCTCCTTGCGGCTTATGGCCCGGTACACATGGAAGTATCCGCCGCGGGGGATGCTTCGCGTATCCCGCAGCACCATGCCGCAGGTCAGCATCTTCTGCAGCGCGCGATAAACAGTGGAGCGGTCCTTGCCCATCTGGTCCGCCAGGTCGTTGGCGTTCACCGGCCCGGTCTCCAGCAGCCTCTCGTAGACCTCGACCTCGAAACCGTTGAGGCTGTAGGCGCACTGGACCAGGTCCTGGCAGCTGTTGACGTCCTTGATGGACTCGGGCATTATCTCTCGCTCCTTCCCTAAGAAAAGCTTATAAACTAACAGTTATATATAATTGTTGCACAACCGTGCAAAACCGATATGGTGATCATTATGGACAAGAATGATACGCTTGACGCCAAGGGCCTTATGTGCCCGATGCCCATCGTGAAGCTGGCCAAGAAGATGAAGGACCTGAAGGTCGGAGAGGTCCTCGAGCTGATAGCGGACGACGTCGGCTCCAAGGAGGACGTCCCGGCCTGGTGCAAGAGGACCGGCAACGATCTCGTAGGCCAGAAGGAGGAGGGCGGGGCGTTCTACTTCTACATCAAGAAGGTCCAGTGACCTTCCTTTAACGAGGTGATACATATGGCAGAGACCAAGAAGTTCGCGATGGTGGTGTCGGAGGGAGGCTTCGACAAGGCCATGATGGCCATGATGATGGCCAACACGGCCGCGAGCATGGGGATCGAGACGCACATATTCTACACGTTCTTCGGGCTGAACCTTCTGAAGAAAGGGGCCAAGCCGAAGATGCCGGGCATGATGCGCCTGTTCACCGGAATGATGATCAAGAAGATGAAGGGCATCGGGATCGATGGCTACCAGGAGCAGATGGACATGGCCAAGGAGCTGGGCGTGAAGATCTACGCCTGCAACACCTCCATGAACATGATGGGCATCAAGCAGGAGGACCTCATAGACGGTGTGACGGTTCTCGGCGCCGCGGCCTTCCTGGACATCGGCACCGACTCGGACATGCAGCTGTTCATCGGCTGAAGGTGATGCTATGAGGTCCAAGCTGTTCATCACCCTGAAATCCCCGCACGAGTTCGGCGGTCTGGATCTGTTGCGGGAAGCGGCGAAGGGAGCACAGAGCGCCCTGCTGCTCTTCGAGGACGCGGTGATATTCGCGGCGAACGCCAAAAAGGGCAAGGAGCTGCTGACCGCGGTGCAGGACGTGTACGTGATTAAGGACGACTGGGAGGCCCGGGGGCTTCCGTTGGCCGTACCGGAGTTCAAGATCGTGGACTACCCGGAAGCGGTCGAGCTGATCATGGAGAGGTACGAGCAGACCATCACGCTGTGAGGTGACAAGATGAAGACTATGGTTATCCAAGTAAGAGCTGGCACCATGATGAACATGGACACCAACGTCGCCGTGAAGCTCGCCCAGGCCGCTCTGGACAAAGGTTATTCCGTCAGAATATTCGGCTACGGCGAGGCGGTCACGATGATCAAGAACGGGCAGGACCCCAAACGCTTCCCCAACGTCGGCAAGGAGACCAAGGAGCTGGTCGAAAAGGGGCTCGAAATCGTCGTCTGCGAGACCTGCTGCAAGGCCCGCGGGATACTGAGAGGAGAAGAGATCGAAGGTACCAAGATCGGAAGCCTGACCAACGACATGTCCCGGTTCGTTGCGGAGGGCGACCGCATGGTCACCATTGCGAGGTGAAAAGAATGGCTCAAAGTTTGCTTATATTGGTAACCAAGGCCCCATACGGCTTTGAGGAGGCCTTCGCCGGTTTACGCGCGGGCCTGGGCATGCTGGCATCAGGACAGGTGCCGGTCTCCAACGCCCTGCTTGTGGGCGAGGGGACGCTTAACGCAGTAGCCGCTCAAAAACCGGAAGCGGTGCGCATGCCTTCTAACGCGGAAGCGATAAACGACCTGCTTGACTTCGAAGCGAAAGTGTACGTGGTCAAGGAGGACCTCCTGCACCTGGTCGGGGACGTTCCGCTCCTGGATGGGGTGGAGGTCATCGATTGGGAAAGGGCCCGCCAGGTCATCGACGAGCACGAAATGGTCACCACCTTCTAAACGACTTTTCAAACCCCTTCTGACCATTCTTTTTTAATAGGGATGCTAATAACCGTTCATGTTGGAACTGCTGGCCAGGTCGGGGACCGCCCGCCGCTGCCTCTGGTCCCTGGAAGGGGCCAAGGCCGAGACTCCCGGAGCGTTCGTTGTTGACGGGAAAGCGGAAGGTCTTACTCTACGGTCAGCCGACGGTTCTCCCGTCCTGGAGATGGACGGGCGGACGGTACTTGAGCTGAAGGGAAATGGTCTGCTCCCTCCGCTCAAGGCCCGCAGCGGGATGAAGGACAGCTGCCTTCCTCCCGTAGCCGAAGCACAGGAGATCGCGGTCCTCGACGGCGCGTTCGAACTGCGCCGGGACGCGAGAGCGTTCGTAAATGCGCTCGTCGAGCTCCGAACGTCAGTGGGCAGGTCCAAGCTGATCTACGCCCCCGGCATCGCTGACACGTCAAACTTAGCCATACTTTCGTATCTGGGGGTAGATCTCTTCGACACATCTCTGGTCGACCATCGGGCGGCCATCGGGCAGTTGTCGTTGGTAGAAGGTTCCATGTCCGTCTCCAAGGCCGGGTGGGTGCCGGAAGGCTCCGACCTTCTCGCACTTAACCGCGAAGCGATGTTCAGGGAGCTGGCCCTGGTCCGCAGCATGATCTCCTCCGGACGGATGAGGGAGTTCGCCGAGCTGCGCTGCCATTCCACCCCCTGGAACGTGGCCGCGTTGCGCATATTCGATGACGAACATTACGATCACCAGGAGATAGATTTCTCGGTCATAGGCCCCAGGTTCTACTGCAACGCCAAGCAATCGCTGGTCCGGCCGGACGTCAAGCGCTTCCGGGAGCTGGTCAAGTCCCGTTTCCACCGGCCGGAGCACCGCAAGATACTGCTGCTCATCCCCTGCTCGGCCAAGAAGCCCTACTACAGCTCAAAAAGCCACCAGCTCTTCCGGCAGGTGCTCTGGGAGGTCCCGAACTCCCAGGTCGTCCAGGAGATGATCGTCACGTCCCCGTTAGGAACGGTGCCCAGGGAGCTGGAGTTATTTTATCCGGCAGCGCAGTACGACATCCCGGTCACCGGGCACTGGGACCGCGAGGAGGAGGCGATGGTCAAGGACATGGTCCTCTCCATGGCCTCGCAAGGTTACGATCATATCATAATGCATCTGGGCGACGAGGGGCCGATCATCCAGGAGGTCCTGGACGGAACCATAACTTCCAACGGCTCGCCGACGTCCAACGAATCCCTGGGGATGCTCAAGGAAACCCTGAGGGAACTCTGCTCCAGGTACAAACCCGTCGAGCCCTCGCGGGACCGTTGGGCGGCCATGGCGTCCGTCGCCGGCTACCAGTTCGGTCCCGGCGGAGAAGCGCTGCTTGAAGAGGCGTACATACTCGGCAACTATCCGTTCATGAAGATCATGGCGCACAAGGAGCAGCTGGGAATGCTGAACCCCGAAAGGGGGATGATCTCCTTGACCGTGGAGGGAGCGGAGGCGATACTGCCGCTTATGCCAAAGGTCACCATGGGCGATTTCGAGCTGAAGGGAAGCCTGTTCGCCGTGGGCGTGAGCGACGCCGACCCCTCCATAAGGGCCGGCGAGGAGGTGGCCATCATGCGCAACGGCAAGATCGCCGGTGTCGGCGTAGCGGTCATGAGCGGACGGGAGATGGTGGAGATGCGCCGCGGCGAAGCCGTCAAGATCAGGCACAAGCGCAAGTGAGGTCACTTTCGCTCTTGATTTTCCTATCCAGCATTTTGAAGGGGCGTTCGGCATTCGGTCACCCCTCCCCTTCCTGCCTTTAATACCGGCAGGGCGTACCATGACATGCAGGCAAGAAAGCCTATCACGATGAATACCATCCCAAGGCGAGGGAGGCAATAGGCCCCGCTTCCCCGCCTTGCCTTTTTTCCCAATTCCGATGCTTAGGGTTCGATGTTCGAGATCCTCAATTTTCACCCTCTTTCTTCGACAATTTGCTTATAAGCCGTCCATTAATGCTTATATAACTCTTGGATTACAGAACTAGAGGCGATCACCATTTCGAACTACTCCATTCAAAACGTCGTAGCTTCCGCCAACCTAGGCACCGAGCTCGACCTCACCGAGCTGGCACTCAACCTGAACGGCGCCGAGTACGAGCCCGAGACCTTTCCCGGGCTAATATTCCGGTTGAAGGACCCGAAGACCGCGACCCTTCTGTTCCGCAGCGGAAAGCTGGTCTGCACCGGGGCGACCAACCTGGAACAGGTCAACAAGGCCGTGAAGACCGTGGTGGCCAGCATCAGGAAGGCCGGCGTCAAGGTCGACGGGGTCCCGCCAGTGCAGGTACAGAACATCGTCGCCTCCGCGGACCTGGGGCAGCCGGTCAACCTGTCCTCGGTGGTCATTACCCTCGGATTGGACCGCGTGGAGTACGAGCCCGAGGTGTTCCCCGGCCTTGTTTACAGGCTGAAGGAACCTAAGGTGGTCATCCTGCTCTTCGGCTCCGGCAAGCTCGTCTGCACCGGCGCCAAGGTCCCGGAGGACGTCGAGGCCGCGGTGAACAACATCAGGAACGAGCTGCGCGCCGAGAACCTGCTTCTCTGATGCCGCACCGATCGTGCGCGGGCTGGGAACGGTCCGCCACGATCTACGCTCGCACGGTTAGCTTTGGAAAAAGGAAAAGGAGTGCAGGTGTCGGACTGTTGCATTAAGCATATCCAGACACCTCGAACTTTGATCCAATCTGAGGGGTTTTCGCAACTGGCTGGGAGCCAGATGTCTTTTTTCCATTCCAGATCATCTGGGCTTCCCTTATTGCCAAATCCTGTTTTCTCCGGCAATAGTTGTTCTCCGTGGTCTTGGTCGTGCTGTGCCCCATTAGAACGGAAACAGATTCGATGCTTAGATCCTCGTCAAGTGCCAACTGGCCGAACGTCCTACGGCACTTCCTGAGATCGAACTTTATGCCCGTGTCCTTCTCCACAAAGGTCTTCAGCTTCTGAAGGCTGTTGGCTGCATAGTATCCGTCCTCTTTGTCTCTCAAGGCTGGAAAGAGAGCATTGTTGTTCGGGCAGATCTGTGCGACCTTCTCCTCTCTAAGTTTCAAGTATCTTGTCAAGATCCGGTGAGCTTCCGGGCGGATGGGAACGTCCCTGGCTTGGCCGTATGTGGCTTCGCCCTTGACCCTCCTGGCATGGAACATCTATTCCTCAATGTCAAGGTCATCCATGTCACTGAGTCGGAGCTCTTGTTTCTAAGTCCGGCACTCATGGAGAGGAGAACGACAGAATAAGCCTGTAACATTCTCCAATCGTCGTCCTTGACGTTCTCGGATGCTCTAACGATCCTTTCCAGATCCGTTTCCTTCATGGGCGGATAACGTCCCTGACGCCTTTTAGGAACCATCGTCTTGTATCTCACTTTGAACTGTTCGACAGCTGGGTTTCCGACGAAAGCCATCAGGTTCTTCTAGGCTGAAAGATCATGGCACCTTTCTGTTTCCTTCACTCCTTTTGTTCTAAGGTATCCCATGAAATCCAATATTTCCCTGGCCGTCATCTTCTCCGGGTTCAATGTCGCCATCTCGCCCTTCTCAACCAGCATCGTCATTTCCTTGTTCATTCGACGATATCTCCTAGTGTGTTCCTTTCTCGTGTTCTCCGAATAGTTGTTTCCGACCGCCTCAAGATACTTGTTCGCCCAGGCTAGAAAGGGGTAGCGTCCAGCCATGTTCCTCCCCTTCCTTTTTCTTCCTGGTTTATGTTTGACCACGGAGGGATCACTATCGCCAGGCTTTTGCTTGGCATTCGAACCCTCGGAAGGATGAACGGGATGCTGGGTAATTATCTTTGTTGGAGTTTTTCCGCTGATTGAACTAGAAATTTTGCCTGCACCAGAATCGTTTTTTCCGAATCTGCATTGATCAACTTTGCTCCTACACAGGCGACCAACAAAATATCACAGGTCTGTATAGGTTTGAAAAACGTAATCAGTTGTTTGTGCAGGTTTGATAAGGTTTGTAATCGCAAATCCAAAGCATTGTTGGATGCACGCCTTTGTGAAATATTGAATGGACTGTCATTTTAAATATTTTTCTTTTAGATTCTTAAATTGATGACCCTCAATTATTATATTATAATCGTTGATATATATTGAATCGTTATATTCATCACGAATCATTTTTTCCTTGATCCCATGCAGTTTTCGTGCTTTATTGATATAATTCGAATAATGTCCATACGTTTTAAGCGAATTTACAAGGAGTATTTCTGCTATGATTAAATATAATGATATAATAATTAAATTTAACGCATTATCTACGTTATATAATAAAATTATTGTCGCTCCAATTAAAAATAACAATAAAACAATAAAATAAAAATTTTTATTGTTGAAAATAAAATTTAACATTTCTTTTGCACCAAAATCCGATTTTGATGATATCGTTCCGTCACTAAAACATGCTTTTTTCAATTGATTTAGTATGTGTACCAAAACAATAATAATAAGAATCGAGAATAATAAAATCAACAACAATAATTCAAACGATTGATCAGCTGTTACTATCATAAATATTGATATTAGAGCTAGTATGGTAACTGTTGCAGCAATTACATTTCTTATCAATAAATCCGGAGCGGTTTCTTTTTCAACATCTTTAACGAACTCTTTTTGACTGATTCCACTTTTTAATTGATCGATTTCAGTTTTTACGTTATGTCCATCATACCAAGTATACAACAATGATAATCCGTAACCAATGAAATTTAATGCCACAAAGAATGGGATTATTTCAGCAATATTGTTAAAATTAATCTGGCTCGATTGAAGTAATGCAATAAATGTTGCTATCGCACCAATTGAGGCAGCAGCCATTCCAGATAATGTGTTTTTATAACTCGCCGCTTGAGCGAGGTAGTAGCTCGTTTCTTCATTGATTATGATCTCGAAATCGCGTGCCATTATTATTTTAATAATAATTATCTCTATTATATAAAATTTCTTTAACTTTTTTTTAACGACTCGAGTTTTAAAATAGAATATGGTTATCAAGTCGATAAATTGTTTATGATATATTCTCTCAGTATGCTTTCATAATGAATAACCTTTCCGAAATAATTATGAACTATTAACCATTGGCTCAGCTTGGGGATTAATTGATTAAGAGTAGAGCTGATAAAATTACTGCAATAGGTTTGGGTATTTTCTCAATAATATGGGGATTTTCATTAATTCGTAACGGCATCAGTTATACAGAAGATAATTTTGGATTCGTTGAATGGCATTTTAAGATTCAAGGATATGCGGGAATATTTTTCCTGATTATTGGGGCATTTATGTTGATTAAAGGTATGAACTCCAAAGTGAATCGGCCCAATTCAAATATTCCCAATGCACAACAGTATGTCCATCCCCAACCCTCAACCTCCGCATCTTTCAACCAATCATTATTTTGTAGCCAATGTGGGAGGCAAATTCCATCTGATGCAATTATTTGCCCTTATTGCGGGAAACACATTGACAAAATATCATAATCAAACAATTCCGGAATTATAAATTTTATAATTTCATATTCAATCCCAATTATTATTTATCAAGAAATACAATTTATCATTTCGAACTGATATGGCAAAATCAGATGAAAATTATTCATTGCCTTTATTGATTGATTGGATGCTAAATAAAGACGAAGTTTCAGATATTCTCTATTCATTAGATGAGAAGGTCTCTGGCAGTAAGAAAGAGGTTGTTGATCGGCTAATAAAAGCCACATCTTCTCTCAGCTTAGAAGATGCATTGTCTCTTTTTAACAAAGACAGATTAAAGGACTTTTGTCAAGCTATGGGATTATCTGGAAGCGGAAATAAAGGCGATTTAATTGATCGGATAATACAAGAAGAAAGTTTTATCGATTCCCGAAAAAAACCTTCATCTAAAATTTCCACCCCCAAACAAAATATTGTAAATGTTAATGTGAATCAAACATCTCCTAATGACAATTTATTATTTAATATATTAATAAAATATATGACAAAGGACGATCTTGAACGCGGTCTGAATAAATGTGGCTTGAAAACAAATGGAAGTAAAAACGATCAAGCTTTCAGATTATTAGACGCGACAGCAAACGATCCTAGAGAAACTTTGATGTTAATGACTGGACAAAGTTTAAACGATTATGCAGATAAATTAAAAATTCCAAGAAGAAGAAGCAAGGAAGATCAAGTTGATGATATTCTCGTTAAAGTGTTCAAAGGTGAAACTAAACCGATTAAAACTGCTCAATCGTCTTCAGATGTGAGGATTACTACAGAACAAGCAATAATTCCTACGCATCCAGTAATCCGTTCGTTAAATAACACAGACCTGTTTGATTTAGTTATTAAAGAAATAATCGATTGGGTTCCCGTTCGTGGTTATAAAAGTGAAGAAGGATACCAGACTGATTTATTTGCCTATCTTCGAGGAAAAGGGCATCAGGTAGAAAGTGAAGTCGGTCAAAGTAGAATAGATATATTGGTTGATAATATTATTCCAATAGAATTAAAAAAATCCCCATCAATTGGTGAGTTAGATCGTGCTGAAGGTCAGTTAAACCGTCATTGGCACGCCTACGGTTCAGTTATACTCGTAATCTGTCGCCCAACGTTTTCACAAGATATTGACGATTTCGAAAGAAGATTCGATATTACAGCCAAAGCTCTTGGAATGAAATATAAAATCGTCAAGAAAGGGTAGTTCTTACATCTAGCACTTGTTTATTACCGATATGACGGTTGGAGTTGGGCAATAAAGGGAATGGGTTTAATTGAATTTCACAATCCGTCATTATCCATTTGTTCTTATTTCGTATTAGATTAGATCCAATCTCGAATCGATTCAACCTTTCTTTAAATGCCTTACTAATAAAAAAATCTCTTGAACGCAATATTTTATTCCAGACGTTAGTAAACACTGGGGTGTGGAGAATCTTTGGAATATCATCCAAACCTTTAGCGTTTAGAAGGTCTGGATGCTCAGATAGATCAAGGGATTTGGTCAGATATTTTGTAAGATACGATATGGGTGACCGATAACCCCTGTACTTTCCGCTGTCTTGGAACACCACTGCTTCAACATCCAAGAATCCCCACCCCCAGATTGATTTCATTCGATCGATGATCCTTCTTGAGTTGATCCTCCAGGAGACGCCCTTCTTTCCGTAGTGACGAATTGATTCCACTGGCTTATCTAATAGAATTAGGATGTGAGAGGCTGGATAGCCGTTCGATTGTGCTTCCTTAACCGTTGTGGTGGCTTTGGAGCCGAATATCTTGGTTAGGTTAGCTCGAAACCTGTTCAACTCTACCCCGTGTGAGGAGATCTTGTGCCAGGCTTCTTCCCTTGTGATATTCTGTTTGAAAGTCAGTATAACAAGAAAGAGGTGGCATTTCTTTTTCAATCCTCTATTATTTGGAATATTGAAATCGAATTGAAGCCCACTCATTCCTTTATTGATCTCTCTTACTTTCTTCCATTTCTTGATTGCGAACTGTTTGTTTCCTCTCTTAGGAGATATCGTTTCAAAGGATTCATTCGTCGATTCATCGTTGAACGTAAGAAGATAGTCCACTGACAACCAGGAAAAGAAATTGTTGATGGCATGATCGATATCGACCTTGTAATTGCCCGAGTTGAATCGTCGTCTGAATTGAGGGCTGTTGTATTGCCATTTAGTCAAGTCACATGGCTGTACCGTCTCGTTTGAGTTGGCAAGCCAAGAAGAACCGGCTCGGGCACCCTTACGGTTGCCCTCCCGGCCGGTTCTATCGGCCGTTAGGCAAGGCTCGGCGGTTTCCCGCACGTTAGACCCTCCCCGACCGATCAAGAACTAATGTTGTAGGGGTACCTGCTAGGGAACCTCCGCAGAATATCGTGTGAATTGAAAAAGAAAAAGTTGAAGGGGTTTTTGCAAAAACCCTTTTGATTGAAATCAAAAAATAATTCTCTGGATAAGAGATGGAGTGCAGGTGTCGGGATTCGAACCCGAGTGTTTAGCTTGGAAGGCTAAAATCCTGACCGCTAGATTACACCTGCGCGGTGCCGTGATAATAGAGATTCAATATTTTAACCCTTCCATAATGTAAAAATAACTGGCGTCCAAGGTTGAAAAAATAAAAGGTAGAGGCTAGTGGAAAGTGTAAGGGGGGGGGGACTCTCCACTAGAGTCGTTCCTAGAACACACGAACCTAATGGCTCATGATCTTCAGGTCATTGATGAGGTCCCACAGGTCCAAGGTTTCCTGTCCCTTCTGGTCCAATTCGAAGGCCATCAGTTTCAGGTCCTTGATGGTGTGGTTCTTCATCCACTCAACAGCGTGACCATCCAACATCTGTTCCGAGAGCGAACCCTCATTTCGCCTCATTTTTGCATCCCATCTGTCCGACTTACGTCAGACAAATACAGTTATTGTGTCACAGGGTATATATAACTTATCTTTTCATTATCCAGCAATACACCGTACCATAGTTTGCATGCGATTTTCAAAAAAGTACATTGGTCAGACAAATAGCTAATAAACGTATGACAATCAGAAAAACGCAGAGCTCGACAAAGATATTAATCGTCTGGGCTCCATTCAAGTCGGGATAGGTGGGCAGATGGGTCTGTTAAACAGCTTGTTGGATGCGGAGGCGAGGGCCGTCAAGAAGGCCGTGAGATCATTGGACGCTGCCGACAAGCACCTGCAGTTGAAGGAAACGGACAAGGCGGTAGCGGAAGCTGACAAAGCGCGGGTCGCCCTGGAGGGCCTGGACCCCAAGACCGTCGCCAACCTGAATGATTATCGCGCAGCGCTATCCCGCGTTTCCAACGTCTATCAGGACCTGGGCATCACCGCCGTGGCCCTGGGGGTCCTGGACCGTTTCATCAAGGCCTTGCCGAAGGATGTTCCCGGCATCAAGCTGAAGGTTGCCGCATTGCGCAAGATGAACCGGCTCGAGGAAGCGTTGGCCATCCTGGACGAGCTTGTCTCAAGCCTACCTAACGACCGCGACGCCCACATCCAGCGGAAGGACGTCCTCGTCAAGCTGGGCCGGCCGGGCGAGGCCATGCAGGCTTTGTTAAAGGCTTTGGACGCCGATCCGCTCAACGAGGAAACGTACGACCTCATCCTGGGCATGACCGAGGACAAGCCCCTGTGGCTCGGCAGAAAGGCTTCCGCCCTCATCCACAAGGACAAGGCGGAGTCGGCGCTGTACGAGCTGGACACCGCCCTCAAGATGTCGCCCCGGGACCTCACGCTGATGATGATCAAGGTAGAGGCCCTGGAGAACCTGGGAAAGCAGGAGGAGGCGGACGACCTTCTGGAAGAGGTGTTGCAGCGGGACCCCTTGAACCGCGCGGCCAATCTGACCTTGGCCCGCAGGGCGCGCACCGCCGGCGACGGAGCCAAGGCCATCGAGCACTACAAGAACGTGCTGCGCTCCGACCCGGAGAACATCACCGGCTGGACCGAGATCGCCCAGCTGCTCATGGAGCTGGGCCGTTACGAGGAAAGTCTTCGTTCTTACGAACGGCTAAAGGAGATAATGCCTGACGACGTCCCGGCCTTGAAGGGCCGAATGGGAGTGCTGGCGGCCATGAAGGACCTCGCCGGCCTGGACGCCGCGGCACAGGAGATGCTGGGCTTCGCTCCCAACGATCCCACCGCTCACACCTTCATCATCGATACCTTCCTGTCGCTGGACGCCGAGAATGAAGCCGCACCCTATCTGGACAAGGCACAGGCGGCGTTCCCCAAGAACCTGGATATCCTGGACCGCCGGCGGTCCCTTCTTTCCAAGCACAAGAGGTTCCAGGACGTGATCGTTCTCAGCGAGGCTCAGCTGGCGATCAAGCAGGATCATCTCCCGGCCTTGAGGGACCTGGGGCAGGCCCAGCTGGGGCTGGGCAACGTCGTGGAAGCGATCAAGACCTTCGAGCGCGCCCTGAAGATATGGCCTGACGACGCCGTCATGCTCGAGTCGCTTCGCGAATGCTTCAAGCGGGCCGCCCGGGACAAGGACGTGGTCGAGGTGAGCGACCGGCTCCTCCGCGTCAGGCCGAACGATAAATCGGCGCTGTTCGACAAGGCGGTGGCCGTCGATCGTCTCGGGCGGAAGGATGAGGCGATCGACCTTTACGGTCAGGTCCTGATAATCGATCACAACGACGTGGACGCCTCCACGGGCATCTCCGTCGCGCTGTTCTCACTGGAGAAGTACGAGGAGGCCTTGGCCAGGGCGGCGCAGGGCGCCTTGCACGATCCTGACAAGCTGGTCTTCTGGCGCATCCAGGCCGATTCGCTGTTCATGCTGAAGCGCTTCGAGGAAGCGGTGAAAGCGTACGATAGGGCGATCGCTTTATCGCCGCAGGAGCAGAAGCTCCTCTACCAGAAGGGTCTGTGCCTGGAAAGCCTGCGGCGCTTCGAGGAGGCCATCTCCTGCTACGATCAGGCGATATCGTTGGATGTCAAGGACAAGAACGTCTGGATATCCAAGGGCATCGCCCTGGAGTGGCTGGAGAGATACGAAGAGGCATTGGCCTGCTACGATCACGCCCTCTCCCTGGACAAGGAGGGCCGCTTCGTGCACGCCAGGCGCGGCCAGGTCCTGGCGAAGCTGTCGCGTCACGAGGACGCGGTGGCGTCCTTCGACAAGGCGCTGGAGATGGGACCCAAGGACATCGAGGTGCTCACGGCCAAGAAGAACAGCCTGAGGTCCATGGGCCGCTACGAGGACATCGTAAAGGTTTGCGACCGTATCGTGAAGATAGAGCCGAAGAACAAGCAGGCCTGGGTGGACCGGGGCATGGCCCAGTTCCGCCTCAGCAACTTCCCGGAGGCCGTGCGTTCTTACGATAGGGCGTTGGAGGTCGAGCCGGGGGACATGAGCGTCCTGCAGCTCAAACGCTCGTCGGTCGTGGCCAAGGGCGATGCCAATGAGATACTGAGGGTGTGCGAGGACATTCTGCGCATCGACCCGCGCAACAAGTCCGCCCTGCTGGATAAAGCTGGAGCTTTGGAGAAGCTCGGACGTCTGGAGGAAGCGTTATCAATTTTCAACGCCGCCATCATGCTGGACGAATCCGACGCTCTGCTGCACAAAGGCAAGGGCAGGGTGCTGAACTCCCTGGGGAAGTTCGGAGAGGCGGCGGAAGCATACGATATGGCGTTCCAGCTGAATCACGATGTGGACGCCCTCTCCCACAAGGGCCGGGCGCTGCTCATGATGCGGAACTACGATCTGGCGCTGAACGTCTTCGACCAGTGCATCGGCATGGACAGTACGGTTCCGCGCTACCACAGCGACCGCGGCCGGACGCTGGCCTCCCTGAACCGACTGGAAGATGCGGTGAGCGCATTCGATAAGGCGTTGGCTATCGACCGCAACGACGCTCAGACCTGGAAGTACAAAGGGAACGCCCTGTTCCGCCTGGGTGAGATGGAGAACGCCATGGTCTGCCTGAACCGGGCGTTGGACCTCGGTGCGGACGAGTTCTCCATATTCAAGATGCGCGGCCGGGTGATGGAGGAGCTCGGTCGTCTGGAGGACGCCATGGACTCCTACGCCAAAGCGCTGGAGAAGGAACCGAACGAGCCGTCGGTGCTGGAAGGCATGGCTCTTATTGAGGACAAATTAGGTAATCCCGGGAAGGCCCTGGAGCTGCTCGATCGCTCCCTGACGTCCGACCCGCGCAACCGGCACGGCTGGATGGAGCGGGCGGACATCGCCGAGAAGCTGAAGCGCGACGAGGAGGTGCTGAAGAGCTACGACAACGCCATCGGTCTCGATCCGAGCGACCCGTCGGCCTGGAACGGCAAAGGCTTCGCCCTTTTGCGTCTGGGACGCTACGATCAGGCGCGCCGCGGCTTCGAGAAAGCGCTGGAGCTGAGCCCGAACATGACCTCGGCCACCGAAGGGCTGCGCATGGCCGACGCCAAGCAGCGCGAGAAACAGGTGGCTGAGATGGCCGGCAAGGTGCTGGAGTTCCAGTACCGCAACGGAAGGAGGATGAGCAAGGAGGAGGTGTTCCGCGAAGCGAACGTCCCGTACCAGATGCTGGACGACGTGTTCGCCTTCCTGGAGCAGCGTGAATACGTGGATCCGGCGCAGCTCTCCGACGGGGAGTTCGCCTCGCTGGAGATGCAGTCCCGCACCGCCCTGCTGATGTACTACCGTTCGGCCAGGAGCGGCCAGGGCGGGCTGAGCCTTTCCGATGTCTACTCGTCGCTTCCGGAGAGGGACATCGCCCAGGCCAAGCGCGTCCTCGGCTACATCGAGGGCGTGAACGACATCGACTTCACGTACGTCATGCCGGACCAGGAGACGGAGAAGCTGTTGCGGACAGCCCTCAACATGCCGGAGGAGAAACGCAACCTGTTCTCTTTCATGGAAGGCCTGAACATAGGCGTCTACAAGGCGCGCAACATCCTGGCGATCATCAATTCCCTGAAGACCGGCGAGCGCCCGGCGCCCATGCCCCGCTCCAAGGGGCAACGGACGCCTCCGGCGCAGCGTCCGACGGACGACCTGTTCGTGGAGCAGCCGCGCAAGAAGAAACCGGAGAAGGGTCCGGACGCGGTGATGCTTCCGGGCGGCAACGACCGGTACGACCGTGAAGGAATGCGCCTCTTCGGCCAGGAGGAACGGGAGCTCTACGATTCCATCTATCCTGAGAAGGAAAAGAAAAAGAAGCCGGAGAAGCTGGACGACATGCAGGGACGGAAATGCCTGTTCCATGGCGCTCTGGCGGTGTCCACCTGTCCGAACTGCAGCAGCATGCTGTGCAAGGAGTGCCAGACCGGTGGGAAGTGTCCGCGCTGCGGTTTCGTCCTCGGCGGAAAGGTGCCGAAGCCAGAAGAAACGGTCGCCCCGGAGCCTTCCGAGCCAGAGGAACGCGACTGGAGCAGGCTGTGATCAGTAGTCCGAAATATCCGACTTCATGAGCTCCCTCAGGAGAACCGTCGCGTAGCAGCCCTTGCCTAAAAAGAACGATGCGGTGTACTCGTCCTCCGAGATGTCCAGTTTAAAGTCGCGGTACTCGCAGACCAGCTCCCGGCGCGAACCGCGCGAGGAGCAGTGAGGTATCGCCGGTACCAGGAAGTCCCTTGGCGAAAGCCCTTCCTTGGCTATGGCGGCGCGCTCGATCTCCCCCATCTCCCCTTCCGCGATGACCGACTCGGAACCGAACAGCGTCGCCGAGACGAAGGCCCGGCGGTCCCGCACCTGCCGCTCGACGAGGTCCAAGTTCACCCGGGTCACCGGCACCTGCTTGTCGTGATCGGGATTTCCGTCCTTGTCCGCCGGCAGCACCACGTCTCCGACGATGGGGGCGTTCAAAGGTATCCCGCGGCGCATGCGCTCCGACAATATCAGATTGAAGATGTAGGACTGGTAGGCGTGCACGAACATCATCTGCAGGTTCGTCGGTAGAACGCATATCGCCCCGGCGAAATCCCCCGGGTTGCGGTCCAGGAACCCGATGACCATCCTCTCAAAGGTGAGCTTCCAGGGAAAGTCCCGGAGCGCGGCGGCGTAATCCCGATCGCGTTGCAATGCTTCGCGCGCCGCCCGGGACTGCTCGTCCTCCTCCTCGCTGGGATTTCCGATGTAAAGGAGAACGGCCTGCTCCAGATCGCCCTTGACTATCGCCCGGCCGACCAGGTGGGTCACCGGGCGAACGGTGCCGAATCGCTGAACTCCGAAGAAGTTAGGAAAGCCGTTCAGTTCCTTGAGGGCCGATTCGGTGCCTTGCAGCGAGGAACGCAGTTCCTCTCCCTTCAGCGTAGTGTCCCGGACCCTGATCTTGAAGTTGTTCCCGACCAGGTCGCCGATGGTCATGCCGCGCTTGGCCAGGTAGCCGCCCTCCACATTCACCTGCGACAGGCGTATGGACATCACGTCGGCGACCGGGGCCTCGAAGGACATGAGCTGGCTGGTTACCGCCCGCTTGTCCTTGGTTCCGGCGAAGCCAACCCGGTTGCGGGATATCCCCAGCATCTTGGACATGTGCCTGATGAGACGGTTGGTCTCCCAATTGGTGGCGGTGACCCGGGCCACGCAGACCTTTCCGTCAGGCTTCTCCGGCGGGTACTTGGACACCTCGTCCACCACGAAGTCCTCCGCCTCGACCTTGAGCTTGCCGCCGCTGCCAGCGGTGTTTGTAAAAAAGACCTCCAGCCCGATCTCCCGTTCGCGCTGGCTGCTGGGCTGCACCATGAAAATTACTTCAGGTCCTTCTGCAAAGCTTCCCTGGCCTCTTTGAACTCGTTGGTCAGGGACTTCGCCGTCTTCTTCAGGGCCGACTGGGGCTTGCCGGTCTTGACCCGGATGTAGAGGGTGGGGTCTTCCATCTGAGCATGCCCGATGGTGTACTTTACCTCGGCCACGTCCTTGTCCTCCAGCAATCCCTGCACCAGGGGGGTGATCAGCGTCATGTCCGCTCCTTTGATGCGGACCTTGATGGAGTCCTTTTCCTTCTCTAAGAGCTCGATCTCCATGAAATGGACCAATATGGGAGGGGGCTATAAACCTTTTGACTCACTCCACGCGCTTGAGCTGGGCCTGGTACATGCCAAGCAGCTCCTGGCTGGTGGTGGCCTCCCTCCCCTCCTTGTCGTCCCGGAAACGCCCGGTGAACCTGGGGAACCGTATGGCCAGGCCGGAATCGGGGCGTATGGCGCCGAAGGAACAGGTGTGTATCGGCGATAGCGTTATCTCCGCTCCTCGTACCTCCAGCACCTGCCGGGGCTGGAACCAGTAGTCCGCCTCCATCTTCGAGTCGACCAGATGGTGCTTCCCTGGAATGCGGTCGGGGGCGAGCGTCTCCAGCAGCGAAGCGAGGTTGGCGTCGTCAAAACCGGACCCCAGCTTGGAAACGGTCTGGAAACGGTCCGTCACGGTATCGTACGTGGCCATGAGCAGAGCGCCGTAGAAACCCTTGCGTTTCCCGCGCCCGGCGAAGGCGCCGACGACCACTAGATCAACCGTGTCGTTCATTTCCGAACGGTACTCCTTCTTGTACTTGATCCACAGGAAGCCACGGTTGCCGGCGCGATAGACGGACGTATCAGCCAACGATTTGGCCATCAATCCTTCGCAACCGTCCTTGATGGCCTCCTGGAAGAAGGCTTGCGCCTCGTCCGCCGACGACAGCACCCGTATCTCCGACAGCGTGACGGAATCGTCCCCCTCCACGATAGACATCAGCGCCTCGCGGCGCTGCAGGAACGGCCGGTCGGTGAGGTCCTCGCCGTTCTTCAATATGCAGTCGAACAGGCAGAGCTTGACCGGGTAGTCCTCGATCGCTTCCTCAACTCCGTACTTGCGGCCGCGGCGGTGGGACACCTCCTGGAACGGTAGGAACTCGCCGGTGTTCTGGTCCACCGGGACGCATTCCCCCTCCACGATGGCGCTCTCCGCCCTGATCGTCCGCTTGAGGCCGGCCACCACGTCCGGGAACTGCGTCGTGAGCTCGTCCAGCTTGCGGGAGAAAAGTCTGACCTCTCCCTTGCAGATGTGCGCCTGCAGCCTTACGCCGTCGTACTTGTACTCGAAGGCGCAGGTCCCGCCCATCTTCTCCAGTATCTCCTCGGGAGAGGACATCCGCTCGGCCAGCATGGCGCGCAACGGGCGATTCACCTGCACATGTATATCCTTCACTCCGTCCAGCCCGTGCAGCGCCATCTCCTCCGCGACCAATCCCAGGTCTGAGGAGACGTTGAACGCCCGTTCGACGGCGTCCCTGTCGTCCTTCGCGGCGAAGGCCACGGCCAGAGCGTCCAGCACGGTCATGGACGATACGCCCAGGCGCATCCGTCCGGTGATGACCCGGGAGAGGAACTTGGCTTCCGAAGAGGAAGCATCGCTCAGCAGCTTGGACATCAGCTTGATCTTCAGGTCCTGGGAACCTCCGCCTTCCGAGCGGGCGATGGCCTCCAGCGTTTCGTACGTCCTCTTCAAAGTCAGCGGCTCAGAGAACAAGGTGGTCTGCTTCTTGTTCTGGAAGGCCTTTTGCGCCACTATTCCAGGGTCACCCTCCTTCAGCATGAGGTCCTGGACGAAGGATTCCCCGGCACCGGAGGCGAAGGCGATGGCCTTCAGGATCATCTTGTCCGCCATGCCCAGCTTCAGCGGGTTGAAGTCGGGGTACAGCTGCCCCTGGGTAAGGTACACCGCCATCCTTATGTCGGAAGGTTCGAACCGACGGAACGCCTCCGCCAGGATGTCGGTCATCTCCAACCTGGAGGAGGTGGCCTCCAACCTCTCGTAGGTGTCGGCCAGTTCCCGGAACAGCATGCTAATGCGAACGGTTTGCGATTATTTAACTGCTCAGAACCCGTCCAGGGTCTTCTGCCTCTTCTGCTTCGTTCCCGGGTCACCGGCCAGCTCGTCCTTCATCGTCTCCAGCCGGCGGCGCATGGCCTTCTCTTTGTTCAGGGACGAGTAGTAGTACGCTTCGTCCCGGGTCCCCCGGGTTATGAAGATCACCACGTTCCCCGCCCGGGAACGTCCGGTTCGTCCGCGTCTCTGTATGCTGCGAATTTCGGACGGAACCGGCTCGTAGAAAATGACCAGGTCGGTGCTCGCGACGTCCAGACCTTCCTCTCCCACGGACGTCGCCACCAGCACGTTGAACTCCCCGTCCCGGAAGCGCTGCAGGACGCCCACCTGTTCCTTCTGCTTGAGCCCTTTCTCTCCTTTACTGTCAGATTGCCCGACCAGCTTGGCCACCTTGGCCCCTTCCACCTTTCCTAGCTTGTTAGCGACGAGATCGCAAGTATCCCGGTAGTGGGTGAACACCAGTATGCGCGATTCCGGGTGATCGGTCAGCTGGCGGGCCACCACGCCCATCACCCGGGACATCTTGGGATGCTCCGCCTTCACCGCCTGCGCCTCGTCGAAAAGTCGTTGGAAATGTTCCGAGGACACGATGTCCCTGGACGCCTTCGAACCGGCGTCCGAGGAAGCCTCGTCCTTGATGCGCTGCAAATAAGCTCGCAAGGCGGACATGCCCTGGGTCTCCACAAGATCGATGGCGTGCTCCACCTTCACCGCCTTGGCCTGTGCGCTCAGGGCGTTGAACAGGGTCCGGGTCTTCTCTCCACCGCGGATGCGGGCCTGCCAGACGGCGGCCATCTCTATCAGGTAACGTTTGTTCAGCACCCGGTCCTTGTCCACGACCTCCAGGGCGACCAGCTCCCGGATGTACTGTTCGTATAGGGTATGGATGGATCGCGATAGCGCTTTCATCTCCGGCGGCAGCTCCACCTCCACCCAGTCCATGCTGATGGACTGCACGTACTTTGCCACGTCTGGATCGCGTTCGGTGCGAACCTCGATGTCCTTGATGTTGAGGTTCGAACAAACCTCCTGGATCTTGGCCTTGTCACTGCCCGGGGAAGCGGTCATTCCCAGCACCAGGCCATCGTAGTCCTGGTAGGCCTTGGCCACGTGCACGTAAGCGTAGTTACCCACCGCCCGGTGGGCCTCGTCGAAGATGATGAGCTTAACGTCCTTCAGGTCCAGACGGCCGTTCTTCAGGTCGTTGGACACGACCTGGGGCGTGGAGGTGATTATGTCATTCTCCAGGAAGGCCAGCTCCCTATCCAACGGATCGACCTCGCCGGTCATCATGGCGATGCGCTTTCCCTCGATCATGTTCTGCATCGTGCGATAGTGCTGTTCGACCAGCGGCCTCGTCGGCGCAAGGAAGAGCACCTTGCCGCCCTTGGACCTCAGCACGTGGGCGATGACAATCGCCGCCACGACCGTCTTTCCCAGGCCGGTAGGGAGCACCAGGAGCGTGCTGGAGCGAGCGGCGCGCATGGCCAGGTCGACCTGGTAATCTCGCTGCTGCACGCACTGTCGCTTGATCAGAGGGTGCTCAAAATACACGATGGGTTATCGTTATCGGAATAATAAAAGAAAAGGGATTGGTGAAGGGATTTAGTGGCAGCCGCCGCCGCAGGACCCGCAACTGCTAGAGGCGTTGGGGTTGTTGACGACCAGGCCGGATCCGTAAGGTGTCTCGACAAAGTCCACGGTGCAGGCGTCCAGGACCTCCCTGGTCTCCTCGTCGTAGTAAACGGAGAATCCGTCCAACTTCTGCTCGATGTCCCCTTCCTTGGCGTCCTTTTGGAAGGACATGCCGAACTGGGCGCCAGAACAGCCCATCCCGGCCAGGTAGATCCTGATGCCGAAACCGGCCTTTTCGTTCTTGGCGATTAGGTCCACGATATACTTGCTAGCTTCCTCGGTAACAGTGACCATGTATACCTTTCTCCTGAGGGTTTCAAAACAACATCACCTATATAAACAATCGTATAGAAACCTCGCGCTGGAACATGATATCAAGGCGCATGCCCACGCTCCAGATCGACCGACGCTTCGTTCACGGAGGGCGAGCATCTCCGCCATCCTTTTTCTAGGGGTTCGCCATACACAACCGATGCGCTGCCGCTGTATGCAGAGGTCCGACCTCCCCGAACTCGTTTCCATGAGCCGGGAGAACATGGCCTCCATCATCATGTCCTCCTGGGGCGAGGAGTGGAAGGACGAGCAGCTGATGGAACTTCTCCTGGACCAGAGGGTGGACACCACCGTGCTGGAAGGCGAGAAAGGCATCGAGGCCTACTACTGCGTCGAGGATATCGACGAGTACATCTTCATATCCTCCTTCCAGGTCCGGCGTAACTTTCAGGGAAGGGGACTGGGGACCCGGATGCTGGACATGATCGAGGATAAGGCGCGCAGGGACGGCAAGGCCGAGGTGGAGCTGTGCGTCCAGTCCACGAACGAAAGGGCCAAGGAGTTCTATTACTACCACGGCTACGACCTCATGTACCGCAACGGCAACAACCTGGTCATGCGCAAGAAGCTGGACCGGTTCAAAGATTATAAATCATGACGGAGGCATGAAGCCTATCGGTGATCACCATGACCCTCCGCTGTCCGGTCCTCCTGCTGTTCGTCTTCTCGGTCTCCCTGCTGCTCATCCTGCCCGCGGGACTGGGCCTAGACACGCCGCCGCAAGGATTGCAGGCCACGGTCGGTAGCGATCATGTGGACCTGAACTGGCAAACGGTCCCAGAAGCGCAATATTATCTCCTTTACAGAGGGGATCAACTGGGGATGTCACTGTTGGCCAATGTTTCCCACCCCTTCACCTCGTACCACGATGGGGGTCTGGAGGACGGTTCTTCGTTCACCTATTACGTTACGGCGGTGAGCGCAGAGAACGAGAGCTCGCCTAGCAACAGCGTTTCCGTCACCGTTCCCTTAAAGGAAAGCCAGGATGTGTTCGTGCCTGTACTGGCCATAGTGCTCTCGGTCATTGCCATCCAAATATGTGCGATCATGATCATGGCCACGTTCAAGGGCAAGATGCGCCTGAAATGATCAGGAAACCCTTTCTAAGAGATGGTCCAGGAACAGCTCGCCGCTTCCTGTCGGTATCCGTGCTCCAGCGGCCTTGGGGTGCCCGCCGCCGTCAACCCCGTTCTCACTGGTGAAGTCCTCTACGAAGCGGCCGAGGTCCACGCTCTCCTGGGTGATCCCTCTAACGGAAACGGAAGAATACTTTCCGCGCGGGTTGATCATCACCGCGTAGCCGCAGCCGCGGCGGTACGCCACCTCGACCAGCGCCCGGGTACCGAAGCCATACAAGGTGCGGCTGCGGTCCATCTCGTCCATGATCCCCAGGGGGCCGCGGACCTTGATGCTGCTGTCGACCTTGGCCAGGGCGCGAGGCCAACGCTTTTCGTTGACCACCTGGATGTATCTTCTTTTAACAGAATCCACCTGGGAGGGCCAGACTCCCTGGGCCAAAGCCTTCGCGGCGATGTAGCGGAAGCGGTCGTCGTCGATTATCAAACGCCAGGCGAAGTCCAGGACCATTGATTCCTGGTCCACTCGCTGCCTTCCGTAGCGTCTCATCTCCTCGTCCAGGAGCGGCGTGGGCATATATTCGACGAGGTCGGCCACAGCCACCAGTTTGCGCAATCGCACCTCGGGAAGAAGGTGATGGAACAGTACGTTCGCAGCGCTCACTCCCTCCTTCACCAGGGTTGTGCAGTCCACGGCTAGCGAGGAGGGGTGATGATCGATCAGCGTTAGGGACTGGCTTTGCATTTTGGCTCGAACCGTCTCCACGAGATCGGGCACCGGGGCGATATCTACGAGGTATATCTGGTCCGAGGAGGTGTCCAGCGACAATACCTTCGCGCCGGCGGTGGGTGAGGTGACGAACGTGACCTTGGCGGTAGGGAATCGGTTCAAGAAAATGGCGGCAGATACGATGCCGTCAACATTGCCCCTGGTGATGATATGCTTGTCGCGGTCATCCCTTGAAAAGCAACCTTGTCCCATCCGGTGAACAAAATGGGACTCCAGACTAGATAAATCTATTGTAAAATATCTAATTTCAAGAATTGACCCGGGCTAGGCTTATTAATTCGGTCAATAGATACCAGTACGCGCGTAGCCTGCATCTACTATCACCGGTTAAATGACGGTCAAGTAGCTCGGTCCTTTGGTGAATAAGTGACGGACATATCCTATTGGGGGAACAGCCGTGTCAGCGGCCAGGAAAGCGAACTGCAGAGGTGCTTCGCCCGGGTGGGCGCCGAGCACGGGTTCACCGACGTGAACGCCAACTGGGAGCGGTTCAAGGAGTTCAAGGCCACCTGGAAGCGGTGCTCGACCAGCGCGGAGCTGCTTATCACCGATTACATGAAAGAATCAGGCGAGGACCTCATAACCGACCTGGCCCGGGGGATCTTCGGGCGCATGGGCCGGGGCGGGGTGAAGGAGATCTATTCGGAGAGGTTGAAGCAGCACTTCCTGAGCCCGGAGTTCATACTAAGGAACCAGCCTCTGTACCTGAGAAGGAGCAGGAACCTGGCTTACGCCCAGCAGGGCCGGGTGCACGACCTCCGAACGCTGGAGCAGGACCTGCACGATCTCGGTCTGGTGAAGAGGGTGCCCCACGCCTACATTTCGTGGACCAAGGGGGACAACCGTCAGCGGGTGGGCTATTGCAGCGTGATCATGCGGGTGGTGGCTATAAGCCGCGTACTGGACCGCAAGGAGATTCCTTCTTTCGTTCCCAGCTACGTTCTCTATCACGAGCTGATTCATCTGGAGAACGGGCTTCGGTTCGGATCGTACCACGATCGCGAGTTCCGGGAGAGGGAACGCATTCATCCCCATCACGAGGAGGCGGAGAGGTGGCTGAGGAGGATCGTCGCCGACCCTCAGTTTCGGTGAGGTCGACAGAATTCTTTTAAGTGAACAAAGCCAAAACAGATGTGATTGAGATGAGGAAAACGATCAAGGTCAACGAGCTGAAGGCCGGCGGGACCGTGGACGATCTTTTTGCCGTCCGATTCAAGAAACCGGTAATGGCGTACAAGAACGGTTACACATTCCAGATGTGGGTTTCCGACGCCGGCGGGGATATCGCGGTGAAGTTCTGGGGTGAGAAGGACGAGAAGGGCGTAAAGGCCTTGTTCGACACCATCGCCAAGGGATCGGTGGTGCATGTGAAGGGCAAGGTCACCGAGTACAACAACGCCCTGGAGATCCACGTCAACCCCTCTTCGGGCGATTCCGTGGCAGTTCTAAAGGAGGGCGAGTTCGAAGTGGCCGATTTCGTGGCCTCTACGACCGAGGACGTGGAGCAGATGAGGTCACAGCTCTTCATCATGATCAGGAAGATCAGGGACGTCCATCTCAAACAGCTGCTCGAATTTTTCTTCGGCGACGAGGAGTTCGTCAAGCAGTTCTGCTTCTGTCCCGCGGCCATAACCCATCATTCCAATTACATCGGCGGATTGCTGGAGCACACCATTCGCGTCGTCAGGACCTGCGACCACTACGCCCAGCTTTATCCTGATCTGAACCGGGACCTCCTGGTGACCGGCGCAATATTGCACGACATAGGGAAATTGCGCGAATACACTGTGAGCAGCATCATCGGAGCGACCGACGAAGGCCGGTTGGTCGGGCACTTGGTCATCGGGGCGGGAATGGTCAACGACGCCTGCCGATTGATAGCGGAGTTCCCTACCGAACTCAATCTGAAGATCCAGCATCTGGTACTGTCCAGTCACGGCACAAAGGAGTTCGGGTCTCCCAAGGAGCCACTCTTCCCTGAAGCACTAGCATTAGCCATGGCAGACCTATCGACGACCAGGATCGAGGATATCTTGCTGGTCAAAATGACCGCCAATACCGAGGACGACTGGGTGCAGGATAAGAATTTGGGGAGCGTGTATCTGCGGTGACGATCTAGGAGAGCATCCTACAACAAGTTTTATGCTGAACGATCTCCTAGATTCTTTGCGGGGAAGTAGGATGAAATTTGATCACCGATTCCTGTTCAAGGTCTTCCTGCTGGCAGCTCCGTTCGCGTTGCTGATATGGATGATCGTATTGAAGAATAGCATGAACACCGGTCTCAGCGACCCCGCCCTCGAGCTATTCGCGCTCCCCCTGGCCTTGATCATGCTCATGGTCATCGTTATGGTCTCGGCGATCATCGAACGCTCCAGGGGCCAACCCGTTCCCATGTCCAGGTTCGGAATGTATTTGGTCATTACCGTGGTCTTGGGGTTTGCCACATCCTTCATTTTCTGGATAATTAACCTTGGGTTCACCAGCTGAAAAGAGATGGAAGGTGTGTGCCCCCCGCCCTAACAGATCGGTTCACGGCCGCGGCGGACCGCGCTCCCCGCACTGACCCGGGCAGGGGGTTCGTTGTCGTGCCCCGGGGTTGTCCTCCAGTCATGACGCGATGTCGCATCGCAGTTCCTGCAGGGACCTATCGGCGCACTGTGCACCGCCAGACTATTGTAGGGATCATGATCACCCTCATTTTTACTGACGGCTTTACTCATCACGCACATCGGACATATCAATGTTACGGATTTTGACCACAAAGGATATGTTACGCGCCCCTCCATTATCCTTCCAGATGCGAGAGCTTTTCGAGCCGGCTAGCGTGGCGGTGATCGGCGCTTCTGCCGAGAGGAACAAGGTAGGCAGCATCATCCTTGGAAATATCATAGAATCTGGTTTCCTAGGCCAGCTCTACCCCATCAACCCCCGCTACGAAGAGGTCCTGGGGCTGAAGTGCTATCCCCGCGTCACCGACGTTCCCGGTCCCGTGGAGATGGCCGTCGTCGTCGTCCCCGCCAAGTTCGTTCTGCAGGTGATGGAGGAGTGCGGGCAGAAAGGGGTCAAGGCCGCCGTGGTCATCAGCGCCGGGTTCAAGGAGGTCGGTCTGGACGGGGCCAAGCTCGAAAAGCAGCTGGGCGAGATAGCGCACCGTTACGGAATGCGGGTGCTTGGCCCTAACTGCCTGGGTCTGGTCAATACTCATCATCACATGAACGCCACCTTCGCCCAGGAGGGGCCAAGGGAAGGGAACATAGCCATATCGTCGCAGTCAGGCGCCATCTGCGTGGTGATCCTGGACTGGGCGGCGAACATCAATATCGGTTTTTCCAAGTTCATCAGCGTCGGCAATAAGCTGGACGTTGACGAGGGGCATCTGCTGGAATATCTCCGCAACGACCCCAAGACCACGGTCATCGGCATGTATATAGAGGGAACCGACCGCGGACGTGAGTTCCTGCGGCAGGCCGAGCTGACCACCAAGGTGAAGCCGGTCATCGCCCTGAAGGCCGGGAGGACCAGCAGCGGCGCGAAAGCGGCGTCGTCGCACACCGGCGCCATGTCCGGCAGTGATAAGGTCTACGACGCGGCCATGAAGCAGGCCGGAGTGGTCCGGGTTCGTAATATAGAAGAGATGTTCGATCTTCTTCAGGCCTTCTCCACAATGCCGTTGCCGCATGGTGAAGGTGTGGCCATAATCACCAACGCCGGAGGACTGGGCGTAATGGCCGCGGACGCCTGCGCCGATAACGGATTGCCGCTGGCGACCTTCGAACCCTCCACGATCGAGAGGCTCAGGGAGAAGCTGCCCCCGGCGGCCAGCCTTTACAATCCGATCGATGTGGTGGGGGACGCCGATTCGGAGCGCTATGATCACGCCATCCGCACGGTGATGGACGATCCCAACGTGGCCTGCGTGGTGGCGCTGCTGGCGCCCACGGACCTGGTGGACATTTCGTCCGTGGCCGGCACGCTGACCGCCTTCGCCGGTTCGTCACCCAAACCAATCGTCACATCTTTCGTGGGGGGCAAGGAGATGGCCGCCCCCATCGAAATGCTAAAGGCGGCCGGCATTCCCAACTATCCCTCGCCGGACCGCGGCGTTCGGGCGCTGGCGGCCATGGTGGAGCACCGGCACAGCATGGGTCGTCCGGAACCGCAGCCGGTACCTCCGTATCCGGTGGACCGCGCTTCGGTCGAGGAGATCGTCGAGCACGTGCGTTCGGAAGGTCGCCTGCAGCTCAGCGAGGCCGAGGGGAAGGGTATCCTCAAGGCCTACGGGATAGGGATCCCGCGGGAAGGCATCGCCAGGGACCTCAGACGGGCCATCGACCTGGCGGAATCGATCGGCTTCCCGGTGGTCATGAAGGTGGAGTCCCCCGACATCGCGCACAAGACGGACGTGGGAGGGGTGGTGCTGAACATCGATTCCAACGAGGAGCTCACCCGTTCCTATGAGGTCATGCTCAGCAAGGTGAAGGAGAAATTGCCCAAGGCGAGGATCACCGGCGTCTCCATCCAGAAGATGGTGAAGGGACGCGAGGTCATCGTGGGCATGGTGCGCGACGATCAGTTCGGTCCGGTCATCACCTTCGGCCTGGGGGGCATATTCGTGGAGTTCCTGAAGGACGTCACCCAGGGAATAGCTCCCTTGGACCGGGACGAGGTCGAACGGATGGTCCGTTCCATCAAGGCCTATCCGATGCTCACCGGGGCTCGCGGAAAGCGCCCCGGGGACATCCCGGCGTTGGTGGAGGTCATCCTCAAGATATCGCAGATGGCCATGGACTTCCCCGAGCTGGAGGAGCTGGAGATGAACCCGGTCATGGTGGGAGATGAGGGGGCCGGAGTAACGGCGGTGGACGCTTTGGTCACGATCAAGGAGGAAAAGAAATGAGATCCATATATCTGGGTTCGGTGGTGGAGAAGTCTGGCAAGTCCATGGTGACCCTCGGACTGGCCAGGAACTTCGAGGGTCGGGCGGGCTTCTTCAAGCCATTCAAGGAACGACTTATGCGCGAGGGGGACAGGGTCATCGACCAGGACGCCTTCCTCATGCGCCAGGTGCTTGATCTGGATAAACCGGAGGAGGTCCTCTGCCCCTTCACCTACGACATATTCCGACCGGTGCGCATGGACGAGATCCGGAATGCCTACAAGATGGCTTCCTGCGACTGCGAGGTGATGCTCATAGAGGGGACCAGGGAGGTGACCACCGGTTACCTGAACGACGTCTCCGGGCTGGCCATAACCGAGGCGACCGGTTCCGACCTGGTGCTGATATCCACCCCGGAACCGGCGGCCCTGGACAAGATCGCCATGCTGTGCAAGCTAATCGGTAATTACAAGATCAACCTGAAGGGGGTGATCCTCAACAAGACCGACGACCTGTCCGTGGCGAACTTCCTGGAGGCCAAGGGCATAAAGGTGCTTGGGTGCATCCCCCACATCCCTGAGATGACCTACTTCACGGTCAAGGAGGTAGTGGAGGCCATCTCCGCCGACGTGGTGGTCGGGCAGGGGAACCTGGACCGAGTGGTGGAAGGCGTGTTCATCGGGGCCATGACCATGGAGACCGCCCTGAAGTACATGCGCCGCCACCGGCGCAAGGCCATCATCACTGGCGGGGACCGCTCGGACATACAGCTGGCCGCGCTTTCCACGGACACCTCGTGCCTCATACTCACCGGCGGCATGTACCCGGCCAACCAGGTGGTCTCCAAGGCGTACGAGAAGGGCATACCGATACTGGTGACCCGGTACGACACGCTGGCCACCTCGGAGTTGGTGGATCATCTGATCGCCCGCATCGAGCCGCAGGACGCGGAGAAGGTGCGCCTGGTGGAGAAGGCGATCGCCGATAACGTGGACCTCGAGGCGGTCTTCCGCTAGTGGCGACAGATAAATTAATACCGTTCCCGGCGATGCGCGAGGCATGGTCAAAGAAGTAAGGGCAGCTCACATCCTGGTGGCCAAAGAGGACAAGGCCAAGGAACTTCTGCAGATGATCAAGAACGGCAGCAGCTTCGCCGATCTGGCCAAGCAGTTCTCCATGTGCCCCTCCGGCAGGAAGGGCGGGGACCTCGGCTGGTTCGGAAAGAACATGATGGTGAAGGAGTTCGAGGACGCCGCCTTCAACCACGCCAAGGGCGAGATCGTCGGGCCGGTGAAGACCCAGTTCGGCTGGCACCTCATCCAGGTCGTCGACCAGAAGTAAAAACCTAATCCTCCAGCACCGCGGTGCTGGAACCATCCTCTTTTTCTTGAACCCTGATCACAGCGCTGACGTTGTCCTTGACGTCGTCTATGTGCGTTATCAGCAGTATCTGCCGGAACTGCTTCTGCAGCTGTCCGAGCGTCTCCAGTATGCTGCGCTTGCGTGACTGGTCCTGCGAGCCGAATATCTCGTCCAGCACCAGGAAGTTCATCTGGTTTCCGGAGCGCTCCATGATCATGCGCGATATGGCCAGTCGCAGGCACAGGTTGGCTAGATCCACTTCACCGCCGGAGAACCGCTCCAGACGGAACTCCTCCCCCTGGTCGTACAGCCACATCTGGTAATTATCGTCCAGGCGGATACCGCCGTACTTGCCCTCGGTGAGCTGCGACAGAAGGTCGGAGGAGACGTCCGAGAGGGTTGGGACTATACGGGAGATGACGTTCTCCTTGAACCCTTTCATCACCTGGCTCAGACGGCTCAGGGTCCCCAGCTCCGTCATTAGGGAGGCTTGCCTGGCGCGCAGCATCTCCAGGTCCGCGGCCCGCTTCCGCAGCGAGTCTATCTCGGACGCCAGGCGGCGCTGCTCCCCCTCCGCTCTTATGATGTCCTGGGCCAGGCGTTCCTCTTTCTGCCGCGCCTCCTCGTGATCCTTCTTCCGGGCCAGCAGCGCCTTCACCTCGAAGCCTAGCGCCCTCCGTTCCTGCGAGGCGATACGGAGCGTTTCCTCCTCGCCGGCGACAGCGACGGCCATCTTATCCTTCTCCTCCAGGGCCAGGGGGAGGCGTTCCATTTTCGTCGTAGCCCTGGTCAGGGCGAGATGCGAAGGCTCCAGTTCGGCCGCTCTGCGCTTGGCGGCATCGTGCGCCATGGCGTCGTACTCCACCTTTTCCAGGGAATCCAGGTCCTTCTGCAGGGCGTCCGCCTTCTCCTGCGTCCGGGACAAGGACTGCTGGGATCTGCGCAACCTTTCATCCAGGGAAGCCTTCAAACGTGATTGCGAGAGGAGCTTGGACCTTCGGGATTCGAGAGCGTCCCGACGCTGTCCGCTTCGAGAGAGTTGCTCCATCAGCCCTTTCCGGATATCGTCCTGCAGGGCCGCTCCCTCCTCCAACGCCTTCTGCTCTTCCTGGTACCGGCGCAGCAGGTCAGTGTATTGCGCCCCCATGCGCCTCTGGCACGTCGGGCAGTTGCTGTCCTCGCCGAGCTTGGTGATCTCCTCGGCCTTCTGCTTGGACCTCACGAGCTCAGCGCGCAGCCTTCCCGCCTCGGTCTCGGCCACCCTGGCCTGGGCGGATATCGAGGATATCAGTTCCCTGGTATCGTTCAAGGTCGCTTCGACCGTGGCCAGGCTGGCCTCGATATCCGGCAGGCCGGACATCTCCTTGGCCGCCTGCTCCCCCTCCGCCCGCAAGGATTCAAGATCGGCCTTCCTCGCGGCGAGTTCCTCCTCCAGCCTCTGGCGCTTGAGGAACGCCTCGCGCAGGGCGGTGTGGCTTTCCGCCGCGGACCTGGCATCATGGTACTCCTTCTCCTTGGCCTCCAGGTCGGGAAGGCGAGCGCGAAGGGTCTGCAGCTCATCCACTTCCTTCTCCAGTTTGCCGAGGGACTCGTGCATGGCCTGCAGACCGGCCCGGGCGCCGGTCTGCCGTCTCTCCAGCGCCACGTCCTGTCGGTAGCGCTCCTCTTCGGCCTCCCAAAGTCCCTTGGTCATCTGGCTCTTTTCGATCGCCGCTATCCGGTCGTTCAAAAGTTTCGAGCTTCCGTCCACGATCCTCTTCAGCGAATCGGCGGCGGCGCGCTCCTCCTCCTTTAGCGATCTGAGCTTGTCATTCCCGTCGGCGTCGCGCAGCGAGGCCGAGACCCCCTCGGCCTCCTTCTTCGCGTTGTTGGCGTCCGCGTCGATGGCCTTGATCACCTTGTCCAGGGAATCCACGCGAAGCATCCTCAGCACCAGTGCCTTCCGTTCGGCCGGCCTGAGGTTGGCCAGGGCGTTGAGGTCCTTCTGCTTGGTGAACACGGACACGAAGAAGGCCTGATGGTCCATCCCCAGCCTGTCGACGATGGCGTTGGTGACCTCGGTGTCCCCGGTGGCCAGCAGCTTGCCGTTGACTTCCAGGGAGGCGTCCGTCTTGAGGCTCTTCACCTTCATGCTCCTCGCCAATCGATAGGAATCCTCGCCGAGGTCGAACTCCAGCACCACCGAGCACTCGTCCCCCGGGGAGGCGCCGAAGCTGACCACGCCCTCCTTGTTATCCCTAACCACGGACGAGGCGTTGCCGAACAGCGCCCACGTCACGGCCTCCAGGATGGTGGTCTTGCCTGTCCCGTTGTTGCCAACGATGGCCACAACGCCGTCAGGGAACTCTATGCGGGCCTCGCGGAACTTGCGATAATTGCGTAGCTCCATGTAGCGCAGCCTCATTCCCCGTCCTCCCTTCTCAAGTAATCCAGGCCGCGGCGGCGCAGATCGTCCTTATCGACTCCCTCCACCGGCACTTGGGACAGATACGATTGAAACTCCTGGTCCAAGGATCCGAACGATGTCGACCGCCACTGCACGGCATTCGTTCCCTGCACCACCTCGGTCTTCAGCTCCAAATAGACAGCCTTTTCCCCCATAGCTCTCAGGCCATTGAGGTCCAGGCTTCGGTAGATGGCGGCAGGGATCTCCTCCACCACCAGGCGGACGATGCTGCCCTCCATCTCGATCGAGCCGAGGGCGGAGGACAGCTCTTCCTGCAGCGCGCCAGCCTCCTTCCCTTTGGCCTTGAAAGGTCCCAAGGAGTACATGGGCCGGGACTGAAGCTTAACAAAATCCTTCTTGCCGCGCTCCAGGTCGACGAGCATGTAACCTTTTTCCTGGCCGGCCTCGGCGAACGACAGGCGTTCCAGGGAACCGCTGTACCAGGCGTTCTCGGTGATCTGCTCCCGGTCGTGGAAATGCCCCAGGGCGATGTAATCCGCCTCCAGGTTCAATAGCGAGGAGGGCAGGTTGAGCTCGTTCGCTTCGCCCATGCTGTAACGCGTCAATCCCTGTATCCCGGCGTGCAGCATTCCGACCTCGTAACGGCTACGGCCGCGCTTCCAGCTCTGGAGCGCTTCCACCATGGATTCCTTGTCCTGATGGGGAAAGCCGGTGATCGTCAGATCGCCTATTTCCAACCGGTGCATGCCTGGCATGTAGAACGCCGTGATACCTTCGATGTGCTCGAACAGCCGGAACACGCTCCCCGTCTCCTTCAGCCGGGGGGTGGAATGATTGCCGGCGATGAGCACCACCGGGATCTTCTCGGCGGACAACCGCAGAAGCTGTTCCAGAACGACGGACAAAGCCCTATTGGAAGGTCGCACGGAATCGAAGAGGTCCCCCGAGTGCAGCACAACGTCCGGACGCTTGGAAATGATGGAGTCGACCAGACGCTCGAACGCCTTATAGATGTCCACCTCCCGCTGGTTCATCCCCGTTTCGGGGTCCGAGCGGCGGTAGGCGGAGAAACCGACATGGCTGTCGGCGATATGGGCGATCCTCATCCGGCAGGGATTAGAGGACCGGGCTTAAATAAACATTTGATTCGGTGCAGTGAAAATGCTCACTCCTCCTGCAGACGATCGGTAAGGATATGGCACATGCGGTCGTAGGCGCTCTTGTTGGCTTCCCAGAGCAGATAGGCGATCACCAGGCCGACCGCGACGCCGAAGACGAGCAAGACAGGGAATCCCTCCACCTGCGGGGCGATCGGTATGAACAGGAAGAAGAGCACGATGCCGATTATGGAGATTATGAGGTTGACGAACACCCGGAAAAGCCTTCCCTCCGCTCCTGCCTCAAAATGACCTGCTTCCATGACCCCCCGGATAAGCATCAGGCCGACCACCCTGACCCGGCTCAGGATGTTGATTAGCGGGGGAAGCATCAGCCCGATGAAGGCGGCCGTGGCCACCATGTAGGTGATCGCGCCCAAGCCGCCAGGGTCCACTCCGAACAGCCCGACTATGTCGTAGAAGGTCACGGCCAGCACCTGCAGCAGGAATATGATGACGACGTCGATGAATATCCAGAATATCTGCCGCTGCACCTCCCGCCGGCGGTCGGCGTGGGCGTTCATCCACACCCCCATGTCCGTTCGCAGATGGTCGACCCGGCGCAGCGATTCTCTGACGGAGGTGGGAAGGGCGTATCCCAGAGCGGTGACGGTCCCCGGCGCCCTGCGGAACGAAGCGGGCAGGTACAGCATGGTGATCAAGGCCGCCCCGATCACCGAGGAGTAGAACAGCTGGTCGACGGCGCCAAGGTCGAAGGCGGTTTTCGCGATGACGAACGAGAACTCTCCCATGGCCACCATGCCCAGCCCGGTCATCGCTGACGTCCGGGCGTCCTTGTTGCTCAGGAAGGTGCCGATGGTCACACTGAATATCTTGCCGACCACGAAGACCGCCGCTATGGCCACGGCCACGATGATGTTGTCCATTATCAGCCATGGGTCTATCAGCAGCCCGATGGAGATGAAGAACAGGGCCATGAACATCTCCTTGATCGGCGTGATCCGCTCCACGACCTTCTCCTGGGCCATGGACTGGGAGATGATAATTCCCACCAGGAACGCGCCGATAGCTACGGACAATCCGAAGAACTGGGCCACGATGGCCATGCCGAAGCACAGCCCCAGGGAGACGATCAACAGCGTCTCCGGGGTGGCGGTCGGATACAACCGGTCCATGAGCTTCGGCAACACCGCCAGGCCCAGCACCAGGAGTATGAGCATGAACGCCCCGATGTAGGCCACCTGAAGCACTATGGTGGTCAGGGTGACCCCGTTCCCGGCGGCCAACGGTGACGCCAACGTCAAAATGATGACCGCGGCGATGTCCTCTATGATGAGTATCCCGACAATGGCCTCGGCGAACTCCTTGTTCATCATCCCCGCGTCAGTGAGCACCCGGATGATGACCGCGGTGGAACTGATGCTCATGACCGCGCCAAGGAATATCGACTGGATGGTCGACCATCCCAACGCTATCCCGAGACCGTAGCCCAGCGTGATCATCAGAACGATCTCCACGCTCCCGGCCAGGGCCGCGAACAGCCCTACTTTCTTGAGACGGCGCAGGTTGAACTCCAGGCCCAGGGTGAACATCAGCAGGACGATACCGGCGTTAGCTAGCGCGTCAATGGTGTCCAGGTCGGTGACGAAGGAGGGTTCGAAGAGGTTCGGCCCCAGGATGATCCCGGCGGCAAGGTAACCGATCACCACCGGCAGGCGCAACTTGGAGAAGACGACAGAGATCACTCCAGCGGTGACCATGATTATGGCCATCTCTATCAGGAACGTGGTCTCCGATACCATCAGTGCGCCTCAGAAGAACGTCTGACCCACATCCTTCTTGACGGTATTTTTTCTTTCGCCCGCTTTGGCGTTCGACTCCTCCACGTATTCCTCGTAAAGGTGCACCTTGCACGGTATGGCGAACGGAGTGAACGGGGAGGCGATGAGGGCCTCGCCGGGCATCAGCATCTGTATCTCGTTGTCCAGCATCGAGATGTCCTGCTTGGCCGAGTTTCGCAGAATGTCACGGTCGCGCTTGTCCGCCAGTCCCAGGATGAATAGGGTGTTGAACTGTGAGATTATCTCCTCGTTGATCAGCTTCGGCTGCTGCGACACGGCGCAGAACCCCACCTTGAACTTGCGGCCCTCGCGGGCTATCTGGGCGAAGACGGTGCCCTTGGATTGCGAAAGCACGCGCTGCGCTTCCTCCATGGCGATGAGCACTGGCGGGGCCTTCTCGAACTTCGTCTTGTCGGAGTACATCGCTTTATTGTGCTCGAAGATGGCGCGGGTCAGGACGGTGGAGACCAGCAGCTCCTCGGCCTCGAACATGTTGGAGGTGTCCACCAATATGGTCTTGCCGGCCTGCAGGGCGCTTATCACCGCCCTGGTCATGCTCAAGTTTCGGTCCGTCGTCACTAGATCGAACTGGAATATGGAGTCAAGGCGGCGCTTTATGACGTTCACGCTGCCCTCATGGAACCGGCCGTTCAGATCGGTGACGATGGTGGCCACGCTCCTGTCGCGGAGCTCGTCCAGCCATCTTTCCCCATACTTCCACTGCGAGGCCTGCAGGCACTCCAACTGCGGCCCGGAGAACTCGTAGAGGTTCGCCAGGTCCGGGATATCGATCTCCGAGCTGGAGATGTGTATGGAGCTGTGCGGCCCGTCCAGTCTGCGTGACGAGTACACATCCAATGCCTCCGCGGCAAGCTTGGAATGCGACAATCCCTTCTTACCGCGCTCCCCGCCGTCGAAGTACTCTCCGTGCGGGTCAAGGATGAGAAAGCCGCAGCGCCGGGACTCCATGCACGACAGCGCCAGCGATTTCATCAGGTTGCTCTTGCCCATGCCGGTGGTGGCGAAGATCCCCACGTGATGCGGGAACCCGCGCGAGTCGATCCCGACGCGGAAGTCCAGGACGCGGTCGCCGGAACGAAGTCGCCCGACCTCCACATCGCCCATCATCGGCTGCAGGAAATCGTAATCGTCCTGGTCCGCCCGGCGCACCCGGGAGAAGTGCCGGGGGATGGACTTGGCCTTCCGGTAAACATCATCCTTGAGGCATCCCAGTGGCGTACAGACCCCCACTTTGTAGAGGTCGCCCTTGATGCGCTCATAATCGAAGCCATCCTTCAAGGCCGCCCCGGCCTGCCATTCCAGGTAATCGTCATCATCCGAATCGGCGCCGAACAGCACGTCCATGGTCCGGACCAGGAACTTGACGCCGCCCTCCTCGACAACCAGCATCTCCCCGACCTGGAGGTCCTCCGCCTCGCTGGTGCGGAAGCGCAGCTCCATGACCTTGTTGCCGAAAATCCTGCCAATGTCCGTCATGATGGCCGCCCATGTCCTCCAGGGTGTATAGAAATTTCTGAGGGTGCGGTGAAAATGCCATATCCAATGAACGTGTTAATGAGCTTGTGCGACCAGAGATCATCGAGCTTCCGGCCCAATCCTCGCAACCCCGACCAGAGGTACTGGTCGTAGGCGTGGGCGGGGCGGGAAGGCACGTGGCCGCTCAGATGCCGGGCAACAAGCTCTCCATCTGCCTGGAAGGGGACGCCGGAATACCAGGTCACCGGCAGATACTCCTGCGGAAGGGAGAGGTCACCGTGGCCCGCACCAGCTCCGCCAACGCCCTGCACGTCTCCGATCTTCCGTGGAAGAACCGTCTCGTAGAGGCGGTGGGAAGGCCGGAGGTGCTCTTCCTGTTCAGCGGGCTGGGAGGGGAGACCGGCAGCTACATCGCTCCGTTGATAACCGAACTAACGCACTTTTCCACCATGACCTTCACCAGCGTATGCCTGCCGTTCTCCGTGGAAGGTTCCAACCGGCGGGCCATGGCCAAGGAAGGCCTGGCCCGTCTGAAGGCGGCATCGCACATGGTCGCGGTATACGCCAACGATCCATTGATAAAGCTGGCTCCAAACCTACCGTTGGGCAAGGCCTTCGGGGTAATGGACCAGATCATGCTCTCCCTTCCGGCGGACCTCTGCCAATGCCTAACGGCCGAATCGATACCGGTGCTGAAGGAGAACCTTGGGCGGCGAGAGTTGCGCGCCGGGATCGGCTTCGGCATGGGATTGGAGAAGGAGCGGTTGGCCGTGGAGGACGCCCTCACCTCACCCTGGTTCCCCTCGGCCGAGTTCCAGCCGGACACCGCCCTGATGCTGGTAAGCCAAGGGCAGGAGGACCGCATCTGCCTCGACGACTGCGTGAAGGAGATGTCCGAGCGGCTGAAGGTAAGGAAGCTGCTGGTCGCCTCGCATGTCGACCAGGCCCTTGGCCGCCGGATCAGGGTATCTCTTCTCTTAGGTTACAGGTTCTGATCGTCGGCTATCTCCTCCGGGGCGCCGGCGAACTTGACCAGGGCGTAAGCTTCCACGAAGTGCAGTTTTCCCGGAACGACCACAGCGTGCAGCGGCGGCCCCATGTCCTCGTCCAGCATCTTCGACGGATAGCCGGCCGAAACCTTCTCCGTGCGGGAGCCGACGCGTGCGGCGGCGCAGATGATGGTGCTCTCGGTGATCATCCCCAGGCCCTTGGCCTTCTCCGCGTCGATCAGCCACTTCACCGCCTGGTTGGCGGTCATGTAACGGCCCTCCTCCTCACGAATGTCTAGTAGCACCAAAGTATGCAGTCCGCGGGACCAGTTCTCGTAGATGTTCTCGAACGGTGAGAGCGGGGTATAGCCAGGTTCCGGGAACGGTATCGTCACGGCGCGGCCGAACTTGTAAGGCTGCAAACCGAGCGCCGAGGCGCAGGCGGTGAATATGGAAACTCCGTAAAGAACGGTCGTCTGTATCCCCTCTTCCATCGCCCTTATCTTTAGGTCCACGTGCGTGGTGGCGGCCATGGTGTCCCCGGCCGTCACGAAGGCCACCTTTCCCATCTTGGCCGCCTCGATGACCGTCTCCTCCTCCTCGACCTCCCTGCGTTTCAAACGCACGATGCTCTTGCCGATGACCTTCTCCAGATCGTCCGGCGTGGAGTCGATGAGCTTCGACGTGTAGAACTCCCCGAACACCTGGTCGCACTCCTTGAGCGCGCGGACGGTCCTGGCGCTCAGATCGTCCACTCCTCCCAGCCCTAAACCAACAAATATCAATTCTCCCATGGCAACACCGTGCGTTCCCTTTGCGTCAGGGTCCGAAAGGGGGAAGGAGAGTCCGTCCGTAAAAAGCTTTTAGAGGACGGGCTGCTCGACCAGTCGCTGTACGTCGACAAGGACCAGGACTTCCTCTACCTGCCGGTCCTAGCCTCTCCGGAGGACCTTCCGACCGAGGAGCGGGAGTTCAAGGAACGCGAACGCGAGGAGCGCGACTACAAATCACTGGCCAAGGTGCCCGATAGGTTACGGCAGTTACTGCCGACGGCCTTCGACACCCTTGGCGATATAGCGGTGATAAGATTGCCGGACGAGCTCCTCCCGTACTCCGGGGAGGTCGGCGAGGCGCTGATGACCGCCTTCCCGCGCCTGCGCTCGGTGTTCCTGGACCACGGCGTGGTCGGGGAGTTCCGCGTGCTGGACCTGGAGATGATCGCCGGTGCGGACGTGAGCGGGACGATGCATACCGAGTACGGGCTGCGCTTCAAGGTCGATCCCCGCAAGGCTTACTTCAACCCCCGCCTTTCGAACGAGCGGAGACGGATCGCGTCATTGGTCAGGGACGGCGAGACGGTGGTGGACATGTTCTCCGGGGTCGGTCCGTTCGCCATCATGATCGCCAAGCTCTCCCGTCCCCACGTCGTTTACGCCATCGACCTGAACCCGGAGGCGGTTCAGCTGATGCGGGAGAACGTCGAGCTTAACAAGGTGAGAGGCGTCGTGCCGCTGGAAGGCGACGCCCGGCAGTGGGTGTTCGACCTGCCCTGCGCCGACCGGGTCATCATGAACCTGCCGCACTCGGCCCTCGACTTCTTCGCCGACGCTCTCACCCGCCTGAAGCTGGGAGGGGTGATGCACCTCTACCACATATGCGACCGGAACGACTTCCCGCAGGTGCTGGAGGACCTCAAGCAGAGAGCGTTCGGGATGGGCGTGCAGATCGAGGTGATGAGGAGCGAGGAGCTGAAGACGTACTCGCCGTCGTCATCCGTCTACTCGGCCGACCTACTTCTGGTCGGCTGGCTTTAAAGTTATTCCCTTCTGCCCCTGATAGTTACCGGAACGCTTGGCGTACGTTCTTTCCACGGGAGAACGCATGTGCTCCAGGACCATCTGCACCATGCGGCTGCCGATAGGCAGTTCCACTGGCACGGACGACGCGTTGAATCCGCTGAACGTCAGCGTGCCGTGGAAGCCGGCGTCTATCTTCCCCAGCCCCATCAGCAATCCCTTCCTGAGCCAAGATGTCCTGGTCCATAATTGCGCCGCCAGATCGTCCGGAAGCTCCACCCTTTCCACGGTGGATATGAAGAACAGCTTCCCTGGAGGAATGATGAACGTTCCCGAGGTAACGCTCTCCCCGCCCTCCAGGCGCGCCTCGGCCACCCGCAGGTCGTAGCCGTTCGGCGTCAGCCCCTCTAAATTGAAATCGGTTATCACCAGCGAGCCGTCCTTCATTCGCGATTCGATCTCGTGGTCGGGGACCAGGCACATGCTCTCCCCTATCGCCTCGCAACAGTTAGAATTTGCGATAACCTGAAGAAATTATTAACAATAGTACCATCATCACGCGTTCAGTGGCAGGTTCCAACGGTCTCAGGAAAGGTGATATTGACTCCTCTTCCAGGCCCGCCCTCGTCATGCCGCCGGGGGAGAAGGCCGCCCTTTTCTATCACCGCCTGGACGATGTCTTCGGCGTGGTCACGGACCTTCTGAAGGACAGTATCCGGCAGGGGGAGATGTGCGCTTTCATGTTCCGTTCGCCCCTGGCGACCTTGAAGGAGCAGCTCAGGGACAGGGGATTGGACCTTGACGAACAACCCTCCATCGTACTGGTGCCCATCCACAAAGCGCCGTTGGACAGATACTCCCGCTCCAGCATCGGCGAGCAGATGCGGACCTTCGTGCAGCAGGCCAAGGGGTTGGGATATACCAGTGCCAGGCTGATTTTGAACGTTCCGGAGGAACTGTCCGCGCAGGTGCCGTCAGAGAGCGCGTGGTTAGAACTGGACAAGGTACGCGAAGAGTTAGGCATGACCGTGGTTTGCCTGTACGACATGACCGCGCTGTCGCCGGGTTTCCTCCTCAGATCCCTGTCCTCCTATCCCAATGTGATCATCGACGGCGCGCTGTGCCGCAACTTCTACTACGTGCCAAACATGGCCCTCCCGCAGAGGGACGCCTACAGCGATCTCTACGAGCAATTGGAGAACATCAGGGAGGAGCGGGACATCCGGCAGAAAGAGGGTCGGGAGCGCTCCAAACTGATGGATATGAACCGCGAGCTGCAGGAGGAGATGGTGCAGCGGCGAATGGTGGAGTTCGCGCTGCTGCGAGCGGAGAACAACCTTCGGACGATGCTGAACGCCATGTCCGACATGGTGTTCATGGTCGACCGCGACCTGCGGGTGACCAACGGGAACGAGACCTTCATCAGGTATCTGGAGACGAGGGGGTTCGACACCTCCTACGAGGGAAGGTTCGTCTACGACATGTTCCCCGAAGCGCCCCTGGAAGGCAAAAAACTGTTCGAGGAGGTCTTCCATTACGGCTATCCCACGATGATCGAGGAGTCCTATCACATGGATGGGGAGCTCCGGGATGCGGAGGTCCGCCTGGTGCCGGTGAAGGTGGGTATCCAGGTCGACCGGGTCGTGGTCATCGTCCATCCTAAGGCTGCCACCGCCCAGGATATGGAAGAAATGTGGGAGAAGGCCAAGGTGCTTAAGGAGGAGTACGCGGACCCCACGGGACCGGCGGCCGGGGCCATGGAGTTCTGCCCGCACCCAGTGCTGGTCACCGATCGGGAGGGGAAACTGTACCGCGTGAATTCGGCCCTTGGCCGTGAGCTGGGATGCTCCGCGGAGGAGGTCTTGGCCATGGGCAGCGCCTACCGGTTCCTGGGGCCACAGAAGGACGAGAATGGTCAGGTCCGGCGGATCGACGCTAATGGCCAGATATCCATCCCCAGCATCCTCACCCGCAAGGACGGCTCCACGCACAAGGTGATATGCTACGTCGTTTACGCCAGTGAGGGAGCCGAACCTCGAACGATGACGGTCATACATTGCGGACGTTGAGTCGAATGGCAAATCTGTTTTATCCTTTGGTCGCCATCATGGTCCAAGATGGACCACATCGTCTACCTGGACAAGCCCGCCGGCGCTTTGGAAGCGATGCGCCATGGCAAGAAGACCATGGTCGGCCGCGCCTTCAACGGCCGCCGCTCGCCCTACGGTAAGGTAAGGCCAGGCGATATGCTGTATTTCACGGAGAACGACGGCAAGCAGATCATCTACGGCCGGGGGAAAGTGACCGTGGCATACGACTCGCCCAAGCTAACCCACGATGACAGCGTGGCCATGCTGGAAAAGCACCGCCGCGCGCTCTGGCTGTCCGAAGCGCAGTTCCTGAGGATGGCCGGAAAACGGTACCTGGTGCTGGTGACCGTGGACGGATTCCAGGAGGTCCCCCATTTCCGCTTCAGCCGCCGAGACTTCCACACCCTGGACGACTGGATATTGGTCGACGACGTCGAAAAGGCGCGCGATGCTGATCCCGAATGGGACACGAAGTAAGTTCCGGTGGAGAGAATGGACCATGGACACATTGGCCGCCCTCAGCGTGTTCCTCGGCGCCTTCGCCGCTCTTCTCCTTCTCACCATGAGGATTTTCCCGAGGAGGTGGGCCAGGATGTTCGCCGACGCCGGACGGGAACGGGGTCGTCCGCTCTGGGCCTGGGCGGCGATCGCCCTTTCGATCGCCGGTATCGTTCTGTTCTGGTACCTGCATTTCCTCGGTAGCGTAGGCCTCTCGCTGGCCATGGCCGTGCTGGGCACGTTCCTTTTAGGGCGCACCGTTCAAGCGCTGATCGCCAAGAACGGTCTGCGCGACAACGCCCAGGTGATGATGCGGGGGAAGATCGGAGCAGCTTTCCTCCCTTATACCGTCGCCAGCATCGCCCTGGTCGTGCTCGGGCTGCTCTAGAACATGTCCAGGGAACCGCGCTTCAGGGCCTGTTTTTCAAAGAAGTTGAACAGGGCGTAGGCCATCACGAAGAACAGGACGCCCAATGCTAGCATCAGCGTCACCAGGAACGACACGTCGGCCAGTCCGGCCCCGGCCGCCACGTCCCGGACGGCCTGAACCCCGTAGGTGAGCGGGAATACGTACGAGGCGGGCTGCAGCCATCCCGGCAGATAAGATATCGGGAAGTTGACGCCGCAGAGGAGCAGCCCCAGGTAGAGCACCATCGATCCGAGTATCATGGACGAGCGCAGGTATACGCCGACGCTGCCGATGACCATTCCAAAACCGACCATGGCGAAGCAGGTGGCTAAAAGCACCGCAGCCAGGGCGATGAAGTTCGCCCCGGATAGGTCGACGCCGAAGAAGAGCGAGGAGAACGCCAGCGACACCGTGACGGTGAACAGGCCGATGATCGACTGGTATGCCCCTTTTCCCAGGAACACGTAGAACATGCGCGTCGGCGTGGACATGATAGTGGCCATGGTCCCGATGTGCTTCTCGGCCCCGGCGGACATGGTGACGCCGTAAACAGCGGAATAGGTCAGCGCCGAAACGGCGTTTCCCAATGCCACGTAAGCGGGGGTCGCTCCCGGGTCCCCGGCGAAATCGCTGACCAGCACGAAGAACCACATCTGGAAGAGCGCCGTGGAAAGTATCTGGATCAGCCACAGCCCCGGACCGACGATCGCGAACTGAGAGCGCAGCGCCACCAGGGCCGATGCCTTTACCCCAAGCACATCCCTCAGCATGTCAGTACCTCACCAGCGTTCCGTTCACCTTGGCTCTCCTTTCCAGGTGGGTGAATAGCCAGAGGGATAGCAGCAGGAAGGCCACGGTCGTAAGGACGGTCAAACCCAGGGCGCCGTAGTACCCGATGCCCAGCGAGTCGTAACCGGAGAGGGTGGCGATCTTGAGGGCCTCGGCGCCCCAGGTCGCCGGGATGACGTATGATAGCGGTCGGGACCACTCCGGAAGTATGATCAGCGGGAACACCGCGCCCGACAGCACGTAGATCGGGAACTCCAGTATCTGGAAGAAGGCGGACGACGCCCGGGTCACCACGTAGAACGCCCCGAATACCATTCCCAGAACGGAGAGCGAAAGCAGCGTTACCGCCAGCGCGACCACGAAACCCACCGGGTTCTGCACGGTCACATCGATGCCGAAGGCGAACTGGGCGACAAGGAACACCGCCAGGGCGTTCAGCAACCCCAGGAAGGAGTTCCACAGGCAGCGGCCGAAGACGACGGACGATAGGGGCGCGGGAGTGACCATGATGGCCTCCAGCGTCCCGTTCATCCTGTCGTAACCGATGGACCAGCTGCTGCTGTGTATGGTGTTCCCCCACATCCCCAGGACGCCGCCGCCCAGGACGGCGTACAGCAGCAGGTCCCCGCCGGCGTGGCGAAAGAGGAAAAGGGTGACCGTTGTAAAGATGAACGGGGCGATGATGCTGGGTATGATCCATTGCGGGTCGACGAAGAAATGTATCGATTGCTGCTTCAGGGCGGCCTTCATGGCCCGCAGGTCGATCATTTCGCGTTCACCATCTTGATGTAGGCGTCCTCCAACGTAGGCTGGTCCACCCTTATGCTGATGACCTTGCGGTTCTCCAGCAACGCGGCCACGGTGGGGATCAGCGCCGGGGCGTCGTCCACGACGATACGGGCGAGCTGCCGGCCCTCCAGGAACTCCACGGACACCGCGGAGACGCCCGGCAGATCGGCCAGTTCCTTCTTCTGCGCCTCTCCCAGTTCCCGGGCCTCGATCTCGATTATCGAATCGTTGCGCACCGACTCCTTCATGGAGTACGGCGAACCCATCGCCCGTATCCTTCCGTCGGATATTATGGCCAGACGGTCGCAGAGCTCGTCCGCCTCGAACATGTAATGGGTGGTCAGCAGTATCGTCATTCCCTTCTCCGAGAGGCGCCTGATCAGCGCCCGGGTCTCCCGGGATATCTCCGGATCAAGTCCGAGCGTAGGCTCGTCCAGGAAAAGGACCTCCGGGTCGTTGACCAAACCGCGCGCTAAATGCAGACGCTGCTTCATTCCCCGGGAGTATTCCTCCACCCGGATGTCGGCCGCTTCGGTTAGGCCGACCAGTTCCAGCAGGTCCCCGATCTTTTTCTTCTTGGCCTCCCGCGGCACCCTGTACATGTCCGAGAAAAATTCCAGGTTCTGTCGTCCGGTGAGGCGGAAGTAGAGGCCGCGCTCCCCGCCGGAGACCAGATTGATGCGCGGCCTCAGCTTTACAGACCCGCTCACCACGTCCAGGCCGAGCACGGTGGCGCTGCCTGAAGTGGGAATGAGCAGCGTGCTCAGCATCTTTATCGTGGTGGTCTTGCCGGCTCCGTTCGGACCTAGAAGGCCGAATATCTCGCCGCGGTGAACGTCGAATGACACGCGGTCCACGGCCAGCTTCTCCCTCCCGCCGTCGCCGAAGAGCCTGGCCGCTGCCGGGTAGACCTTGGTGAGGTCCTTCACCTCGATGACCGTCTCACCGCCGTTCATGACGTAGCGGCAACGCCCTGCCGATTATAATGAGGTTACGCCGATGGTGATTCGGCATTCAGGTGAAACAAATTATAGGAATTACAGTTAATACTTACTTATTTTCCCATTAAAAGCGTCAAGTTGTCCAAGGAGCCTGAACGATGACGGATAAAATGACACTCGATGAAGCCAAGACCGCATTCGTAGGACAACGGTATTCAAGAGAGATCGCTATCCTAATCGAGAGGAGCGGATTCGGGTTCGGTATTTCCGCTGCCAATGGCAGGATTGCCATGATCTATAAGCCAGTGTCCTTCAGGAGCAGATCGGACCCCAAAGAGTGAGCTTTTTGGCTCTCCATACGATTTTTCTCGACACTTGCGTTCTAATCGATAGCGCCACTCCAAACAGCTATGGTGAGGGTAGGGCCAGACAGTTGAGGCATCTGGTCAATGCTGGGCATACGTTCATGACATCCATAACAGATCGTACTCATTTCGCATACGCCCTTACTTCGGGATGCGATCATTATGTCACATCGCAGGGTGAGACCCGAACCTTGGCCGTGCCTTCCGACCTTAATGAATCGACCGTGGTAATTACCCTAAACGATCCGGCTTCAGAACTGAGGCTCTGAAATTATCATCATTTTAAACGGCCAGCTTCCGCAGCACCGTCTGCAATATCCCGCCGTTGCGGTAGTAGTCCACTTCCACCATGGTGTCCAGCCGGGCGATCGCCTTGAACGCCGTGGCCTTGCCGTCCTTGCGGGCGACGACCATGACCGGGGCTCTAGGCCTCATTTCCAGCAGCTCGATGTCGTACTCCTCGCTTCCGTCCAGACCAAGCGACGAAGCGGTCAGCCCCGGCTCGAACTGCAATGGCAGAACGCCCATGCCCACCAGGTTGCTGCGGTGGATGCGCTCGAACGATTCCGCGATGACGGCCTTCACGCCGAGAAGATGCGGACCTTTGGCCGCCCAGTCACGGGAACTACCAGTGCCGTACTCCTTGCCGGCCAGGACGATGAGCGGAACACCTCTCCTGGCGTATTCCTGGGCGGCCGAGTAGATGTCCGTCACGGCGCCATCAGGCTGGACCATCGTGAACCCGCCCTCCTTGCCACTGGCCATGCGGTTCTTCAGGCGGATGTTGGCGAAGGTGCCGCGCATCATCACCTCGTGATTGCCGCGGCGGGAGCCGTAGGAATTGAAGTCCTTCTCCCCCACTCCCAGGGAGATAAGGTACTGTCCGGCCACGCTCCCGGCCGGGAACTCGCCCGCCGGGGAGATGTGGTCGGTGGTGATGCTGTCCCCGAGCACAGCTAGGGCGCGAGCGCCCTTGATGCTCTGGGGCACAGAGAAATCCTTGCTCATGCCCTCGAAGAACGGCGCCTTGCGGATGTACGTGGAACTGGGGTCCCAGACGAAGGTCTCGCCCTTGGGGGCGGGGACGGAATCCCACAGCGAGCTGCCCTGGAAGACGGTCGAGTAGGCCTTGCGGTACATGGCCGGAGTGACCTTCTTGAGCGCCGCTTTGATCTCCTTGGCCGTCGGCCAGAGGTCCTTCAGGTACACCGGCCGACCGTTCGGATCGGTGCCAAGCGGCTCGTTGTCCAGGTCCAGGTCCACCGTTCCGGCTATGGCGTAAGCCACGACCAGCGGGGGAGATGCCAGGTAGTTCGCTTTGACGTAAGGTGAGATGCGCCCCTCGAAGTTGCGGTTGCCGGAAAGAACGGCAGCCACGGTCAGGTCGTTCTTGATTATATCGTCAGCCAGGTCCTCGCGGGCCGGACCGCTGTTGCCTATGCACGTCAGGCAGCCGTAGCCGACCACGTGGAAACCGAGAGCTTCCAGATATGAGAGCAGCCCGGCCTTCTCCAGGTACGTCGTCACCGCCCGGCTTCCCGGTGCCAGCGACGTCTTGACGTTGGGGTTCGGCCGCAATCCCCTCTCCACGGCCTTCTTGGCCAGAAGTCCGGCGGCCATCATGACCGACGGATTGGACGTATTGGTGCAGGAGGTGATGGAGGCGATGAGCACATCTCCGTCCTTCATCAGCTTGCCTTGTTTCTTACCGCCCGCCTTCTCCATCATCTTGCCGAACTCGGGCTTCATCTGGGAAAGCTCGATGCGGTCCTGCGGGCGCTTCGGTCCGGCCAACGAGGGCTTCACCTTCCTCAGGTCAAGCTCCAGGTGATCGCTGTAATCGGGCGTTTGGTCCTCATAGAACAGCCCCTGCTCCTTGGCATACTTCTCGACCAGATCGCACAGCTTCTCGCGTCCGGTCATCTTCAGGTAGGCGATCGTCACCTCATCCACCGGGAAGAAGCCCATGGTCGCCCCGTACTCCGGGGCCATGTTGGCTAGCGTAGCCCGGTCCGGAAGTGAAAGGTTCTTTATCCCCGGTCCATAGAACTCCACGAACTTGCCGACCACGCCCTTCTTCCGGAGCATCTCCACGGCCGTCAGCACCATGTCGGTGGCCGTGACGCCCGCTTTGAGCTTGCCAGTGATCTTGAATCCCACCACTTGCGGCAAAGGCATGTAGTAAGGCTGACCGAGCATGACCGCCTCCGCCTCGATGCCGCCGACGCCCCATCCCAACACGCCCAGGCCATTGATCTGAGTGGTGTGCGAGTCCGTCCCGAACACGGAATCGGGGAAGGCCACGCCGTCCCGGGTGGCGACGACCGTCGCCAGGCATTCCAAATTAACTTGGTGGATGATACCGTTTCCTGGCGGCACGACCCTGAAGTTGTTGAAGGAGCCCTGCGCCCACTTCAGAAGCGAGTAACGCTCCAGGTTCCGCTCCATCTCCTTCTTCTCATTGAGGTCCTGGGCGTAGCAGGTTCCGTGATAGTCCGTCTGGACCGAGTGATCAATGGTGAGGTCCACCGGGACCAGGGGATTGATGCGCGAGGGATTTCCGCCCATCTCCCGCACGGCGTCGCGCATGGCGGCCAGATCGACCACGCACGGCACACCGGTGAAGTCCTGCAGCACGACACGGGCGGGAATGAAAGGTATGTCCACCTCGTCGTTGCCGGCAGGGGTCCAGGCCAATAGCTTCTGGACATCCTCCTTGGTGACCAGCACGCCGTCCTCTTGGCGGAGCAGGGACTCCAGGAGCACCTTGATGGAGAACGGGAATCGTTCTGTACTGGAGTCCAGCCTCTTCAGGGAATAGTAGCTCAGTGGTCCGTCCTTCAGCTCGAGGACGCTCTTGGTTTGGAAGGAGTCCGCCATCGGTGCCATCTTTCTCAGATGGCAGTAAACGAACATGTCCTTAAAACATTGCAGGGGACGGGGGAAAGGATATTATGGCCTCACGGGCTTGACCCAATTGGATGATTAATCCAACCGAGGGGGTCAAGGACGACTCGGAGGAGAACTACGGCAAACATGCCAGCAATCTCCGCTCTCAGATGAGGAGAGGCATGATCGGCAGCAACACCGAATGCGCCCACTACCCATGCCATCATCAAGGACAGAACTGCACCTTCTGCTTCTGCCCCTTGTATCCCTGTCTGGATCCCGAGCTGGGTGAATACGTCACTTCCAGACGGACCGGCGGGCAGGTCTGGTCGTGCCAGAGCTGTCTCTGGATCCACCGGGACGACGTCACCGACTCGCTCTTCAAGATGATGCCTGAGATCGGAGAAAATGGTCTGGACGAAAGGACCAGGTCGGACCTCAAGGCGAGGCTGGAAGGGAAGCATCGCACAAAGGCCAAGACCATAATGGTTCTCGGTGCCACGTCCGGAGCGGGTAAATCGCTCCTGGTGGCCGCTCTCTGCCGGGCCTTCCGCGATCGCGGTCTCAAGGTCGCCCCGTTCAAATCGCAGAACATGTCGCTGAACTCCATGGTCACCGGCGACGGGGAGGAGATCGCCCGCATCCAGGACCTGCAGGCGCGAGCGGCCGGAACGCGACCGCGGGGGGAACTGAATCCTATTCTGTTGAAGCCAAAGGGCGGAGTGACGTCCCAGGTGATAGTTGAGGGGCGTCCATACAAGGACTGCACGGTGCAGGAATACTATTCGCAATTCGTTCCCGACGAGGCCCCGGTCATCATCGCCCGCAATCTGGAACGGTTGATGCGCACCAATGACGTGGTGGTGATCGAAGGCGCCGGCTCGCCCGCCGAGATAAACCTGCGCGGAAGAGACGTGGCCAATATGTACGTGGCGAAGCTGGCCAAGGCAGACTGCCTTCTGGCGGTGAACATCGACTGGGGCGGCGCTTTCGCTTACGCGGTCGGCACGCTCATGCTGCTGGATGAGGAGGAACGCAAGCTCTTCAAAGGCGTCCTGATCAACAACATGTGCCCCGGGGGCGGTTCTCTCGGTGAATCCCTGGACATGGTGAGGAGAATTACCGGAGTGCCGGTCCTGGCGGTGCTTCCTCACGTTCCCTCCCTGTACCTGCCGGTCGAGGATTCCATGGACCTCGACCAGCGCGACGACGGTGACGGAACGACCGTGGTGGCGGTGGTCCGTTTGCCGATGATCTCTAATTTCACCGACTTTGACGCGTTGTCGTTGGAGGAAGGGGTCAAGGTCATTTACGCGAGAACGCCGGAGGAGCTGGGACCGGCGGACGCCATCATCGTTCCCGGGACGAAGAACACCGTGCAGGACCTGCTCTGGCTGAACGAGAGCGGCATGGCCTCGGCCATATCGGCCAAGGTTGGGACGGTTCCCGTTCTGGGCATATGCGGCGGCTACCAGATGCTCGGCCGGAAGATATTCGATGTTCACGGCCTGGAGGGCAGCGGTCCATCGGAGATCGAAGGACTGGGGCTGCTGGACGCCGTCACTCATTTCGATTCGTACGACAAGAGGACCGTGCAGGTCCTTGGATCACTGGCTGACGGCGGGGAGGTGCGCGGTTACGAGATACACATGGGCCGTACGGAACGCTTAGAGGAACCGCTGTTCCGTCTGCGGCCGGACGGGCGGGAGGAAGGCTCCTGGAGCCGTGAACGAAAGGTCCTGGGGACGTATTTGCACGGCGTGTTCGACCTGCCGGCGTTCCGCGGCTTCTTCCTTTCGATGATCGAGCATCGCGATGCGCCGAAGAACAACGGAACGGACCACGACGCCGAGATCGATTCCTCTCTAGATCGTCTAGCGGCGATGGTCGAGGAACATCTTGATCTCGACAGTCTGCTAAGGGGTGATGGCGACGTTCCGTAGGCTTATGATCCAGGGCGTGACCTCCGGGGCTGGAAAGACCACCCTCACCGCCGCGCTGTGCCGCCATTTCTCATCGAGCGGCGTAGACGTGGTCCCGTTCAAAGCGCAGAACGTCTCGCTCAATTCCTACGTTACCAAGGACGGCAAGGAGATGGCCATATCGCAGGCCTACCAGGCCTGGGCCTGCGGGCTGGAGCCGTCGGCGGACATGAACCCCATCCTGATCAAGCCGAAGGGAAACGGCCAATGCCAGATCGTGCTTCGCGGGAAACCCTGGCAGGACCTCGGTCCCGGTGGTAGCACTCCCGCAACGATCGAGACGCTCCGCGAGCAGGTGCTGACCGCCTTCCACAACAACGCTTCCGGAAGGGAGCTGGTGCTGATAGAGGGCATGGGCTCCCCGGTGGAGATGAACCTCAAGGACAAGGATGTCAGCAACATGTGGCTGGCCAAGGCCACGCGCTCGCCTGTCGTTCTCGTGGGGGACATCGAGAAAGGGGGCGTTTTCGCCGGTATTTACGGAACCTATCTTCTCATGGACGAGGAGGAGCGGGACCTGCTCAAGGGATTCGTTATCAACCGCTTCCGCGGTGACGGATCGATACTGAAGGAGGGGATCGAGGAGCTGGAGTCCCGCATGGAGATGCCCTGTCTCGGCGTCCTGCCGATGGTCCGGTTCAGCGCCCCGGCCGAGGATTCCTTGGACCTAACGAGGCCTTCAGGGAACGGTGCCGGCTCCGGCGATATCAGGCAGCGTTGGATGCGCGAGCTGGACGGGGTTCTGGAAAAATGGGAAGGGGCCTGGGACCTTGAGCAGGTCCGAAGGCTTATCGATTAACCTTTAACGTTTCAGAGGCGGTTGCCGCACTTCGGGCAGTACTGGGCGCCCGGCTCATAAGCGGCCCCACAGCTGCGGCAGGTGTTCCCCTGCTGGGGCTGCTGGTACTGTTGCGGGGGCTGTTGGTACTGCTGGGGAGGTTGCTGGTACGGCTGTTGATATGGCTGGTTGCCGTAGTAGCCCGTTCCAAACTGTGGTCTCTCCTCGTACTTCATCAGGAAGTAGATGATCGCCGCAGGCCAGCATATTATTATCAGGATGATCAAGATCACCCAGCTGCCAGTGAATTCCTTCGACATGAATTTCCACCTTTGGCGTTCAATAACTTGAGGAATATTTATTCATTCCCACATATTTTCAATCTTCTGATCTCGTGGGCTCCCGAGCGCATCTAGGATAGGATGCGTAGGACGGGCACTCCTTGCAGCGCTTCAGCATCCTTCTTCCCTTCAGGTACTCGAAGACGACGATGACTGTTATTATGAACGGGTAAACGTAGATCCTCAGGTCGGGCGGGCAGACGATGGCTGAATAGGTGGCCATCGCCAGGCTCGATCCCAGGACCATATTGAAGATGATAGATAACCCACGTCCAGATGTGACGAACCGCAGCAGTTGGAAGGAGAACTGGAGCAGCGACGCGAAGAAGGCGGCTTCGAACGTCGGCCGACCCACGAACAGGAGGACCAGCATTACCAGGAAGGTCGGGTACACCGTGACACAGCCCCGGCACACCTTCCGGCCTCTTATGGTAAGCAGATGGTCGTCGAAGCGGCCGCAGAGCGGGTGGTGGGCCAGCAGAATGGGCTCGTTCCTCAGCTCGTCCATGAACTTGATGTGGCCACCTCCTCCCTGCCCTCACTACCATACCGGTGTGCCATTGATAAAAAATGACCGCTAAATCATTTATACTTGGATGATATATCCAATTCAAGTTGGATAATACATCCAACTAGCTAACAGAAAGTGATTCCACATGGATAAGAAGGCGATAATCGCAATCATACTGGTCGTGGCGCTCGTTGCCGTCGGGACCGTAATGGTATTGGGTATGAACCCCTCCGGTGGCGAGGGCGATGGACCGGTCTCGGTCATCGACGCCAACGGAAGGACCGTGACCACTGACGAGGCGCCGACGCGCATCGTTTCCTGCTCCCCCTCATTGACCGAGATGGCCTATGCCATGGGGATAGGGCAGAACCTGGTGGCCGTCACCGACTACTGTGACTGGCCTGCGGATGTCAACGCCAGGAAGGCCAACGGGACGCTAGAATCCGTCGGCGGATACTTCACTCCCAGCGCCGAGGCGGTCATCGCCGCCGAGGGTGACCTCATCCTCATCGACAAGGGCGTGCAGGCCCAGATCGACATGCTGACCCAGCTGGAGAACGCCGGGCTGAACGTGATCGTTCTGGATAAGGGTACCACCTTTGACGAGGTCTATGACGCCATGCTGATGATCGGAGAGATATGCTGGGTCAAGGAAGAGGCCGAAGATCTCGTCGACACCATGAAAGAGCGCCTGGCGGCCATCGAGGCCGAGATAGGCGATGTGGAAGAGATGCCGACCATGACCTTCGCCGTTTGGCTGGACCCCATCTACCTCAGCGGTAACGGGACCTTCTCCGCCGACGTGATGAGGCACGCCATGGGCGAGAACGTCTACTCCAACCTGACCGGATGGCCCGATGTATCCGTGGAATCTATGCTGGAGACCGACCCTGACTATCTGGTCGTTTCCATGATGTACCTGGCGTCCCCCGGCGAGGAGATAATCTCCGGCCTGGAGAACGACACCATCTGGTCCGAGCTGTCCGCCGTCCAGAACAAGCGGGTGTACATACTGACCGGTCAGTCCGACAACGTGTTCAGCCGCCCCGGCCCGCGCATGGTGGACGCCGTGGAGCTGCTGGCCCAGATTCTGCATCCTGATGTGTTCAACGTCAGCATGCCGCACGTGATATCCGACGACTACGTCGATTGGGTCTCGTCCGGCGAGTCTGCGGAAGCGGAGGCAATGCCCGTTGAAGCCACGGAGATCGTGGCGATGGTGCAGGCAAGAATCGAATGAACAGGTCCTCCTTCCCCGTGGCGTAGGGCGCAAATATAATAGCTGGCCCGCGTTACGGGAAACAACTTACCTCCGAAGGGTGCTCCGCACCGGTTCCGGCGGTCATACAAGGGTGATGCGAAATGGGATCGACCAAGGCGAGCAGGGCGAAGATCAAGCTAGCCCTGATTCTCGGCCTCGGTTCGATCAGCATCGTCCTTCTTTTCATTCTTTCGCTCACCACCGGGGTCATGGACATCTCCTTCCAGGAGGCCATGTCCGGCCTTTGGAATCTCATTCAGAACGGCGGGGAGCACGAGAACACCAAGGAGCTGGTGCTCTGGCAGCTCCGCATCCCCCGGGCCCTGGGCGTGATCGCCGTCGGCATCGGGCTATCGGTGGCCGGGGCGGTGATGCAGGCGCTGATCCGGAATCCTCTGGTGGACCCGTACATCACCGGTGTCTCATCCGGCGCGGCACTGGGGGTCACCACTGCGGTCCTGGCGGGAGTGACCATCGCCGGGCTAGGTGTGTTCGTCACTCCCGTCATAGCCTTCGTCGGAGCGGTGATGGCATTCTTGTTCACCATGCTTCTGGCCGAGGCCGCCGGCGGGCGTTCGATAAGCTATGTGCTGGGAGGGGTGATCGTGGGAATAGCCCTGCAGTCCGGGACCACCATCCTGATGTACTTCAACGCCGACCGGCTGCACAGCGTGCTCTATTGGCTGTTCGGTTCGTTCTCCACATTGAACTGGCAATCGACATGGATCATCGTCGTCTGCGTTTCCGTGTTGTCTTTCATCATGCTGCTCTACGCCAAGGAGTTCAACGTCATCCTGCTGGGGGACGAGCAAGCCCGGCAGCTGGGAATGAACGTCAAGCCCTTCAAGACCGGCATGTTCATACTAGTGTCCGCTTTAGCGGCGGTCTGCGTGGCCTTCACCGGGATAATAGGTTTCGTCGGTCTCATCGTCCCTCACCTGGTCCGGATGGTCATAGGCGGCGATCACCGTCTGCTGCTACCGGCATCCATGGTGGTAGGGGCAAACATTCTATTGGTGGCCGACATTGTATGTAAGACCGTGATAGCTCCTTCCGAGCTACCGATAGGTGCCGTAATATCGATCATCGGCGCTCCGTTCTTCGGGTACCTGATGATCAGGATGGGTAAGGAATATGTCATGTGACGGCGAGCTGACGGTGAAGGTCGACAACATCTCCTTCAGCTACGGCGCCAAGAAGAGCCTCTGCCCCCGGACCTTGAAAGGCATCACGATCGACGCCAAGAAGGGGCAGCTCATCGGAATAATGGGCCCCAACGGCTGCGGCAAGACCACCTTCATGCGCTGCATCAACAAGGTTCTGAAGCCGCAGGAGGGCGCCATATACATCGACGGCAAGGACCTGGACCGCCTCAAGATGATGGAGGTGGCCAAGATCTGCGCCAACATCCCGGCGGACGTGCCGGACGACTTCCATCTGTCCGTGGAGGAGTTCGTTGCCTTAGGGCGCTATCCGTTCGTCACCGGCATCTGGTGGGAGGGAGAGAAGGACGAGCAGCTGGTGCGGGACGCCATGAAGGCGTACCACGTTACCCATCTTAAGGACAGGAAGCTCGGAGAGCTCAGCAGCGGGGAGAAAGCGCGGGTGCTACTAGCGAAGGGAGCGGTCCAGCAGCCGAAGATCCTACTGGCCGACGAGCCGAGCGCGCATCTTGATCTGAAGTACAAACTGCAGGTCATGCAGGCCTTGAAGGACCTCTCCCGTCAGGGTGTCACGGTCATAACCGCCTCGCACGACATCAACCTGATCGCCAAGTACGCCGATCTGGTGATAGTCATCAGCGACGGCGGCATTATCAGCTACGGACCTCCGGCGGAGGTCATCAACGAGGAGATCATCCGCGCCGTGTACGGCGTGGAGGTCACCATCATCCGGGACGGCGGGGAACTGTACGTGATCCCGCTGAGACCGGCGGACCCGGAGAAGGGCGACGATGAAAATACAAGACCTTGTGAAAAGGGAATTGTTGCCGATTAAGAGGCCCGTGCACGGAGGCCAGGGCTGGAAGCTCCCCGGTGTGGAGGACTTCAGCCACAACCTCAACCCGTATGGGCCTCCAGCGGAGCTGCCGCGATTGGTCGCCGAAGCGGCCGAGCATTTGGGGCACTACCCGGACGACACGGCCGCGGAGTTCCGGGAGGAAGTGGCCAAGCTGCACAACGTGTGGCCGGAGAACGTAATCGCCGGCGCCGGCTCGGCCGAGCTCATACGATTGTATCCAGAGGTGTTCCTTTCCCGCAAGGCCCGGGTCATCATTCCCAGGCCTACGTTCTCGGAATACTCGCACGCCTGCCGCATGCAGGGCGCGAACATACTGGACGTGCCGCTCATCGAGGGCGAAGGGTTCCGCCTGGACATGAACGCCATCCGTGAGAAGCTGCCTTTGGCCAGGGCGCTGTACATCTGCAACCCGAACAATCCCACTGGCACGGTCGAAACGAAAAGGCGCATCATGGAACTGGTGGACGAGTGCGAAGCGGCTGGCAAGCTGGTCTTCCTGGACGAGACGCTGCTGGAACTGGTGGACGAGCACGACAGCGTGTCGTGCATGTCCGAGGTGCAAAGCCACGAGAACCTGTTCATCATCTCCTCGTTGACGAAATCGTTCGCCATCCCCGGCATGCGCGTCGGTTACGGCGTGGGCGGCGTGGAGATCGTGGAAATGATGGAACGCGCCCGGCTCTCCTGGAACCTGGGCGTGATCGAGCAGTACGTGGGCGCTCGTTTGCTGCGCGATCATCAGGACCACGTGCGCAAGGCGGCGAGGATGATGGCATCCGAGCGCGCCCGCATCAAGAAGGCCGTGGACGGCACCGGGCTCTTCTCGCCGCTTCCGGACCAGTGCTTCTTCTTCTTCACCCGGGTCAACGACCCCAAGATGGCCGCGGAGGACGTGGTGGAGCATCTTCTGCCGCGCAAAGTGCTGGTCAGGGACTGCTCCACTTTCGGCAGGCCGTTCGACAAGTTCGTCCGCTTCAGCGTTAAGACGCCGGAGAAGAACGATCTTCTCATCTCCGCGATGGAGGAGACGGCCAGGGAGATCCGCAGCACGGCGTTCGGGGCGAGGATGCATGTTTGAGCTGGTCCCTTACGCGTTCCTGACGATGATCGTCGCCCTGCTCGTCGACCGTTTCATCGGCGAACCGCCGAACGCCTTGCATCCGGTGGTCTGGATGGGCAAGGTGATATCGTTCTTCGACAAACGAATATCGCGCGGGCACCCCCGGCGGGAGCGTTTCTTCGGGATGGTGATGGCGTTGGCCGTCATCCTGCTGTTCTCTGTCATGGTCCTTCTCCTGATGGCTCTGGTGCGGGACGTCCTGGGGCTGCTGGTATGGGCCATCGTCGGCGGTGTTCTGCTGAAGACCATGTTCGCCATGTCGGCGATGGGAAAGCACATCGAGCCGGTGCGCGAGGCGCTGCTGGCCGGCGATCTGGAACTCGGTCGTCAGAAAGCAGCCATGATGGTCTCCCGGGACGTGAGCCAGTTAGATAAGGAGCACGTGATCTCCTGCGCGGCCGAGAGCGCGGCGGAGAACACCGTGGACTCTATTTTCTCTCCGTTGTTCTACTTCGGTCTGCTGGGGCTTCCGGCCGCCGTGGCGTATCGCGTATCGAACACCCTGGACGCCATGGTCGGTTATCTGAACGACAAATATCGCTACGTGGGATGGTTCTCGGCCAAGCTCGACGATTGCACCAACTTCGTCATGGCCCGGGCGGCGGTGCCGTTCATTCTTCTTGCCCTGATCATTCTGGGCAAGGACTGGCGGGCTGGCTGGGGCGCTTCCAAGAAGTATCATGATCAGACGTTATCGCCGAACAAGGGATGGCACATGTCCGCCTTCGCCGGCGGATTAGGCATCAGGTTCGAAAAGATCGGCTGGTACGTCATGGGCGACGGGCCGCTTCCGTCCGACCCCGATGTGCTTAGGGATACCATAAAGGTCATGACCATGGCCTCGTATCTCTTCGTGCTCACGGTGGTCGTGCCGCTCTACCTTCTGGTAGGTGCGGAGGCGCAGGTGTTCTTGGAGGACCTCCTGCTAGGGCTGATAGGTGTTTAAGATGAAACTGAGCGAGGCGCGGGTCGAGAAGGGCGTGGTGGACGGGCACAAGTACGTGGCCATACGGTTGCCGCGACGAATGCGCACTTTGGCGTCCACCATATTGAACGGCGGGCTGGGAGAGACCGATTCCGTGCTGATGCTACAGGTCTCGCTGCATTACGATCATTCCGATCCGGTGGAACATATGCGCTCCCTGCTGCCCCGGCTGAACCTTCCTTCCGATACGGTCTGTTTCATGACCGCCGCCGAGCTGGACAAGGCCTTTTGTACGAAGGGCATAGAGCAGAACGGGTCGGAAGCACTGGCGTTCGTCAGCGCCGGGATATCCAACGCCATCCGCGCCGGGGAATCGTCACGCGAGGGCAGCGTTCCTCACCGCCAGGTGGGAACGATAAACGTCATGGTGGTGACGGACGAACCGTTGGACGACTGCGCCCTGGCGAACGCGATAATGACGGTCACGGAAGCGAAGGCCGCCGCCCTGGAGGACCATCACATTCCCGGTACCGGAACGACCAGCGACGCCGTGCTGGTCATGTGCCCTTCTGACGGGGAGAAGTGCCTGTGGTCCGGAAGCTCCTCCGATCACGGCATCGCCATGGCGGTGGCGGTGCGTTCCGCTCTGGGCGAATCGATAACCAGGTGGAAGGGGGCGAACGGGGACTCCGTTCACTTCCTGAGGCATCTGGCGATACGCGGTATCACCTACGACGACATGTGGAACTCGGTCAAGGAGATGAACGCCCTGGACCCGGCCTGGGATGAAACGGTCATACGAAATAAGTTCGAGAAGAAGCTGGAGCTGCTGGCCAAGGACATAAACGTGAACGCCCTGCTCACGGCGGCCATACTCCTGGAGGAGAAGGGACGGTACGGGCAGCTCTACGGACTCAACGAAGAGAAGTACCAGGAGGACCCGGTGCACCTGCTGGCCGACGAGCTTCTGGGCATCGCCCTCGCGGAATACATCGGCGGCTCCAAGTGCGTATTCGAGTACATCCGCTACGACAAGAAGAAGCCGGGTATACTTTCCAAACTGGGGCCTTTCATGGATGACATCGTTGCGTCGTTGATAGGAGCGACCATGTCCACGATCTACTCGGAGATGCTGGAGGGAGAGGGACGACTGTCCTAGGCGCGCTCAAGGCCGCCCTCACCATGTTCACGGTCATACCGGCCAAGGTGGACGGTGAGGACGTGGACCATCTCTCGCGCAGATTCTATCTCATCGTGTTCATAGGCGCACTGTACGGACTCCTGGCCACAGGGATATTCTACCTGGGGGAGGACCTCCTGTCCACGGCCGTCCTGGCCGCCGTGGTCCTGGCCGTGTTCCACCTGCTGAACCGATTCCTGCACCTGGACGGGCTGAGCGACTTCGGGGACGGGATGGTCTGCGGCGGTAATGCCGAACGACGCATGGCGGCCATGAAGGACTCCAAGACCGGGGCCGGCGGGGTCGGTTATGCGCTCGTGTTCACCATTCTAAGCTTCGCCGCGCTCGCTTCCCTCACTGGCAAGGCCGAGCTGCTCTTCATTCCGCTCATCGCCGAGATCATGAACAAGAACGCCATGGTGTTCTGCGCCTACGGCGGCAAAGCGCGCGAGGGGCTGGGAAACGCATTCGTTTCCAACACCAAGGGAAAACAGGCCATTTCCTCGTTCGCCCTGTCGGTCCTACTGGCCTTTGTGTTGATACTAATGGTGTGCCTTCCCACCGGTTACTGGTATGTTGGTGAGATCGCCCTGTTCACCGTTGCCGGCGCTCTCGTTAGCGCTATCGTCGGCTTGGTGATGAGCAGTGTAGCTATGAAGAACTTCGGGGCGGTGAACGGCGATGTCATGGGCGCGACGAACGAGATCTCCCGGCCGGTGGTGCTGATCGCTCTCCTATTGCTGGTGGCGCTATGAGCGTGGCCGCGCTGATAACCGCCGGAGGGCGCGGGACCAGGATAAAGGAGCTGGGGGTGGAGAAGCCCATGGCGCCGTTGCACGGCCGGCCGATGGTCGACCACGTCCTGGAGCAGATGATGCTGGTCGATGAGATATCATCCGTTTACGTTTCCATAAGCGACAATGTGCCGAAGACCAGGGATCATCTGAGGAAGTTGGGGGTCAATGTTCTGGAAACGTCCGGCACGGAGTACTGCCACGACCTCATTCAGGCGGCGGAAGGGATATCTGAAGATCACATATTCATCTGCCCGGCCGACCTGCCGCTGTTGAGGGCGGAACTGGTCTCCGACGTCGTGAGAGAGTATCTGAAAAGAAAGGAGCAGTCCCTGACCGTCGGCATCCCGTTGGAAAAGGCCTTGGAGTTCGGTGTGGACGTTACGTTCTACGAGAACGTGGACGGTCGTTCTTTAATTCCCTGCGGCGTTAGCGTGGTCGATCGGAAAAGAATGCTCACCCGGGAATACCTTCCCGGAAGCTATTTCGTCGCTGATACGCCGGACGTGGCCGTCAACGTCAATACCCCGGACGACCTGAAGAAGGCTGAGAAGGTGCTGCACCAGCGGCTCACTTGCCCATGATCCTCATCAGCTGGACGTAGTTCTCTTCCACCTTGGCCAGCATCTGCCCCTTGCCGATCTTTCCCTGAGTGGCCAGGAAGGCCGCCACGGATATTCCGCCGGCGCCAACGCCCTCTTTGACCAGCCCCTTCTCGTAGACGTTCAATCCGTCGTACTGGGAGGAGCCGAAATCCAGGTCCGCGGCTAGGATGGGAACTTTGCCGATCTGCTTCATTATAGACCGTACGTCCGAGGAGCGGTCGTTCACGATCCACTTGGTGGTGCCTAGGGCTATGTTCGAAAGAACTTTTGGCGCCAGGCCTTTCACTATGGCCATGACGGCGGCCATCTGCGTACCCCCTGCCATGATGACCGGTATGCTCTCCGCCGCTCCGGCTACGACGCCCGCGGCGGCGGGCATCATCGGGTCGCCGACGGCCGCGACCGCCTTCAACGGATCGGCCTTCATCTCCTCCTTGCTGAACGGGGAGTTGGAGATGCCCTCCAGAACTATTTTTTCCTTAAGCGAATGAGGGTTATCGATCATGGAGCTGGAAACCTTGCCCTGGCCGTCGTATCCCATTGCCAGAAGCACGGCCAGAGCGGTGGTCGTCCCGCCGGCGATGCTCTCCCCTATGACCAGGTACTCGCTGTTCTTGGCCATCTCCCTACCTAGAAGCACACCGTTCTCGTACACCCGGCGGGGGTCCTTGAGCGCCCTTCCGGTGCGGATGTCCTCGCCTGGGACGCCCTCCAGCTCGAAGTAGGGAGTGTGCGGTCTAACGTTAACGCCTCCGTTTATGGCGAAGGTGGGCATGGACACCAATTGCAGGGCGCTCATGGTGATGATGCCGGGGGTCGGTACGCCGGTCGGGGTAACCGGAACCCCGTCGATGCACTTGCATCGTCCGTAGTGAAGCAGTTCTACGTCAGCCGCGGGTGTGAAGTCGGTGATCTCCGGCACCGCCCCGGCGGCGGACACGCCCGGGATCTTCGCAGTTTCCGTGTTCCCGATGACCACGGCGTAGGTCGGGCGCTTGCCCCAGACCTTTTCAACGAACTTCCTTCCCGCCTGCTCCTCGAACGCGTAAATGATGTCCGCCTTGTGCATGATGAGGACCTCTGGATTCGATGCAACTATTCATTGGTTGTATCATCCAACTCAACGCGAAGATGATATTTAACTTATTGCCGAAAGCAGAAAAATCATGAAGGGTTCAATCCTCGAGGATGATGTCCAGGAGCGTTCCGAGCGGAGCGTTCTCCCCGCCGTTCTCGTGGAACCCGTTCGTACCTTTTCCTTTCCACTGACCCCCGCAGACGGCGTAAGGGACCTTCATGCACATGTGCTCCCCGGTGAGCGATGACGCGCCGTGATCGATCAGCAGAGCCACCCGGCATTCCCGGAAGCGCTTCTCGTAACGTAGAAGCTCCCTGTCTATCTCCTCGATCAGCTTCAGCTTGTTCTTGGGATTGCACTTGTGGCTGATGTCGTCCGTCTCCTCGATGTGCAGGAAGGCGTCGTTCCTGTCCAGGACCTGCGCGGCAACTTTGATCCCTTCCTTGAAACCGGGGACGCGCATCGTTTCCATGCCCAGGAACTTGCCCACGCCCAGGGCGGAAGGGCTCTTGGATATGACCGTTAGATCGGGAACCTTGGATATCTGCCGGCGGACGTCTACGGCCACTTTGCCAAGACCTCCGCCCCAGGGCAGGAGGGCTATTCCGCCGGTGCTCTCGCGAACGCCCTTGGCGAAATTCAGGAAGGGGCCGAGGTCCTCGGAGCTGATGCGGGCCGGACCGGGCGGCTTCGGCAGGTCGAGTATCTCATCGCCCTTTATCGTCAGGACGCCTTTTCCGCCGTGGTACGCTAGGATCTTGGGGTCCATGTCCGAGAGCTTGGAGCGGTTCTTGATTATGGCCCGCTGCAGGAACATCTCCTCGTCGCAGGTGATGTTGTAGTACCATTCCACGTGGTGGTCGTGGACCTTGGCCGGGGTCATGCGGTAGGCGACACGGCCTTCGCCGATAGGCAGTTCCAGGCCGTACGCCTCGATGACTCCCCGCGGAATGTCATAAGGCTTGCCAGTGAGGAGCTCTAAAAGGAACGTGTGGGTGTAGTCCTTCCCGTCGGTGGTGCCGACCTTCCCGTCGCGTGCCACGCTGTCCATGAAATCCTTGCGGGCCGCCTCCAGGGGGGTGCGGTTGTTGAATATCGAGATGCGCTCGTCGGCCGCGCCGTCCAGCAGGATGATTAGGTTCCTCATTTAACAGGCCTGACGCTTCCGAATGGCCTTGGCCATATAATATCTGTTGGTCGTATCGTCCAACTGCGGGCATCAATTTATTCCTCAGGTCCCATTTGCTCAGGCATGGCAGGCTCAGATGACCATGGGCCGTACGAACAACGAGTCGGATTGCCTCCGATCGTCGGCGAAGCTCCCAGGGTCCTCGTCCTGGGAACGATCCCGAGCGTCCAGTCGGCTTTGAGGAGGGAGTATTATGGAAACCCAAGGAACCAGTTCTGGAGGTTGGTCTATGGCATTTATGGCGATGATCCGTCCGATATCTACAATGGGCGAACAAGTTTCCTCATGGCCAAGCGAATCGCAGTCTGGGACGTGTTCAAGGGATGCAACATAATCGGCAGCAAGGACTCGACCATCAAGGACGGGATCTATAATGACGTCCAGGGGTTCCTGGACGCTCACGACAGCATTGCGCACGTCTTCTTGAACGGCGGGAAGGCCCAGGCGCATTATCAAAAAATGGGTGTTGTCAAGAACGGGCGTTCATTTCCGGCAACGAAATTACCATCCTCTTCGCCGCTGCATACCATCCCATTTGAGAGGAAGCTCAGGGAGTGGTCCGCGCTGAGGTAGGCCGTTGAAGGGTCAAACCTAAAATCATAGCCGTGAAAGCGCCACCGCGCACTGCCCGGTGGATATGCACCCGTCCCCGTTCGGCGTGAGGTCGTGACAGACGAACTTCAGTCCGCGGGCCTCCACAAGTTCCTTGGCCCAGGCCGATATGGCCCGGTTGTAGCTGACGCCGCCGCTGAGGCCGACGTGCCCGATCCCCTCGTCCTCGGCCTTTTCTGACGCTATATCCACCAGCCCGCGGACCATGGCGTAGGTCATGCTTCCCGCCCGGTCGGCCTTTCCGCCGCGGACGTCCATCATGTGCCGGAACATGGCCGGGGTGTCGATGATGTTCCCGTGACGAACGGTAGGAACCAGGTCCAATTGACGAGCCTCGTTGAGCCACTTCTCCAGCTTCATGGCCGGCTCGCCATCATAGCTTCGATACTGGCAGATGTCAAGGTAACAGGAAATTCCGTCCAATACTCTGCCGAAGGACGTGCTCAGGCCGGAACGGGGCATCATCTTGCGGAACAGCTCCCGTTCGTTCTCGTTGAAGTAATCCAGTCCGCCGCCGGTCATCTCCGCCAGGGCGAAGGCGATCCGGCGGACGTCGTAAACGGCCTTCTCCCCGCCCAGCAGCGGCACCTCCTTCAGATGCCCTACCCGGCGGTACTCCTTCAGGTTGGAAAGCAGCACCTCTCCGCCCCAGGCCACGCCATCGTCCCCGTAGCCGGTGCCGTCGATGGTGATCGCCACCATCTCTTCCAGTTTCGACTCGACCAGCAATGCGGCGGCGTGCGCGTGATGGTGCTGCACCTCCACCGGTTCGATGCCGCTCTCCTCCGCCCACCGTTTTGCCAGCCGCCTGGTGGAATGACCGGGATGCATGTCCATTCCTATGGCGTCCAGCCGGTCCGCGCCGAGGAGCCGCCTCAGATACTTCAGGCTCTCCTCCAGGAACTCCAGGACCCCGGGGGACGTAGCGTCGCCGATGTACTGCGTGGCGTAGAGGCGTCTTTCGAACGACAGCGCCCCGGCCAATCCCTCCTGGGCCCCGACGCCTACCGCCACCCCGTCCAGAGGGAGGTCGATGTGCGAGGGTATATGCCCTCTCGATCTGCGAATGTAGTAGGTCTTGTCCAGGAAAGAACGGACGACAGAATCGTCACAGCGGTTGACTATATCCCGGTCGTGCATGAGGTACATGTCCGCTCCCAGGGTTAGAGCGTCCGATTCCCGCAGCACCATCGGTTCGCCCGGTACGTTCGCCGACGTCATGACCAGGGCGTCCTCCTTCAGGTGATGGAACAGCAGGTGCTGCATCGACGTATATGGAAGGAAAACGCCGATGGTGTCCAGGCCGGGCGCCACCAGTTCCGTTATTTCGTTTTCCATCTTCGGCACCAGCACTATCGGCCGGTGGCTGGAGGTGAGCAGCTCGATGTCGTGAGCGGAAGGTCTTCCGTAACGCTCCAATGCCCTGAGGTCACGGACCATTATGGCGAACGGTTTTTCTTTTCGGCGGTACCACTCGCGCATGTGCGCGAGCTGGTCCAGGGTGCAGCACAGGTGCATCCCGCCCCAGCTCTTGGCCACGCCGATCCGGCCCTCGTGCAAGCGGGACGCGAACTTGGCTATCGGCCGCTCGTCGTCACGCTTACCGTGGCGGTCCAAGAGATAATAGCGGGGGCCGCATACCGGGCAGGTCACCGTCTGGTGATGGAAGCGCCTATCGTCCGGATCGCCGTACTCCTTCTGGCACTCCGGGCACAGCGGGAACGGGCGCATGGACGTCTTCTCACGGTCGTACGGCAGGTCCTCGATGACCGTGAATCGCGCGCCGCAGTCCGTGCAATTGGTGAAGGGGTAAAGATAACGTCTGTCGGAAGGATCGAACATCTCCTTCAGGCAGGAGTCGCAGACGGCCGTGTCGTTAGGTATCCCGACGCCCCTGGTCCCCTGCTGGCTCGGGACGATCCTGAATCCCATGGCCTTCAGTTCAGCGTCGGATATGCCCGGGGAGATGACCACCTCGTCCAGACGGGCCAGGGGCGGCAGCGTCTTTTTCAGTCGGCGAACGAACTCCTCAGCGTCCCCGTCCACTTCGATAACAACGTTGGAACCGTTGTTCTGCACGTATCCGTGAAGGTCCATGGACCTCGCCAGGCGGTGAACGGTCGGCCGGAAACCGACCCCCTGGACCACACCCCGCACGGTTATGCGCATGCCCCTTTCCATCCAGCCCCGGATATTTATTCCTTGTCAGTGCCTATCGCAAGAGGAATAAATATCCGTAAACCGTTCTTAAGGGGGATATCATGAGCGAGGTACCAGAGGGACTCCACTATACCAAGGACCACGAATGGGCTCAGGTAGACGGCGACGTAGCCACCGTGGGCATCACCGACCACGCCCAGGGCGAGCTCACTGAGTTCGTCTACGTCCAGCTGCCGAAGAAAGGGACGAAGCTCAATAAGGGCGACGTGCTGGCGGTGGTGGAGAGCGTCAAGAACACCGCCGACGTTTACGCGGCGGTCTCCGGCGAGGTCATCGACGTCAACGGACCGTTGGACGACGATCCGTCCCAGATCAACAAGTCCCCCTACGGGAGGGGATGGATCGCCAGGATAAAGATGTCCGATAACGGCGAACTGTCCAAGCTCATGGACGCTTCCGCCTACAGGAAGCACATCGGCGAGTGACTCAGTAGTCCAGATAGATGTTGTGGGCCTGGCATTCAGCCCGCAGCCGTTCCACGAAGGCGTCCTCGTCCTGCAGCAGTACCTTCACCGCCGCCCAGGTCTGGGTGCAGTCCTTGTACTTCACGCCGGCCATCTCGTGGATTATCATGTCGACCCGTTTGCGGTTGTCGATATCGATCTGCAGCCCGGCCCTCCTGAAAACAGCGTCTAGGTGCCGGAAATAGCAGGTCATGGCAAATAGTATGTCCGTATTGGGAATAAAAATCTTTCAGTCCCGGTCCCCAAACCATTAATTACGACACAGCCGCCATCTTTCCCGCATGAAAGGCAAGCTTCAGGAGGGCGACGCCGCTCCCGATTTCTCCCTGCCAGATCAGGACAATAGGATCGTCAGCTCGAACGACATCAAGGGAAGGAAGGCCCTGGTGCTCTACTTCTATCCGGCCGACTTCACCAAGGTGTGCACCATGGAAGCGGTCGCGTTCAGGCAGATGCACGAGCAGTTCCAGGCAGCCGGGGCCGAGGTCATCGGCGTCTCGTCCGATGACGTCAGGACGCACAAGGAGTTCGCGGTGGACCACGAGCTTACGTTCACGTTGCTCAGCGATGAGAAGCAAGAGCTGAGAAAAGCGTTCGGAGCGTACGGCATCGGCGGAACCCCGGCGCGCACCACATACGTCATCGACCGGGACTGGAAGATACGCATGGTCTACAACTCCCCGCTGCGCTCCAAGGAGCACGCCGAGGAAGCGATGAAAGCGATCCGGGCGCTCTGATCAAGCACCCGCGTCAGCGAGGACGCTGCCGCAGGCGCACTTCTTCCGTTCCTCCGGGATCTTCGGGATGGTGGCGGAGAGCAGCTTGCGGATCTTGTCCATGTTCTCGGCCATCGTCCGTAAGATGGTGGCGGTGTCCACCGGGTGGTCGGCCCACACGTCATAATCGGTGATCATGGCCAGGCTCATGTAGCACATCTCCATCTCCCGGGCCAGGGCGCATTCCGGCGCTAAGGTCATTCCGATCACGTCGGCGAAGGCCCGGTACATCTTGCTTTCCGCCCGCGTGGAAAACCTGGGACCTTCTATGCAGACATATGTTCCGCCGTTGTGAACCGGGACCTTGGCCTTCTTGGCCTCTTTGGCGAAGAGGGCGTTCATCTCCGGGCAGAAGGGGTCGGCCGCCCCGATGTGCACCGTTTTCGGTCCATCGAAGAAGGTGTACTTACGGGACTTAGTGAAATCGATGAACTGGTCCACCAGAACGATCTCCCCGGGCTTGAACTCCTCCTGCAGGGAGCCGACGGCGCAGGGCGAGATTATTCTTTCCACACCAAGCTGCTTCAGGGCGTAGATGTTGGCGCGGTAGTTGATCATGTGCGGCGGTATGACATGTCCGCGGCCGTGCCTGGGCAGGAAGGCTACCGGGACTCCTTTGAGCTCCCCGACCTGGATCTCGTCCGAGGCCGGTCCGTACGGGGTGTGCGGGCGAACGGTCTCCTTGAGCTCGAACATCTTGGGGTCGTAGACCCCGGTCCCACCGATTATGCCTATCCTTGCCTTCATGGTGCTCCTGCCGGATAATTCACTGAAGAATAATAAATTGACCGTATGTGGCCGCGCTATGCTGGATGGATTAACACCGTAAACCTTCCAAGGTGGCGAACCATGGTACCAAACCTTATTTTATATCTATCAAAATCTCGGCATGGGAGTTCACTATGGATAAGAGCGAGGTAAACCCGATATGGGCATGCAGGGCCTTTCCGGCCTTCCCAGTTGTACTGGCCGCGATCGGGGACGGAAAAAGTAACAACAATATCATAACCGTCGCCCTGGTCCACATGTTCTCCTTCAACCCGCCGGTGCTAGGTATCGGGGTGTCCCCGGCCAGGCACAGCTACGAGATGCTTGAGGTCTCTGACGACTTCACCATCAACATCCCCGGAAAGGAACTGGTGGAGGAGGTCCTTTACTGCGGGCAGCGCTCCGGCCGCGAGGTGAACAAGTTCGAGGACTGCGGGTTCGAGGCCCGCCCGGGCAAGAAGATCAAGTCCCCTTCGATAGACGAGTGCGCGGTGAACCTGGAATGCATTAAGCGTCAGAGGGTGGACGCGGGCGATCACGTTTGGTATCTTGGCGAGGTCGTGCACGCGGAGATGGCCAAGGATGCCGACCGCGAGAAGTCGCTCATGTACTGGTCCGGGGAGTTCCGCGTTCTCGGCGACGTCATCAGGCGGCGCTGAAAAGCTTTAATATCGTCCCGCTCCCGTATTTTATCGGGTGTTATTCTGGTCAGCATGGACGACAAGGTCGATTTGGACCACATGGGCGCGGTCATGTCGCTCCCCCCGGCGCCAGTGGTGCTGGTGGGGGTGGGGGACAAGGAGAAGAACATCATCACGGTGGGCATGTTCAACGTGTTCTCGGTGCGCCCGCCGATCATCGGCATCGCGGTGACGACGTCGCGCCACAGCTATAAACTGCTGGAGGAGAACGACGAGTTCACCGTCAACATCCCCGGGAAGGAGCTGATGGACAAGGTCATAGCCTGCGGCGAGAAGAGCGGTGCCGACACCGATAAGTTCAAGTTGACTGGCCTTACGGCCGTCAAGGGTAAAAGAACGAAGGCCCCGCGCATCGCCGAGTGCCTCATAAACATCGAGATCAAGAAGACCCAATCCTTCGAGGTCGGCGATCACACCTGGTATCTCGGCGAGATAAAGCACACCGACATCGTGGAGAATTACAACCGGAACGAGGCGCTGCTCTACTGGGACGGGGAGTACTGGACCGCCGCGGCGAAGCCGCTCAAGGTCCTAAGGCCTGATTGAAGGCTGCACGGCCTTCATGAACGAGCCGAATATCCTGACGCAGGAGGCGCTGTCCCTGAGGACAGTTAGCGCCTCGGCCACCTTTCCCTCCCGGGCGTCGCCGTCCAGGTCCAGGTAGAACACGTACTCCCACGTACGTCCGCGCCACGGGCGGGACTCGAGCTTGGTGATGTTCACGTCGTGCGTGGCGAAGGCCTTCAGGCAATCGAAAAGAGCTCCAGGCTGATTTTTTGTAGTGAAGGCCAGAGCGGTCTTGTTCCCCATCTCCTGCGAGCCGTCGCGGGAGAGCACGAAGAAGCGGGTGATGTTGTTCTTGACGCTCTGCACGTCCTCCAGCAGCACCTTCATGCCGTACGTGGAGGCAGCGCGTCTGGAGGCCAGGGCGGCCTCCTCCTTCGATCCGCGCTCCTTTATCATGCGGACCGAACCGGCAGTGTCGAACGCCGGCACCTTCTGCCATTCCGGATGGGACGTCAGAAGATCGCGGCACTGGGCCAGTGCCTGCGGGTGGCTGTACACCCGGCGGACGTCTGCCAGTTCCGCGTCGGGGTGACCGATGAGGCAGTGCCGGATGTGCACCATGACCTCGCCCATTACCTTCAGGTCGCTGCGGAAGAGCAGGTCGTTGGCGGAAGTGACGCTTCCTTCGATGCTGTTCTCCACCGGGAGCATCCCCAGGTCGGCCCGGCCGGAACGGACGGCATCGAAGAGGTCCACGAACTCCGGGCATTCCAGAGCGATGGCGTCAGCATTCCAGCTGAACACCGCGTCCTCGCTGTACGCGCCCTTGACGCCTTGGAACGCCACGATCATTTCAGCACCCGAACAGTTCCTCGTGAACGGCCTTGGTGGCCTTCACCAGGTCCGCCTCGTCGACCGTGAAGTGATACGCTACTAGCGACGCTCCGGCGGATATCAGCCCGACGTTCACGCCCTCCTTGGCCACGGCCTTGAAGACCCGGGAGGCCAGACCCTTGTGATGCCCCAGGCCTTCGCCTACGATGCACATCAGGGCGAAGTCGGTGTGCGTCTCGACGCGGGTGGCGCCGGACTCCGCCAGCGCCTTCTGGGCCTTGGCCACGTCCTTCTTGTCCACCAGCAGACCTATGCAGGTCAGGGACGTCACAACGCTGTAGATGTTGATCTCCGCCTCCCTCAGTATCGAGGCGACATCCGCCAGGACGCCCAGCTTGTAGCCGGTGCCCTCGCCGAACACCTTCACCAGGGAGAGGTTCTTCATGCACGAGATGGACTTTATGCTCTTGTCCACGTTCTCGGTGCCGCCTATGGCCGTTCCAGGCGCTTCCGGACGGAAGACGTTCTTCACCCGGATCTCGATGTTTCCGGAGCGGGCGGGCTCCATGGTCATGGGGTGCACCACCTTGGCGCCGAAGTACGCGAGCTCGGCCGCCTCGTCGTAACTGAGGCGAGGGATGGCCTTGGCCGAAGGCACTATCTTCGGATCTACGCTCATGAACCCGTCCACGTCCTTCCAGATCTCCAGCGAAGACGCCCCCATGGCGTTGGCGACCGCCGCCGCGCTGTAATCGCTGCCGTTCCTGCCGAAGACGGTGACGCTTCCCTCCGGCGCCCGGCCGAAGAAACCGGTTATGACCGGGGTCACGCCATCCTGCAGCATCTTCATCAATTTCGGGCGTATGTTGGAGCGGGTGGCCTCCATGTTGACGGTGGCCGTTCCGTAGATACCGTCGGTAATTATCCCGACCTCATCAGCGTCGACCGGGCGGGCCTCCGTGCCCATCTCGTTGAGCAGGGCGGCCAGCATTATCACCGAAAGACGTTCGCCGAAGCACTGGACATAATCCCGTATGCGGGGATTGACCTCCTCGATGTAGCAGGAGCCGTAGAGCATCCGCTCCAACTTCACCAGCTTGGCGATGAGCTCCTCCATCGCCTTGGCCTGGCCTTTCTCCGTTCGTAACGCGTCCCTGATCAGGTCGGTGTGCAATCTCGTGATGTCCTTGATGAAGGCGTCCACGTCCTCCTCGCTACGGGTTCGGGAAATGAACTGCACCAGCATTTCGGTGACGCCGGTGACGGCGCTGAGCACCACGGCCTTCTTTTCCTTGTCGGCCACGATGATCTCGGCCACCTGACGCATGCACTCCCCGGTCTTCAGGGAAGAGCCGCCGAACTTCAGTACCTTCAGTTCCGCCACCTCCTCTTGATGATGGCCTTCGGCGTTTCGACCAATGCCCGGTCCGCCTGTTCTCTCGTAAGTCCGGCGGCCAGGGCGATCTGCGTCGCCGTGGCCTGGTCGATAAGGTCCCCGGGCGAATGGGTGTCGGTGTCGACGACCATTAACGCTCCGGATTGCTGGGCCATGCGCGCCACGTGGCCGTTGGTCTTGCAGTGCGATCCGCGGGAGGTTATCTCCAGCACCACGCCGTTGTCGCGGGCGGCCTGCGCTTCCTCCAGCGTGATGAATCCCGGATGCGCTAGTATGTCCACCTCCGGGTTCATGACCGCCGCGTAGTTCGTCCCCTTCTCCACCGGCTCGCTTATGGTCTCCCCGTGAATGACGATGATCTCGGCGCCAAGCTTCCTCGCTTTGGAAACGACCTCATCGATGCGCCTGACCGGAACGTGAGTTATCTCCACTCCAGCCAGCACCTTCATGCCCCATTCCTCGGCCAGCTCGGCGTCCCTTCGTCCCTCGGAGATCACCCTTTCCAGGTTGCTCAGGGAAGCGTGGTCCGTGAACGCCAGATACTTCGTCCCCTTGACGAAGGCGCGGCGGGCCAGCTCGATGGGCAGCAGCTCGCCGTCACTTAAAAGCGTGTGGGTATGCAGTTCGGCCCTCATTTTCTCCTCTCCGCCAGCTTCCGGTACACGTCCTCCCACCTGACCTCCATTCCCTCGACGGCCACCATCAGGTGGTAGACGAGATCGGCCACTTCCCACGATTGCTCGGCGGCCTTGTGGTCCTTGGCGGCTAAAAGGACTTCCCCGGCCTCCTCGACCACCTTCTTCAGGCGCTTGTTCTCGTCCGCGAACAGCTTGCAGGTATAGCTACTGTCGACGGGATTCGCCTTGCGGTCCCGGACGACCTGTAAGAGCTGAGGAAGCACGGCCATGGTGCCTTCGATGTCGCCGTAAACAACCTCGTCAAAGCAGGACATCCGCTCCAGGTGGCAGGCCACGCCGGTCTGCTTCACCCGTACTAGCAGAGTATCGTTATCGCAGTCCAGCTGCATGGAGACGATCTCCTGCACATGTCCGGACGTTTCTCCTTTCTTCCACTGTTCCTTCCGGGAGCGGGAATAGAAATGGGTGAAGCCGGTCCTCAGCATGTCCCGGTACGCCTGCTCGTTGGCGTAGGCCATCATCAGAACCTCGTTGGTCTCGTGGTCCTGTACGATGACAGGGATGAGACCATCCTCGCCGAACTTAGGGCTGCTCATCTCACCTCAACTCCGTTCTGCCTGAGATACGTCTTTACGTCCTTGACGGTCCACTGACCGTAGTGGAATATGGAGGCGGCCAGAGCGGCCTCGGCCCGAGTCTCCTTCAGCACGTCCAGTATGTGCTTGGGGGAACCGCATCCCCCGGAAGCGATGACCGGAATGTTGACCGCGTCCGCCACGGCCTTCGTCATCGCAATATCGTAACCGTCCTTGGTGCCGTCAGCGTCCATGCTGGTCAGGAGTATCTCGCCGGCGCCCAGGTCCTCCACCTTGCGCGCCCACTCCACCATGTCCATCTTGGCGTCCTTCCGTCCGCCGTGCGTGTAGACGGTCCAGCCGCCGGCATGGCGCTTGGCGTCTATGGCCACGACCACGCACTGCGAACCGAAATCCTTGGCGCACTCGGAGATGATCTCCGGACGCTGCACCGCGACCGTGTTCACGGACACCTTGTCCGCTCCGGCGTTGAGCGCAGCGCGCATGTCGTCCTTCTCCCGGATGCCGCCGCCGACCGTAAGCGGAACGAAGAGACGCTTGGCCGTCTCCTCCACGATGCCGAGAAGCGTCTTGCGCCCCTCGGCCGAAGCGGAGATGTCCAGGAAGACGATCTCGTCCGCTCCCTGCTTCTCGTAAGCTTCCGCCAGCTCAGGCGGGTATCCCACGTCCTTCAGGTCCAGGAACTTGATCCCCTTGACCACGGCCCCGTTCTTGACGTCCAGGCAGGGGATGATCCTCTTGGTCAGGCTCATCCCTTGCTCACCCTAGGCCGGTCCTTGGTGCTCAGCTCGCTCCGGCGCGGAAGCACCGCCGATCTCAGCGCCTTGCCCAACGCCTTGAAGGACGCCTCAACGATGTGGTGCTGGTCGTAGCCGCGGATGACCATGATGTGCATGGTGATCCCGGAAGACATGGCGAAGCTGCGGAAGAAGTGCGCGTAAAGGTCGTCAGGGCAATCCACGTCCGCGTACGGCCGTTCGATGATGTCCACCGCGACCTGGACCAAGGCGTCGTCCATGGGGATCAGCGAGAACGCCGTCCGCTCTATGGGCGTCTCGCCCAGGCACTGCTTCAGCGTCTTGCCGAGAACTATGGCCACGTCCTCCACCAGGTGGTGCACGTCGTCCCCCTTCGCCTCCAAGGTAATATCGAAATTGGCGTAGCGTCCTAACGTCTCGACCATGTGGCGCAGGAACTGCTCTTCGCACTCCACTTTGGTCACGCCCTCGCCATCAAGGTCCAGCTTCAGCCGGACCTCGGTCTCCCTGGTCTTGCGCACTACCTCGGTCTTGCGGTCCATGGCCTCATCTCCAGATTGCGTTATGATTCAGTTTTCCAGTATAAAGTGATAATCCCACCACTGACTCCTTTACGCCCATGCGCTCGAGCGCCTCCACGTCGCGCTCGTCCGTCACGCCGCCGGAGACGATGGTCAGGTGCGGGCATCTGGTGACAAAATCTCGCACCACGTTCACGTCAATTCCTTTGGCCTGGCCTTCCACGTCCACGTTGGTGAAAAGCACGCCCGCCAAGGGCAGTTCGGCGATGGAGGCGAAGACGTCCTCCAGGTCCAACGGTGAATCTTCCTTCCAGCCGTGCGTCTGTATCCGTCCGCCCTTCATGTCCAGGGCCAGGACCATCCGCTTGGGATATCTCAGGGACATCGCCCTCAGCCAGGCCGGGTCCTTCAATCCCTTCGTTCCGGCGATGACGCGGTCCGCGCCGCAGTCCAGGAAGTACTCGGCGACCTCCGTGGAGCGTATGCCTCCTCCTACCTGGACGGGGACCTTTGAGCTCTCGATGATCTTGCGGATGACCTGGGCGTTGTGCCCTTTGCCCAGGGCGGAATCGAGGTCGATGATGTGCAGTCGTTTCGCTCCCTTCGATTCCCAGTCCCTGGCGACCGTCAGCGGATCGGGCAGCGTGACCTGCTCCGTCCCCGGGACGCCTCCGACCAGCTGCACCACGCGGTGGTCCAGTATGTCCACGGCCGGTATGATCCTCATTTCCTCTCCTCCGCGAAGCGCACGAAGTTGTTCAGGAAGGACATCCCGGCGAAGGAGCTCTTCTCCGGGTGGAACTGCGTACCGTACGTGTTCGATTTGTGGAACAGCGTCGGTATTCGCCCAAAGTAATCGGTATGTCCTACGTCGGAACCGTCCTCCGGGCTGCCGTGGAAGGAGTGGGCGAAGTAGAAGTGGGTGTCGTCCACGCCGTTCATTATCTCGTCGTCCGTCTCCACGGTGTTCCAGCCCATGTGCGGTATGCGCGGGGCTTTCAATCTGACCACCCTTCCATGCAGGAATCCCAGCCCGGGGCCTTCGCCCTCCGCGCTGTTCTGGAACATTATCTGCATGCCGATGCATATTCCCAGGCAGGGAACGCCTTCGTTCAGCCGTTGGACGATGTCCTCCTTGTAAGGAAGCAGGCGCTCCATGGTCTTGTCGAAGGCGCCCACGCCAGGAAGCACGATGCATTCCGCCTCGGTAAGCAGGGACATGTCCTCGATGACGTTCACGATAGCGCCGCAGTTCTCCAAGGCCTTGCGGATGGAGTGCAGATTGCCCACGCCGTAGTCGGCCAGGGCCACCTTCAACGGCATTCCCTCAGCACCTCCCGCATTTTGTCCAGCAGGACGGTGTTCATCTCCCTGGTGCCTATGGTGGTCCGGATGCAGTTCTCTAACCGCCGTACTTTGCCGAAGTCCCTGACCAGTACTCCCTTCTCTGATAACTTGGCGGTAAGCACATCGGAGGGCAGGTCCGGGCGGAACAGGATGTAGTTCGCTTCCGACGGGAACACCTGGAAGCCTAGATCGCTCAGCCCCTTGGAGAGGAACGGGCGCTCTTCGTTCACCACGCGCACGCTCCGGTCCAGGAACTCCCGGTCCCTCAGGGCGGCGATGGCCACCCGCTCCCCTATCACGTTCAGCGAGTAGGGTATCTTGACCTTCTGCAGCGCCTCGGCCATTTCGAGGCCAGCGGCCATGTAGCCGATCCTCATACCCGCCAGCCCGTACGCCTTGGAGAAGGTGCGGGTGACGATGAGGTTGTCGTACTTGTTCACCAGGGGAAGGAAGGAATCGCCCGTGTACTCTCCGTACGCTTCGTCCACCACGACCGGGCGGTCCGCCCCTTCGATCACGGCCTTGAGGTCGTCCTTGCGGAAGGTGTTGGCGGTCGGATTGTTCGGGGTGCACAGAAGCACCAGTTTCCCCGGGGTGGAATTTATCTTATCCACGTCCAGTTGAAAATCGTCGTCCAGGTCCACGGTCACCGTTCGTCCGGCGTTGATCTTGACGAAGAAGGAGTGCAGCACGTAAGCGGGGTGAGCGGTCAGGACCGTCTCCCCCGGCTCAACGAGCGTCTTCATGATGATGTCCAGTGCCTCGTCGGAACCGTTGCCGACGACGAAATTATTGGAGCTCATCCCGTAGAGCTTGGCCAGCTCGTCCCGCAGATTGTCACCGTAGGTGTTGGGGTACTGTCCCACGTTCAGCTTCGTGCATTCCATCAGCTCCCTCTGCCCGGCGGGGTTCGCGCCCAGGGCGTTGGTGCTGGTGTCCATGCGGAGCTTGTTCCCGACCTTCGGATTGTAATAGAGCTGCAGGTCCCGGCAGGTAGATCGTATCCAGTCCTTGTTCATATGGACACCTCAGGGGACCATGCGGTCTATCGGAGTCAGCAGAATGCCGGTGGCACCCATGCGCTTCAGCTTGTTGATGGCATCGAACGCGTCCGTCTTATCGATCACCACATGCACCGCCACTACGTCGTCCCGGCCGATGATGTTCATGATGGTCGGTCCGGCTATTCCGGGGAACGCTTTCTTGACCTCATCCAACGAGGATTTGGGAACGTCGGCCATGAGATATTTCTTGTTCTCCGCCTCCGTGACGCTGAGCATGGCCGATATTATTTCCTGCACCTGCTGCTCGCATCCCTCATACGCCTTGCGGTTGGCGATGACCACGGCCTGCGATTCTGCTATGACCGCCAGCTCGCGCAGGTGGTTCATCTTCAACGTCGAACCGCTGGAGACCAGGTCCACGATGATATCGGCCACGCCTAGCAGCGGGGCTATTTCGGCCGCTCCGGCGATGGAGGTGATCTCGACCCTCTTGCCCAGCTTTTCAAAGTACTGCTTGGTGAGGTTCGGGAATGAGGTGGCTACGACCAGATCGTCCGGAAGGTCCTCCGGCCTCTCGACCTTCATGGTATCCGGCACGGCCACGGAAAGGCGGCAGCGCCCGAAGTTGAGATGATAAGGAACAACGACGTCCAGTCCAGATTCGAGCACAAGGTCGAAGCCGGTGATGCCTACGTCCACCGCTCCCTTGTGCACGAACCTGACTATGTCCTGGGCCCGGAGGAACATGACCGCCAGGTCTTGGCGTTTGACATTGGCGTAGAGCCTGCGCTCATCGCCGTTCTCGATCTCCAGTCCGGCCTGCTTGAGGATCTCTATGGACCTCTCGCTCAGCCTTCCTTTGTTGGGTATGGCCAGCCTCAGTGTCATGTGATAACCCTTGGCATTTCCCAACAATGGACAATTGCTACTTATAATTACTGACACTCTGGTCGTGCGCCCGCGTCAGGAAGGAACATATTGCCAAGTTCGCATTTCCGGAACGGTTCGTTCCCTCCGGGCGGCAATAGCGAATTCTCAAATAAACCGGCGGAAATGAGGCCGAGCATGGCGGACGATTGGCGGGACATATGGGAGATGGCCAATTCCCATTCGCCCTATCGTAAGTTCCCCGTGGACCGCCAGAGACTGGTGCAGCATTGGGACGAGGTGTCCAAGGACTACGACAGCGAATCGATGTCGCTCATAGATGAGCGCATATGGGGGTTGCTGGAGGACATGTCCGTTCTGCCCGAAGATGGTACGGCATTGGACATCGGCTGCGGGACCGGCTCCCTGACGGCCATGCTGGCCTCGAAATGCTCCCGCGTTCTAGGCGTGGACATATCGCCAGGCATGCTATCCTTGGCCCGCGATAGGTGCTCGAGCCTGGGGAACGTCAAGTTCCTTTGCCAGAGCTGGGAGGATTTCTCGCCTGCACGTCGCTACGACCTCGTGTTCTCCTCGTTCTGCCCGGCGGTGGACGATGTCCGTTCGGTGATGCGGATGGATGCCATGAGCGACGGGACCTGCTGCATCGTGTCCCTGGGCGGTTCCTCCGGCGACCGCCTGGCCTTTGACATATGGGAGGAACTGGGGTACCCAGGGATCTCCATGGAGGGCTTCGATCCCATATTCCCGTACCGCATCCTCATGGAGATGGACCGCGCCCCTTCGCTGCGCCGCTTCGACGTGCACGAGGAGACCGAGATGGCGGAAGAGGACATGGTGCATCATCTGGTGCGCTATTTTTCGCTGTTCCACAGAGTGGACGAAAAGGTGAGGCATACCATCGCCGAGAACGTGCAAAGGAAATCCAACCGCGGACGGTTCACGCTGCGGGAGGACCGCACGGTCAGCATTCTGAAATGGTCGCCAGTCGATTAGAACCGGATGCGGGTGATCTTGTCCGGAGGGACGTCGGAGCGCACCAGGCGCGGAACGTCCCCTCCCATGCCCAGCTTCCCGTTGATCATGACCAATGCTCCCCGGACCCCCTTGATCGCGAGGACCTCGCGTATCGAGCGGTCCATGAGCGTCAGGTCGTCCTCCGTGATCAGGTTGCCCAGCTTGGTGGCGCAGGCGTCGGCCAAGGCGACGTCGTCGGATATCACCGTGGCCAGGTCCGCCCTCCCCAGTGATATGGACGGCCCGACCGTGCCCGACGAGGTGCAGATCCCGAGCAGCCCCTTGGTGGCCGGGACCTCTATGGCCAGATAGTTCGGCGTACATTCTCCGGCGTACAATCCGACGGTGACCTTGCGGTTAGTGCGCATGGCTATGTCGCCGCCGTTATCGACCAGGCAGTGCTTGCAGCCCCCCTCGACCATCGCGCTCACCGCTTCCTGGGATATCGCTCCGGCCACGGCGGCCATGGGACCGACGTCAGCCTTCTGCGCGGCGTTGCACATGTGCTTGACCACCTCGCCCATATCCGAGCGCACCGGATAGGGGTCGAAGGTGGCCTTGAAGTAAGGGTCCTTGGCTATGTACGTCTCGACCTGCTCGCGGGCCTTGAGCAGAGCATCCTCTGCCAGGGGAAGGTATTCCTCGTCCGCCTCGATGGTGGCGGCGGTCTCCTTGAACTGGAAAAGCCTCCTCATATCCTGAACTTCATTGCTCCCGGAGGGCAGGCGTCGATGCACATGCCGCAGGCGATGCACCTCTCCGAATCGTAGCGGACCTTCCAGGCCGGCTTGTCCATGGTGAGCGCCTCCACCGGGCAGATGGAGATGCACATGCCGCAGTGGGTGCAGCGATCCTCGTTCTTCTCCACGTAGTTGGTCAGCTCTTGAACGTCCACCTTCGCCTCGTTCAGATAGCGGACGGCCTCCTTGATGTTGGCCGCTTTTCCGTCAACCTCCATCAACAGGCGTCCGCCCACCTCGCGCACCTCGGCGCGCAGGATGTTTATCTTGAGGTCGTAGTCCTTGACCAGCCGGTAGACGATAGGCTCGTTCACAATGTCCGGGCTGAAGCCCAGCAGGAACTTCTTCTTGGCCATCAGACCGCCTCCTCTTTGGAGCGCACTTCCAGCGTGCCCACGCCCCGGTCCGCCGGTAGCGGCGCGACAGGCTCGGTGAGCAGGAACTCGCCGCTCTCGATGCGTTCAGCGAGGGTTTCGGCTATCTGCCGCGCCTTGAGGTAACTGGATAAGGATGACGTTCTGACCTCCTTGCCGAAGAGCTCCACGCGCCCGGAGCGCAGCTCGGCATAGGAGAAGTGCTTGATCGGCTTCCGGTTGCGGGATTGGATGGAGTAATCTATCAGCGGCGAGAAGAGCTGCTCGTCGCTTATCGCCGTTGCTTTGAGGACCTCCTCGTCCAGTATCGGGATCGGCACCCCGACGCCCAGGGCCAACGAGACGCCGTAACCGGGCAGGTTCAGCGCCCGGACGAACTCGGGCGACATGCACCTCATATCGCCAATGGTGGCCAGGTTCCGGGCCCCGCCCATGGGCGCGCCGAACTTCGTTTCCACGTTGGTCCGGAACTGAGTTCCCTCCCAAGCCACGTAACCGACGCCCCCGCCCAGGAATATCCTTGTGCCGATCCCGATGGTGCGCATCGTCGGGTCGTTCAGCAAAGGCGACAGCTGTCCGGCGCTCGAATAGGTGATGTTGCCGTAATTGGGCAGAAGCTTGCCCATGTAGGTATACAGAGTGCGCTCGGACGAGTTCGTCCCGGCGGCATAGTTCTGATAAGCGTTGCGCGGATTGAATAGATAGGCCTGGTTGACGGTGTTCAACGAGACGTACGTATCGATGTCCTTCCGCGGATAGCAGTCCGTTCCGTCGGAAGTGGCCTTCAGGCGCACCGGTCTTCCGGAGACCAGCTCCTCGATGACATGCGCTCCGCCATATTCCTTATGGTCGCCCAGCTTTAGTTCCGTGGCGCCTATGTAGGCGTCCACGGCGGCTATGCCTCCGTAGGCCGGAACGTCGTTGAGAGTGACCTTCTGCATGCGGATCGGCGGCTCGGAATGACCGAAGTTAAGGAAGGCGCCGGAGGAGCACATGGCGCCGAAGGTACCGGTCGTCACGACGTCCACCTCTTTGGCGGCGCGCTCCACGCCCTCGCTCTGGACGTAGGATATGACCTCCTCGGCGGTCATGACCACCACGTCCCCGTCCTTGATCTTCTGATTGATCTCCGCGACCGTCCGCTTCATCCGGCACCCCCTCAGAGGAGCTTCCTGGCCACGGCCAGTTCCGCGTTCAGAACGGAGCCGCCGGCCCCACCCCTCAGGGTGTTATGGGAAAGCAACCAGAACTTGATATATCCTTTGCTCTCGCGAACGCGACCGACGGAAACGGCCATGCCCCTGGCTCGCTCCGGTTCTCCGGCTAGCGCGTCGGCCGCCGGCTGCGGGCGGTTCTCTTCCTTGCGGACGATTATTGGCCGCACAGGCGCCGTGGGAAGCTTCAGTTTCTGCGGTTCCGGTCTGTAGGCCTCCAGGGCCTTGATGACCGCGGCGGCGTTAGCGTCCTTGCCCAGCTTGAGCACGGCCGACTCCAGGTGGCCGTCGACCACCGGCACGCGGGCACAGCTGGCGATCATGTCGAACTCGGCGTACTTGACCTTGCCGTTCTTGTAGGCGCCGAGCATCTTGTAGATCTCCTCCTCCATCTTCTCCTCCTCGTTCTTGATGAACGGGACGACGTTCCCCAGGATGTCCAACGACGGAACTCCAGGGTATCCGGCGCCGGATACCGCTTGGTACGTAGAAACGTAGCAGGCGCTCAGCCCGAACTTCTTGTATATGGCCTGCAGCGGGACGGCGAGACCGGTCGTCGAGCAGTTGGCGTTGGTGACGATGAACCCGCCGTTGGCGTAGGTCGCCTGCTTCTTCACCAGTTCCAGGTGGTCGGGGTTGACCTCCGGGATGAGCAGCGGGACGTCAGGCTCCATGCGGTGGGACGCCGCGTTGGAGAAGATCGCCACACCTTCCTGCGCCAGGGACGTCTCGTAATCCCCGGCCACGTCCGACGGAAGACCGGAGAACGCCAGCCGGCAGCGCTTGGCGATGGCCTTGGGCTCCAGGGTCTCGATCCTCATGCTCAGGGTGTCCTCTTGGAAGGGTATGCCCTTCAGCTTCATGACCTCCCTGAGCGACTTGCCTTCCGAGCGCTCGGAGGCGTAGAGGCCGCCTATCTCGAAATAGGGATGGTCCTCCAGCAGTTGCACGAACCTCTGCCCGATCATTCCCGTGGCGCCTAGCACCGCCACCTGCACTTTCTTCATTGCTTCACCTCGAAATACTTGCGACCTTCTTGCATCAACCTGATCATCTGCGTCCGATCGTCATCGGAACCGGCCTGCTGGACCTCGCGCAGGGCGTCGATCAGCTTCTCCAGCATCTCCCGGTTGTGGGGGTTCAGATGCTGGATCTCGTAGTAAAGGTTTGGGCTTTCTCGCGCGACACTTCCGCTGGTGTTCATCTGCCGTTCGAACGTCGTGGACGATACCCTGCGCAGCTCATCGTGCGTGAAGCCGCTTTCCTTCAACGCGCCGAAGAACGCCAAGTTCAAAGCGTGGCTCATGCCTAGCACGACCGAAATTATCTTGTCGTGTTCCTCCACTGGCATCTCGATGACGTTGGCGCCGGTGCCGTTCAGCAGGGGCATGAACTTGTTGACGGCGATGTCGGAACCGCAATTGCACACGATTAGGTTGCGGGCGAAGATGAATGACGCGCTCGGTCCGAACATGGGGTGGATGGAGCAGACCAGCAACCCTTGATCGGCGCCCTCCTTCAGCACGTCCATGATCGGCGACTTGACGGAGGCGATGTCGAACACCAGTCCCTTCGGCTTGAGCTTGAATATGTCGCGCAGCATATCGGCGGTGGCAGAGATGTGGGAAGAGACGGCGATGACATCGGCATCCTTCACGCCCTGCGCCAGCTTGACGTTCTTGAACTCCCCGCCCGACAGATCGTCGAAGACCTTCACCTCGTGCCCGCGGGAGTCGAAGAAGCGGCACAGCCATTGTCCCATGGCGCCACCGCCGCCGACGACGAGGACCTTGCGCGGCTTCATCGGGCGCGGAAGTCGGGCCTGAGCTTCCACCGACTCGCGCACCAGCAGTGAGGACAGCTCGATGGCCGCGGCGTCGCTTATGCCGATCTCCCTGGCCCTGGCCAAATACCTGTCCCGCACCTGCTCCTCCACCCGCATGTCGCGCACCGGCATGGCCTTGTCCACCTTCTGGTGGCCCATGGCCACGGCGATGCTCATGCGCTTCTTGATCAGTTCCAGGATCTCGTTGTCGATCTCCTCGATCTTCCACCGGATGCCCTCAACGGAATCAGTCAACCGTACCACCTCTCATGCTCAGGTCCGCCAGCACCAGCGCGGCGGCCGCTTCCACGACCGGAACCGCCCGGGGCGCTATGCACGGGTCATGCCGTCCCTCTATCTTAAGGTCGGTCTGCCTACCGCTCTTGACGTTCAGCGAGCGTTGCCCCCTGGCGATGGACGCCGTGGGCTTTATGGCCACTCTGAACACGACGGGCATGCCGTTGGTTATTCCCCCGAGTATTCCGCCAGCATCGTTCTTGGCCGTGCGCACTTTACCGTCCACGAGAACGAAGGGATCGTTATGCTGCGAGCCGCGCATCCCGGCGGCGGCGAATCCCGCGCCGAACTCTATCCCTTTCACGCCTGGAACGGCGAACATCATCTTGGACATCTCCCCTTCCACGGTATCGAAGAACGGCTCCCCCAGTCCTATCGGCAGGCCGTCCACGACGCACTCCACGACCCCGCCGACGCTGTCGCTTTCGTCCTTGGCGGCCAGTATCTCGGAGCGCATGGCCTCGGCCATTTCATCCGTCGCCGCGCGTACGTCATTGGAACGCGACAGCACGCCGGACGTCACGTCCCTCTCCTCTGCGTCGCGAACCTTCCCTATCTGCCGGACGAAGGCGGCGACTCGTATCCCCCTCTCCTCCAAGAGCATCTTGGCTATGGCGCCCGCGGCTACGATCCCAACGGTCATCCGGCCGGAGAACTGACCGCCTCCGCGAAGGTCCACGCACTCCGAGTACTTCGAACGGGCGGTGAGGTCGGCATGACCGGGGCGCGGGACGTCCTTGAACCTCTCGTACTTCTTGGAGTCGGTGTCCCGGTTCATGACCAGCAGGGTGATCGGTCCGCCGGTGCTCCTTCCCTCGACGATGCCGGAGACGATCTCGACCTTGTCCTCTTCCTGCCTGGGCGTTCCTATGTCCGCCTTCGGCCGGCGGAGATCGACCTCGCTCTGTAACCGTCCGACGTCAACGATCATCCCGGGAGGGACCCCGTCCAGCACGGCGCCGACGCAGGGTCCGTGGCTCGCTCCGAATAGCGTGAGCCGAAGCTCGCTGCCGATGGTGTTCAAGGTATCATCTCCATCTTCGCGCCCAAGGACCTCATGTCGCTCACGAAGTCCGGGTATGAGATGCGGTGGCAGTCGCCATCGCTTATCATCGTCTCGCCGCTCGCTCTCAGCGCAGCTATCGCCGCGGCCATCAATATGCGGTGGTCGTTGAACGAGCTGACCGTCGCCCCGTGAAGCGGCCGTCCGCCGTTTATCACGCAGCCGTCCTCCCTTTCAACTATGTCCGCGCCCATGTCCCTAAGGAACATGGCGGTCGCGGAGATGCGGTCGCTCTCCTTGAGGCGGACGTGCGAAGCGTTGTAGATGCGGCTCTCCCCCTTGGCGAAGGCGCACATGACCGCGGCCATAGGGAACAGGTCCGGGGCGTCGCCCAGGTCTATGTCCGTGGCGTTCAGTTCGGCAGAGGAGCAGGTGAGCGCGTCCCCGTTCCATTCGACCTTCGCCCCCAGCGCCCTCAGGATGTCCAGGAAGGCTCGGTCGCCCTGCGCGTCCTTGGGGTCCAGGTTCTTGACGGTGACCTTTCCGGTGAGGGCGCCAGCGGCCAACGGGAACGCCGCCGAGGAGAAATCTCCCGGTACGGTATAGTCCCGGGGGCGGTAGCGCTGCCCGCCCTGGACGATGAATCCTTCGCTGGTGGAACGGCAGGAGGCGCCGAAGCGGGCCATCATCTCCATGGTGATGTCGACATAGGGCCTGGACTTCAGAGGTGTGGTCAGGACGATCTCGGTGTCCACCTCCTTCAGGGCCGAGGATATCAGCAGGGAGGAGATGAACTGCGAACTGACGTCGCCGCGTATCTCGGTCCTCTTTCCCAGGTTGGGACCTTTGACGACCAGAGGCGCCATGCCGTTCCCGCGGGTGCTCTCACAGCGCACCCCCATCATTCCCAACGAGTCGATCAAAGGCTGCATAGGGCGACGCCTGACGCTGTCGTCCCCGGTGAGCACAGTGACGCAAGGCAGCAGCGAAGCTACGCCGGCCATGAGCCTTATCGTGGTCCCGGAGTTCCTGGTGTCGATGACGTTGTCAGGGCATCTAGGCGACCCGCCGGCGATGCGCAGCGCGTCGGCCTTGGTCACCTTGCCGCCGAAGGCCTTGACCGCGTCCAGCGTAGCTAGGGTGTCCTCGCCCAGCAACGGCCGGCGCAGGACGCTCTCGCCTTCCGCCAGCAACGCCAACGTCATGGCCCGGTGGGTGTAGCTCTTGGACGGGGACGACAGAACGCTCCCCTCGGCGTTGGATGGGACGACCCTCAAACGCACGGTGACACCCCCTGGTAAACATTGGCGATAAGCACATCCTTCCCCAGTGCCTCCGCGACCGTTCTCTCGAAAGCGGCATCGACGAAGGAAGCGACCGCTGGTCCGGTCCCGGATATGCCGGAAGCGATGGCTCCGGCGCGCAGCGCTTTGATGGAAAGCTCCTGGTCCAGGCCCAGCGCCGCTCCGTATATCAATGAGTTCAAGGTCATGGCCTTGGCGTACTCCTCGTTCCAGGCCATGCGGAAGGTCTCCTCCGCTAACGTTCGATATAGGGCGATACGCTCCTTGGGCAGCATTGACTTGCGTATCATGCGCTCGGGAACGGCTATGACCACTCGTTCGCAGAGCTCGAAACGCTCGCGGCGTAGCAGCGTTCGGGCGTGATTGTCGGTGAAAACGACTCCGCCGAGCAGCGAAGCGGCCGCGTCGTCCATTGCCCCCGTTACGGAAACGCCCGCTCTTATGGACACTTCAGCGTTCATCTTGAGCATGTCAATGGCCGGCATCTCCTCCTTGAGGGCGTCGAGGGTGGCCAGAATGATCGCGTTGGCCGCGGCGCTGCTGCTCTTCAATCCTCTGGAAACGGGAATATCGGAACCGGTGCGCACTATCGCTCCCCTCCGCATGGAGAATCGGTCCAGGACCGCCTGGACGCAGAGCCTCGCGAGGTCGGTCGGCTCATCCGGAAGTCCTTCCATGTGGACCTCGACGCCTTCGCCCGGTACCAGTTCCACCTCCGCCCAGGTGCGTAGATCAACGCCGACCGCGCAGCCCTTCCCGGCGGCGATGGCGTTGACGATGGTGACCGCCCCTCTGGCCTCCCCTCTTCCCTTCAAGGCAGCGCCTCCCGGAAGGCCCTCTCCATGACATCGTACTCCACGGCCTTTCCGGTCCACATCTCGAAGGAGGCCAGGGCCTGGTATATCAGCATGTCCTTGCCGTTGACCGCTATGGCGTTCTTTCTCGACGCCTCCGCCAAGAGCGGCGTGACCGGCGGATTGTAAACAGTGTCCATGACGAACTGTCCCTCATGCAGCACGTACGGGGATATGGACATCTCCTGCGGGAATCCCTTCATGCCCAGAGGGGTGCAGTTCACTATGACATCGTACAGCTTCTCCTCGGCCACCCGGGTGGTCATGGCGTCCGCCCCGAACATCTTCGCCAACGTTTCGGCCTTACCCATGGTGCGGTTGGTTATGTCCACGTCCGCTCCCTTGGATACGAGGTACGACAGCACGGAGCGGGACGCTCCTCCGGCGCCCAGGACCAGGGCGGCCTTTCCCTTTACGTCCACGTTGTGCCGTTCGAACGTTCTCTCCACGCCGATGACATCGGTGTTCCGGCCTACGAGCGAACCATCCTCGTTCACCACGGTGTTCACGGCGCCGATGCGCTCGGCCACCGGGTCGACGCGGTCCAGCAACGGGATGATCGACTCCTTGTGTGGTATGGTGACATTGAATCCCTTTATCCCCAACGCGCTCACCATGTCCAGGAAGTCTTCCAGTTCGTCCACCAGCGTGACCCATTTTAGGTAGATGCCGCGGACGGCGGCCGCGCGGAAGGCGGCGTTGTGCATTGCCGGCGACAGCGTATGGTCGAGCGGATTGCCGATGATCCCGGTGACCATCGGCTCCTTGCCCAGCCACTTGGCCGTCTCCAGATCGAGCTGGCCAGGAGCGGTCTCCTTTCCCGGGGACGCGGAGGCGTAGGAAAGTACGGAACCCATCTGGTGCGCCAGGACCCTAGTGACCGTTCCCATCTCGCCCATGCCGATGACGGTGAACCGTTCCCTGCTCATGGAGAACCAATGTGTCGCCTCGACCAGCTGCGCCAGGTCGCGCATGGTGCGCACGGAGAACGCGGCCTTGGCCATGTCCGAGCGGGCCGAGCACTCCACCAGCGATTCTATAATCTTCGCCATCTGCGGGGTCTTCTTGTGATCGTGATAGGAAACTATGACCTTGGCCGGCTTGAGCAGGTGGGCGCGATTGACCAGGGGATGGCCGAGCTCCAGATCGATGTCGAAGCCGGCGCGGGCCGCCCGCCACAGGAACTCCCACTTCTTTTCGTTCGTTCCCTCCCATTCCCCGCCCTGCTCCCTCTCCCGCAGGGTGGCGATGCGCCTGACCTCCAATTGCTGGAACGGCGTCAGGTCGTCCGGCAGGAGGGGCATGCGGTCGAAGCGGAACTCCAGGCATTCGGCGCCTTTAGCTATCGCTTCCCTGGCCACCGCGATTGCCGAGGCCGCGTCCGCCTCCGAGATCGCCACGCAGATCCTGGTCATCTTTCCAATACGCTCTCCTTAACCGCATGACCGAAGTGCCTTCCCCCCTTCTCCAGGCGTACCAGCACCTTGTCCCCTTCCTTGAGGTCCGATATCGATATGGAACCGTCCTTGGTGCATAGGCGGATGGTCTCCGCGTTCTGCAGGATGGTGGTGTAGACCGTACCGTCCGCTTCCGCCTCCAGCAGGAGCAAGGGGCGCACTTCCACCTTGGCCCGGCCGACCACCACCGGTCTCGTTCTCCCTTGAGAATCCACTGCCAGCAGCTCCGTTCCCCCCTTCACTTCCGAGAGGTACTTGGTCCGCCCGTCGGAACCCAGCACGTAAGCGTGCACCGCCCCGGCGTTCACCCGGAACGGACGGGATGAAACATAATGCGAGTCCATCGACTCGCTCTGCACCAGGAACAGGCAGGCCGACTGCGAGCCGACCAGCATCCCCTCGCCGATGGCGAGCATTGAGCAGGTGTCCACGCACACCCGGTCTCCCACGCTCACAGGCCTCACCGCTTTGACGGTAGCCTCGACCAGTTCCACCGCGGCCACGTCCGACCGGGCAAGCGCAGAGAACTGCGAAAGCTTCGCCGGATCGCTCAGGGTGATCGCCAAACCGTCCACGCCCGTTTCCAACGTCGTCGCGAACAGCTTAGCCTCCTCCACCGAGGAGCAGGACGCTATCACCTTGGTGCTGGTCCCCTGGAACTCGGCGATGAGGTTCTCCAACGGGATGACCTTCCAGTCGTGCGATTCCACCAGCACGAACTCCTGCTTCCCCTTGAAGCGGGACGCCTTCTCGGCGTCCTTGTGGTCGTGTATCGTTAGAACTACACCTATCTGCTTGCCGTCGGCGAACAGTTCCTCGCCCTTGCGGACTATCGGATAATAGCGGCCGACCTTCTGCAGGGCGGAATCCTCCTCCCTCAGCACGATGTCGGCGTAACCCGCTTCCAAGGCGGAGGTGACCATTCGCTTCCGTTCGGCGGATGACGTGAGGTGATCGGTCCTCACCCAGACAATCTTGCCCTTTCCGGACATACCCTCACTTCAGGAGCTGCATTGCCTCTTCGACTTCCATGTCCTCGAGCACGATGCCGCTGACGGCCTTGGTGATGCCGATCACGTTCCGGTGCTGGAATATGTTGCGGCCGATCGACACGCCCTTTCCGCCGGCGTCTATCGAGTCGCGCACCATCTGCAGCAGCTTCTCGTCGGAGTCCATCTTCGGACCGCCGGCTATCACCACGGGAGCCTGCGCTCCCCGGACGACCTCACGGAAGGTGTCGATGTCGCCGGTGTAGCTGGTCTTGATGATGTCGGCGCCGAGCTCCGTACCGACACGGGCGCATACCTTGAGCGCGTCCGGGTCGTAGGCGTCCTTCATGTCCTTGCCTCTGGGATAGATCATCACCAGCAGCGGCATGCCCCACTCATTGCAGATGCGGGAGATGCTTCCGAAGTCCTCCAGCATCTCGTTCTCGTACTCGTTTCCAATGTTGACGTGGATGGACACCGCGTCCGCCCCGATCTTGAGCGCCTCCTCGACCGTGGTCACCAGGATCTTCTGGTCGGTGCGCTTGCTGAACTTGGTGCTGGCGGAGAGGTGCACGATCAAACCGATGTCGCGCCCAAAGGACCGGTGGCTGTACGGGATTATTCCCTTGTGCAGCACCACCGCGGTAGCGCCTCCCTGCGCCACCTTGTCTATGGTCGACCTCATGTCAACTAATCCTTCGATGGGGCCCATGGTTATGCCGTGGTCCATGGGGACGATGACCGCCCTTCCGGTACCCCGGTCCATGATGCGCTCCATCCTTACGCTCTTGCCTAGCACTTTTTCACCTTCCTGCCGTGTCAATTAATAGCACGCATATAAGAGTTGCGTTCCATTACGATATGAAGGCCATCAGATATAAATCACTGGTAGCTCAGAACCTCTCGTATCCCTCTAGCCTGTAGGCCAGGTAGCTTATGCCTACGCTCGCCAAGGCCAGGCCGAGGCCGATCCCCGGATCGCCGATGTCGAAGTATGGGTCGTTATGGTAGAGAAGATACTGGAAGACGATCTCCAACCCGAAGAACAGCAGCCCCCCGACCTGGGCGAGCATGCCGATGGGGTTGCGCAGATTGAGAATCGTGCCGGTTATGAACAGCACCCCGCCGAGGACGAACAGCCAGGATGTGGTCATTAACGCTAATAACAAATTGATCCCGGTCCACCAAGGTACTATGGCCGACAGCAGGCCAATGATCGCCGAGGTCCAGATCATATCCTTGAAGTCGATGTGCTCGAGAAGCCAGAAATCCAGAGCTTCGCCGCGGTCGTCGTCCAGGCCTGCCCTGTACGCCTCTCCCTGGAGCCACAGGTCTTCTTCCCGTTGCATTCTCCTCTTCCCCCGTAAAAGCAAGTCGTATCCCGGCTTAAATCTTTCACAACCAATTTAAAAAATGGAAATTTCTTCGTCATAAAATTACAGCAATGGACGAATCGGTCCATCAATGAATTTTTATATCCGGCACGGTGGTGGTCTTACCGATGTGGAAATCCCTGTCCAAGCATTTCGGAAAGTATCCGTCCCAGGCCAAGGTGGCCAAGCTTCTGTTGGTCCACGGTCTCAAGGTCCAGGAAGGCCGGGTGTACTGCGGGGATGTGGAGATCGCTGACATGGCCTTGGGCCGCGCCGCGGGCGTGGACCGCCGCATCGTGCGTTCGGCAATAGACACCATCCAGGAGAGCCCGGAGCTGAGCGCTGTCTACTCACGCCTAATACCTACCGCTCTCCTTACGGACGTCGCGCCGGTCATGGGCTGGACCGCTCTGGAGATAATTCCCACCGACGCGGCCACCCCTGGTATCGTGGCCGAGGTTACCGGGCTCATCGCCCGGGAAGGGATATCGGTGCGGCAAACGGTGGTCAGCGATCCTGATCTTTCTCCGGATCCGCGTTTGTTCATAATAACCGCCGGGGCGGTGCCGCCGGAGCTTCTCCCGCAGATACGCGCCTGCAAGGGCGTCCGTTCCGTCGTCATCCACTGATACCATGCCCGAGCAGCACCGGTTGGCGTACCCCGCGCTGTTCGTCGCCATACTGGCCGTCTCGTTCGCCTCGATATTCATCCGCTGGAGCGATGCCGATCCGTTGGTCATCGCCGGTTACCGCATGTTGTTCGCCTCGCTCATATTGGCGCCGTTCGCCTTTCACGAGCGTAAGGACGCAGTGCCGATGGACCGGCGGACCATCGGCTCCGTCGTTCTGACCGGAGTGGTGCTGGCGGTGCACTTCTTCGCCTTCATCTCCTCCCTGCGTTACACGTCCGTCGCCTCCAGCACCCTGCTGGTGAACTTCCATCCCCTGATAGTCGGAGCCGCTTCGGTCCTGATACTCAAGGAATCCTCGAAGAGGACCGTGGTCGGGGTGACCATCGGCTTCGTCGGCGTGGCGGTGATCGCCTTGACCGGCTTGGGCACCGGGGAGTCGTTCGGCAACGCCCTGGCGCTATTAGGCGGCGTGATGGCCGCCCTGTACATCCTGGCCGGAAGGATGCTTCGTAGAACGTTAGGCATATTCACCTACGCCTTCTCGGTCTATCTCACCGCGGCGGTGGTGCTTCTGGCGTCCGCGGTCATCAACGGCGTATCGCTGTGGCCTTACCCGACCGAGGAGCTGCTGATATTTTTGGCCTTGGCGGTGGTCTGCACGATATTCGGGCATACCATCTACAACTGGTCCTTGAAGTACCTCACGGCGCCGGTCATCAGCACCTCATTGCTCGGAGAGCCGATATTGGCCAGTTTGCTGGCATTAGTGCTTCTAGGGGAGGTTCCGCCTTGGACCGTGGTTCTGGCCGCACCTCTGGTCCTGGTCGGCGTGGGTCTTACCGCATTGGACCGGAAGCGATGAGGAGTAAACGTGATCAATCAAATTCCAGAGGTTACGCTTAAGACAGTGCCGTCATTTCCATCGGTCATAAAGGAGGTCGAAGAGCATCATATCTCCACAAAGGGTGCTTTTTACATCCTTTGCTTAAATAATTGTAAAGTATAATTGTATAGAAAACCTATTAAACAGTAAATCATACTTTACACTGATGTTGACCAAGGAAGAGCTGCTCTCAGGTTACATCATTGATGCTATAGGCAGAGCCGATGACCGGTTGGGGCAGAAGGTCTTCGAGCGCTCCGGAGGACGGCTGGAGCAGAGGGACGACCTGGCCCGGATCTTCTTGTTCATTGACAACTTCAGGTCCGGAAGACGTCAGGTGAGATGGCTTGTTCTCCCCGGTCTCAGGGGAGTTGGCAAGACGACCATGCTGGCCCAGACATTCGACCGCCTGAAGGGGTTAGGAGTGCCGGTCGAAGATATGCTCTATCTCAGTCTGGACGATCTGCAGCTCAGGCTCGGAGCTTCCTTGAACGATGCGCTCACGGCATACGAAGGGATCGTCGGTACAGCATTCGAATCGCTCAGAAAGGACGTTTATATCTTCATCGACGAGGCGCATTTCGATCCATCATGGCCGCTGGCCGTGAAGAGCCTCTATGACCGGACGGAGAACGTGTTCGTTATGGTCACTGGTTCCTCAGCCCTGGCCCTCAGCGGCAATGCGGACACCGCCCGTAGGGCCTTGGAGCTAAACGTTCTTCCTCTCTCGTACCGAGAGTTCCTCAAGTTGGAGAAGATCACGGACGTACCGCGGGAACTTTCCCACAAACTTGGTCATCTGCTCTATTCGTCGCCAGATTATGAAACGCTCAAAAAAGAATTAACCGGGATCGAGGCCTCATTATCGGCGGTGGAGGCCCGCATCAAACCTAATTCTCTGGAAAGGTACCTGCGAAACGGATCATTACCATACGTTCTCGGGATAGAGGGTGAGGCCACAGCAATGTCCCTGATCTCCTCCACCGTGGACAGGGTGCTGGAGCGGGACCTGCTGGCCCAACGCCAGCTGGACCGTCAGACGCTGATCAAGGCGTCCAACCTCCTGAGCTACCTGGCCTTCGGCGACCGGTTGAGCCAGCAATCCCTTTCCACCAACCTGAGCATCAACCGGGTGACGTTGTCTGCGATCCTAGACGGACTGGAGAGGGCGGACGTGATACATCGGGTGATGCCGTTCGGACCGGAATCCACCCGTTTGAGGCGAACGCCGCTCTATCGTTTCACATCCCCGGCCATGCGCGCCGCGGTGCTTGCTCAGATCGGCCGGTTGGGAAGGGACAATGCCGATCACGGTCTGCTTTTCGAGGACGCGACCGTCCTGGCCATGCGCAAGGCCCATTTGGATGGATATATTCGTCGCTTCGATTTCGATCCGCAGGCGTCCGGCGCTGATTTTGTCATTACCAGAGGGGATGGTTCCAGGGTGGTCCTGGAGGTGGGATTCGGAAGAAAGGGCAGCAAACAGGCTGTATCGACCATGAAGGACGTTGAGGCGACATATGGTCTGTCCGTAGGAAAAGGCTCTCTCCGATTCAACGACGAAGAGAGAGTGGCCATGGTCCCCAGGGAATGGCTGCTGCTCTCGTGCTGAGAGGATCAGACCGTCCGGTTAATGTGAAAAAGATGGATGAAAAAGGTTTTGTCCTACTTCTTGCGGAGCACCAGCACGACCGCCACGATGGCGATCAGCAGACCGACGGCGCCGAGCGCCAAGGCGATCATAGGCAGCGGTCCGATCTCGGCCTCGCCGGCTATTATGGCTAACGGGACCCCGGACACTGGGGCGTCAGCGAGCGGTCCCTCGCCGGCGGCGTTGACGGCGGTAACCCAGTAGTCGTACTCCACTCCAGCTTCCACCGAACCGTCCACGAAGGTGTCCGTGCCCGCGGGAACGGTGGCTATGAGCTGCCGGTCGCCCGTTTCCCCGCGCCTGTAGATCCGGTACTCGGTGACGGACGAGCTGCCCTCGTCAGGCACGTCCCAGTTCAGGGTTATGCGGCCTTGTCCCTCATCCACGTCCACATCCACCTCGCCTGGCACGGCCAGAACGATCAGGGTCGCGCTGAGCATCCGCGACGGCTCGCTCTCTCCCCACTGGTTCAGGGCGGACACCCAGTAGTAGTACGTGGTTCCGTAAACGACCGTACCGTCCACGTAGGTGGTCGTCCCGGCGGGAACGGAGACCAGGAGCTGCGCCGACAACGCGCTCGTTCCGCGGTACACGTTGTAGCCGCTGATCGGCCCGTCGCCGGTATCGCTCGGAACGTTCCACAGGAGCGATATGCTGGTATTGCCGCCGGTGGCCGAGCTCAGGTACGGTTCCGCTGGAACGTCGACGCTGGGCGAGGGCTGCGTGGTCGTGCGTAGAACAATGGTGTTGGACGGAGAGCCTTCGCCGAAGGCGTTGAGCGCCGTGACCATGTAGGTGTAGTTCACCCCGGTCAGAACCGAGGTGTCTATGTATCCCGTCCCGATCAGCGAGGCCAGCAGTACGGTGGTTCCGGTCCCGGGCGTGCGGTACAGCCGGTAGCCGATGATCGCCGAACCTCCGTTCTCCGGAACGGACCAGCCCAGGGTTATGCGGTCCACTGCCACTTGCCCGTTCAGGGTGGGCGCCTCGGGCGCCTTGCCCGGCATCGCGTCCACGGAAGCGTTCTCTCCGGTCGAGGTACCTATGAAGCATTGCACCCGGTAGGTGTACGTTTCTCCATTGACCAGCCCGGTATCGGTATATGTCGAGCCAGGCTGCGCCACCAGGAACGTGAAGTTGCCGCCGTCGCTACGGAACACCCGGAAGCCGTCCACGTCAAAAGAGGCCATGGGGTCCCAGGTTAGCGTCACCGTCCCATTGCCGACCGTGGCCAGCAGGTAGGCCGGAGCAGGCAAACCCTCCACGTCGATATCCTCCGGGGTTGCGTTCACCCTAATGGATTCAGGACCGGCGCCGTAGGCGTTCATCGCCACTATCCAATATTCGTGCAGTAGGCCGCCTACCACGTCATGGTCGGTAAAGGTCATCGCGCTGACCGTGGCCAGCATCGTGACCGTCCCGTTCAGTTCCCGGAAGACGCGGTATCCCAGAACGGCAGAACCGCCGTCATCCGCCGGGGCGTCCCAGTTCAGGGTGATGACGGCCTCTCCTTCGATCAGGGTCAGGTTCTGCACCGCTCCTGGAACGGTTCCCGGGGTGGCCTGGAACGCGTCGCTCATTTCCCCGATCCCGTATTCGTTGGAGGAGCGCAGGGCGTAGAACATACCGTTCGTGCCGGAAACGTCCAGGTACTCGCGCACGTCGCCGTCGATGATGGCGATGAGCGCTAACGAATCAGGCGCCTCTCCGCGGTACACCAGGAATTCGTCCGGAACGGTGGAGCTCTCCGGAACATGCCAGACGATGACCACTCCGCTCGCTTCCTGCACGGCGGAGTCTATCACCGGCGCTTCCGGCGGCACCAGGGGCAGGGTTATGCTCGCCTCATCGGAAGGTGAACCTTCGCCGTTGGCGGAGACCGCGGTCACCCGGTAGCGATACTCAACGCCAGGGGTGGCGGTGGTGTCCAGATGGCCCAGTGAATCCGGGTCAACTAGATCCAGGTACACGAAGCCGGAGCCGCCGTCGCGGTAGATCTTGTAGCCGAGGATATCATAACCGCCATCGCCGGCCGGTGCGGTCCAGTTCAGCTGCACCTTGCCGGCGGAGTTGGATGCTATCAGGTTCATAGGCGGGGAAGGCAGTCCCAGAACCGCTCTGACCGGCTCGCTAGCGTTGCCTTCGCCGGCCTTGTTCACCGCGCTCACGCTGTAGAGATAGACCACTCCTTCGCTGACATCATCATCTTCGTAAGTCAGCAGGGTGCTGTTGCCTATCCAGACCCAGTCGCCGTCTAGCTCCATGCGGTAAATTCTGTATAGGGTGGGGGCGGAACCGCCGTCGTCGGCCGGGGGAAGCCAGGACAAGCTCACCGCTCCGGTCGCGGAAACCGAAGCGACATCCCCAGGAACGCCTGGCACGGTGGCCGGCGTATCGAAGACCGCCGGTGACCAAGCGCCATCGCCCACCATGTTCACGGCCTGAACGCGGAAGGAATATTCCCATCCGTTGGTCAGGCCGGTTATCAGCCAGGAGCGGTCCTCCGCTCCAGGATAGGCGAGATTGCCGATCAGCGCGTGCACGTACTCGATGACATAGCCGGTGATGGGAGTGCCGCCGTCGTCCAGAGGCGCATCCCAGCTCACGGTGACGTTGCCGTTACCGAACTGGGTGGTGACGTTGAGCGGAGCGGAGGCGTAGCCGAAAGTGGTGTTGCCCACTATGCCGGAGATCTCTCCGTCCCCGGCCTGATTGAAGGCGGCGACCGCGTAATACCAGGTCTCGTTGTCTCCCACCAGAAGGTCGGTGTAGGCGGTGTTGGTCCCTACGGTGTCGTACGCCGCTAACGTTATCGGCGAATCACCTCTCCATATGGCATATCCCAGGATCGGTGAACCACCGTCCTCGGCCGGGGCGGTCCACGACAGTTGGAAGGAATGCAGTCCTGCGACGACGGTCAATCCCGTCGGCGCTCCCGGAACATCGCAAGGTATGGCCGAGATCCAATCGCTCGGAGCGCCTTCCTCTGAACCGGCGTAAGCGGAAACACTGTAATAGTATTCCACTCCCAAGCTTACCGCGGTATCGTTGTACCAACTGGCCGAGGTCGTTCCGATCATCACCATTTCGTCCGAGGTCAACCCACGGTAGACGTAATAGCCGTCGATGCCCTCGCTGAAATCGTAGTTCAGCTCACCCCAGCTCAGGTTGACGAAGTCAGGGCCGACCGTAGCGGTGAGTTCGGTTGGAATGCCGAAGGCGTAGGCCAACGGCGCGTAGTCGAGAGTCGCTTCTCCGTCGCCATATGGGTCATCCACTATGCCGTCCCCGTCTGCGTCCGGGGCGGTCCATTCCGCCCAATGGTTGCCGTAACCTTCCAGGGACCAATCGCACGTGAAGTACTTGTCGAAGGCCTGTAACGTTTCAGGGGAATACGTCCCGTCGTTGCCGTTGTTCCCCTGGAACATGTTCAGGGAGAAGCTGGCATAGGTTTCCGTTCCCACGTAAACGCCGTAGCCATAGTTGTCGGCGAAAAGATTGTTCAGAACGAACAGCCCGGTGATGAAATCGCCCAGCTGCATCCCGTAAAGGTGGTTGGCTGAGATGTTGTTATTGTCGATCTGGCAATCGGTCAGGAAATCGAGATACATGCCCAGGTCGTTGTTATCGATGATGTTCCCGGTGATCCTGACGATATCGGAGTTCCGGACCTGTACGCCCACGATGAATCCGCTGAAACGGTTCCCTTCGATCAGGGCGGTATGAGCGTTATCGACGACCAGTCCGCCGGAGCCTCCGGTCCCGGTGGCGGTGTTGTTGCGTACCGTCGCCTCATGGGCATTATACAGGCGGCTGAACATTTCCAGGTCCGCTCCGGAGTTCTCCTCGATGAGGAGGCCGGTGACAGAGCTCAGGTCCAGGAAATATTCGCCAGTAGCTAAGTTGCCCCGAACGACCAGGTCCTGAGCATCGAGCCCGTATACACCGCTGTAAAAGTTCAGGAAGGTGTTGCCGAGCACGGTCACCCCGGTGGTGGTGTAGAGGGCGATGCAGGTGTTGGAACCGTTGAATGTGGAATTGGCTATCAGGACGTCAAATCCGGTTTGGACCATCACCGCCATGTTCACAGGGCCTATGAATTCGCACTCCTCCACCATGAATTGACTCGATTCAGAATTTATGCCGGCCATCATATCCCCGGCGAAGGTGCAATTGAGGAACTGGCCGTTGACGACGTCCAATAGCTCGATGCCGTTGCCGGACATACCCAGATATCCGAAGTAGAAGGTGCAGTTGCGCACGACGAAATGCACGGTGGTGTGCCAGATCTCGATACAAACCTCCCATCCCGATCCGTCGATGATGAGGCCCTCGATGATGTAGGGGCTTCCAACGCTGCCGTCCCCAGACCAACCATGGGCGATCTTGGCCTCGGCGAACTCCTGGTCGCTGTGGATGACGATAGGGGAGAAGTTGGACTGCGGATAGATGGTGTAGTTAACCTCCACCACATCGGAGAACTCGCTCACGAAATCGTATAAGTTGACCGCCTTAACTGCGAAATAATAGACCATCCCGTTCATCAGATCGTAGTTGACAGGGTAGAACAGCTCGCCGTAGGAGTAACCGATCATCGATAGGCTGTCGGGAGCGAAACCCTGATACACCTCATAGTTGGCGACCGTGGAGTTACCTCCGAAGCCGGGTTCGGTCCAGTTGAGCCATATGAACGGTAGGTCGATAACCCCGGTCATCCCGGTCGGGGCTGACGGTGATTCTATCTTGGGTCCGTAAGGCATCTGGTATTGGTAGGGTTGGTACGACCCGCCGATCCAGACCGGGTAGTCCACATATCCGTCCAGGGGGTCGCGGTCCACGTTGGGCAGGTTGCTCCAACCATTGCCATAATCTCGGTCGCCCTGGTAATAGTACCAGTGGTTGTTCACCCCGCGATCGTACGCCTGGTACGCATCCGGGTTTATGCCCCAGGCATGGTTGTTCTCCAGGAAGGTGTTGTTGAAGAAGAACCAGCTCTCGCAGGTCGTATCGAGATATGCGCCATAGCCGACGTTATAGGCGAAATGGTTCCCGCTTATCTCGGAGAATATTCCTCCATGAGCCATCAGTCCTGTGTCGGTGTTGTTCTCGATGAAGCAATCCGTGATGTAGACGGGTTGGTCATGGGACTCATCCAGATTGATGACGATCCCGTAAGGGCTTCCGTTGAAGTAGGAACCACTTATGTAGGAATAAGGGGCGTTGTTCAACAGAAGGCCGTAGATATCGCTGCTGGAAGCGCTGACGTTGGATATGGAGACGCCATCATTTCCGATCGAGACGCCAACATTACAATCGTCGAACGATCCGCCGTTCACCACGCAGCCAGGGCTGTCATCCAGGGCGATGCCGACGCCACAGTCGTGAGCGGTGTTGTTGCCCGCGTATGACAGCACCGAGTTGCTGAAGTAAATGCCTCCGTTGCTGCCGAACGAGCAGTCGTTGCCCTCCACCACCACCCCGCCGATCTCACTTACAACTATTCCTGTCTGGGTATTCAGGCAGCTGTTGTTCAGGAGGGTGATGTTGGAGTAGGTCCCGCCACTGAATACACTTATTCCGCGTGAGAGGGCGAGGTCCACGTCGTTCTCCTCGACCAAAGCGTCATAGGAGCCTTCGAGGGATATTCCGTATATGGCGCATCCCTCCAGTATGTTCCCCGCGAGGTGCAGGTCGTAGGAGTTAAGCACGAGCAATCCATATTCCGGCCCAGTACCCGCGGTGTTGTTCAACACCTCGGCCCCACTCACGGTATCCAGTTTGATGCCCGCGGCGCTAATGCTCGCGATATAGTTCCCGGCAACGAGCAGACCATTGCTGCGATAGACGGCGATCGCGGTATTGCCGTAGCCCAATGCAGTATTATTGTGGATCTGGCAATTCGTGCAATCTGATAAGATTATGTGTAAGTTGAATGAAGTGCTGTTAGTGAAGGTGACGTAATTGTCCGCCACGATCATCCCATGGCATTGGTAAAGATCGAACCCCTCTCCCTGCATCAGCTCGAGCTGGTTCCCGCTAACGAAAACGTTCGCACATTCCTGCAAGAACAATCCGGTCCTCGACTCCCGTACGGTGTTGTTCAGAACCTGCCCGTTGATCATGATCACGTGCATAGCGTAATCGGTGGAGTTCGTGCACAGATTGCCTGCGATGGTCATGTTCTCACATCTGTACACATCGATGCTTCTGAATGTCGTGCCGATGCTGTTGTTCGAGATGGTGGCGTTATCGCAATTGGATAGGTAGATCCCGTGAGTGGACGCCTCCAAGGAACTGAATTGGTTACCGGAGATGTCGATATGGCTCACATCATATGCGTTGATGGCATAGTATGATTCCTCAATGTCCGATACAGTGGAGTTCGTTATCCGGACGTCCGAGGCGGTCGAGAGGTCGAAGCCATAGGCGGAGGTTCCGTAGATGTTGGCGTTTTCGATCATGACCGATGTTGAACTGTAAATGCCAATGCCGAAGGTGCAACCGGATAGTCCAGTGTCGTTGATGGCCACATAGGCAGAGTTCGTAATCATGACGCCATAGAATCGGGGTCCGTAGTCCATGGTGTCATAGTTGCCTATCGCCTCCATCCAGTAGGAACCGGATATCATTATCCCATATCCCTCGGTGGAGGTCAGATCGTTGTTGTGGAAAGTGCAGTTGTCCGAGAGGTATGCGTAGATGCCAAAATAGCAGTTAGAGAAGCGGCAACCCTCCACATCGGCGTTGGAGACGTCGTCGAGGTAGATGGCGTGGCCGGCGCCAGTGGTACAGTTGAGGAAGGCGCAGTTCTCTATGCGGACGTGGCTGGTGGTGCCCTGTATCCACAGTCCGTAGTCGGAACCGGCGCATTCGAACTCGTGGTCAGTGAAGACGTATGGGTCGGCTTCCGTTCCGCTGCCGGTAACCAAAGGCGAAGCCGCCAGTTCTGAATCCCCAATATAATGCAACGGGCCGCTGTCCGCCGCCGTAGCGTTCCCTGAAATAAGAAACACGATCAAAAGCAAACCGAGCACACCGAGTATGCCTAAAGCTAACGCTCTGCACTTCGACAAATAGAACCCCCCGATTCCTATGAAATATGCAAGGGTTGCCTGGGATATCTATCTTTTCCAGGTCCAGTCTTTATATGATAATGAGGAAAAGGGGTTTCAGTGGTAGGAGGCGATGTCCCGGACCGTCAGGTCGCCCTGCCTGGCGCGCCTTATCGCGCATACGGTCGCCTTGGCGCCGTGCACAGTGGTCAGGAACGGTATCTCCAGTTCCACCGCCAGGCGCCTCATCATGTACCCGTCGCGGCGCGATCCGGAGGAGTACGTCGGGGTATTGATGATCAGGTTGATCTCTCCCCGGCGCATTAGACCTAATGCATCAGGCGACACGTTCTCGGCGACCTTATAAACGGTCGTCACTGGAATTCCGTTATTGCGCAGGTAGGTGGACGTTCCCTTCGTGGCGTAGATGGTGAAGCCCATCTCGTGCAGTTCCGCGACCAACGGCAGTATGCCCGCCTTGTCCGCGTCCGAGACCGTTACATAAACGCCACCATGCAACGGAAGCTTGTTCCCGGCCGAGATCATGGCCTTGTACATCGCGGCGCCGTAGTTCTTGTCGATGCCCATGACCTCCCCGGTGCTCTTCATCTCCGGGCCCAGTATGGAGTCCACACCGACGAGCTTGAGGAAGGGGAAGACGGAAGCCTTCACCGCTACGTGCTCGAACTTTGCGACCCCCACATGCCCCAGGTCCTTCAGCGTTTCGCCGAGCATGACCTTGGTGGCCAGTTTCGCCAGCGGAACGCCTATGGCCTTGGATATGAACGGTACGGTACGGGAAGCTCGCGGATTCGCTTCCAGCATGAACACCTCCTCGTCCTTGACCGCCAGCTGCAGGTTCATGCTGCCCTTGATCTGCAATGCCAACGCCACTTCGTTGGTTATCTCGATGACCCTTTTCATTATCTCCGGGGAAATGGTCTGGCACGGGAGGACCATGGTGGCGTCTCCCGAGTGAACACCTGCCTCTTCGATGTGTTCCATTATTCCGCCGATGAAGACGTCCCTGCCGTCGCATACCACGTCCACATCAAGCTCCTGGGCGTGCGTGAGGTACTTGTCTATGAGGACGGGATGCTTCTTGGATACTTTTACGGCTGTCGCCACGTACTGCTTCAGCTCATCCTCGGTGTATATGATCTCCATTCCCCGGCCGCCCAGCACGTACGACGGTCGCAGAAGGACCGGATAGCCGATGCGGTCGGCGTGCGCCTTGACCTCCTCGTAGGAATGCCCGGTACCGGACTCGGGCTGAGCGATGTTCAGCTGGGACATCAGTGCCGACCAGCGCTTGCGGTCCTCGGCCATGTCCATCATGTCCGGGGAGGTGCCGAGGACCTTGCACTTGTGTCCTTTCAGCGCGGCTTCCAACGGCACGGCCAGGTTCACCGAGGTCTGCCCTCCGAACTGGAGTATGACGCCGTCCGCATCCTCCTTTTCGATGACGTTCATGACGTCCTCGAGGGTCAGAGGCTCGAAGTATAAACGGTCCGAGATGTCGTAATCGGTCGACACGGTCTCGGGGTTGTTGTTGATAACGATGGCATCCACACCCTGCTCCTGACAGGCCATGACGCCGTGCACGCAACAGTAATCGAACTCAATTCCTTGACCGATGCGAATTGGTCCGGAACCGACTATGACCACCTTCTTTTTGTCGGACCTGGGAACTTCGCACTCCGTTCCGTAAGTGGAGTAGAAGTAAGGCGTCTGCGCGGCGAACTCGGCGGCGCAGGTGTCGACCATCTTGTAGGTCGGAACGATCCCGTTCTCCATCCTGGTCTGCCGTACGAACGCTTCCGGCTTCTTGGCGAACTTGCCGACGCTCTCGTCCTGGAAACCCATGCGCTTGGCGCGACGGATAAGCTCAGGCGTCAACGGTCCAGTCGCCAGCTCCTTCTCCATCTTCACGATGTTGTTGATCTTGCGAACGAAGAAGGCGTCCCACTTGGTGAGGTCCGCGATCTTTTCGACGGTCCACTCCCGGCGCAGCGCCTCGGCGATGCCGTACAGGCGCTTATCGGACGGAGCGATAAGTTCGGCTTCCAGCTCCTTATCGTTCCAGATCTCCGGCTCCAGGTCGATGCGGTCCGTTTCCAGCGAGCACACGGCCTTCATCAAGGACTCCTCGATGGTGCGGCCGATGGACATGACCTCCCCGGTGCTCTTCATCTGCGTTCCGATCTTCGTCTCGACCGTGCGGAACTTGTCGAAGGGCCAGCGCGGGATCTTCGCCACAACATAATCAATGGTCGGCTCGAACGCCGCGTAGGTCTTGCCGGTGATCTTGTTCGGAATTTCGTCCAACGTCTTTCCGACGGCGATCTTGGCGGCTACCCTGGCGATCGGGTAACCGGTAGCTTTTGACGCTAGAGCGGAAGAGCGCGAGACGCGCGGGTTCACTTCGATCACGCGGTACTCCCTTGTAACGGGATTGTAGGCGAACTGCACGTTGCAGCCGCCTTCTATTCCCAAAGCGCGTATGATCTTGATGGACGCGGTACGCATCCTCTGATGGTCCTCATCGTTGATGGTTTGCAACGGCGCCACGACGATGCTCTCGCCGGTGTGGACGCCCATGGCGTCCAGGTTCTCCATGGTGCAGATGATGATGCAGTTGTCCTTCCTGTCCCGCATCACCTCGTACTCCAGTTCCTTCCAGCCAAGCACGCTCTCCTCGATCAGGACCTGGCGTATACGGGAATAGATGAGCCCGCGGCCGGTGATCGGTATGAGCTCCTCCTCGTTGTAGGCGATCCCGCCCCCGGTTCCGCCCAAGGTGTAAGCTGGACGAATGAGCGCCGGGTATCCTCCTATCTGCTCCACGGCCTTCTTGGCGTCCTCGATGTTGGTGACGGTGACCGAACGCGGAATAGGCTCGCCTATCTCGATCATGGTCTCCCGGAACAGCTCCCTATCCTCGGAAAGAGCGATGGCGCGCGGTTGCGTTCCTAGCAAACGGCAGTTCAGCTTCTCCAGATATCCCTTGTCCGCAAGCTCGGAGCACAGGTTGAGGGCGGTCTGCCCGCCCATGCCGGAGAGAACGCCCTCGATCTTCTCCTTGCGGATGATCTCGGCTATCGTTTCAACGTTCAACGGCTCGATGTAAACGATATCGGCCATCTCCAAATCCGTTTGAATGGTGGCTGGGTTGGAGTTAACTAGCACTGTCGTGTAACCTTCCTCGCGCAGGGACCGGCAGGCCTGGGAACCGGAGAAATCGAATTCGGCGGCCTGACCGATGACGATCGGTCCGGAGCCTATGACGAGCAACTTTCCTTTGCTCATTTCCTAGCCCCCAGCATCTTGGCGTAATCGTCAAAGAGGAAGCGCGTGTCGGCCGGTCCTGGGCGGGCTTCTGGATGATACTGCACGGAGAATATCGGTAGCTCCTTGTGCCGCATTCCTTCGACCGTCCCGTCGTTAACGTTGACCTGCTCAACTTCCAATCCCGAATCCTGAATGCTTTCCGGATCGACCGCATAACCGTGGTTCTGGGAGGTGATGAACACCCGGTCGTTATACTTCACCGGCTGGTTCGCGCCGCGGTGGCCGAACTTCATTTTGTAAGTGGTACCGCCGAACACCTGGCACAACAGCTGGTTGCCCATGCATATGCCCATGATCGGATATTCGTCCCGCAGCTTGCGGACGTTGCTGATGACCGTCTCCTGCAGGGCGGGATGGGCCGGGTCTCCCGGACCGTTGGACAGGAAAAGACCGTCGACCTCGTGGTCGCGGAAGAACTTGACCGGAGTATCGTAAGGTAGCTGGTACAGCTCGAAGCGCTTCCTCAGCTCGTTGATGATGTTGTTCTTGGCCCCGCAGTCGAACAGCGCCACCTTCTTGGCGCCTTCCTTGGGGAAATGCTTGACCTGTTTCGGGCTGACCTCACCTACCAGGTTGCTCTCCGAAGGATAGGGCATCTTGCGGATACGTTCCAGATGCTCCTCCACATCGCCATCGTAGACGATGGCGCCTTTCATGGTCCCGGCGTTCCTGATCTTGATGATGAGGGAACGGGTGTCCACCCCGGCGATGCCGGGTATGCCATACTCCTTGAGGAAGGAGTTGAGGTCCTTGCCTCCATAAACATCGGTGGGGGAATCGCAAAGCTCCCGCACCACGAAACCGTTGACCTGAACCTTCTCGGACTCCATGTCCTTGATATTAACACCATAATTACCGATGAGGGGGTAGGACATCGTCAGAATTTGGCCGCGGAATGAAGGGTCGGTCAGGCCTTCCTGATAGCCGGTCATGCCAGTGCTGAAGACCACCTCCCCAGAGGTGTTCTCCATAGAACCAAATCCCGTGCCCTCCATGATAGTCCCGTCCTCGAGAACCAGGAAGCACTTTGCCATCAGAAATCCACGGTAGCATTGTAGGGTACTTAATGATTACTGAATTCCCAAACCCCACTGGAACCCTTTTGTCTGGGTGCCTACAGTCAGTCGAAAATTTTGATATAATTCCGTTGACTTTGTCCAATATCGGACGCTTTGGGACAACCATAAATGCCCGGTAAGGCATGACCACGGCGATGAAGGTACTGCACCAGGACCGTTACAAAGGGGAGATCAAGATGCAGGTGGAGGTAGCCGATGATCTTTGGCATCTCTACAACATCCTGACCCCGGGAGACCTGGTGTACGCCTCGACGTACCGCCGCGAGGAAGCCAAGTCCGATAAGATAAGGGCGGAGAGGGGCGAGAAGAAGCGGATGACGCTTGGAATTCGTTTAGAAAAGGTGGAGTTCGGGGAGTTCGATAACCGGTTGCGTTTGTTAGGCGTCATCGAAGAGGGACCGCAGGACGTCGGCGCGTATCACACGCTCATAATGGAGGAGGGCGAGGTGCTCTCCATCATCAAGCAGCAGTGGAAGCCGTCCCAGCTCGATCGGGTGAAAAGGGCAGTCGAGGATTCCAAGAAACCGTGCGTGGTGTTCATCGCCCTGGACGACGACGAGGCGACGGTTGCTGTGTTACGCCAATTCGGCATCAAGCGCCTGGCTGATATCTTTTCAGGCGGTCATGGCAAGATGTATGCCACCAAGGAAGAGGGTGACTATTACGGCGAGATCATCGCCAAGGCCAAGCAGGCATATTCTCCCGGTGTGCCGATAATCGTACTAGGTCCCGGGTTCGCTAAAGAAACGTTAATGGCCAAAGGTAAGGAGAAGGACCCGGAGATGTTCTCGAAGGCGTTCCTTTACCATACGGGACAATCGGGCATGAACGGCATCCAGGAGCTGATGAAACGCGGAATGGGAGCGGAAGTGCTCAAGGATTCCCGCGTGGCCGAGGAGACGGAACTTGTCGAGAAGCTGCTGGAGCAGGTGGGGACGGACGGGTTTGCGACGTACGGACCGAAGGAGGTGCGCGAAGCGGCCAAGGCCGGGGCGGTGGAGCAGCTTCTTATCTTGGACACCCTGGTGCGGGAGAAGGACGTGGAGGCGCTGATGCGTTCGGTGGAGGATGCTCGAGGACGAGTTACCGTGGTCAGCGAGCTGCACGAAGGCGGGAAGAAGCTGGAATCGCTGGGTGGGATGGCTGCTCTCCTGCGCTATAAGATCTCAAATTGACGCGGCCGAACGGTTCATCAATTGTCCAGTATTGGCGATGGTCCGAAACCCTTTTGTACGGTCCTATTTATTGAGCTTTTGTCGTCCATTTATCAAGGTCCAGGGCCCTTTGGGAGACAGGTGTCGACAGGGAGACTCTCCTTTTGCCACTCTGTCCGAAAAGAGGCAACTGGACCAAATATCCTGTCCCATATGGGCGGCGAAGCAGAGGTAGGCGAATGAGAGACCGGTCCGAGATCCTTGCCCAGTTCGAAAAGAGCCCCCTGATCACCTGCGATACCACGTTGCGCGATGGTGAACAGGCCGCCGGGATCGTATTCGCGAACCTTGAGAAGCTGAGGATAGCTAAGTTGCTGGATGAGGTCGGTGTCCAACAGATCGAGGCCGGGATCCCGGCCATGGGCGGGGACGAGAAGTTGGCGGTCAAAAAGATCGCCTCCCTGGGATTGGACGCTTCAATATTGGGATGGAACCGGGCCAACAAGGAGGACGTGGCGCACTCCATCGATTGCGACGTCGATTCCGTAGCCATATCCATGTCCTCTTCCGACATACACATCAAGAACAAGCTGATGAAGACCCGGGAATGGGTGCTGGAGAAGGTCGTGGAGAGCGTGGAGTACGCCAAGGACCACGGGCTGTACATATCATGCAACGCCGAGGACGCCTCGCGAGCCGATCCTGCTTTCCTCGTTGAGTTCGGCAAGGCTGCCAAGGAGGCCGGGGCGCACCGTCTGCGCTACTGCGATACCATCGGACTTCTGGAACCGCGCCGCGCCTACGATGAGATCAAGGCGCTGCGAGAAGCGGTGGACATCGACATTGAGATGCACACGCACAACGATTTCGGCATGGCCACCGCTAACGCGTTAGCGGGAATGCAGGCCGGGGCGAAGTTCGTCAGCACTACCGTTATGGGCATAGGCGAGCGCACCGGGAACACTCCATTGGAAGAGATAGTCATGTGTTCCAAGCACCTGCTGCACATGGACGTCAACTATCGCACGGACCGCTTCCGCGAAGTTGCCGAGTACGTGGCGAAAGCGTCCGCCCGGGAGATACCCGGCTGGAAGCCGATAATCGGCACCAACTGCTTCGCGCACGAGGCGGGAATTCATACCGACGGTGTGATCAAGTACCTGAGCAACTACGAGCCGTACACTCCGGAAGAGGTCGGCCTTTCTAGGCGCATCGTGATCGGCAAGCATTCCGGCCGGCACACCATAAAGCAGATCCTGGCCGCCAAGGGCATCGAGGTGGACGACGAGCTGGCGCAGAAGATACTGGACCAGGTGCGCGCGAACTCCATCGCTCTGAAACGTTCGCTGTCGGAGAACGAGCTGATCTACATCTATCAGGACTTCATGGTCGGGGACAACAGCGTTATGAGAAGTTAGGCCCGCATCGCCCCGTTTATCGCGATCTCCGCGATATCGTCATGGATCAAGAGTAGGGGAATCGAAGGCGGCTTCTCCTCCGGCATGATCGATGCTGTGTTGTCCGGTAATCGGCCGAAATTGCGGTCTTCCACGACATCATATAACCTTTCAGGGAACGGTACGACATCAGAAACGTATCATTATTTCAGAAGGGGCGACCACGGTCAATCTCTTCCGATCATCGAGACGATATCGGCCCTGATGTTTTCCAGCTCCCTGTGGATCTCTCCAATGGCCGCATCGATATCGATCGGCATGTCCACGAGGAGCAAATTATCATCCCGCCGGTCATAATCAATTTTGGAGATGTCATTATCTATGATGTTCTCCCAGTAACGTTCGTACGTGCCAAGGGCGAACCGGACCTTTCTGATGATCTCATCTTTATACAAGGGGACCTTCAATCCCCTGGTCTGGCCTAAATGATAGAGGTCCAGGGAATCACGGGGCTTGTACACCTTCCTTGTCATCATCGCCCGGCATTTCTCGATGAAGATCTCCCGGCAATCATAGCATGTCATTTCGACCGGTGCCGAATAGGTTCGATATTGTTCCTCGTGAAAGGTCTCGAGCTCTTGGAAATCAGAGCCGCTCATATAGGTTCCCAGCACCTTGTCCTGGTAAGGAAAGGCATTGATGTCAAAGAAATTCACCTCGATCTTCACATTTGCCTTGATCCTGCTCAAAGCGGAGATGTAGGACGGATAGATGGTAAGCATCTTGCCCCTGCTGCTGATATGGACGTCCGGGCCTCCTTTTTTTCCGGAAAATGACAGGCCTACCCGGTCAGTTATATCCTTCAGATGGTGGATCACGTTCTCAGCTTCATCGGCGCAGAGTCCGTTCCTTTGGTTCGCGGTGACCGATGACCACCGAACCTGGTCGGCCCAGGTGAAATCAATGTCCTCTGAAAAGCGATAATAACCTGAATATGCCTTGACCAGGCAGGTGCCTCCTTTAAAGGCAAGATTTCCTTTTAGGTACGGGTCCTTGGAGATCTCCAACAGCAGTGAATGAAGATGATAGTCCTTCTCGATGACATCGGTCCTCTCCGCTCCGCCAATCTTCCCAACAGCCCTAAAGAACCGGTCCACCAGCGATCATCTCCCTGAACTTTGGTGGATATGATGAAAGATATGTCATCATCTTTCCATTATCCAGATGCTCTTCGAACTCGACCAGGGGGGATATTATCCTTTTCCGTTCGTCCTTGCCGATATAGTTCCTGTATGCCAGGTCCAGGACGGTTCTTTCCCGGTCCGAATGGAACAGAACGCAGCCATGGTCCGTTATCCGTTTGATCTTCCATTCGACCGGTCCTTCGGTCATCGCCCATTTTCTGAAGACGAACTTCGTATCAAGGATCCCGATGTTCTTCGTGGTCCTGAACGAGTCCGTGATGACGCAGTCCACCGTATGGAACTCGTGCGTCATCATGTTCATCTTCAGAGCTGTCTCCAAACCGAAATACCAATTCTTGACCTTCTTGATCCGCATCGCCTCAGATATCATCTCGTAGATCGAATATCTGAAAAAGCCCCCCTCCATCTCCTCTGGACTTTTAACATAGAATACGCCCCTCAGGATCCTGAATATGTATCCATGCTCCTGCAGGTAGCGCAGGCTTCTTCGTTCATCCTTTCCTATCTTACGCGCTAACCTCCTCACATCCTCGGACGTGACGACCTTGTAACCTTCGATGAGAAGGCCTTTCCAGATCGAGGTGATCGGTAATGTCGTCATAATGACCTACTATTTGGGATATTATGACGCATTATCTACTATATACTTACCACGTTTGCAGGTAATATATCTGCCAATGCCCTCCTTTGAACAGAGCTTCTACGAAGGTCTCCCTTTGGGAGACCCAAGTCGATCCGGCTGATATCCATTCTTTCGTTGCATCCCAAAAAGGGCAATTCTTTTTCATCTTCTGTCCGGATCGACCATCTTTCTTAGGCAAATTACATATGCTATCAGTATACTAATGAATTCATTAGCATACATATTTCTACATTTGTATGCACACGGAAGCGAAGATATGAATCCCTCGGAGCAGAGATACAAGACCATCAGGCTGAAAGAGGAGGATTACAACAAGCTGAAGGAGGTCCAGTCTTACCTCGTCCGAAAGGGCACGGATGCCCTGGATTGGGGGGAGTTGCAAAGGCAGAACATCGTCGATATTTCCGAAAAAAGCGATGGTGAATCCGACGGAACGCTGACCCTGGGTTTCGTCATCGGGCTGAGCACGGCAGCACTAGCCTACCTTCTATGGAAGAGTTCTCAGAACAGATGAGCCCCTTCTGAGGTCTACGAACCAAATCGGTCGATTCAACCAGGATGGAACAAGGGCGATCACATGCGCATGCTTCCGTTTATCGCGATCTCCGCGATATCGACAGCGTACATCGTGGAACGGATGATGGAGTCCATGACCATGTTGATGATGATGGCCTCACGGCTGTCCTTCGCCCGAGTGCTCTGACCGAGCTTCTCGCAGCGCTTGACGACGTCCCTTCCCTCGTCGATGACCTCGTTCGCTTCCGGAATGTCCTTGCGGAACAGAGCGTCCATTCCTTTTTCCAATACCCGCATGGACTCCGCGCTCAGCTTCCTGATATCAGCCGCATTGGGGAGCTTGTCCTCGTCCTCGGCGGAAAGCAAGGCGTTCCTGGCTATCCGTACCGCGTGATCCCCGATCCGCTCTATTCCCCGGGCCACCAGCATCAGGTCGTTCGATTCGAATATGTCCAGGCCCATGCGGTCTCCGAGCCGGCGGTCCCTGGCGATGAGAGTGTTCTGCTTGACGGCCATCCAGTACAACCGGTCCACGTCCGTATCACGGTCGATGACGTCCTCCGCCAACCCTTTGTCCTCTTCGCATAACGCTTCGATAGCGTCGGCGTGCATGCTCCGCACGATCAAATGCATGCGGCGGACGCACTTCTCCTGCGGAAGTTCGATGGGATCGGACAGATCGTGCATTATCACGCTGTTGGCCGTCTCCTCGACGACCTCTGGTCCGATAGCTAAACGGGAAAATTCCCGGATGGCGCTCTTGGCCTCCGGCTCCATGCGGTCCTTGGAGCGCACCTCAATTACGTTGTAACCGACGAGGTACGCCCCGATAAGCTTGCGGGTGAGGTGCTCGGCACTTTCGTCTCCGTCCGTCCAGATCTCCTTCTTGAACGTCTCCTTGCGGCGGTCCATGTTGGTGTCCAGCATTATCGTTCCATCCAGCTGGACGGCCATCGAGACCTGGTCGCCTGCTTTGAGTCCGGCCGAATCGACCCAGCTCTTCGGTAACGACACGGTCAACGTGGATGCTCCGGTCTTCTGCACCCGGCGGATCTCGGTGTTCATGGCATTATCCCGTTTCACGAACGTACTTAAGTGCTTATTGTATATACAAAACTTACTAGAAATATAAAAAATACTAATCGATACTATTTCTATATACAAAATACAAGAATATATTCTATTTCGCCAATGTATATAAATGGTGCCCTTGGTAGCTCGATCCGGAGAAAATGCACAAAGAGCTAGCCGGGACAGGAAAGGACTTCGGCGAAATACGCCAGCTCGATCCTCCGTTAATCGTCCTGTATGACTGGACCGCGGCTCCTTGTTCTTTCTTTACAGCTCAATGGTGAAAGAATGGAGAACAAGATGAAGTACCTGGTCATCGGCGTCGTAGCCATAATCATAGTGGCCGCCGTCGGTGTGTTCCTCTTCCAGGACAATGATGACGACAACGATGAAAGCGGCGTCATCATGCAGAAGGGGTCCGATACATTGCTTGAGCTCTGCCAGATCTGGGCAGAGGAATACATGGCCGAGAACTCGGCCGTTGAGGTGGAGGTGTCCGGCGGCGGAAGCAGCACCGGCATCACCGCCCTGATAAACGGACAGGTGGACGTGGCGCAGGCCTCACGCCAGATCAAGGCCAGCGAGATAGAGAGCGCCCAGGCCGCCGGATTCACCCCCGTGGAGTTCAAGGTTGCCATCGACGGAATAGCGATAATCGTGCACACCTCGAACGACATCGGCGTTCTGACCGTCGAGCAGCTCCGCGGCATCTACAACGGAACGTACACCAACTGGAACCAAGTGGGCGGCGCTGATGAGGACATCACCCTCTACGGCCGCCAGTCCACGTCTGGAACGTACGAATACTTCTGGGAGCACGTGCTGAAGAAGGAGAACTACTCGCAGGAGATGAACATGCTCTCCGGCAACTCCGCCATTGTCGCGGCGGTGCAGGGAGACCAGGGTGGCGTCGGCTATGTCGGCATTGGATATGCGGACGCTTCCGGCATCAACGTCCTGGACCTGAAGAAGGATTCCGGCTCGGACGCTTTCGCCCCGACGGACGAATCGGCCGTCAGGTCCGGAAAGTACGACCTTGCCCGTTACCTGTACCTGTACACCAAGGGCACCCCTACCGGCATCGTGAAGGACTACCTGCGCTGGATCGTCAGCTTCGATGACGGCCAGAGCATGGTCGGAGAGATCGGCTTCTACGAGATATCCCAGAACGCCTACGAGGACAACCTGGTGAAGATGGGAGTGACCCCTTCGGCAGTAACTCTGACGCAAAAGGGCTCGGACACCCTGCTGGAGCTTTGCCAGCTGTGGTCCGAGGACTTCCACGCTGACAACTCCTGGATAACCGTCGAGGTGTCCGGCGGCGGAAGCAGCACCGGCATCACCGCGCTGGTGAATGGTCAGGTGGACCTGGCCCAGGCCTCCAGGAAGATCAAGACCAGCGAGATCGAGGCTGCCCAGGCCAACGGCGTGAACCCGGTCGAGTTCAAGGTGGCCATCGACGGAATAGCGATCATCACCCACACCGACAACCCGGTGAGCGTCCTGACCGTCGAGCAGCTGCGCGGGATCTATAACGGGACGATAACCAACTGGAACCAGGTGGGCGGGAATGACGAGTCCATAACCCTCTACGGTCGCCAGTCCACTTCCGGAACGTACGAGTTCTTCTGGGAGCACGTGCTGAAGAAGGAGAACTACTCGCAGGAGATGAACATGCTCTCCGGCAACTCCGCCATTGTCGCGGCGGTGCAGGGAGACCATGGTGGCGTCGGCTATGTCGGCATTGGATATGCGGACGCTTCCGGCATCAACGTCCTGGACCTGAAGAAGAACGACACCGCGACGGCCTTTTCGCCGCTGGACGCGGAAGCGGTGCAGTCCGGACAGTACGACCTGTCCAGGTACCTGTACATCTACACCGACGGCACCCCGACGGACCAGGTCAGCCGCTGGCTGAGCTGGATCCTGGACGCCGATCTGGGGCAGCAGGTGGCGGTGGAGGTCGGCTTCTATCCTCTTTCGGCCGAAGTGATCGCCGAGGAGAGGGCCAAGCTGGGCTGATCCAAACCTCTTCCTTAACCCTTTAACCAAACCCCATAGAACCTTTTCCAAACCCCAAAAGGAGCGTAGTTAGAGTGGCGTTGAAGTTGAGAAGGGAAGGAGGGCGCAGAGTGCGCAAGAACAAGCATCTGCCTCCCCGGGAGAAGGTGATCCAGCTTACGCTAACGATAGCCACCTGGACCTCCGTAATTGCTTTGGCGGCTGTGTTCGGCGAACTGCTGATGGGGGCGCTGCCGGCCTTCACCTCCATCAACATAATCGATTTCTTCACCGGGACGGTATGGAACCCCTCCCACCCGATGTACCCGCTGTACGGCATCGTGCCGCTTTTCGTAGGTACGATGATGGTGTCCTTCGGCGCGGCGCTCATAGCCATCCCGATCGGGCTGGGATGCTCGATCTGGCTGGCGGAGCTGGCCAGCCCCCGCGTCAAAGCTATCTTCAAACCGGCCATCGAGATGCTGGCCGGGATCCCGTCGGTCATCTTCGGTTTCTTTGCGTTGGTCATTCTGTCAGAATGGATCGCGGTGGTGTTCGACCCGGTGACCAAGCTGAACGCTTTGAACGGAGCGATCATGCTGGCCGTGATGATGATTCCGATAATGGTCACCGTGGCCGAGGACGCCATGAACGCCGTTCCCCGGAACCTGCGGGAAGCGTCCCTGGCGCTGGGCGCCACAAGATGGGAGACCATTCGGCACGTCGTGGTCCCCGCCTCCTTGTCCGGGGTCGTGGCGGCTATCGTACTGGCTTTCGGCAGGGCGGTCGGTGAGACGATGACCGTGCTCATGGCCACCGGGAATGCTACGCTATTGCACTTCGACTTCCTTCGCTCAGTTCAAACGATGACCGCCGCCATCGCCATCGACTTCGGCGAGGTGGAGTTCGGTTCGGAACACTACCACGTGCTCTTCCTGGTCGGGCTGGTGCTGTTCATAATAACCTTCGTCATAAACTTCCTGGCCGAATGGGTGACCAGGCGCTATAGGGAGGAGTACTGATGATGCTCAACCGGAAGGCGACCGAGATCGCGGTCTTCAGCATGTTCCGGGTCTGCGCCCTGCTGGTCGTCCTGGCTCTGGTCGTACTGCTGGGATACATCGCCACCGGCGGATTGGAGCGCTTGAGCATCGAGTTCCTCACGGAGATGCCGCGCCGAGCCAACACCGAAGGTGGAATACTTCCCGCCATCGTGGGCACCTTCTACCTGATGCTCATCGTCCTGTCAATATCCGTGCCGATCGGCGTGATGTCCGCCATTTACCTGGTGGAGTACGAGCAGAGCTCCTGGATGGGCCGGGTGTTCAAATTGGCGATCTACAATCTGGCCGGAGTTCCGTCGATAGTGTACGGATTGCTGGGGCTGAGCATCTTCGTGGCCTTCCTTGGTCTTGGTTTTTCCCTGATCTCGGCCGGTCTTACGTTGAGCATAATGACCCTGCCGCTGATGATCTCGTCGGCCAGGGAAGCCATCGCCGCCGTGCCGGGCACGGTGCGGGAAGCGTCCTACGCGCTGGGCGCAACCAAATGGCAGACCATCTGGCATCACGTTCTTCCGTACGCCCTTCCGGGAATATTCACCGGGATAATCCTTTCCGTGTCCAGGGCCGCCGGCGAAACGGCTCCGCTGATGCTTACCGGCGTAGCAATGTCCCTGCAGAGGCTGCCGGACAGCTTCTTCGACAGCTTCATGGCACTACCTTATCACGTGTTCTACATGGCCACACAGTCGTCCGACCTGCTGGCCACCCGGCCGATACAGTACGCCACAGCGCTGGTGCTTCTGCTGCTGGTGCTCGGGATGAACTTGATAGCCATAGTCCTCAGGAAAAGATACCGCGACAAGTACAGGTGGTAAAAATGACGACCGCGATACACACAGACGATCTTCACGTATACTTCGACAAGAACCACGCCCTCAAGGGCGTGAGCATGGACATCGAGATGAACCAGGTGACCGCCGTCATCGGCCCGTCCGGTTGCGGTAAGTCGACGTTCATCAGGTGCATCAACCGCATGAACGACCTGAT
>DAML01000015.1:193791-194043 GCA_002497075.1 Methanomassiliicoccaceae archaeon UBA472
GGGAGGACGTCAACGATGACGATGTTGACGTGGTGGACGTCCGCCGACGCATCGGGATGGTGTTCCAGAAGCCAAACCCCTTCCCTAAGAGCATCTACGAGAACGTGGCGTACGGTCCTCGATTGCACGGGATTGCCGAAATGGTGGACGGCAAGCTGCGCAGGCGCAAGCACACCAAGAAGGAGCTGGACGAGATCGTCGAGCACTCCTTGAAAAGGGCGGCCCTATGGGACGAGGTCAAGGACCGCCTGG